>NZ_JAGXJZ010000002.1:0-543697 GCF_019091095.1 Achromobacter sp. GbtcB20 | reverse complement strand
CATGAGAGGTCTCCCAGAAAGAACAATCCCCACTCAGCGTACCGCTTCGTGGGGATCGGGCTGACCATCTCATTAGGACCCCGCGGGGTCCTTTGCCTTTGGCGCCGGAAATCACAGCCCCAGCACGGACTGCATGTCGTAAAGACCGTTGGTCTTGCCATCGAGGAAGCGCGCAGCGCGCAGCGCGCCTTCGGCGTAAGTGGCCCGGCTGGACGAGCGGTGCGTGATCTCGATGCGCTCGCCGATGCCGCAGAACGACACCGTGTGATCGCCAACGATATCGCCGCCGCGCAGCACCGAAAAACCGATGGTGCCGGGCTTGCGCACGCCGGTGTCGCCGTGGCGGCTCCAGGTGGCAACGTCGGGCAGCGCGACGTCCCAGGCCGACGCGATGGTCTCGCCCATCTTCAGCGCCGTGCCGGAAGGCGCATCGACCTTGTTGCGGTGATGGGCTTCGAACACTTCGACGTCGTAGCCAGCGTTCAGGATGCGGGCCGCCATGTCCAGCAGCTTGAGCGTCGCGTTGACGCCCACGCTCATGTTGGGGGCGAACACGATGGCGGTCTTTTGCGCGGCAACCTCGATTGCGGCGCGGCCGTTGTCGTCAAAGCCGGTGGTGCCGATGACGGCCTTCACGCCGTGCTTCACGCAAGCCTGCAGATGCTTGAGCGTGCCTTCCGGGCGGGTGAAATCGATGAGGCAGTCAGCGCTTGCAAGCGCGTCCAGGTCGTCGGTGATGGCAACCCCGGTCTGCTTGCCCAGCGCGGCGCCGGCATCGCGGCCCAGCGCGGCCGAGCCCGGCACGTCCAGCGCAACGGCCAGTTCCAGGCCGTCGGCCTTCAGGATGGCCTCGATCAACATCTGGCCCATGCGGCCGTTTGCGCCGGCGATAGCAATACGCATAAAAAAAGTCCTTGGATTTAACGCAGCGGCTCGGGTGAGATGCCGGGCTGGCCCGGATACTGGTTGAGCGGGCTGGCGGGTGCATCGGCGTCGCGCTTCTGTTCGTCCTGCTCTTCCTCGGCGCGGGCTTCGTCCCGGGCCAGGCGCTTGTCGGTCTTTTCGTCGGCAACGGCGTCCGGCGTGTTGATCTGGTAGGGCTGCAGATCGGGCTGCTTGTCGCCTTCCCAGCGCGTGAGACGGTCGTTTTCGAACCAGACGGTGAACTTGCGCTCTTGCGGGTTGCCGTAGCCCGGCTTGAAGTAGTACGGGTAGTCCCAGCGATTGGCGTGCAGCACGCTGGTGAGCGTGGGGCTGCCGAGCGCGAAGCGGACTTGTTCACGGGTCATGCCGGGCTGGAGCAGCGCAACCTGTTCCTGCGTGATCCAGTTACCCTGCTGGACCGGCGCCTTGTACGGGAAGCCCCATTTGTTCGAGGTGCAGCCCGCCAAGGCGACGGCCAGGGCGGCAACGGCCAAACCGGTCTTCAGAGAGCGGGAGGGAATACGTGCAAACATGGACACTACGCGCCCCTATTATTTGGAAGCAAGCAAAACCGTTATCATAAAGGTTTCATAAGGATAGTTCCGCGAGGCGGCATGAATTCGGCGAGCCGGCTTGCGGTGACCCCAGTCCTTGCCCATGCCAACGCGGACGGAGAGCGATTACACCATGAGCGACCAAAGCGAACTGAAAAACATGGGTTTGAAGGCGACTTTCCCGCGCCTGAAGATTCTTGATATTTTCCGCAAATCGGGTGAACGGCACCTGAGCGCCGAAGACGTCTACCGCGCCCTGATCGGCGAAAACGTCGAAATCGGCCTGGCGACCGTCTACCGCGTGCTGACGCAGTTCGAGCAGGCCGGCATCCTGGCGCGCAGCCAATTCGACAGCGGCAAGGCCGTTTTCGAGCTCAACGACGGCGACCACCACGACCACCTGATCTGCACCAACTGCGGAAAGGTCGTCGAGTTCTCGGATCCCGAGATCGAAAAGCGCCAGCAAAAGATCGCCAAAGACAACGCCTTCGCGCTGGAAAGCCACGCGATGGTGCTATACGGCATCTGCGGCAGCTGCCTCAAAGGCCGCTAAGCCTGGGCGGGCAGCCGTGAGGCCGGTACATCCGGCTGCGTAGCCAAAAACAAAAGCCCCTTTTGATTGAAGGGGCTTTTTGCATGTTGAGGCCAGTGACGCCGGCAGGCCGCAGACTCAAGGCGTTGGCTGGCCGAACCCTTCCAGCATTTCGCGCGCGTGTTCGCGGGTGGTGGCCGTGAGCTTCATGCCGCCCAGCATCCGCGCGATTTCCTCGACGCGGGCCGGGGCGTCCAGCGGTTCGATGCTGGACCGGGTGGCGCCGCGGGACTCGGCCTTGCTGACCAGGAACTGGTTGTTGGCGCACGCGGCCACCTGGGGCAAGTGGGTGACGCACAGCACCTGATGGCGTTCGCCCAGTTCGCGCAGCAGCTTGCCGACGGATTCGGCCACCGCGCCGCCCACGCCGCTGTCCACTTCGTCGAAGATCAGCGTGGGCACGCGCGCCGCGCGGCTGGCGATGACCGACAGCGCGAGCGAGATACGCGACAGTTCGCCGCCCGAGGCGACCTTGGCCAGCGGACGCGGCGTGGTGCCGGCGTGACCGGCCACCAGGAATTCGACCTGTTCGTTGCCGTGCGCGGACGGCGCCGACGGGGCGAGCGTGGGTTCAAAGCGGCCCCCCTGCATCGCGAGCGTCTGCATGGCCTGGGTGACCTGCTTGCCCAGATCCTTGGCGACCTTGCGCCGGGCGGTGGTCAGCTTGGCGGCGGCCGCGTCGTATTGCGCCTGCGCCGTGGCCGCCTGGGCGCGCAGCGCGTCGATGTCGCCGGCGGCCTGCAAGGCGGCAAGCTCCGCATGTAGCGATTCGCGCAGCTCGCACAGGGCATCAGGATCGGTGCGGAATTTGCGGGCGGTCTCGAATACCAGTCCAAGCCGCGCTTCCACGTCGGCGAGCCGCTTGGGGTCCAGGTCGACCCGGCTGACGTAGTTGTTCAGGTCGGACACCGCTTCGCTGATGGCGATGCGTGCCGATTCCAGTTCGTCATGGACACCCTTGAGGCCCGGATCGTGCCGCAGCATCTGCTGCAGGCGCTGGTTCGCGGCCGTCAGGCGGTGATGCGCCGAATCGCCTTCGCCGTCCAGCATTTCTAGGATTTGCGAGGCGCCATCCAGCAGCGATTGCGCATGCGAGAGGCGCGTGTGCTCGGATTGCAGGGCGTCCCATTCGTCCAGTCCGAGGTTCAGCCGGTCCAGTTCGTCGACCTGCCATTGCAGGCGTTCACGTTCAGAGGCCAGGCTTTCGGCGTCTTTTTCGGCCGATTCCAGCTGGCGTGCCAAGGCGCGCCACTGCTTCCACGCCTGGCCAACCGCGTGGCGAAGGTCGCCGTGGCCGCCGTGCGCGTCCAGCAGGTCGCGCTGGGCGTCGGGACGCATCAGGCTCTGGTGCGCGTGCTGGCCATGGATGTCGACCAGGCTGTTGCCCAGTTCGCGCAGTTGCGCCACGGTGGCGGGGGTGCCGTTGATGTAGGCGCGGCTGCGGCCTTGCGCATCGATGACGCGGCGCAGCGAGAGTTCGTCGTCGGCGTCGATTTCGCGTTCGGCCAGCCACGCATGCAGCGCCGCCGGGGTGTCGAACACGGCGGTGATGTCGGCGCGGGCCGCGCCTTCGCGCAACATGCTGGCGTCGCCGCGTTCGCCGAGGGTGAGCGCCAGCGCATCGACCAGGATGGATTTGCCGGCGCCCGTTTCCCCGGAAAAGACGGTGAAGCCGGGGCCAAAGTGGATCTCGGTCTGTTCGACGATGACGAAGTCGCGGATGTGCAGGGTGCGCAGCATAAGGGGCGCTAATTACTCTACGTTGTCGGAGGCTTCGGGCATCAGGTTCCAGTGCAGTTTGCGGCGCAGGGTGGAAAAGAAGCTGTAGCCTTCGGGATGCACGAATCGGATGGTGTAGGGCGCGCGCTGCACGACGATGCGGTCGCCCGGTTGCAGGTCGGACCAGGTCTGCATGTCGAAGTGCACGCTGGCGCCGACTTCGACGCGGCCCATGGCCGTGAGCGTCATGTTGAGCACGCCGGTGTCCGGGATGACGATGGGCCGGTTCGACAGCGTTTGCGGCGCCACCGGCACCAGCACCATGGCGTTCATGCCCGGGTGCAGGATGGGGCCATTGGCCGACAACGCATAGGCCGTGGAGCCGGTGGGCGTGGCGATGATGAGACCGTCGGCGCGCTGCGTATACATGAAGGCGCCGTCAAGTTCGACCCGGACCTCGATCATGCCGCCGCGGCCCGCGCGGTTCAGGACCACGTCGTTCAGGGCCGACGCGGAATACATCTTCTGGTCGCCGCGCCACACGCTGCCTTCGAGCAGCATGCGGTCTTCGATCTGGAAGCTGCCTTCGAGCACCCGGGCGAGCGCGGCGTGCGCGTCCTGCAGGGCGATGTCGGTGATGAAGCCCAGGCGACCGTGGTTGATGCCGATCAGCGGCATGCCGTAGGGCGCGAGATGGCGGCTGGCGCCCAGCACGGTGCCGTCGCCGCCCATGACCACGGTGAGCGAGGCGGTCTTGCCGATTTCCTCGAGCGTGGCGATGGGGTATTCGGTCAGCCCGGTATTGCGCGCCGTGTCCGCATCGATCAGCACATGGCGGCCCGCCTGCGTCAGCGCGTGCGCAAGTGCTCTCAGCGGTGTGTCCAGGCCGGTGTCCTGGTATCTGCCGATCAGGGCGACTATAGGAAAATGCATGGCTGCGTAAGAATGAAAAGGGCGAAACCGCAAAGCTGAACGCGCCCAGAATGGGCCAATTAGCCGATTATATGGGGCCGTATATTGTGTTGCGGGACAAAAATCGCCTCAACCTGAAAAGATTCCCTAAAATAGCCGCTATGGATGACCGCGCACGCGCTTTACTGAAAGCGTTGATAGAACGCTACATCGCCGATGGGCAGCCAGTCGGCTCGCGGACGCTATCTAAAGTCTTTGACTTGTCTCCGGCCACCATCCGCAACGTCATGGCGGACCTGGAAGAGCTGGGACTGATCCACAGTCCGCACACCTCCGCCGGCCGTGTTCCCACGCCGCGCGGATACCGCATGTTCGTCGATTCGCTGCTGTCGGTGCAGTCGTACCAGCTGCAGCCGCACAACATGGGTGAAATGCTGTCGGCCGCCGAACCCACCCGCGCCGTCAACGCGGCCGCGGCGCTGCTGTCCAACCTGACGCAGTTCGCCGGTGTGGTCCTCACGCCCAAGCGGGCGCAGGTGTTCCGGCAGATCGAATTCATCCGCCTGTCCGACAAACGCGTCCTGCTCATCATCGTGACGCCCGATGGCGACGTGCAGAACCGCATCCTTTTCGTCCAGCGGGATTACGCCGAATCCGAGCTCCTGGAAGCCGGCAACTTCTTCAACATGCACTTCGCCGGCAAGTCGTTCAATGCCGTGCGCCAGACGTTGTCGACCGAGCTGGCCCAGTTGCGCGAAGACATCTCGCGCCTGATGCAGGCCGCCGTCGAGGCCAGCGCCGAAGCGGCCGAGGACGGCGACGCCGTGGTCATCTCGGGCGAGCGCAAGCTGCTGGACGTCACCGACATCGCGTCCGACATGGATCGGCTGCGCAAGATGTTTTCGCTGTTCGAGAAAAAGACCGATCTGCTGCAATTGCTGGACGTCTCGAGCCGCGCGCAGGGCGTGCAGATCTACATCGGCGGCGATTCGCAACTGGTGCCCCTGGAAGACGTCTCCGTCATCACGGCGCCTTACGGCGTGGACGGCAAGGTGGTCGGCACCCTGGGTGTCATCGGTCCGACCCGCATGGCCTACGAGCGGGTCATACCCATCGTGGACATCACGGCGCGCCTGCTGTCCAACGCCCTCAGCCACAACCAGTAGTCCCATTCAAAGCTACATCCTCCTTGCGGAGGAAGGGGAGTTTTTGTGTTTCTTCGCCTGTTCAAGTATCTCTGGCCTGAGCGCTACCTTCCTGAGCCCCACCAACAAGACCCCTTCAACGAGGATCCGCCGCCGCGCGTGCCCGGCAAGGTCGGCGTGCTGCTCGTCAACCTGGGCACGCCCGACACGACGTCGCCCAAGGACATCCGCAAGTATCTCGGCGAA
Organism: Achromobacter sp. GbtcB20; assembly: GCF_019091095.1. Lineage (NCBI taxonomy): Bacteria > Pseudomonadati > Pseudomonadota > Betaproteobacteria > Burkholderiales > Alcaligenaceae > Achromobacter > Achromobacter sp. GbtcB20. The sequence goes on along the minus strand of NZ_JAGXJZ010000002.1, from coordinate 537,605 downwards.
TTCCTGTCCGACCCGCGCGTCATCGAAATCCCGCGCTACCTCTGGAAGCCCATCCTGCACGGGATCGTGCTCGTGCGCCGGCCCAAGCGGCTGGAGCCGCGCTACGCTGGCATCTGGATGGAGGGCGGCTCGCCCCTGATGGTCTACAGCCAACGCCAGACCGACGGCGTTCGCGCCGCCCTGCAGGCGGCCGGCGTGGATGCCGTGGTCGAGCTGGGCATGCGCTATGGCAACCCCTCCATCCCCCAGGTGATCGCAAACATGCGCAAGCAGGGCTGCGAGCGCATCCTGACGGTGCCGCTGTATCCCCAGTACGCCGCCAGCACCACCGCCACCGTGGTCGACGCGGTCACCCGCTACATGGGCAAGCTGCGCGATCAGCCGGAGATGCGCTTCATCAAGCGCTTTCACGACGAGCCCGCCTACCTGGACCCGCTTGCCGCGCGCATCGAGCGCTACTGGGCCGAACATGGCAAGCCGCAGAAACTCGTCATGAGCTTTCACGGCCTGCCGCGCTACTCCATCGAACTGGGCGATCCCTACTACCGCGACTGCATGGAAACCGCCCGGCTCCTGGCGCAGCGGCTGTCCCTGCCCCGCGACCAGATCGAAGTGACCTTCCAGAGCCGGTTCGGCTCGGCCCGCTGGCTGGAGCCCTATACCGAGCCGACCCTGAAGGCCCTGGCGGCCTCCGGCGTCACGGAGGTCGATGTGGTGTGCCCGGGATTTGTGGCAGACTGTCTGGAAACCCTGGAAGAAATCAGCCTGGAATGCCGCGACGCCTTTCTCGAGGCGGGGGGCAAACAGTTCCGTTACATTCCTGCCATCAATGACGACCCGGCCTGGATCGCGGGGCTGTCCGGTCTGGTGGAACGAAACTTGCAGGGGTGGATACCTGCAGCCACGGACTTGAAGGAGAAGGCGCATGCACCATGATCCCAAGACTGGAAAGACGGTCAAGAAGGGCAAAGTCACCACTCCCGTCGACGAGGACCGCGTCGAACATGACCTGGACGAGGCCCTGGCCGATACCTTCCCGGCCAGCGACCCGGTCGCGATTCCATCGGATCCGGACGCCGATGACAAGCGCGTGGACCGCGCGCTGAAGGAAAGTTTTCCGGCCAGCGACCCCGTGGCCCCCGCCCAGCCCAGCAAGAAGTAGCCGTTCGGTCAGCGGGCGCCCGGCCTTCGGGCCGCGCCCCGGGGAATATTTCGCTTAACCGGGCTTGAATTAGGGGTATTGGCCCCCATTCATGTCTGCGAAAGCCATTCTTTTTGGAGGATTCCCCATGACGGCACCCCACGAGCCTGCTGACCAGGCGCCCGAAGTCGGCCAGAGCGCCGATGCGGCTCCCGCCGCCCAGGACGCCGCGCAGGCCGAGCTGAACGAGTTGCGCGCCCAATTGGACGCCGCCCAGGCTACCGTCAACGAGCAGCACGACCAGCTTCTGCGTGTGCACGCTGAAGCCGAAAACGTGCGCCGCCGCGCCCAGGAAGAAGTGTCCAAGGCGCGCAAGTTCGGCATCGAGTCGTTCGCCGAAAGCCTGGTTCCGGTCAAGGACAGCCTGGAAGCTGCCCTGGCCCAGCCCGATCAGACGGTCGAAACCCTGCGCGAAGGCGTCGAAGTCACCCTCAAGCAGCTTGCCGCCGCGTTCGAGCGCAATCTGCTCAAGGAAATCGCGCCGGCCCAGGGCGACAAGTTCGATCCGCACCAGCACCAAGCCATTTCGTCCATTCCCAACGAGCAGCCCGCCAACACGGTGGTGCAACTGCTGCAGAAGGGCTATGTGATTGCCGACCGTACCCTGCGCCCGGCGCTGGTGGTCGTGTCGGCCGGCCAGGGCTGAACCGCGTCCCACCATGACCGACCCGCGCTTTGACCCGGCCCAGGTATTCCAGGTGTTCGGCATGCGCCATGTCGACACCGCGGGATTCGATGCGGCCGTGGTGCAAGCGCCCGGGGCGGACCTGCGCTGTGTCTTCCTGTGGGGCCAGGATTGCTACAACTGCAATCTGTTCAAACAGGCGGCGCTGCTTCACCAGGAAACGCTGGTAGGGCTTGGCCTGACGTGGTTCGAAGCCGATGTTTACGCGGATGAACCGCTGGGACGCCGCTTTTCGTTGCATGGCGTCCCCACTTTTGTGCTGTACCGGTCCGGCAAGCGCCCGGGGCGCATCACCGGCTGGCCCGGATTGCCCCAGTTCACGGCGGCGATCCACCGCCTGCAGGAATCGGGCGCCGAAAATTCCAGCCCGGCGTCTTGAAAAACCCTTTGGGCAGCCCCAGTTATGGGGGGACAAGCAGTTTTCCCCAATTTTTCATAGATTTAATAATCAAGGTAACCCACCATGAGCAAGATTATTGGCATTGACCTGGGAACGACCAACAGCTGCGTGGCTGTCATGGACGGCGGGCAGGTCAAGATCATCGAAAACGCCGAAGGTGCTCGCACCACCCCCTCCATCGTTGCCTACATGGATGACGGCGAGACTCTGGTCGGCGCGCCTGCCAAGCGCCAGGCCGTGACCAACCCGCGCAACACGCTCTACGCCGTGAAGCGCCTGATTGGCCGCAAGTTCGAAGAAAAGGCAGTGCAGAAGGACATCAACCTGATGCCCTACGCCATCGTCAAGGCCGACAACGGCGACGCCTGGGTTGAAGTGCGCGGCAAGAAGATGGCGCCTCCCCAAGTGTCGGCCGACGTGCTGCGCAAGATGAAGAAGACCGCCGAGGACTACCTGGGCGAAGAAGTGACCGAGGCCGTCATCACCGTGCCCGCCTACTTCAACGACAGCCAGCGCCAGGCCACCAAGGACGCCGGCCGCATCGCGGGCCTGGAAGTCAAGCGCATCATCAACGAACCCACCGCCGCGGCGCTGGCGTTCGGCCTGGACAAGACCGAAAAGGGCGACCGCAAGATCGCTGTCTATGACCTGGGCGGCGGCACGTTCGACGTGTCCATCATCGAAATCGCCGACGTGGACGGCGAAAAGCAGTTCGAAGTGCTGTCGACCAACGGCGACACCTTCCTGGGCGGCGAAGACTTCGACCAGCGCATCATCGACTACATCATTGCCGAGTTCAAGAAGGAACAAGGCGTTGACCTGTCCAAGGACGTGCTGGCGCTGCAACGCCTGAAGGAAGCCGCCGAAAAGGCCAAGATCGAACTGTCGTCCGCGCAGCAGACCGAAATCAACCTGCCGTACATCACGGCCGATGCCTCCGGTCCCAAGCACTTGAACCTGAAGATCACGCGCGCCAAGCTGGAAGCGCTGGTCGAAGAACTGATCGAACGCACGATCGAGCCCTGCCGCGTCGCCATCAAGGACGCCGGCGTGAAGGTCTCCGACATCGACGACGTGATCCTGGTCGGCGGCATGACCCGCATGCCCAAGGTCCAGGAAAAGGTGAAGGAATTCTTCGGCAAGGATCCGCGCAAGGACGTGAACCCCGATGAAGCCGTCGCCGCTGGCGCCGCCATTCAGGGCTCCGTGCTGTCGGGCGACCGCAAGGACGTGCTTCTGCTGGACGTCACGCCGTTGTCCCTGGGTATCGAAACCCTGGGCGGCGTCATGACCAAGATGATCCAGAAGAACACCACGATCCCGACCCGGTTCTCGCAGACGTTCTCGACCGCCGACGACAACCAGCCGGCCGTGACGATCAAGGTGTTCCAGGGCGAGCGCGAAATCGCTGCGGGCAACAAGGCCCTGGGCGAGTTCAACCTCGAAGGTATCCCGCCGTCGCCGCGCGGCATGCCGCAGATCGAAGTCACGTTCGACATCGACGCCAACGGCATTCTGCACGTGTCCGCCAAGGACAAGGGCACCGGCAAGGAAAACAAGATCACCATCAAGGCCAACTCGGGTCTGTCGGAAGACGAGATCCAGCGCATGGTCAAGGATGCCGAGGCCAACGCCGAGGAAGATCACCGCGTTGCCGAACTGGCCCAATCGCGTAACCAGGCCGATGCGCTGGTGCATGCCACCCGCAAGTCGTTGACCGAGTACGGCGACAAGCTCGAAGCTTCCGAAAAGGAAAGCATCGAAGCCGCCATCAAGGACCTGGAAGACACGCTGAAGGAAGGCGACAAGGCCGCGATCGACGCCAAGGTGGAAGCCCTGTCGACCGCATCGCAAAAGCTCGGCGAAAAGATGTACGCCGACATGCAGGCGCAGCAAGCCGCCGGCCAGCAGCAAGCGGCCGACAACGCGAAGCCGGTGGACGACAACGTCGTCGACGCCGACTTCAAGGAAGTCAAGCGCGACCAATAATGGCCGGGCGCTGACCTGCCTCTGCCGCCCGGTAGCCGGAGAAATCCGCCTACCGGGCGAACTCATTCTGTAGCACTGAAAAGAAGGCTCGGTTTCGAGCCCACGGATCATGGCAAAACGCGACTATTACGACGTCTTGGGCGTGGCAAAAAACGCCTCGGACGACGATCTCAAGAAGGCCTATCGAAAGCTGGCCATGAAATACCATCCGGACCGCAATCCGGACAGCAAAGAAGCCGAAGAGAAGTTCAAGGAAGCCAAGGAAGCCTACGAGGTCCTGGGCGATGAGCAAAAGCGCGCCGCGTACGACCGCTACGGTCACGCCGGCGTCGACCCCAATGCCGCCGGCATGGGCGGCGCGGGCATGGGCGGCGGTTTCGCCGACGCGTTCGGCGACATCTTTGGCGAAATCTTCGGCGGCGGCGGCGGTGGCCGTCGTGGCGGCGGTCCCCAGGTGTATCGCGGCGCCGACCTCAAATACGCGCTGGAAATCACCCTCGAACAGGCAGCCGCCGGTTTCGACACGGAAATCCGCGTCCCCAGCTGGGAAAACTGCGACACCTGCCACGGCTCCGGCGCCAAGCCCGGCACCTCGCCCAAGACCTGCCGCACCTGCGGCGGCTCGGGCGCCGTGCGCATGCAGCAAGGTTTCTTCAGCGTCCAGCAAACCTGCCCGACCTGCCACGGCAACGGCAAGGAAATCACCGACCCGTGCCCGTCCTGCGACGGCGTCGGCCGCATCCGCCGCAACAAGACCCTCCAGGTCAAGATCCCGGCCGGCATCGACGACGGCATGCGCATCCGCTCCAGCGGCAATGGCGAACCCGGCATCAATGGCGGGCCTCCGGGCGACTTGTATGTGGAAATCCACATCAAGCAGCACAAGATCTTCCAGCGCGACGGCGACGACCTGCACTGCGAGCTGACCATCCCGTTCACCACCGCGGCATTGGGCGGCGAACTTCAGGTACCCACGCTGGGCGGCAAGGCCGAGATCTCCATCCCCGAAGGCACCCAATCCGGCAAGACCTTCCGCCTACGCGGCAAGGGCATCCGCGGCGTGCGCGGCAGCTACCCCGGCGACCTCTACTGCCACGTCGTGGTGGAAACGCCGGTGCGCCTGAGCGAAGACCAGAAGAACATCCTGCGCCAGTTCGAAGCGTCGTTGAACGACGGCGGCGACCGCCACTCGCCGCAAAGCAAATCCTGGACGGACCGCGTCAAGGAATTCTTCAGCTGATCACGCCGATCTTCAGCAAAAAAAAGCCGCGACGAGAGTCGCGGCTTTTTTTCGGGCCTTTCAATATCGGCCCGCCCACATCCGGCTGCTTATCGAGCGACCGGCGGGTAATCCAGTTCGCCAAAGGTGTATTCGCCATTGGCCTTGGCTTGTTGAAGCTCTGCCCGCACTTCCTGTTCGGTCAGGCCGGAGGTGCGGGGCAAAGCGGCGGGATAGTCCATTTCGCCAAACGTGTACTGGCCGGTCAGCTTGGCTTCCTGCAACTCGGCCGCGACCTGAGAGCCGGACTTCCCGTGTTCAGCGCCCGCCGCATGTGCGCCGGTGCTGGCCAGGGCCAGGGAAAAGAACAGCGTGGTGGCCAGGATTTTCATGTGTGAGAGCTCCAGTTTGTTTTAAGAGAGATCGAGTCCCGCGTCGCTGCCTCACGGCCCAGTACATATCAAGTGGGCTGATGCGTCGTACCGTAAGAAACTCGAATAAACCCGCACGCATGAAACCACCTTCCAAATTGCCGAGAAATCGAAGGGTTTCTAAAAATTACGGATATGCGGAATGCGGATGCCGGAGCCACCCGCTACCAACCCGCTGCATTCACTTGCCACCAGATATAGCCACCCCGTACTCAGCCCCGGCTTTCCGCAGCTTGCCATCCGCGCGCAGCGAGCACCCGAAACCGAACCACATCGCGTAAGCGCTGCGAGGCCGCCCGCGCGGCCGACGCAGCGCGGGCCCCGCAAGATCTTCCAAACAACTAAAACCGCGAAAAAAACGCCAAGCAAACCACCCGCCCCGACGCCCGTCGTGTGCTCCACGGCGCGAGCCCGGTGTGGCTGCGGCGCCCGGTGCGTGGGGCGTCGATAAGCCCAACGGAATCCGAAGGAATCGCCGTAGGCGATGACGAGGATGAGGCAGGGGAAGTCCGGAGCGAATGCTCCGGACCGCAATCGTGGCCCCGCGCGCCGGGCGCCGTGGCCGCGCCGGGCGCCAAAAGAACCCAGATCCCCGCCAGTCCTGAACCGACAAAAAAAAAGAGACCGCGACGCATCGCCACGGCCTCTTCACTACTGCAACTGCAACTACTAGTACAGCAACTTCAACTTCAACTGCGAACTTCAACTGCGAACTTCAACTGCTGACTGCAACTACATCACAGCAACTTCGATTGCTACTTCAACTTCAACTACTGCTACTTCAACCGCCGCTGTGTGCCGAAAATACCGGCCTCAGGCCATGATGCCGCCCGAGGCCGGCCGGGCTACAGCAAGCAGCTCACCGGCTGATCGGCGGGTATTCGAGCTCGCCGAACGTGTATTGACCGCTGGCCTTCGCTTGCGCCAGTTCCTGCTGGACATCGGCACGCGACTTCGCGGCGCCCGTGGCGGCGGCGACCGGCGGGTACTGCAATTCGCCGAACGTGTATTGGCCGCTGACCTTGGCTTGTTGCAGCTGGGCTTGCACTTCCTGCGAGCTCAGGCTGGTCTTTTGGGGCAGGGCGGGCGGATAGTCCAGCTCGCCGAAGGTGTACTGGCCGCTGACTTTCGCTTCGTGCAGTTCAGTCGCCACCTGGGCGCTGCTCTTCGCTTGCTCGACGCCGGCGGCTTGTGCGCCGACACCGGCCAGGGCCAGGGATAGGAAAAGGGTAGTGGCTAGGGTTTTCATAATGAGACCTCCAATTCGTCGTAAATGGGGACCGAATCCGGCGGCGCTCCGTCGTGTTCGTTTGCTGTTCCCGATGAACTGAATTGTCCTCGTCATCGCACCTGGGATAAACCCTTATTCCTTGAAAACATCTTTCCAAATAACCGAGTAATCGATTCAAGGCGGCGAATTGCCCCCATCAATGGAATGGTTGAATCCATTTCCCACCTTCCCGCTTCACGGGAGCAGATCCACTATGCAAAAAAAACCCCTGCCGAAGCAGGGGTTTTGCAATCGGCTGTGCGTCAGGGCTTCTTGAAGTCACCCGCCAGCGCCGTGCTGAATCCGTCCGGACGCACGTACTTGCGCAGCGCGGCGTTCACCGCGTCAGGCGTCAAGGCCGAGATCTTCTTGTCCATCTCGGCCGACCACGCAAACGTGCGGCCACGCTCCAGATAGTCCAGCCAGGTGCTGGCCAATACATCGTCCTGCGCGCGCGCCAGATTGCGGTAGTTCAGCAGCGCCGTGATGCCCTCCGAGATTTCCTTGTCCGAGAAGCCATCCTTCAGGACCCGCGCCAGTTCTTCATTGATTGCCTTCTCGAGGCGCTCGCGATTCTGCGGCGCGTAGATCGCATAGATGCTCCAGCTTGCGGCAGGTTCGAACGACGATACCGACAGCGAGCTGCGCACGTTGTACGACAGGCCCTCGGTCTCGCGCACCCGGTTCCACAGCCGCGACGTTTCCGACGCGCCGAACAGATAGTTGGCCAGATACAGCGCCGCATAATCCGCGTCGGTATCCTGCAGCTTCAGCGGCATGCGCGACAGATAGAACGCGTTGGCCTTGTCCGGCGTATTGATGTCGAACTGCTTGGCCGGCACGTCGCGATACGGGTTCGGCACGCGGGTATAGGCCGGCGCCTTCTTCCATCCGGCAAGTCCCGCGCGCAGCGATTTTTCCACCGCTTCCGGCTCGAAATCGCCCACCGCCGAGAACTCGATGTCGCCCGCGCCGTAGAACTTCGCGTGGAACTTGGCCAGTGCCTCGCGATTCAGCGCGCGCACGCTGGCCAGCGACTCCTCGAACGTCGGCACGTAACGCAGGTCGTCGGCAGGCCACGGATTGTCGTGGCGGGCCAGCGCACGGCCGGCCAGGGCCGACGGCTCCGTCATCGCGTTCTGGATCGAGGTCTCGAGCTGACGCTGGTATTCCTCGACCTGTTCCTTCGGGAAGCTGGCTTTGCGGATGATCTCCAGCGCCAGCGCCGTCAGCTCGGGCAGATTTTCGCCCTTGGTCGACATCGCTACCTTCAGTGTCGTGCCGCCGCCGCTAAAGCCCAGCTCGGCCTGCAGCTTGTCCAGGCGGTCCTGAATGTCTTGGCGCGTCAGCTTGTCCGTGCCGCGCAGCAGCAGGTCGGCGGCCGCGCTGGAATTCACGCGTTGGCCCAGCAGGTCCTTTTCGTTGCCGAATTGAATCAGCATCTGCGCCTGCACGCGGCTGCCGCGCGTGGCCTTGGGCAACAGCGCCAGTTTCACCGGGCCATTGGGCAGGTCAAGCGTCGTGCGCTTGGTCAGCTTGTCGATGTTGGCCGGCGAGGGATCGAACGCCGAGGCGGCCTTGAAGTCCGGATCGCCCTTGTAGTCCTTGAACACCGCCGTGAGGTCCACGCGCTGCGTCTGCGGCGCGCGCACCGGCTTTTCGGTCGGGATGTAGCGGCCTTCGATGCGGTTGCTCTGCACCAGATAGGTCGTCGCGGCCTTTTGCACTTCGGCCAGCGTAGCCTGGCGCGCGCGGTCGCGCTGCAGGAAAAAGAGACGCCAGTCACCCGCGGCGATCGCTTCAGATAGCGCTACGCCGACTTGTTCGGGGTCGCTGTAGGTCTGTTCCCACGAGGTCAGCCACTTGCTGCGCGCGCGATCCAGCTCCTGCTGCGTGAACGGCTTTTTGTCGAGCGACTCCAGCGTGCCCGTCAGCGCCGTCATGGCCGCGTCCAGGTCCTTGCCCGGCGTCAGTTGCGCGGCGAACATCGCCAGTCCGGGATCCAGATTTTCCATCGTGAAACCGAACACGCCCGAGGCCAGCTTGGTCGGAACCAGCGCATGGTATAGACGGCCCGACGGCGTGTCGGCCAGGATCGTGGTGGCCAGGTCGAACGGCACGAAGTCCGCGCTGGCGCCGGCGGGGATGTGATACATCGCCGCGACCAGCGGCGTGCCGCCCGTGCGGCGCAGCGTCACCGACCGCTCGCCGTCCTGCGCCGGCTCTACCGTGTATTCCGGCGGCAGCTTGCGGTCGGGCTTGGGCAGCTTGCCCAGTGTGGCCTCGATGTCCGCCAGCGTCGTCTGCGGGTCGAACTTGCCCGCCACGATCAGCACGGCGTTATCGGGCTGGTAGTACTCGTGGTAGAAGGCGCGCAGCTGCGCGATGTCCACGTTTTCAACGTCCGAGCGGGCGCCGATCGTGTTTTTGCCGTAGCTGTGCCATTGGTAGGCCGCCGACTGCATCTTCTGCATCAGGATGCGGAAAGGATTGTTCTCGCCGCTTTCCATTTCGTTGCGGACCACGGTCATTTCCGAGTCCAGGTCTTCCTTGGCGATCAGCGAATTGACCATCGCATCGGCCTGCCAGCCGAGATACCACTTCAGCGTCTCGGGGTTGGCCGCGAAGCTGGCGAAATAGTTGGTACGGTCACTGGAAGTCGACCCGTTGGCCTGCAGGCCACGGCGCGAGAACTCGCCCATCGCGTTACGCGTGGTGGACGTGCCCTTGAACAGCATGTGTTCCAAGAGGTGCGCCATGCCGGTCTGGCCGTAGTTTTCGTTGCGCGAGCCCACCAGGTAGGTCATGTTGACCGTGGTGGACGGCTTGGATTCATCGGGTACCAGGAGCACCCGCAGGCCATTGGCCAGGCGGTATTCGGTGATGCCTTCGATCGAGGCGGCCTCCGTGACGCCGGCCGGCAGGCTGGCGGCTCCGGCCTGAAAGGCCAGGAAGGAGGAAAACAGCAGCATGCCCAGGGGGCGCGGCAGCTTCGACAGGGACAAGCGCATGGCGGATCATTCCTTTGGCATGGCAGAATCCGTTGGAGTGTATACGTTGGCAATGGTTCAGGCGCTGCGGCGGGCCTCCCGCCAAAGCCGCCGCATCGCTTCAGCGCCATCCGCAATGCCGAGGAAATGCCTATGTCCCTGACCGTCGAAGTCCAAACGCCCCGCCTGGTGCTGCGGCAATGGCGGGCTTCCGATCGCAAGCCCTTTGCGGCCCTGAACGCGGACCCGACCGTGACGCAGTTCCTGCTGCCGCTCACGCCCCAGGAAAGCGATGCCCTGGCCGACAGGCTGGCCGCGGGCATCGACGAGCACGGCTGGGGCTTCTGGGCGGTGGAAGCGCCCGGCGTGGCGCCCTTCATCGGCTTCGTGGGTATCAAGCCGCTGGCGCCTGCGTTGCCCTTTGCGCCGGGGGTGGAAATCGGCTGGCGTCTCGCGCAGTCATTCTGGGGACGGGGCTACGCCAGCGAGGCGGCCGGCGCGGCCCTTGGCGTGGGCTTCGAGCAGGTCGCGCTGGATGAGATCGTCGCCTTCACCGCCACGGACAACCTGCGGTCCCGCGCCGTCATGGACCGCTTGGGCATGGCGGCCGACCCGCAGCCCTTCGACCATCCCGCCGTGCCGCCAGGCCATCCTTTGCGCGCCCATGTGCTGTACCGCATCGGACGGGACGCCTGGCGCCGCCGGCGCGACGCGGCGGGCGCTACAGACGGTGCGGTGTTTGCGGCGGCATGAGCGCGGCGCGAAGCCGCATCCCGCTTGATGTTGCGGCGCAGCAACGCTGATTTCCCAGGGGATTTGAATCGGTTCCGGTCGCGGGTGTAAGCTTTTAAGCACGCATTCGCTGTTGCTGACGGGATGCGCGACAGCCGTTTTACAGGCTTCCCGTCCAACGCCAGACGCCGCCGCAGCGCGGCGCCGGTGCTTGTCGTTCGCGCCTTCGCCGCCGGCATCCTGCTGGCGCATTCTACGGAGGAACGACCCATGCTGACCGAGATCGTCACGCGTGCCTTGTCCCAACTGACCGGCAATGCCCTGAACGGCGACGGCATCAAAGGACAGTTTCAGTACGCTTATGCCAGTGATGACGGCCAATACGTGGCCATATTGACCCATGACATGACCACCTACGTGGTGGACCTGAGTTCCCAGCGGTATTTCGCGGAGTGCGGCGGATCGCCTCGCGGATTTGCCGGCCATGTGCTTGAAATGGAGGGCGCCACCGCGCGCTCCCATCCGTGGCCCGCCGCGCAAGATTTGTTCGACCTGGACATGGACGCCGACGAATTGGCATGGCGGCAGTGCCCGGGTTTGCGCCATGCGGCAAACGGCGCGCATCGATCTGTGGAGAGCCGCGCCGCCTGAGAGTGGCCAGAAGCGGCAACGTTTCACTGAACCGGCGTCATCGCCGGTTTTTTTTCGCCCTGTGCCCGGTTCATGCCGGTAGGCGGCGCGCGGCCCGGTCGCTAAAATCCCGGCCATGACGACGCCCGCCGAACTCCGCGCCCCGCAAGGCACCACCCTGGTCTCGTGCACGCACGCGCGACACGCCGACCAGATCCTGGCCATTTTCAATGACGCCATCGCGAACTCCACCGCGCTGTACGACTACAAGCCGCGGCCGCGCGAGGCCATGCAGGGCTGGTTCCAGGCCAAGGAGCAGGGCGGTTTTCCGGTCTTGGGTCTGGAAAACGAAGAAGGCAAATTGATGGCGTTCGCGAGCTACGGCACGTTCCGCGCGTTTCCGGCGTTCAAGTATTCGGTCGAGCATTCCGTCTACGTGGACGGGCGCTTTCGCGGACGCGGCCTGGGCGAGGCGATGATGGGCCTCCTGATCGAACGGGCGCGCGCCGATGGCGTGCACGTCATGGTCGGCGGCATCGACGCGTCCAATCAGGGCAGCATCCGGCTGCATGAAAAGCTGGGGTTCGTGCACGCCGGCACCATCCGCGAGGCCGGCTTCAAATTCGGCCGCTGGCTCGACCTGGCCTTTTACCAGCTGACGCTTAACACGCCGGCAAACCCGGTCGACGGCTGAGATCGGCGGCTGGCGCCCTCGGCCTCTACTTCGACAGCATCCGCATCGCCTGCTCCAGCCCGGCGACGGTCACGGGGTACATGCGGTCCTGCATGATGTCGCGCATCAAGGCAATGGACTGGCGGTACTGCCAGGAAGCCGTGGGCTCGGGGTTCAGCCACACCGACTTGGGCCAGGCGTCCAGCAACCGGCGCATCCATTCGGCGCCGGGTTCCTTGTTGTAGTGTTCGACCGAGCCCCCGGGCTGCAGGATCTCGTAGGGACTCATGGTGGCGTCGCCCACGATGATCAGGCGCCAGTCCGGGTTGTACTTGCGCAGCACGTCCCAGGTGTCGAAGCGCTCGTTCTGGCGCCGGCGGTTGCTTTGCCACAGGCTTTCGTACGGGCAGTTGTGGAAGTAATAGACCTCGAGGTTGCGGAACTCGCTGCGGGCCGCCGAAAACAGTTCCTCGACGCGGCCGATGTGGTCGTCCATGCTGCCGCCCACGTCCAGCAGCATCAGCACTTTCACCGTGTTGTGGCGTTCCGGGACCATGCGCAGGTCCAGATGGCCGGCGTTGCGCGCGGTGCTGGCGATGGTGTCGTCCAGGTCCAGTTCCAGATCGGCGCCTTGTCGCGCGAAGCGGCGCAGGCGGCGCAATGCCACCTTGAAGTTGCGCGTGCCTAGTTCGACCTGGTCGTCGTAGTCCTTGAACTGGCGCATGTCCCAGACCTTGACCGCCGTGCGGTTGCCGGCCGATGCGCCGCCCACGCGGATGCCTTCGGGGTGATAGCCGCCGTTGCCGAAGGGCGACGTGCCACCCGTGCCGATCCATTTGCTGCCGCCCGCGTGGCGCTCCTTCTGCTCATCCATGCGCTCCTTGAAGAGCTCCATGAGCTTGTCCCAGCCGTGCTTTTCGATGGCGGCCTTTTCTTCGGGCGACAGGCTTTTTTCGAACTGCTTGATGAGCCAGTCGAGCGGGATCTCCTTGCCTGCGGGCAACGCGGCCTCGATGCCGCGGTAGTACGCGCCAAACGCCTTGTCGTAGCGGTCGTAGAGCGATTCGTCCTTGACCAGCGTGGCGCGCGCCAGGAAGTAGAACTCGTCCAGCGTGGGCGACATCAGGTCCTGGCGCAAGGCGTCCACCAGCGTCAGGTATTCCTTGACCGAGACCGGCAGCTTGTGCGCCCGGAGGTGATAGAAGAAGTCGATCAGCATGTGCGTGCCGCCCTTGGATGCGGGATCAGCGGCGCTGGCCGCCGCGCGTCATGGCCGCCAGGCGTTCAAGAAGATGCACGTCCTGCTCGTTCTTGAGCAGCGCGCCGGCCATCAGCGGCACGGCGGTGGCGGTGTGCGCGTCGATCTGCGCGGCCGAGACGTCCTCGGCCAGCAAGAGGCGCAGCCAATCCAGCAGTTCGGACGTGGACGGCTTTTTCTTCAGGCCGGGCGCATCGCGCAGCGCGAAGAACGTGTCCAGCGCGGCGCGCAGCACGTCCTGCTTCAGATCCGGATAGTGAACCGCCACGATGTCGCGCATCGTGTCGCGATCGGGAAAGCGGATGTAGTGAAAGAAGCAGCGGCGCAGGAACGCGTCGGGCAGGTCCTTTTCGTTGTTGGACGTGATGATGACGAGCGGACGGTGGCGCGCGGAGATGGTCTCGCGCGTCTCGTACACATGGAACTCCATGCGGTCCAGTTCGCGCAGCAGGTCATTGGGGAATTCGATGTCGGCCTTGTCGATCTCGTCGATCAGCAGCACCACGGGCTCGTGCGACTGGAACGCTTGCCACAGCGTGCCCTGCACGATGTAGTTGCGGATATCGCGGACTTTCTCGTCGCCCAGCTGCGAATCGCGCAGCCGCGAGACGGCGTCGTATTCATACAGGCCCTGGTGCGCCTTGGTGGTGGACTTGATGTGCCATTGCAGCAGCGGCCGTCCCAGCGCGCGGGCCACTTCCTCGGCCAGCATCGTCTTGCCGGTGCCGGGTTCGCCCTTGATGAGAAGCGGGCGCTGCAAGGTGAGGGCGGCGTTCACGGCGAGCTTGAGATCGTCGGTGGCGACGTAGCTGTCGGTGCCATCGAAGCGGACTGGCTTGGCGGAGGAGGCGGTCTGGGCTGCGGGCATGATCTGATGGCTTCTGTGGTTTGATTGGGATCAACACTAACGCAAGGTATTAATCCTGAGCAATTATCGTACAATCAGGCGGTTTTGCTTTGGGTTCCACCCGCAACGTGTTTGCAGAGGGCCTTTTCGTGTGAGCAGGCCCTAGTCCTTAGCCATACCAAGAAGAGTCATTCCAATGAAGTTGCGAACCTCTCTGAAGTACACGGTTTCCGTGTTGGCCACGATGGCGTCCTGTGCGATCGCCGGCCAGGCTGTTGCTGCAGACGCAGCGCCGGTCGGTAATGTCCAGAATGCCCGAGACAAGGTTTCGATGTGCATCGGTTGCCATGGCATCCCAGGCTACAAGGCATCGTTTCCCGAGCTTTACCATGTTCCGATGATTGCTGGCCAAAACGCCAAGTACATCGAAACGGCCCTCAACGAGTACAAGAAAGGCGCGCGCAGCCATCCCACGATGGATGCGATTGCCGGCAGCTTGACCGACCAGGATATCGCCGACCTGGCCGCGTACTACTCGAATCTCAAGTAAGGGGGCAACATCATGAACCGCACCATGCTTGCCCTTGCGGGCGCGACCCTGGCCATTTCGGGCGCAGCCGCCCAGGCGCAGGACCTGGCGGCCGGCAAGGCCGTCTTCGACAAATTCAACTGCGCCTCGTGCCACGGCGCCGACGCCAAGACGGCGGTGGATCCCGCCTATCCGACGCTGGCCGGCCAGCATGCCGATTACCTGGTGCATGCCCTGAAGGCCTACAAGCGTGGCGCCTCCGGCAGCGCGGCCACGGCCAATGTGCGCAAGAACCCGATCATGGGCGCCTTTGCCACGCAGCTGTCCGACCAGGACATCTCCAACGTGTCGGCGTGGCTGGCGTCGCTGCCCAGCGACCTGGGCGTCCGGCGCTAAGACGCGCCCGCTGCGGCGGGTGTGCAAGCAAAAAACTCTCGCGTGCGAGGGTTTTTTTGTTTGGGTCAGAGGCTGGTGCGGCGGCGGATCAGGTCGATGTAGGTGTCGCTGTCCAGCGGCGTGCCCAGGCGCTGCGCTTCCCAGACGACCTGGCCCAGGCATTCCATGATTTCATGGGCGGCGTGGTGCGCGTCCGAGCGCGCCGTCAGCTGCTGGTAGGCCTGGCGGATGCCGGGCGGATGGTCGATGGACAATTGCTCTGCAATCGCCAGGTGCATGGACAGGTGCAGGAACGGATTGGTCCGGCCTTTTTCCACCGCGTATTCGGCCGTCATGGCCTCGGGGCTTTCGAGGTCTGCGTGGTATTCCGGGTGCTCGATGATCCAGTCCAGCGCGATCGCCTCCAGCGGGGTCAGGACCTCGTTGGCGCGGTGCTTGCGCCAGGTTTCGATAAAGAATTCGCGAACTTGGTCGCGGGAGGGATTGAACATCGGGAGGGAGCCAAAAGCAGGATGGAGTCGCTTTATTTTACCGCCCCACGACGCAGCTCAGGTTTCGCCCGGCGCTTTGCGATATAGAATGGGCTGCTATCCGCCATCCGGTGTGCGGTTCGCAGGAGGCGGTATGACCCGCGGAATCGGACGTTGTCCGATCCTGGCGCGTGCAGAAAAACCACCCGGAGCAAATGGAGCATTCATGTCCTACCAACATATCAAGGTTCCCGCCGGCGGCCAGAAAATCACGGTCAACGCCGATTTCTCGCTGAATGTGCCTGACCAGCCCGTCATCCCCTTCATCGAAGGCGACGGCACGGGCGCCGACATCACCCCCGTCATGATCAAGGTCGTCGACGCGGCAGTGCAGAAGGCGTATGGCGGCAAGCGCAAGATCCATTGGATGGAGGTCTACGCCGGCGAAAAGGCCACCAAGGTCTACGGCCCGGACGTGTGGCTGCCCGACGAAACCCTGGAAGCCGTCAAAGACTACGTGGTTTCCATCAAGGGCCCGCTGACCACCCCGGTCGGCGGCGGCATCCGGTCGCTGAACGTGGCCCTGCGCCAGCAGCTGGACCTGTACGTGTGCCTGCGCCCCGTGGCGTACTTCAAGGGCGTGCCGTCCCCGGTGCGCGAGCCCGAAAAGACCAACATGGTGATCTTCCGCGAGAACTCGGAAGACATCTACGCCGGCATCGAGTACATGGCCGAAAGCGAGCAGGCCAAGGAACTGATCCAGTTCCTGCAGACCAAGCTCGGCGTCAAGAAGATCCGTTTCCCGAACACCTCGTCCATCGGCATCAAGCCGGTGTCGCGCGAAGGCACCGAGCGCCTGGTGCGCAAGGCCGCCCAGTACGTCATCGACAACGACCGCACGTCGCTGACGCTGGTGCACAAGGGCAACATCATGAAGTTCACCGAAGGCGGCTTCCGCGATTGGGGCTACGAACTCCTGCAGAAGGAGTTCGGCGCGCAGCTGATCGACGGCGGCCCGTGGTGCAAGTTCAAGAATCCCAAGACCGGCCGCGAGATCATCGTCAAGGACGTGATCGCCGACGCGTTCCTGCAGCAGATCCTGCTGCGTCCCGCGGAATACGACGTCATCGCCACCCTGAACCTGAACGGTGACTACATTTCGGACGCGCTGGCCGCGCAAGTGGGCGGCATCGGCATCGCCCCGGGCGCCAACATGTCCGATTCCGTCGCCATGTTCGAGGCCACCCACGGCACGGCGCCCAAGTATGCCGGCAAGGACTACGTGAACCCCGGTTCCGAAATCCTGTCCGCCGAAATGATGCTGCGCCACATGGGCTGGACCGAAGCGGCGGACCTGATCATCTCCAGCATGGAAAAGTCGATCCAGTCCAAGAAGGTCACGTACGACTTTGCCCGTCTGCTCGAAGGCGCGACGCAGGTGTCGTGCTCCGGCTTTGGCCAGGTGATGATCGAAAACATGTAAGCCGCGAAAAGGGCCCCCCGCAAGGCTGTCTGCCGTGCAAGGCCCGGCTCCCGCTCTTTCGCCAAACCCGCCCGCCTTCATGGCCGGCGGGTTTTCTCTAACCACCGGCATGACGCGCATCGTGCGTGCTTTGTTCTTTTCAGGTTGATTGTTGTGCCCCGACTGTACGTAACCCTGGCCGCCTGGCTGGTGCTGCTGATGCCCGCCCTGGCGCTGACCAGCCCCGTGGGCGGCCCCGCCGTTCTGTATCTGAGCGCCTTGATCGCCCTGACCGCGATCACCATGAACGCCGTCAAGCGCTACGAGCCCATGGATTTCCGCGCGCTCTGGCCCCTTTCCCTGGCGCTGCTGTCGCCGCTGGCCTGTCTGCTGATCACCTCGGCCGTGAAAGGCATGTGGAGCAGTTCCGAGCTTGAGAAACTGCTTCGCTTTGCCTTGGCGCTCCCCGTCCTGTGGTTGCTGCTGCGCGCGCCGCAACGCCTGCTTCGCCATATCGAATGGACCATCCTGGCCGGCGCGCTGGCCGGGTCCATCCTCTTGATCGTGACGATGCTCTCGGGCGGCCGCGGCGCGGTGGTCGAGGTGGGCGGACGCTACAACGCCGTGGCCTTTGCCAACATGGTGCTGCTGTTGGGCGGCATGACCTTGCTGTCGCTGGGCTGGGGGCCGGGCTCGCGCTGGCCGCGCCTGGAAACGGCGGTCAAGCTGGTGGCCGTGGCGCTGGCCGTGGTCGCGACCTGGCTGTCCGAGACCCGCAGCAGCTGGATGCTGTTGCCCATTCTGGGCCTGGTCTTTCTGCTTGGGCTGCGCAACTGGCGCCGGCGCCACAAGGTGTATTGCGCGCTGGCTGTCTGCGTGGCGCTGGTCGCCAGCGCGGCGGCCATCTGGACCTTCAGCAGCCGCATGCAGCAGATCACCCACGACGTTCAGGGTTTTTCCACGTCGGCCAACCGCGATACGTCGTTCGGCATCCGGCTGCAGCTGTGGCATGCCTCGTTCCTGATGTTCGAAAAGAGCCCGATCGTGGGCATCGGCCCCAGCCGGTTCCGCGAGGAACTGCGCGAGCTGCAGAAGCAGGGCATCGTGACGCAGGAAGTGGTGGATGGTTTTGGCGAGCCGCACAACGACCTGCTGGCCGCCATGGCGGGATACGGCCTGCTGGGTCTGTTGAGCATGCTGGCGCTGTATCTGGTGCCGGCGGGCGTGTTCTTCCGGCGCCTGGCCAGCGACGACCGGGTGATCCGGGTGGGTGCGCAGATGGGGCTCTTGTTCTGCCTGAGCTACTGCGCGTTCAGCATGACCGAGATGATGTTCCGCAATATGCGCAGCGTGCCCACCTATGCGCTCATCATGGTGGCGCTGATTGCCCTGACGACGGCGCGGCCGCAACGCGTCGCCCCGCCCGGGGCATAGGGCACGGGCGGGCGTCGTCCCGCCGTCCGGTTTGAAGCAGAACGCAAGGCGCGAGTCGCCTTGCGTTTTTTTTTATGGAAATTGAGCTAGATCAAAGTGACTAGTCAAATTGAATTCAAACGAAGTTTGAAATAGTATCCTCGTCGGCCAATCTACATAAAAAGTCACAATCCGCCGATTTTTGTTTCGAGTCGCGGTCATGCAGAAGAGAGTCGATGAGTCATTCCAGCTTGCGCAGGGAACTGTTGTGGTTCGTGTTTGCCATTGGCGCCGCCGTCCTGGCGCTGGGCGTGTGGGACGCCTGGCAGCGGCGCGCCGAGATGATGGAGGACCGCAAGACGGAGCTTCGCCACGTGATCGACATGGCTGCGGGCGTCGTCAGCGGGGGTAAGCGGCGCGTGCAGGAAGGCGTGCCGCTGGCCGAAGCCAAGCGCGACGTGGCGCGCCAGCTGTCGGCAATGCGGTACGGCGCAGATGGCTATGTGGGCGCGTTTGGCGACGACTACGATCTATTGGTGCATCCCGACGCGAAGCGGGTGGGCACGAACGTGCGCGCCACGCGCGACAGCGACGGGCAGCCGCTCTTTGAGAACCTTTACGCGCAAGGCAAGGCGGGCGGCGGCTACGTGCGCTACCTGTTCCCGCGGCCGGGCGCCGAGGATCCGCTGCCCAAGCTGACCTACGCAGCCTACGACCCGGAATGGGGCTGGCTGATGTTCACGGGCCTGTATGTCGACGACGTCGACGCGGCGTTCTACGGCACGCTATGGCGGCAGGGCAGCGTGACGCTGGCCTTGCTGGCCCTGGTGCTGGCGGCGGCGCTGCGCTTTTTCAGCACGCACATCCTGCGGCCGCTCGATGAGGCGGTGGCCGTGTGCGAGCGGGTGGCCAATGGCGATCTGTCCAGCGCCATCTCGCACCATCATCGCGGCGAAATCGGCCGGCTGTTCGGCGCAATGGCGCGGATGCAGCAGCGGCTGGACGCGGCGGTGCGCACCATCGTGCATTCCACCGCGTCCATTGCGGCCGCCTCGCGCCAGATCGCCGCAGGCAGCGTGGACCTGTCGGACCGCACGGAACAGCAGGCGGCCGCCTTGGAACAGACCGCGGCCAGTGTGGAAGAGATCACCGCCACCGCCCGGCAAAGCGCCGAGCACGTGCGCGAGGTCAGCGCGTTGGCCGCCGAGGCCGCGCGTCTGGCCCGGCAGGGCAGCGACGAGACGCAGCACGCCATCGACGCCATGCGCGAGATCTCGCACAGTTCGCAGCGCATCGACGAGATCATCCGGCTGATCGACGAGATCGCGTTCCAGACCAATATCCTGGCGCTGAACGCCGCCGTCGAAGCCGCGCGGGCGGGCGAGCAGGGTCGCGGCTTTGCCGTGGTGGCGGGCGAAGTCCGGGCGCTGGCCCAGCGCTCGGCCACGGCCGCCAAAGAGATCAAGACGCTGATCGAGGCGTCGTCCGCCTCCGTGGCGCGCGGTAGCCAACGCGTGGAGCAGGCCAGCGCCACGATGGGCAGCGTGCTGGAATCGGCGGCCACCAGCGCGCCGCTGATGAGCGAAATCGCCACGGCGTCCGGCGAGCAAAGCGCGGGTATCGATCAGATCAACGTGACCGTGACGCATCTGGACGGCGCCACGCAGCAGAATGCGGCGCTGGTGCAGGAGTTCGCGGCCTCGGCCGCCACGCTGCACGGACAGGCGGGCGACCTGGCGCGCGCCGTGTCGATCTTCAGGCTGTCTGCAACCGGTCAGCCGATGCCGGGATGAGGTCCAGGGCGCGCCGCCGTGGCCACGCCCCGGGTGTCGACGCCGCCCACGCCCATGATCAGGGGCAGCGCGTGCGAGTCGCTGTTGATGGCCTCGATCATCTCGATCTTCTCCGGCATGCTCAAGAGGCTGCCCTCGCCGGTGGAGCCAAAGAGCACCAGGCCGGCGATGCCGGCGTTGCGGTAATAGCGGGACAACGCCTGCGCGGCGTCCAGATCCACGTGGCCGCCACGCATGGGCGTCACCATCGGCAGCCACAGGCCCTCGAACATGGGTTTGGGACTCGGGTGCATGGCTCAGCGCTCCGTGACGGCAGTCGCCGGGCGCGCCGGCCCGAATTCCGCGCGGGGCAGACCGCGCATGACCGCGGACATCATGGCGTCCAGTTCGCCGCGTTCGCATTGCAGTTCCAGCGTGCTTTGGGCGTGCGCGTGGTCCACCGACAGCAGGTAGACGCCAATGCGGTCGCCCAATGCGCGGTGCAGGGCCAGCCGCACGTTCAGCGCGTCCAGCGTATTGATGCGCACGGTCAGCGAGATCAGGCGGCATTGCGGCTGCGGCGAAGGCGAGGCGGCAACGGGGGCGGCTATCGGAACCTGGCGAAGGCGCGGTCGGGGAATCATGGCGGTTTGAGGGCGGGGGGCGTTGAGGGCGTCCCGCGTATCCGGTGGGTTGATGACGATTCCACTATAGGAATCGCGCCGTAAAACCTGCCGATAAATGCGCGTGTGCCGCGTAAAAACCGCGTCAACGGCAGGCGCCGGTCAGAACGTCTTGGTCACCGATAGGAGACCGGTGGCGCGTCCCATGTCGCGACCCCGGGTATTGGTGTAGACGGCGCGGTCGGCGTTGGTGTCCAGATAGGCCAGCGAGACGGACAGGCCCTGGCCGAAGTCCTTGGTCAGGCCCAGCTTCCAGTCGGTGTAGGACCCGTTGTCGACGTTGCGCACGATCTGGCGGCCGGCATGGGCGTTGAGGACGAGGCCCCAGATGCCGGTGTCGAAGTTGCCCGACAGGTCGAAGTATTGGCTGTACTTGCTGTCGGCAAAGCCGAACAGGTTGGTCAGCGCGAGGGAGTACTTGAACATCACCGGGCCGTAGCCGATGCCGGCGTAGAGTTCGGTGGTGTCGGGGCTGGTGAAGCCGGACGGATAGTCGCCCGGGTAGTAATACTGCAGCACGCCCAGGTCCACGGGCACGCTGTTCGTCAGATTTCCCTTGTAGCCGCCGTAGAAGTCCATTTCCACCGGCGCGGAGACGTTGCTGTTGCTGTCGTTCAGCCAGCTGATGCTGGAGTTCCAGTTGCCCAGGTAAAAGCCGCTGGCGTGCGCGAGGTCGAAGCCGCCTTGGATGGCGGGCTGGTTGTTGGTCTGCATGAGACCGCGATAGCGGTACTGGCTGGCGAGCGTGACGTTGGCCGTCAGGGAATACGGCGACACGGCATCGGTGGCGACGGGGGCGTCGGCGGCTTGCGCCAGGGGAACGAGGGAAAACAGCGCCACTGCGGCAAGGGTGTTGCGGGGCATGGAAAGCCTCCTGGTGTTGTGCGGACCGCAACAATAGGAGGACCGGCATAAAGCGCGGGACAAGACTCGCGCCCTGCGCGTAAAGCGCGCATCAAAACGGCGGCGCGCGCGAAAGATCAGCCCGCGAAGCGGTAGCCCACGCCGATCTCGGTCAGCAGGAACACCGGTTGCGCCGGGTCGGCCTCGAGCTTCTGGCGCAGGTGGCCCATGTAGATCCGCAGGTAGTGATTGCTCTCGACATGAGACGGCCCCCATACCTGCCGCAGCAGTTCGCGGTGGGTCATGACCTTGCCCCGGTGGGCCAGCAGCGCCGCCAGCAGGCGGTATTCCATCGCGGTCAGGTGCACGTGCTGGCCGGCGCGTTCGACGACGCGCCGCGAGAAGTCCACGCGCACGTCGCCAAACGCGATCTCGGCTGCATTGCCCGCGCCGCCCCGCCCATGCCTGCGCAGCAGCACGCGCAAACGCGCCAGCAGTTCACTGACGCCGAAAGGCTTGGCAAGGTAGTCGTCGGCGCCCGCGTCCAGCGCCGCGACCTTGTCGGCTTCTGCGCTGCGCGCGGACAGCACCAGCACGGGCACTTCGGTCCAGCCGCGCAGCTCGCGGATGAGCGTCATGCCGTCATCGTCAGGCAGGCCCAGGTCCAGCACGATCGCGTCGGGCTGGCGGGTGCCCGCCTCGATCAGCCCGCGTTTGACGCTGTCGGCCTCGTGCACCACGCAGCCTTCGCTTTCCAAGGCCTGGCGCACGAATCGCCGGATGTTGGCGTCGTCTTCGATGATGAGGACTATGGGCTGGAAATCGAACATTGGGGGTACTCAGGCGGTTTCGGGTTGGATCTCGGGCGGAGCGCCCAGCGGCAAGCTGAATACGAACTGCGCGCCGCTGGCCTGGCCGGGCGCGTGTTCGACCCAGATGCGGCCGTGGTGGGCGGCGACGATGGCTTCGCACACTGCCAGTCCCAGGCCGACGCCAGGCGTGGCGGATTCGCGTTCGCCGCGCGTGAATTTTTCGAAGATGCGGCGTTCGGCGCCGGGCGCCACGCCGGGGCCGTTGTCGGCAATGGCCACGCGCATTTCGCGCCCTTGCGTTTGGGCTCCCGGGGTTTCGACCTCATGCACGAAGGCGTGAATGCGCAGCGTGCTGCCGGCAGGCGTGTACTTGGCCGCGTTCTCCAGCAGATTGCACAGCACGCGTTCGATCAGCACGCCATCGCACTCCACCAGCGGCAGCGCGGACAGCGGCGCGACCAGGACCTCGCGGCCGGCCAGCGGTTCGCGCATGGCCGCCAGCGCGGCGCCGACCAGTTCTTCGACGGATTGCCACTCCAGGCGCAACGGCGTGTCGCGGCTTTGCAGCCGCGCCATGTCCAGCAGGTTGACCACCAGCGCGTGCATGCGCTGCGCCTGATCGCGCATGGCGCGCACCGTGTCCTGCACGCCAGCGGGCAGCGCCTGCCGCTCGCGCATCAGCGTGTCGGTCATGCCCACCAGGCTGGTAAGCGGCGTGCGCAGGTCGTGCGAAACCGCAGCCAGCAGCGAGTTGCGCAGTTTTTCGGATTCCATGCTGACCACGGCCTGCTGCGCAACCTCGACATAGTGCAGGCGTTCTAGCGCAATGGCGATCAGGGTGGCGTAGGCCTCGACCTGGCGGCGCGTGTCGGGATTGGCGTAGAGGCTGCGGCGGGGCGCGTCCAGCACCAGCACGCCGCGCGTTCGCATGGGTGCCTTCAGCGGCAGGTACAGCAACGCGCTGTTGGACAGGGTGGCGGTGCCCGCGCCCGCAGGCTGGCCGTGGTCGTACACCCACTGCGCCAGCGCCGATTCGGGCGCGGACATGTCGCCGTCGGCGGGCATGGCCAGTTTCAGGCGGTCGTCCAGGCCCAGGATGTAAAGCGCGCAACGCGCACCAAAGGTGGCGTGCACGAACGAGCCGGCCAGCGCGACGATCTGTTCGGGCAGCAGGGCGGACGACAGTTCGCGCGCGAATTCGTAGAGGCTGCGCGCGTCGGCCTCGCGCTTGACCGACGTCTGCGCCTGCAAGCGCAGGCCGGCGGTAAGCTGGCCGATCAGCAAGCCCACGCCAAGCAGCACGCCGAAGGTCAGCAGGTACTGCACGTCCGACACGGCGAACGAAGACAAGGGCTGCACGAAGAAGAAGTCGAACAGCCCGACGCTGACGACCGACGCGAGCGCGGCCGGCCCGCGTCCGTGGCGCAGCGCCACGGCGGCCACCGCCAGCAGGAACAGCATGACGATGTTGGTCTGGTGCAGCGCGGGGAAGACGAGGGAGGAGAGCGCCGTGGCCACGGCACAATAGCACAGCGCCCACACGTACCCCGCCAGTGGCCGGGCGGCGCGTTCGTCGTCGGCTGCGCGCGCGCGGCGGCCCAGCGTGAGCGGGTCGCGTTTGGCGGGCGCGTGCTGGGGCACGGGCGGCGCGCCCAGCCGGATGATGTCGATCTCCGGGCACCCGGCGGCGAGCTGGTCGGCGAAGCTGTGGCGCCGCCACAGCCAACCGTGCGACATGCCGGCGGTCAGCAACGCCGTCAGCGACAGGCGCAGGCGCTGCCATCCGCCGGCGCGGGTGCGGCCCACGATCACCTTGGTGATGTTGTGGCGGCGGACATAACGCACGACGGCGTCGACCATGTCGCCGCCGGCCAGCGTCTCGGTACGAGCGCCCAGCGCGTCGGCGAGCGCCAGGCCGTGCTGCAGGCGCTCGGTTTCGGCGGCGGCGGGCGGCGCGGCGCGCGGCGTGTCGATGGTGACGACATGCAGATCGCAATCGAGCTGCTGGCTCATGCGATGGGCGTTGCGGATGACGTACTCGGCGTCGGCGTCGGACCCGATGCAGGCCACGATGGCTTCGCGCGTGCGCCACACGGAATCGATGGCGCGGTCGCGGCGGTACGCCTGCACGTCGTCGTCCACGTGCTCGGCCGTGCGCCGCAGCGCCAGCTCGCGCAGCGCGATCAGATTGCCCTTGCGAAAGAAATTGCGGGAGGCGTGCCGGGCCTGTTCGGGCAGGTAGACCTTGCCTTCCTTCAAGCGGCGCAGCAGTTCGTCGGCCGACAGGTCGACCAGCATGACCTCGTCGGCCGCGTCGAACACGTCGTCGGGCACCGTTTCCCAGACGCGCACGCCGGTGATGCTGCCCACGGCCTCGTTCAGGCTGTCCAGGTGCTGCACGTTCAGCGTGGTCCAGACGTCGATGCCGGCCGCGAGCAGCTCCTGGATGTCCTGCCACCGCTTGGCGTGGCGCGAGCCGGGGGCGTTGGAGTGGGCCAGTTCGTCGACCAGCACCAGCGCCGGACGGCGGCGCAACGCGCCGTCCAGGTCGAATTCCTTGAGCACGTGGCTGCGGTAGACAACGTCCCGAAGCGGCAGGACCGGCAGGCCATCGAGCAGCGTCGCGGTCTCGCGGCGGCCGTGGGTTTCGACGATGCCGGCAAGCACGTCCGTGCCCTGTGCGGCCTGCGCGCGCGCCGCCGCCAGCATGGCGTAGGTCTTGCCCACGCCGGCCGACGACCCGAAATACACGCGCAGCTTGCCGCGCACCGCCTGCCGCTCGGCGGCGTCCAGGGTTTTCAAGAGCGCGTCCGGATCGGGACGCTCGCCAGCGATGTCAGCCATGAACGCGCAAGGAAGGGGAGGAAACGGCTGGCAATACTATACGCCGCGCCATCAGCGCGGCCCGCGCAGCTTGTCCAGCGCCAGGTTCAGCGTCAGCACGTTGACCGCGGGGCTGCCCAGCACGCCCAGCGAGGGCGTGGCGGTGTGGGCCCGGATCAACGTATCGACCTCGCTGCGCGGCAGATTGCGGGCCCGCGCCACCCGGTCCGCCTGATACGCCGCGGCGGCCGGACTGATGTGCGGGTCCAGCCCGCTGCCCGAGGCGGTGACCAGGTCGGCCGGGACCGGCGCGGCGTTGTCCGGATCGGCCGCCTTCAAGGCGGCGATGCGCGCCTGGACGGCCTCGGCCAGCGCCGGGTTGCGCGGGCCAAGATTGGAGCCGCCGGAGGCCGCCGCGTTGTAGGGCATGGGCGCCGTGGCCGACGGGCGGCCCCAGAAGTATTGCGGCGAGGTGAACGATTGGCCGATCAACGCGGATCCGACCACCTTGCCGTCCTGCTCGATCAGCGAGCCGGCGGCCTGGCGGGGGAATACGGCCGACGCGATGCCGGTGGTCAGAAATGGATAGGCCAGGCCGGTGATGAGCGACAGCGCGGCGAAGACGGTCAGCGCGGGGCGCAGGATGCCGCCTTGGCGCGGCGCGGAAGTTGCGGTGGTCATGAGGAATTCCTTTGCGTGGAGGCTTGCAAGGCAGTGGCGGGGATGACGGCGGCCGTCACGCCCAGCCCAGCGCGGCCAGCACCATGTCGATGAGCTTGATGCCGGCAAACGGCACGATGAGCCCGCCCAGGCCATAGATGAGAAGGTTGCGGCGCAGGAGCACCGAGGCGCCCAGCGGGCGGTAGCGCACGCCCTTCAAGGCCAGCGGGATCAGCACCACGATGATCAGCGCGTTGAAGATCACGGCCGACAGGATGGCCGAGGACGGCGTCGCCAGGCCCATGATGTTCAGCACGCCAAGCTGCGGATAGACGGTGGCGAAGGCGGCCGGGATGATGGCGAAGTACTTGGCCACGTCGTTGGCCACGCTGAACGTGGTGAGCGCGCCGCGCGTCATCAGCATCTGCTTGCCGATCTCGACGATCTCGATGAGCTTGGTCGGGTTGGAATCCAGGTCCACCATGTTGCCGGCTTCCTTGGCGGCCTGGGTCCCCGAATTCATCGCCACCGCCACATCGGCCTGCGCGAGCGCGGGCGCGTCGTTGGTGCCGTCGCCCGTCATGGCGACCAGGCGGCCCTGCGACTGGTAGTCGCGGATGAGCTTGAGCTTGGCCTCGGGCGTGGCTTCGGCCAGAAAGTCGTCGACGCCGGCTTCCGCCGCGATGGAGGCGGCGGTCAGCTTGTTGTCGCCGGTGATCATCACGGTCTTGATGCCCATGCGGCGCAGTTCGGCAAAGCGCGACTGGATGCCGGGCTTGACGATGTCCTTGAGCTCGACCACCCCCAATGCGCGATTGCCGTCGCTGACCATCAGCGGCGTGCTGCCGCGCCGCGCCACGTCTTCGGCCAGGCGCAGCGCCTCGGCGGGTACCGTGGCGTCCTGCGCGGCCAGCCAGGCCTGGATCGCGTCGACCGCGCCCTTGCGGATCCTGCGCTCGCCGAGGTCCGCGCCGCTCATGCGCGATTGCGCGGTGAACGGCACGAACTCGATCCCCGCGATGCGTGGTGCGGGCGCATGGATGGCCTTGTCCGCCAAGGCCACGATGCTGCGGCCTTCCGGCGTCTCGTCGGCCAGCGAGGCCAGGCGCGCGGCATCCGCGAGTTCGCGTGCGGACACGCCGGGCGCCGGCAGGAAGGTGGACGCCTGGCGGTTGCCGAAGGTGATGGTGCCGGTCTTGTCCAGAAGCAGCACGTCGACGTCGCCCGCGGCTTCGACCGCGCGGCCGGACGTGGCGATCACGTTGGCGCTCATCATGCGGCTCATGCCCGCCACGCCGATGGCCGACAGCAGGCCGCCGATGGTGGTGGGTATCAGGCAGACCAGCAGCGCCACCAGCACGGTCACCGTGACCGCCGCGCCGCCGCCCGCCGCCGCGACGGCGTAGAGCGAGAAGGGCATCAGCGTGACGACGACCAGCAGGAACACCACGGTCAGTCCCACCAGCAGGATGGTCAGCGCCAGCTCGTTGGGCGTCTTCAGGCGCCGGGCCCCTTCGACCATCGAGATCATGCGATCCAGGAAGCTCTCGCCGGGATCGGCGGCGATGCGCACGAAGATCCAGTCCGACAGCACGCGCGTGCCGCCGGTGACGGACGAGAAATCTCCGCCCGACTCGCGGATGACGGGCGCGGACTCGCCCGTGATGGCGCTTTCGTCGACGGAGGCCACGCCGGCGATGACCTGGCCGTCGCCGGGCACCGTGTCGCCGGCTTCGACCAGCACGACATCGCCGCGGCGCAGCAGGCCCGATGGCTGGTTGACGGCCTGGGCGCGCCAGTGCGCCGGGTCCGCATCCAACGCGTCCCCGTCGCGAAAGCCCTTGAGCAGGTGCGCGTCGATGGTGGTGCGCAGGCCGCGCAGCGTGGCCGCCTGCTGCTTGCCCCGGCCTTCGGCCAGCGCCTCGGCGAAGTTGGCGAACAGCACGGTGAACCACAGCCACACGGCGATGCCCAGAATGAATCCCGCCGGCGCCTCGGCCTGGCCGCCGAGGGCCATGATCCACAGGACCGTGGTGAGCAGGCTGCACACATAGACCACGAACATCACGGGGTTCTTGACCTGCGCGGCGGGCGACAGCTTGCGCAGGCTGTCCACAAGCGCGGGACCCACCAGCGCCCGCGACCAGAGGCCAAAGGGTCGGGCCGCGTCTGGTCGGGCCGCGCTCGGTCGCGCCGCGTCAGTCCGCGCCGCGCTCTGCTTGCCCGCGTTCGGTTGACCCGGTTCGCCGGGCACGGACGCGCGGGCGGCTGTACTGCCGTCAGATCCGATGGTTTGCATTTCAATCTTGGCCATGTTCTTTCCTAGCCTTCTTGCGTCAGGGTTGCAGGTGTTCCGCGACCGGGCCGAGAGCCAGCGCGGGCACATAGGTGAGGGCGCCGACCAGCAGCACGGCGCCGATCAGGAGCGTCACGAATAGCGGGCCGGTGGTCGGCATGCTGCCGGGGCCGGCGGGGAGCCGGCGCTTGGCCGCCAGCGAGCCGGCCATGGCCAGCACCGCGACGATCACGGCGAACCGGCCGAACCACATCGCGATGCCCAACAGGACGTTGTAGAAGGGCGTGTTGGCCGACAGCCCCGCGAAGGCGCTGCCGTTGTTGTTGCCGGCCGACGAGAGCGCGTACAGGATCTCCGAGAATCCGTGGATGCCGGGATTGAGCACGCCGGCCTGGCCCGCCGCCACGGACACGGCCAGCGCCGTGCCGCCCAGCACCAGCAACGGCGTGGCCAGGATGACGATGGAAACCATCTTCATGTCAAAGGCCTCGATCTTCTTGCCCAGGTACTCGGGCGTGCGCCCGATCATCAGTCCGGCGATGAAGACGCCCAGGATGGCAAAGGCCAGCATGCCGTACAGGCCCGAGCCCACGCCGCCAAATACCACTTCGCCCAGCTGCATGAGCAGCATCGGCGACAGGCCGCCCATCGCGGAGAACGAATCGTGCATGCCGTTCACCGCGCCGCACGACGCCGCCGTGGTGACCGTGGCAAATAGCGACGTGGCCGCGATGCCGAAGCGCGTCTCCTTGCCTTCCATGTTGCCGCCGAACGTTGCGGCGCCAGCTTGCTCGGCCATCGGATTGGGCTGCTGCTCGAAATAGGCGGTGGACAGCGCAAAGACGGCGAATAGCGCCGTCATCGCGGCCAGGATGGCGATGCCCTGGCGCCGGCTGCCCACCATCTCGCCGAAGGTAAAGCACAGCGCGGCGGGTATCGCCAGGATGGCCAGCATCTGCAGGAAGTTCGACAGCGGCGTGGCGTTTTCGAAGGGGTGCGCCGAATTGGCGTTGAAGAAACCGCCGCCGTTGGTGCCCAGCAGCTTGATCGCTTCCTGGGACGCGACCGGCCCCATGGCGAGGGTCTGCGTGCGCGTGGTGGCCGGGTCGGTGACCGGCGCGCCGCCCGTGTCCAGCACGGGCTGGCCTTGCGCGTCCACGCGGGGCTGGTCGTAGTGCACGGTCTCGACCGTCTGCACGGCCTGGTAGGGGTTGAAGTTCTGGATCACGCCCTGGCTGACCAGTGCCATCGCCAGCACGAGCGACAGCGGCAACAGCACATACAGCGTGCAGCGGACCATGTCGGCCCAGAAGTTGCCCACGGTGGCCGAGCAGTGCCGGGCGAGCCCGCGGATCAGCGCGAAAACCACGGCGATGCCGGTCGCCGCCGATACGAAATTCTGCACCGTCAGCGCCAGCATCTGCGTCAGGTAGCTCATTGTGGATTCGCCCGCGTACCCCTGCCAGTTGGTGTTCGAGACGAAGCTGATGGCCGTATTCAGGGCGGAATCGGGCGACACGGCGCCCAGGCCGGCGGGGTTCAGCGGCAGCAGCCCCTGCACGCGCTGCAGGGCATAGACGGCGGCGATGCCGACCAGGTTGAAGACCAGCACGGCGGCGGCATAGCGTTTCCAGCCCATTTCTGCCTGGGGGTCGATGCCCGCCAGGCGGTAGATGCCGCGCTCGAGCGGCCGTCCCCAGGCTGTCAGCCGCGAACGGCCGTCTTCCATCGCGACGCGGATGTAGCGGCCCAGGACGGGCGCAATCGCAAAGAGGACTGCCAGGTACACGACCAGCAGCCCGACGAATTCGGGGGTCATCAGAATTTCTCCGGTTTGAACAGCGCGACCAGCAGGTACACGAACAGGAATGCGGCCGTCAGGCCGCTTAGCCAGTAGAGCCAGCTCATGACTGCCCTCCGGCCGACAAGGCGTCGCAGAACCGGACGAGCGCCCAGGTCAGCCCGGCCATCGCGGCAAAGAGCCCGATATAGACGAGATCCACGTTTTTTCTCCCCGGGAGGCTTGCTCCCTTCGAACAGGCCTGCGCGGCAAAAGGCGGATGTGCGCCGGGCAGGCGAGGTGACCATTGAAGACACCGGCAGGTTACGGAGCGGGGGGTAAAAACGGGGTATAGCTTGGCGGGCGGGGTGTAAACGCCGTGTAAAGAGCGGCTGGCAAGCTTCTGGCTGTCGTGCCCGGAATCGGGCATCCTGGCGTGCACGGGTTCGGACGCCGGGCGCCATCGGCCATGCTCATGAACTGAGCAGTGCTCAAGAATTAGGCCGTGTGCGGGGCGGTTTGGGCCAAAAAATCCCAATATTTAGAACGGCAGGGCCAAAATGCACTTATATGGTGCAGGGAATATGTAAATGAATGCTCCGTCTTAGGGCATTCCCCTAGTGTGGCAATCCCGCATCTGGTGCAGAATCTCTTCCCATGCAGGTGAGGAGACAAAGCCCTGCATGGGCAAATACCGGCGGCACCGGTAAATAAAAAAAGTAAAGCAGTACTCAAAAAAAGCAAACGCACAACGGCTGGCACCAGGAAGTGCCAGCCGTTGTCGCATAAAAAGCCGGCAAATCAAGCTTCAGGGCTTTTCAAGCGCTGCGTTTGGCGATATTTAGATGGGACCTGCTCATCCACGCTATGCCGCAAACGCGCCTTACTCCCTCCCGGACATCCGTCACGCCTTACTGGCGCCGCAATCTGCGGCTGATCCTGCTGCTGCTCGCCATCTGGGCGGCGCTGACCTTCATTCCCTCGTTTTTCGCCAGCCGGCTCTCGTTCGACTTCATCGGCTGGCCCTTCGCCTTCTGGATGGCCGCCTATGGCGCCCCGCTGGCCTATCTGATCATCATCGCCGTCTACGCCCGGGTCATGAATCGCGCCGATGAGCGCGCCGACGAAACCGGGGAGCCGCGCTGATGCCGTTTTTCACGGGAGACACCCCCCAGGAGTTCCGCATCCGCCTGCGGCGCATCTATGTGCTGTACACGGCAGGCTTTGCGCTGATGATCCTGCTGATGGCGCTGGCCGAGATCCTGGGCATGCCGCGCAACTGGATCGGCTATGTGTTCCTGCTGGTCACCGTCAGCCTGTACGCCGGCATCGGCATTGTCTGCCGCACCTCCGACCAGGTGGAGTACTACGTCGCCGGCCGGCGCGTGCCGGCCATCTACAACGGCATGGCGACCGCGGCCGACTGGATGTCGGTGGCGTCCTTCATCGGCGTGGCGGGCACGCTGTATCTGACCGGCTATGGCGGCCTGGCCTACATCATGGGCTGGACGGGCGGGTACGTGCTGGTGGCGATGCTGCTGGCGCCGTACCTGCGCCGCTTTGGCCAATACACCATTCCCGATTTCATGGGCGCCCGTTACGGCGGCAACCTGCCGCGCCTGGCCGGGGTCTTCTGCGCCGTTCTCTGCTCGTTCACATATCTGGTCGCCCAGATCTACGGCGTGGGCATCATCACCACGCGGATGACGGGCATTTCATTCGAGCTGGGCATCTTCGTTGCGCTGGGCGGCATGCTGGTGTGTTCGTTTCTGGGGGGCATGCGCGCGGTCACGTGGACGCAGGTCGGGCAGTACATCATCCTGGTCATTGCGTACCTCGTGCCGGTGATCTGGCTGTCGGTCAAGCACACCAACATGCCGTTGCCGCAACTGTCGGGCGGGGCCGTGCTGCAGCAGGTGACCGAAAAAGAGGTCTACCTGCAGAACGATCCGTCCGAGATCGAGGTGCGCACGATCTGGCAGCAGCGCGCCGACGAGATGGCGCGCCGCCTGCAGACGCTGCCCGAATCGTGGACGCTGGAAAAAGACAAGCTGCGCAGCCGGCTGGCCCAATTGAACGCGGGCGACGCGCCCATGGTCGAGATCCGGTCGGCCGAACGCGAACTGGCCGCCTACCCGCCGACTGTCGACGACGCGCGCACCACGTGGTCGCAGGCCAAGGCGACCTTCGAGGCCCGCGCCGCGCCGCCCACGCCGCACGCCGAACCGTTCCCGGCCAAGGACCCCGAGGAACGCAGCAACATGCGCATCAACTTCCTGGCGATGGTGCTGTGCCTGATGCTGGGCACCGCCGGCATGCCGCACATCCTGATGCGTTCATACACCACGCCGTCCGTCATCGAGGCGCGCAAGTCGGTGTGCTGGTCGCTGCTGTTCATCCTGCTGCTGTACTTCATGGCGCCCGCGCTGGCGCTGCTGGTCAAGTTCGAGATCTATACCCAGGTCGTGGGCTCGAACTTCCTCAGTCTACCCAACTGGGTGCACGCCTGGAGCGCGGTCGACACCAACCTGCTCGACGTCACCGACATCAACCGCGATGGCGTGGTGCAGCTGAGCGAAATCAGCATGGGCGCGGATGTGGTGGTGCTGGCCATGCCCGAAATCGGCGGCTTGCCCTACGTGATCTCCGGGCTGGTCGCGGCCGGCGGTCTGGCGGCGGCGCTGTCCACGGCCGACGGGTTGCTGCTGACGCTGTCCAACTCGCTTTCTCACGACATGTGGTACCGGGTCGTCTCGCCGCGCATGTCGGCCGCGCGCCGGGTGATGGTGTCCAAGATCCTGCTGCTGGTGGTCGCGTTTGGCGCGGCGTGGGTCGCGGCCCGCAAGCCCGCTGACATCCTGTTCATGGTGTCGGCCGCGTTTTCGTTCGCGGCCTCGTCGTTCTTCCCGGCGCTCGTCATGGGGGTGTTCTGGCGGCGCGCCAACAAATGGGGCGCCACGCTGGGGATGGCCGCAGGCCTTGCCGTGACGTTTGCCTACATGACGCACACGCACCCGTGGCTGCGGGAATCGGTGCTGGGCATCGCGCGCACGCAGCCCGTGGACCTCTGGTGGGGCATCCAGCCCATCGCGGCGGGCGTGTTCGGCGCGCCGGTGGCGTTCCTGACGATCTTCGTGGTGTCGCTGCTGACCCCGCCGCCCGACCGGGCCACGCTGGCGCTGGTCGATTACCTGCGTAATCCGGACGCGCGGCATCCGCAGCCGGACAACAGCTAGGTGCGCGACGGGCCGCCCGGCGGACCGAACGTCGTCAATGCGAGACGGATTTGGAGAAGACGTTCATCACCACCACGCCGGCGATGATGAGGCCGATGCCGATGAGCGCGGGTGTGTCCAGATGCTGCTTGAACAGCACCGCGCCCACGATGGAGATCAGCACGATGCCGACGCCGGACCAGATCGCGTAGGCGATGCCCACGGGAATCTCGCGCAGCGTCAGCGACAGGAAGTAGAACGAAATCAGGTAGCCGAAGACGGTGATGACCGACGGCACCAGCCGCGTAAAACCTTCGGAGCCCTTGAGGGCGCTGGTGGCGAAGATCTCTGCGACGATCGCCACCGCCAGGTAAAGCCACTTCATTTGCGCGGCCCCTCGGACTGGCGCAGCAGCACCAACAGGGCGCCCGCGCCGCCTTCGCGCTCGGGGGCCTCGGAGAACGCCATGACGTCGGCCTTCTGGACCAGCCACGTCCGGGCCTTGTCTTTCAGCACCGGCTCCAGGCCTTCCGAGTTGTAGCCCTTGCCGTGCACGATGCGCACGCAGCGGATGCCGTGTTCCTGGCACTCGTCCAGGAACGACAGCAGGGCATGGCGCGCCTGCTCGACGCGTAGCCCGTGCAGATCGAGTTCCGCGCCGGCGCGCCATTGGCCGCGGCGCAAATTGCGCGCGGTGTCGGGCGCCACGTCGCCGCGCACGAAGGCGGTGCCGCCTTCGGACAGCAGGTGCGTGATCTCGCCGCCGTCCGAGACGCCCGCGTCGGCGCGGTTGGGCGTTTCGCCCAGCGCGTTGGCGCGGCGCAGCGCGGGCGCGGGTTCGGGGGCGGGCTTGTGCTCGACGCGTGGCGCGTGCCGGATCGGGGTGACGGACTTCATCGAGCGCTTGAACGCCGCCAGGTCGTCCTCGGGGGGCGACGCGGGGCGCGCGGCCGCAGCCGCCGCCGCGCGCTGCGGGGCAAGGGCGGCGCGCTCGCGTTCTTCCTGCAGGTCCTTCTTCAGGCGTTTCAGGTCGGCCACGCCGACCTTACTGCCCCGCATTCTCCAGCCACCGTTGTGCGTCCAGAGCGGCCATGCAGCCCGTGCCGGCGCTGGTGATGGCCTGGCGGTAGACGTGGTCCTGCACGTCGCCGGCGGCAAACACGCCGGGCACCGAGGTCATGGTGGCCATGCCGGACAGGCCGCTCTTGGTGACGATGTAGCCGTCCTTCATCTCGAGCTGGCCCTGGAAAATTTCCGTGTTGGGCTGGTGACCGATGGCGATGAAGGCGCCCGTGACGGCCATGTCTTCGGTGGCGCCGGTGTCCACGTGGCGTACACGCACGCCGGTCACGCCGCTGTCGTCGCCCAGGACTTCTTCCAGCGTGTGGAACAGCTTGAGTTCCATGTTGCCGTTTTCGACCTTGCTCATCAGCTTGTCGACCAGGATCGGCTCGGCGCGGAACTTGTCGCGTCGGTGGATCAGCGTGACCTTGCGGCAGATGTTGGACAGGTACAGGGCTTCCTCGACAGCGGTATTGCCGCCGCCGACCACCACCACGTCCTGGTTGCGGTAGAAGAAACCGTCGCAGGTGGCGCAGCCGGAGACGCCGCGGCCCATGAAGGACTGCTCGGACGGCAGGCCCAGGTACTTGGCCGAGGCGCCCGTGGCGATGATGAGCGCGTCGCAGGTGTAAACCTTGCCGGTGTCGCCGGTCAGGGTGAAGGGGCGCTTGGAGAGGTCGACCTTCGCGATGTGGTCGAACAGCATTTCCGTGTTGAAGCGTTCGGCGTGCTTCTGGAAGCGCTGCATCAGGTCCGGACCCTGCACGCCATCCGCGTCGGCAGGCCAATTGTCGACGTCCGTGGTGGTCATGAGCTGGCCGCCTTGGGCCAAACCTGTAACAAGAACAGGGTTAAGATTGGCGCGTGCCGCATAGACGGCCGCCGTGTAACCGGCGGGGCCGGAACCGAGTATCAAAACTTTAGCGTGCGTAGGCGTGGACATGGGCAGGTATCTTTAGGGTAACGCCCAATTATAATGAGCCGCATGCCGCGTATCTCGACTGCTTCTCCGCGCGCCTCGCGCAACACCCGCAACGGACCCTCGCCGCTGCAAACGCGCATTTCCGCGTTGCTGCGTGAAGCCCGCTGGATCCTCTTTGCCGCCCTGGCGGCCTGGCTTACCCTGGTGCTCGCCACCTGGAGCGCGTCCGACCCTGGCTGGTCGCACTCGGTTCCGGGCGATGTCGTGCGCAACCAGGGCGGACGCCTGGGCGCCTACCTGGCGGACATCCTCCTCTATCTCTTTGGTTTCTCCGCCTGGTGGTGGGTCGTCCTGCTGCTGCATCGCGTGCGGGCTGGCTACCGGCGCCTGGCCGCGCAGTTGCGCGTGGCCAACAGCAAGCAACCCGAAGTGCTGCCGCGCGTCCACTGGGAAGAGGGCATCGGCTTTTTCCTGCTGATGATGGGCTCGCTGGGCATGGAAGCCCTGCGCCTGGCCAGCCGCGGCACGCATCTGCCCGGCGCGTCGGAAACGGCAAGCGGCGCGGGCGGCGTCATCGGCCAGATGCTGGCGGACCTCATCGGCAGCAGCATCGGCTTTACCGGCGCCACGCTGGCCTTCCTGGTCATGCTGGCCATCGGACTCAGTCTGTTCTTCTCGTTTTCGTGGCTGGCGGTCGCCGAGCGCGTCGGTTCCTGGCTGGAAGGCCTGGTCCGCAAGATGCGCAACTCCTACACCGCGCGCCAGGACCGCAAGGTCGGCGAAGTCGCCAAGGCCGTGCGCACCGAGCAGGTGGTGGCCAAGCAGGAAAAACTGGTGCACGAGCAGCCGGTCCGCATCGAACCGGCCATCACCGTGGTGCCCAAGTCCGAGCGCGTCGAAAAGGAAAAGCAGCAATCCCTGTTCTTCCCGCCCACCGGCGGCGCCGAAGGCGATCTGCCCACCCTTGGCCTGCTCGACCCGCCCCTGAACAACCAGGAAACCGTGTCGGCCGAGACCATCGAATTCACCTCGCGCCTGATCGAAAAGAAGCTGGCCGACTTTGGCGTGTCGGTCACCGTGGTTGCGGCGCAGGCCGGCCCTGTCATCACCCGCTACGAAATCGAGCCGGCCACCGGCGTGAAGGGCAGCCAGATCGTCAACCTGGCCAAGGACCTGGCGCGCGCGCTCAGCCTGGTCAGCATCCGGGTGGTCGAAACCATACCCGGCAAGAACCTGATGGGGCTGGAGCTGCCCAACCCGCGCCGCCAGATGGTGCGCCTGTCCGAAATCCTGGGTTCGCAGACCTACCACGCCAGCCATTCGGTCGTGACCATGGCGCTGGGCAAGGACATCGCCGGCAACCCGGTGGTGGCCGACCTGGCCAAGATGCCCCACTTGCTGGTGGCGGGCACCACCGGTTCGGGCAAGTCGGTCGGGATCAACGCCATGATCCTGTCGCTGCTCTACAAGGCCGACGCCTCGCACACCCGCCTGATCCTGATCGATCCCAAGATGCTCGAAATGAGCGTCTACGAAGGCATCCCGCACCTGCTGGCGCCGGTGGTCACCGACATGCGCCAGGCGTCCAACGCGCTGAACTGGTGCGTGGGCGAAATGGAAAAGCGCTATCGCCTCATGAGCAAGATGGGCGTGCGCAACCTGGCCGGCTACAACACCAAGATCCGTGACGCGATCAAGCGCGAGGAACCGATCCCCAATCCGTTCTCGCTCACGCCGGACCAGCCCGAGCCCCTGTCGCCGCTGCCCACCATCGTGGTCGTCATCGACGAGCTGGCCGACCTGATGATGGTCGTGGGCAAGAAGATCGAAGAACTCATCGCCCGTCTGGCGCAGAAGGCACGGGCGGCGGGCATCCACCTCATCCTGGCCACGCAGCGTCCCAGCGTGGACGTGATCACCGGCCTCATCAAGGCCAACATCCCGACGCGCATCGCGTTCCAGGTGTCGTCCAAGATCGACTCGCGCACCATTCTTGACCAGATGGGCGCGGAAACCCTGCTCGGCCAGGGCGACATGCTCTACATGCCGCCCGGCACCGGCCTGCCGGTGCGTGTGCACGGGGCGTTCTGCAGCGACGACGAAGTCCATCGCGTGGTCGAAAGCCTGAAGTCGCAGGGCGAACCCAATTACGTCGAGGGCCTCTTGGAAGGCGGCCTGGACGGCGACGGCGCCGAGGGCGCCAGCAGCGTCACGGGCATCGGCGGGGACGCGGAATCCGACCCGATGTACGACCAGGCCTGCGAAGTCGTGCTCAAGCACCGCCGCGCGTCCATTTCGCTGGTGCAGCGTCATCTTCGGATTGGTTACAACCGTGCGGCACGGTTACTCGAGCAGATGGAGCAATCGGGTATGGTGTCGGCGATGCAATCCAACGGAAACCGCGAGATCCTGGTTCCCGCAGCCGCCGCACGAGAGGAAGCATGATGAAGACGTTTCAACGCCTGGCCGCCGTTGCGGTGCTGGGCCTGACTCCGGCCCTGGTCCCCGCCCTGGCGCTGGCCGCCAGTGCGCAAGAGCAATTGCGCAACTTCGTGTCCACGGTCACGGCGGCCACCGGGTCGTTTTCGCAATACACCGTCAACGACCAGGGCCGCACCCAGCCCGCGCAGACCGGCGTGTTCTCGTTTCAGCGCCCCGGCAAATTCAAGTGGGCCGTGCAAAAGCCCTACGAGCAGCTGGTCATCTCCGACGGCCGCCAGGTCTTCCAGTTCGACCCCGATCTGGCCCAGGTCACCGAGCGCAAGGTCGACGCCGCCATCGGCACGTCGCCCGCGGCCATTCTTTTCGGCTCGGGCTCGCTGGAACAGTCCTTCGACGTCAGCGCGCTGCCGGCCAAAGATGGCGTCGACTGGCTGCGCGCCAAGCCGCGCACGGCCGACGCCGGTTTCTCGCGCGTGGACATCGGCATGAAGAACAACCTGCCCGTGCGCGTGGAACTGCTCGACTCGTTCGGCCAGACCACCCGCGTCGACCTGTCGGCCATCCAGCCCAACCCGCAACTGCCCGCCAAGGAATTCCAGTTCACCGCGCCCAAGGGCGTGGATGTGGTGAAGATGTAGGGGCAGCTAGCCCGCGTTAGCGGGCGCGGCGTGGGGGCCGCCCCGCCGCCGGGCCGCCCCAAGGCGGGGCAGCCCCCTTGGGGGGCAGCTAGCCCGCGTTAGCGGGCGCGGCGTGGGGGCGCTTATACGCCACGCAGTCGACTTCCACCTTTGCATCCACCACCAAACTCGACTGCACGCAGGCACGCGCTGGCGGATTTGCGCCGAAGTATTCCTTGAACACCTTGTTGAACGACGCAAAGTCACGTGCGTCGTCCAGCCAGACGCCGCAGCGCACCACGTGTTCGGGGCCGTAGCCGGCTTCCTGCAGGATGGCCAGCACCTGCTGGATGGCTTTGTGGCTTTGCGCGACGATGCCGCCTTCGATGACTTCGCCGTTGTCCATCGGCACCTGGCCGGACACATACAGCCAGCCGTCGGCGGCGACGGCGCGGGCGAAGGGCATGTGCGAGCCGCCCTGGCCGGTGCCGCCGGCCACGCCGTAGCGGGTGATGCCGTTGTTGTCGGGAGTGGGGGTAGCGCTCATGAAGGATTCTCCTTGAAGTGGTCCGGGGGCGGCTGCTACGACGCAGCCGGAAGGGCGGGATAGGACGCGCGCAGGTCGCCGCTGCGCGGCAGCCAGCGGCCGGCGCGCTCGCCGGTGGCCTGGCCCTTGCGGTACGACAGGACACCATTGACCCAAACGGCCTCGATGCCCGCCGCGGTCTGCACGGGCGCGGCGAAGGTCGCGCGGTCGATGACGGTATCGGGGTTGAACAGCACCAGATCCGCGTGGTGGCCCTCGCGCACGAAGCCGCGCTCGGCAAGGCCGAAGCGCGCGGCGGACAGCCCCGTCATCTTGTGCACGGCCTGCGCCAGCGGAAACAGGCCCACGTCCCGGCTGTAATGGCCCAGCACGCGCGGAAAGGCGCCCCACAGCCGCGGATGCGGCATGGGATCGTTGGGTAGGCCATCCGACCCCACCATCGTGAGCCGGTGCGACAGCACGCGGCGCACGTCGTCCTCGTGCATGTTGTGATACACCGCGCCGGCCGGTTGCAGCCGCTTGGCGGCCTCCAGCAGCGTGACGCCCCAGTCCGCCGCGATGGCGGCCAGCTTGCGGCGCGCTTGCTCCGGATGCGGCTCGGACCAGGTGATGTCGATATCGAATTCGTCCGTGACCTGCTTCAGGTCCAGCGTCGACGAACTGGCGGAATACGGATAGCAGTCGCAGCCCACATGCTGCATGCGCCCCGCGTTTTCCAACGCGAACAGCACCTCTTTCGTGCGGCCCCAGTTGCCGGCGCCGGCGCACTTCAGGTGCGACACCACCACCGGCACGCGCGCGTGCAGGCCGATGTCGAAGGCTTCCTGCATGGCCTCCAGGATGGCGGCGAATTCCGAGCGCAGGTGCGTCGTGTACAGCGCGCCGAATTCGTCCAGCGCCTCGGCCAGCAGCTTGACCTCGGCCGTGTCCGCGTCGAACGCCGAGGCATAGGCCAGGCCGGTGCTCAGGCCGATCGCGCCGTGCGCCAGGGCGTCGCGCAGTTGGGCGCGCATTGCCAGCACCTCGTCGCGCGTCGCGGCCCGGTCCAGCCGGTCCATGTGGTTGCTGCGCAAGGCCGTATGCCCCACCAGGGCGGCCACGTTCACGGCAGGCCGCGCAGCTTCGATTGCGCGGGTGTAGTCGGCAAAGGTGGCGTAGCGGAAGTCCTCGCGCTTGCCCAGCAGGTTCATCGGATCGGGCGGCTCGCCGCGCAGCGTGACCGGCGAGGCGCTGATGCCGCAGTTGCCCACCACCACGGTCGTCACGCCCTGCGACAGCTTGGGCAGCATGTCCGGCGTGCGGATGACGTTGGTGTCGTCGTGGGTGTGGACGTCGATGAAGCCGGGGGCCAGCGCGAGATCGGTGCCGTCGATGAGCTGGCGCGCCGGCGCGCCGGGCAGCTCGCCGATAGCGGCAATGCGGCCGCCGTCCAGCGCCACGTTGGCGCGGTATTCGGGGCCGCCCGAACCGTCCAGGATCCGGACGTTGCCAATAAGGGTGTCGTACATCGTGGTTTCCCGATCAATCGCCCAGCGGCAGGCGGTTCGGCCCGCCGCGGTGTTCGTCCAGCGCCAGCTTGATCCGGCGCAGGCGTTCGCGGTTTTCTTCCTGGTTCAGCATGGCCAGTTCGGTCGACAGCAGGTCGATGGCCAGCATCATCGCGTAGCGCGAGGCCGACGGCTTGTAGATGAAGTCGGTCTCGTCGGTGCGGATGGGCAGCACCACGTCGGCCAGTTTCGCCAGTTCGGACGACGCGTCGGTGATGGCGACAATGCGCGCGCGGTATTGCTTCACGATGCGCGCGGCGCCGACGATCTCGGGCGTCAGGCCCGAAGCCGACAGCACCAGCACGGCGTCGCGCTCGTCGAGCGTCGCCGCCACCATGCGCAGCAGCACCGCGTCGCTGTAGACCGCGATGGGATAGCCCAGCCGCACCAGGCGTGACTGGACTTCCTGCGCCAGCACCGCCGACGCGCCGCCCATGCCGAAGACGTAGATCATGCGCGCGCCGTCCACGATGGACGCGGCGGCTTCGAATAGCGGCTCGGTGAACGTCGGCAGATGCGCGCGCAGGGTGCTCTCGATGTCGGCATAGATGCGCGCATAGAACGTGCTTTCCTCGGCCGGCGCGCTGGGGTCCAGGAACCGGCTGCCCACCGTGCTGGCCTGCGCCAGCTTCATCTTCAGGTCGCGCGTGTCGTCGCAGCCGACGGTGCGCGCAAACCGCGAGATGGTGGCGATGCTGACGCCGGCCTTGGCGGCAAGCTGGTCCACCGTGGCGCTGGCGCTCCAGATGATGTCGTCCAGGATGGCGTCGGCAACCTTGCGTTCTGTCACGCTCAATGCGTCCCGCCGACTGCGTATCTGGAAGACGATGTCGCGGATGATGTTCATGTGTGGTTCCTGGATCAATTCGGGCGGACTCATGCCGCGAGCGCGGGATCGTCGAGGCGGATGCAGGACACGTAGTGGTCCGCGCTCACGCCGACGGCCGGCGGCACCGCCGCCGCACAGGCGTCGATGGCATGGGGGCAGCGTGTGCGGAACACGCAGCCGGAAGGCGGGTTGACCGGGCTCGGGATGTCGCCCTTCAGGAGGATACGCGAACGCGGGGCACGCGGATCCGGCACGGGGGCGGCGGACAGCAGCGCGCGGGTGTAGGGATGGC
Organism: Achromobacter sp. GbtcB20; assembly: GCF_019091095.1. Lineage (NCBI taxonomy): Bacteria > Pseudomonadati > Pseudomonadota > Betaproteobacteria > Burkholderiales > Alcaligenaceae > Achromobacter > Achromobacter sp. GbtcB20. Next base: position 495,868 of record NZ_JAGXJZ010000002.1, on the reverse strand, counting down.
GCGGGCGCGCATAGACTTCGCTGGTCGGCCCGCGCTCCATGACGCGGCCCAGGTACATCACCACGACGTCGTCGCACAGGTAATCCACCACCGCCAGGTCGTGCGCGACAAACAGCATGGTCAGGCCCAGGTCGCGCTGCAGGTCCTGCAGCAGGTTCAGCACCTGTGCCTGCACCGAGACGTCCAGCGCGGATACGGGCTCGTCGGCCACGATGAAATCCGGCTCCACTGCCAGCGCGCGGGCAATGCCGATGCGCTGGCGCTGTCCGCCGGAGAACTCGTGCGGATAGCGGCGGCTGTGGTCCGCGTTCAGGCCGACACGTTCGAGAAATTCGCCGATCCGCTCGGCGCGGCGATGCTGCGCCAGCTTGTGGGTGTCCAGGGCTTCCCCCAGGATCTCGGCCACCGTCATGCGCGGGTTGAGACTGGCGTACGGGTCCTGGAATACGATCTGCATGCGGCGTCGCCACGGCAGCATCTGCTTTTCATTGAGCGTCGTGATGTCCTGCCCGTCGAACACGATGCGTCCGGCGGTGGGGGCGAACAGGCGCAGCAGGGCGCGGCCAGTCGTGGTCTTGCCCGAGCCGGATTCGCCGACCAGGCCCACGATGGTGTTGCGCGGCACGTCGAAGCTCACGCCGTCCACGGCGCGCACGACAGGGGCGTTGCGCGCCTGCGAGGTCGGGAAGTGGACCTTCAGGTCGTCGATGCGCACCAGCGGCGCGGCGGCGCGGGGAGTGGATGGGCTCGTCATAGCGGATTTACCTTGATGCAGCGCGCGCGGTGTTCGGCCTGCACCGTCACCAGGTCGGGGACGCCGGCGCGGCAGTCGTCTGCCGCCAACGGGCAGCGCGGCGCGAAGGTGCAGCCGGGCGGCAGCGCCAGCACGCTGGGCACGTTGCCGGGAATGGCGCGAAGGCGCTCGCCGGACGCGAGCAGCGCGGCGGTCGGCAGGCAGGACAGCAGGCCGCGCGTGTAGGGATGCGTGGGCTTTTCGAACAGGTCGTACACGCCGGCGTCCTCGACCACGCGCCCGGCATACATGACGGCCACGCGATGCGCGATCTCGGCGACCACGCCCAGGTTGTGCGTGATGAACAGGATGCTCATGTTCATCTCGGCCTGCAGGCGGCGCAGCAGGTCCAGGATCTGCGCCTGCACGGTCACGTCCAGCGCCGTGGTGGGCTCGTCGGCGATCAGCACGGCGGGGTTGCAGGCCAGGGCCAGCGCGATCATCACGCGCTGGCGCATGCCGCCCGACATCTGGTGCGGATACTCGTTCACGCGCCGGTCGGCCGCCGGGATCTCCACGCGCTCCAGCATCTCGCGGGCGCGCTTGAGCGCCGCGGCGCGCGAGCCGCCCTCATGCTGCAGCACCGCCTCGGCGATCTGGTCGCCCACGGTGTACAGCGGGTTCAGGCTGGTCATGGGCTCCTGGAATATCATCGCGATCTCGGCGCCGCGGATGCGTTGGAGCGTGGCGGGCGTGGCGTGCGCCAGGTCGTGCTGCACGCCCTGGCGGTCGCGGAACAGGATCTTGCCGGCCTCGATGCGGCCAGCCGGCTTGGGCAACAGGCCCATGATGGACAGGCTGGTTACGGACTTGCCGGAGCCGGATTCACCGACGATGGCCAGCGTCTCGCCGCGGGCCAGGTCGAAGGTGACGCCGTCCACCGACTTGGCGATGCCGTCGCGGCTGTGGAACCAGGTCTTCAGGCCTTGCACCGACAGCACGATGTCTCGGGTGCTTGCGGTCATGTTTACAGCTCCTTGCGCAGGCGCGGATCGAGGACGTCGCGCAGGCCGTCGCCCACCAGTTGCAGCGACAGCACGGACAGCACGATGGCGATGCCGGGAAAGATCATGATCCAATCGGCCGACCCCATGTACTGCTGGCCCGCGTTGATCATGGTGCCCCAGGTCGGGATGTCGGGCGACACGCCCACGCCCAGGAACGACAGGCCGGCCTCGGCCAGAATGGCGTACGCGAAGATGAAGGTGCCCTGCACCAGGATGGGCGACACCAGGTTGCGCAGCACGTGCACGGTGACGATGCGCCAGGTGGGCACGCCCAGCGCGCGGGCGGCTTCCACGAAGGGCAGTTCGCGGATCACCAGCGTCGAGGCCCGCACGATGCGCGCCAGCCGCGGCGTGTACACGATGCCCAGCGCGATCACCACGTTGACCAGCGACGGGCCCAGCGCGGCCACCAGCGAAATGGCCAGCAGGATGTCGGGGAACGCCATCATCGCGTCGATCAGCCGCGACACGAACTTGTCGGCCGTGCGGAAGAACCCCGCGATCAGCCCCAGCGCAATGCCCAGCACGCTGGACAGGATGACGACGGAAAAGCCGACCATCAGCGACAGCCGTCCGCCGTGGATGACGCGGCTGAAAACATCGCGGCCGAAGTCGTCGGTGCCAAACCAGTGCGCGGCGCCGGGCGCCTTCAGGCGGTTCATGATGGACAGCTTGAAGGGATCGTAGGGGCTGATCCACGGCGCCAGCAGCGCGGCGGCCGCCAGCACCACGATCACGATAAGGCTGATCAGCACCGTCTTGCGCGCCACCAGCAGGCGCAGGACCTGCCAGCGGTCCGCGCCGGGATTCATGGAAGTTGCAGTCGTCATGTCGATGGCTCAGTAACGCACGCGGGGGTCGACCACGAGGTACAGCAGGTCGATCAGCAGATTGATCAGCACGTAGATCGCCGCGATGATCAGCAGCGCGCCCTGGATGACCGGATAGTCGCGGCGCAGCACCGCCGACACCACCAGGCTGCCGACACCCGGCAGGCCGAACACGGTCTCGGTCACAACCGCGCCGCTGATGAGCAACGCCGTGGTCAAACCCAGCACCGTCAGAATCGGGATCAACGCGTTGCGCACCGCGTGCTTCAGGATGACCTTGCGTTCCGGCAGGCCCTTGGCCCGCGCCGTGCGCACATAGTCGTCGCGCAGCACGTCCAGCATGCTGGCGCGGATGAAGCGGGTAATCAGGGCCGAATTCACCAGGCCCAGCACGACCGCAGGCAGGATCAGGTGCGACAGGCGCGTGGCCAGCGAGGCGTCCGGGCCGCCATAACCGGCCACCGGCAGCCAGCCCAGCTTCACGGAGAACACCTGCATCAGCAGCAGCCCCAACCAGAAGCTGGGCACGCTGGACGTGAACATCGAGAACGACAGCACCGACTGGTCCAGCGTGGTGCCCCGTTTGACCGCGGAAAGAATGCCGACCGGCAGTGCGATGGCGCTGGCGATCAAGAGCGACATCAGCGTCAGCAGGATCGTCGGCTCGGCGCGGTCGGCCAGCGCCGCCAGCACCGGCTTGTTCATGAAGATGGACTGGCCCAGGTCGCCCTGCAGCAGCTTGCCCAGCCACGACACGTACTGCACCGCCACGGGCTGGTCCAGCCCGAGTTGCGCGCGCAGGGCGGCGATGTCCTGCTGGCTGGCCTGGGGACCGAGCATCACGGCGGCCGGGTCGCCGGGCGTCAGGCGGATGATCACGAACACGATCGTCGCGACGATGAACATCACGGCCACCAGCCCGACCAGCCGATTCAAGAGATAACGCAACACGGTGAAATCCTAGAGGTCATTGCGCGGGCGCGAACGGGTCGCGCGCGGGTGCCTGCGGCGTCGGGCGGCAGCGGCCGCCCGACGGACGTGCGCTTACTTGGACGCCTTCCAGGCGTTCCAGAAGTACGGCCACGGCACGGCCTGCGTGCCTTGCAGCGCGGGCGAGCGCGCGGCCTGGGCGTTGAAGTCGCCGACCTTGATGAAAGGCACTTCGTCGTACACGGCCTGCTGCACGTCGGCCCAGCGCTTCACACGTTCTTCCTGCGAGCCGGCCTGGTTGAAAGCGTCCAGCACCTGGTTGCGGCGCGGCGTGTCCCACCAGCCAGGCGCGTCCTTGGACGGGAAGTCGATTAGCGCCGGTTCAGGCAGGAAGGGGCTGTGCGTGATGAAGATGTCCCAGACGGCCGGATCCTGGCGGCGCTGCGTCAGGGTGGCCCAGTCGACCACCTGCATGTCCACCGTGAAGCCCGCGGCCTTCAGGTATTCGGCGGCCACCAGCGCCATCTTGTAATGGAACTCGTACTGCTGGCTGGTCAGGATGCGGATCTTGCGGTCCTGCACGTTGGCCCCGTCCACCAGCTTCTTGGCCGCCGCGGCGTCGCCCTTGTTGTAGACCTTGCCGCCCAGCGACGTGGCCCACGGATAGCCTTCCGGGTACAGGTCGCCATTGAGCTTGTAGAAGTTCTTGTCGCCGAACGCCGCGAACAGCATGTCCTCTTCGTTCAGGGCAAGCTGCACCGCCTGGCGCACGGCCTGGTTCGACATGATGCCCTGCTTGGTGTTGAGCACCAGGCGCGGCCAGCCGAAGGGCTTGAGCATGACCGGATCGGAGCGGCCGTTCTTCAGCTTGGGCAGCGATTCCACGGGCAGCGAGTCCACGTAGTCGAACTGGCCGGCCACGGCGCTTTCGACGCGGGTGTTGGCATTGCTGACCGGCACGAAGCGGATTTCGTCCAGGTATTGCTTGCGTGCGCCGCCATAGCCGTTGGGCTCGCCTTCGCGCTGCTTGTAGCCCTCGAAGCGGACGAGCTGCACATACTGGTCGGGCACGCGGGCCTTCAACTGATACGGGCCGGTGCCGACAAATTCGGTCAGGGACGGCGCGATCTTGCCCTTGGGCATGATGACCGCGGCGCTGTTGTTCATGGCCAGCAGGGCGGTCAGCGGTGCGTACGGCTGCTTGAGCGTGATGCGGATCGTGTTGGCGTCCGGGGCCTCGATCCCGCTGATGATCTTGGCGGCCATCTTGCCGCGCGTGGCGGTCTCGGTCCAGCGCTTCAGGGACGCCAGCACGTCCGACGAATCCATCTTCGAGCCGTCATGGAACGTGATGCCCTGGCGCAGCGCAATCGTGTAGACCAGCCCGTCCGCCGACACTTCCGGCATCTTGTCGGCCAGGAGCGGCGTCAGGTTCCACTTCGCGTCAAAGGTGTACAGCGTCTCGAAGAAGTGCTGGGTCAGGATGCCCACCAGGTCGGCGGTGCTGGTCATCGGGTCCAGCGTCGGCGGCTCGCCGATGGTGGCGACAGAGATCGTGCCTCCCTTGACCGGCGTGGCACAGAGGGCGGGGGTCGACAAAGCGGTCAAGCCAATTGCGCCGGCCGCGAGCAGGCTCTTCAGCCCACCGCCTCGCCGGGAGGTACGGAAGTTCATGATTCTCTCTCCAGAGGGTCAGAAACAGGTTGTCGCGTAAGTTCGGATGAGCGCCGGGTGCCCGGATCCTGCGGTCCCCTGTGGGCCTGGCGCGGTGCCGCGGGCAGGGGGACTAGAAAAAGGTTTCGGCCACGCCGGTGACGCCGTAGTGCTCGTTCACCAGCAGCACCTGACGCCATTTGTCGAACGTCAGGCAGGGATGCGAAATGTCGAAGGCGATCATGTCGCCCACCTGGATGTCGTCGCCGTCGCCCACCTGCATGAAGGCGTGCTGGTCCATCATGGCCGACAGCTTCCAGTGGGACGGCGCCGCGCCGGGCTGCACCGAACCGGGCCGGTACAGCAGGGCAGGGGTGGGCAGGCCCGCGTCAAAGGCCGCGTCGCGCTTGCCCATCGCGATGATGGCGCGCCCGGGTTCGGGCAGCGACTGCACGTAGGCCCAGACTTGCAAGGCAGGTTGCAGGCCGGGCTCCATCTGGCGGGCCACGGGGTTTTGCGCGTTGATGCGCTCGGCGGCGCTGCGGTAGATGCCCACGTCGTGCGACAGGTAGCAACCCGGGCGCAACACCACGTCCAGCGGGCTGCCGATGTCCAGTTGCGAGAATTCCTCGGCCACGACGTCGAACCAGGCCGATCCGGCGCCGGAGATGAGGGCGGGCCCGCTCTTGCGCAGCCGGCCCGCGGCGGCCAGGCCCCGCAAGGCGTCGGTGGCGCGGCGCAGGAAGGCGCGGATGGCGCCTTCTTCCTGCAGCACGCCTTCATAGACTTCGATGCCGGCCAGCGCCAGGCCGGGCCAGCGGGCGATCTCATCGGCCACGGCCTGCAACTGCGCGTCGTCGCGCACGCCGGTGCGCCCGCCCGCCGGACCCAGTTCGATCAGCACGGGCAGCACCTTGCCCTCGTCGCCGAAGAACTTGCCCAGCTGCGCGGCGTTGGCGGCAGAATCCACGATGCAGAAGAAGGTGAAGGCCGGATCCTCCAGCAGACGGGCGATGATGGTCATGTTGGCGCGGCCCACGAGCTGATTGGCCATCAGCACCCGGCGCACGCCGTGCTGGTACGCCGCCAGGACCTGCGGTGCGGTGGCCAGGGTAATGCCCCACGCGCCGTTGTCGATCTGGCGCTTGAACAGGGCGGGACTCATCGTCGTCTTGCCGTGCGGCGCCAGCTTGACGTGATAGGCCTCCATGAACTGCTGCATCCACTGCAGGTTGTGACGCATGCGGGCTTCGTACAGCACGGCCACCGGCAGGCTCACGTCCTCGTTCAGCAGGTTCCAGTTCAGTGCCGCCACGTCGGCGGTGGTACAGGATTCGGGAAACGCGCCCAGGCCCTTGCCGTTCACGTCCAGGGGAGCTGCGGGAGAGGAAGAGTTGGTCATGGTGGCGGCCCGGTATGGAAAATATTTACGTCAAATCCAGTTTTTTTCATTATCGTGAAAGAAATTTACAAGCGGGAGCTAGGAGTTTCCCGTACGCCATGGCGCCCGGACGATGGGAAAATAGGTCCATGCCGCGCGCCCCTTGAGGCGCGCCTGTGCTTTGACAAAGGAAATGCCATGCTGAAAGTCGCCCTGGGCCAGTTCGCCGTCAGCCGCGTCTGGGAAGAAAACGCGCAGGTCTGCATCGATCTCATGGAACGCGCCCGCGCCGGCGGGGCAGGCCTCCTGGTTCTGCCCGAAGGCATCCTGGCGCGCGACATCACCGATCCGCAGATCGTGCTCAAGGCCGCGCAGCCGCTGGACGGCCCGTTCATCACGCGCCTGCTGGATGCCAGCCGCGGGTCGGACCTGGCGACCATGATGTGCGTGCACGTGCCGACGGGCGAGGGCCGGGTGTGGAACACGTTGGTCACGATCCGCGACGGCCAGATCCTGTCGCAGTACCGCAAGCTGCATCTGTACGACGCCTTCACCATGAAGGAATCGACCAATGTCACTCCGGGCACGGACATCCCGCCGCTGCTGGACATCGCCGGCCTGCGCGTGGGCCTCATGACCTGCTACGACGTGCGCTTTCCCGAATTGGCCCGCCGGCTGGCGCTGGACGGCGCCGACCTGCTGGTGCTGCCGGCCGCGTGGGTGCGCGGCCCGCTCAAGGAAATGCACTGGGAGGTCCTGGTCACGGCGCGGGCGCTGGAGAACACCTGCTACGTCGCGGCCACCGGCGAATGCGGCGAGCGCAACATCGGTTGCAGCATGGTGGTGGATCCGCTGGGCGTCGTCACGGCGCGCGCGGGCGAAGCGCCCGCGCTGGTCTTCGCCGACATCGACCCGGAGCGCCTCGCCCATGCGCGCAAGGTGTTGCCCGTGCTGGCCAACCGCCGCTTTGCACCGCCCGAACTGGCGTAGGGCGGCCAGGCCGCCGGCTGGCGGAACGGCATGCGGGCGTCGTGACGCGGGCATGGTGTAATGCAGACTTGAAATCCTTGCTGCACCCCTTCATCTGCTGCCAATGAGCAACGATCTCTTCGCGGCCGATCCCGCGCATCGGCCCTATGTTCCCCTGGCCGAACGCCTGCGTCCCCGCACCCTGTCCGACGTGGTTGGCCAGTCGCACCTGCTGGGACCCGACAAGCCGCTGCGCGTCGCCTTCGACTCCGGCCGTCCGCATTCCATGATCTTCTGGGGGCCGCCCGGCGTGGGCAAGACCACGCTGGCGCGCCTGATGGCCGACGGCTTCGACGCGCAGTTCATCGCCATCTCGGCCGTGCTGGGTGGCGTGAAGGACATCCGCGACGCCGTGACGGTGGCGCAGGTCGCGCAAGGCCAGGGCCGGCGCACCATCCTCTTCGTCGACGAAGTCCACCGCTTCAACAAGGCGCAGCAGGACGCCTTCCTGCCGTATGTCGAAAGCGGGCTGTTCACGTTCATCGGCGCGACCACCGAAAACCCGTCGTTCGAGGTCAACTCGGCCTTGCTGTCGCGGGCGCGCGTGTATGTGCTGCAATCGTTGACGGCAGAAGAACTGCAACAGCTCGTTGACCGTGCGGTCGCGGCGCTCAATGAAGGACAGGAACCGGGCGACGCCATCCGCATCGAGCCCGACGCGCGCGAGCAGCTGGCCGCGTGGGCCGACGGCGACGCGCGCCGCCTGATCAGCGCGGTGGAAGTCGTGGCCGAGTCGGCGCAGTCGGCCGGACGCGACACGGTGGATGCCGCCTGGCTGGAAATCTCGCTGTCGCAGAATCTGCGGCGCTTCGACAAGGGCGGCGACGCCTTCTACGACCAGATCAGCGCGCTGCACAAGTCGGTGCGCGGCTCGAACCCGGACGCGGCGCTCTACTGGTTCTGCCGCATGATCGACGGCGGCGCCGATCCCAAGTACCTGTCGCGCCGCCTGGTGCGCATGGCGGTGGAAGACATCGGCCTGGCCGACCCCCGCGCGACCGATCTGGCCGTGAACGGCGCCGACATCTACGAGCGACTCGGTTCCCCCGAGGGCGAGCTGGCGCTGGCGCAGGCGGTGGTGTACATGGCGTGCGCCGCCAAGTCCAACGCCGTCTACAACGCCTACAACCAGGCGCGCAAGTTCGCGGCGGAACACGGCAGCGCGCCGGTGCCCATCCACTTGCGCAATGCGCCGACCAAGCTGATGAAACAGCTGGGTCATGGCAAGGCCTACCGCTACGCGCACGACGAGCCGCACGGCTACGCCGCGGGCGAGCAATATTTCCCTGACGGACTCAAGCCTTCCTTCTACCGGCCGACCGATCGCGGCCTGGAGGCTAAAATCCAGCAGAAGCTGGCATTCCTGCGCGAGCTGGACGCACAGGAACGCGCCAAGAACCGGTGACGGGCAATCCCCCGCCGCCTTTTTTGCAACCTCACCGACCTCACCATGCTAGACCCGATACTGCTGCGCAAAGACCTGCAAACCGTCGTAGACCGCCTGAAGACCCGCGGCGTCGCCTTCGACACGGAACGGTTCAACGACCTGGAGTCTCGCCGCAAGGCCGTCCAGACCGAAACCGAGTCCCTGCAAGCCCGCCGCAACGCGCTGGCCAAGCAGATCGGCCAATTGAAGGCCAAGGGCGAGGACGCCAGCGCCGTCATGGCGGAATCGCAGGCCGTGCCCGTGCGCCTGAAGCAGCTCGAGGAAGAGCTGGCCGCCCTGCAGCAGCCGCTCAATGACCTGCTCATGTCGGTGCCGAACCTGCCGCACGCCAGCGTGCCGCTGGGCGAGTCCGCCGACGACAACGTCGAAGTGCGCCGCTGGCTGCCCGGCCAGGCCGGCGCCGACGGCAACCCGCCCGCGCTGGGCTTCGAGCCGCGCGACCACGTCGCGCTGGGCGAACCGCTGGGCCTGGACTTCGACATGGCCGCCAAGCTGTCGGGCGCGCGCTTTTCGTTCATGCGCGGCCCCATCGCCCGCCTGCACCGTGCGCTGGCCCAGTTCATGCTCGACCTGCAGACCGGCACGCACGGCTATACCGAGTGCTACACCCCGTACATCGTCAACGCCTCGACGCTGTACGGCACCGGCCAGTTGCCCAAGTTCAAGGACGACATGTTTGCGGTCTCCAAGGGTGGCGGCGACGACGATCCCAAGGTCGACGACCAGGGCAAGCCGTATGTGCGCGAAGACCAGTACCTGATTTCCACCTCGGAAATCACGCTGACCAGCGTGGCCAGCGGCACGATCCAGGCCGCCGCCGACCTGCCGCTCAAGCTCACCGCCCACACGCCGTGCTTCCGCTCGGAAGCCGGCAGCGGCGGCCGCGACACCCGCGGCATGATCCGCCAGCACCAGTTCGACAAGGTCGAAATGGTGCAGATCACGCAGCCGGACCAGTCGTACGAGGCCCTGGAAGAAATGGTCGGGCACGCCGAGCGCGTGCTGCAATTGCTGAATCTGCCGTACCGCGTCGTGCTGCTATGCACGGGCGACATGGGTTTCGGGTCGTCCAAGACCTATGACCTGGAAGTCTGGCTGCCGGCACAAAATACCTGGCGCGAGATTTCGTCGGTGTCCAACTGCGAAACCTTCCAGGCCCGCCGCATGCAGGCGCGTTTCCGCAATGCCCAGGGCAAGCCGGAATATGTCCACACCCTGAACGGCTCCGGCCTGGCGGTGGGCCGCGCACTGGTCGCCGTGCTGGAAAACCACCAGCAGGAAGACGGCAGCGTGTTGATTCCGGAAGCGCTGCAGCCCTACATGGGCGGTATTACGGTACTAAAACCCTGATATTCGCGCGGCGTCCATCGGCCATTTGGCTGATAAAAAGACGGAGCCTGCGGGCTCCGTTTTTTTTTATCATTGCCGACATATTGCTGTCTTTTTGGAACGTTATCGTGCTCACGTGAGTGCTTGATTTTTGATGTGAGCAAATGTGTATTTGGCATAAAAGGGCCGGATAGTTACGGCACAATACACCGGCGTTCTACACGCTTCATTCACTTATATAACAAGGAGTTGTCCATGACTTCAAGAATGATTGGAGATTTTCGTGTGAGATGCTCTGTGGCAAAGGAAGACGAGCAGGGTTATCGGGTGCAAATATGGACTCGCCGAATCGGCGGAACCGCACCCGAAAAATGCTGGACGGTGCCGGGTCAGGCGCCGTTCACTGATTTGCACGAAGCAGAACAGGAAAGCCGTCATCTGTTCCAGGGCATTAATGGTGTGCGTTTTAACGGTGAACCGGAGTTTGCTCATGCGTCCGCATAATGGTTGGTGGCGGGCGTCCAGTGCGCCGCGCCGCTGGATCGATCTGGTCCAGGAATCGCCGCGTTGGGCCGATGACAAGGCCAAACCGGTTGCGCAACAACCGGCCTCGGTGGTTGCAAAGCCTGTGCAGGCGCCTGCCGCCTGACAGGTTGTCACGGGGCATCGGATATTGCCTCGACAAAAGAAAGGCCACTCGCAGGAGTGGCCTTTGCTTTTGGCGCGAGCGATTATCAATCGCGGTCGTGGCCGCGGCCCCGGTAATACCCGTGACCGTGTTTCGGGCCGTGATAGTGGCCGCGATCGTAGTAGCGACCGCCACGGTAATACACGGGCGCCGGGTATACCACCGGCGGCGGGGGCGCGACGTACACCGGCGCCGGGCGGTAATACACCGGCGGCGGCGGCGCCACGTAGACCGGCTGCGGAGCCACATAGACTGGTGCCGGGTAGACGATTCCAGGAACGCCGATCGAGATGCCAACGTCCACGCGTGCCAAGGCGACACTGGAGATCATCAGCCCCGCGGCGCCAACACCTGCAATAAGCCATTTTTTCATCTTGCACCTGCCCGCTGCGAGACGCAGCAAAGTTGAGTATTCGTTGGCGCTATTTTCGGCGGTTTGCGCCAGCTATACGTAAGCATCCCGGCCGCAATCGCGACAATCCGCAACCGCCCCCGTTTTCAGTGGGCGACGGGTGCTGCACTGCGGCAGCGCGGGTCCGCTCTGGCGAAACGTCGCTTGAAGTCGATTGAAATAGGATGGAATTAACTGAAGCCGAGGGTTGGTGTTACACCTTGACACCAACTCCGGTCAACCGGCGCGCGCGGTGTTGCGCCCGCGCGCCAGCGCATCAGTAATCCGACTTGTCGAAGGGTGTGGTCTGGCGATATTCGACCACCCACACCCAGGGATTGGCCGCCCACGCGTGCGCGCCATAGCGTTCGCACCACATCAGCGCGAACGCCGTTTGCAGCGGCACGCCGGGCAGTAGCGCCGAGCTTTGATAAAGCGCGTGCGTGCCCTCCGCACGCGCATCGGCCTCGGTCAGGTTCTGCAGCCGCTGGATACGTATGCCCACGACGACGGCGCTGGCGAACGGCGCGCCGGCTTCGTCGGCCAGGATGATGGTCTCGCCCGATTTTCCGTAGGGGCACCTGACCCAGCTTGAAGTCTTGCGCATCTCGGACGGGTTATCGGGCGACGGGCCCATGGCCACCCATCTGCCCGAATCGGCGGCGTCCGCGTACCAGATCGTGGTGAACTTGGACGGCTGCGGTTTGAGAATGCGCCGGCTTTGCACCTTTGCCCCATCCAGAATGGCCTGCTTGAGCGGTTCGCTGAACTGAAGTAACTGCCGTTTCATGTGCTAGCTGTATCCCTCGCGATTAACGCTTGCGCGCTTATTGCTGTTATGGCCGGGGCCTGCACGTGCCACCTGCTTGAGACGGACTCAATCTCTGCTTCGGGGAGTATGACGTGTCACGACTTACCTGTCAGGTGGGCGCTGCATATGTGTTGTCTTTTTGAAAATGCCGAGGCGTTGTTTGTATACTCGACGCATGACTACCGACCTCCATAATCTCAAGCCCGGTTACTACTGGTACACCATGGCCAACGACCCGCTGGCCGTCATCCATATCCATGAAGACGGCGGGGCCACGCTGATGGGCACGGACTATCGCATCGGCGCCGAAGGCGTTGCCGACATGGTCCGCCAGGGCGAGCGCTTTTTCTGGATCGAACCGCCCCAAGTCTGACATGGCGGATCTGCTCCTCACGAACGTCCGCACGCCGCAAGGCGAGGGCGTGGACGTTCTGGTGCGCGGCGGCCGCATCCTGCAAATCGGCCCCGGCCTTGAGGCCGATCCCGCCGTGAACGTCGAAGAGGGCGGCGGCGCCTTGCTGCTGCCCGCCTTCGTCGAAGGCCACACCCATCTGGACAAGACGACCTGGGGTTCGGCCTGGTATGTGAACAAGGTCGGCCCGTCCCTGACCGATCGCATCGACAACGAACGCAACTGGCGCGCCGCCACCGGGCACGACGCCGCCAGCCATTCGCATGCGCTGGCTCTGGCGTTCCTGCGCGCGGGCACCACCCGCATCCGCACCCACGTCGATATCGACACCGACGCGGGACTGAAACACCTGGAAGGCGTGCATGACACGCGGCAAGCGCTGGCCGGGCGCGTCGAGATCCAGACGGTGGCGTTTCCGCAGTCTGGCCTCCTGGCGCGCGCCGGTACAGCCGACCTGCTGGACCAGGCGCTTGCCGATGGCGCCGATGTGCTCGGCGGGCTGGACCCGTCCGCCATCGACCGTGATCCCGTGAAATCCCTTGATGTGCTGTTTGGCCTGGCCGACAAGCACGGCAAGCCGGTGGATATCCATCTGCATGAGCCCGGCGAACTGGGCGCCTTTACGCTGGAGCTGATTCTGGACCGCGTCCAGGCACTGGACATGAAAGGCAAGGTCGTCATCAGCCACGCCTTCTGCCTGGGCGCGCTCGACGCCCGCCGTCTGGAGGGCTTGCTGCGGCGGTTGGCGCTGCTGGACGTCGCGCTGCTGACCACCGCGCCGGCGTCTCGTCCGGTGCCCTCGCTACGCGCCTGCCGCGAGGCGGCCGTGACGCTTTTTGGCGGCAATGACGGCATCCGGGACACCTGGACGCCTTACGGCAGCCCCGACATGCTGGAGCGCGCCGCGCTGATCGGGCTGCGCAACGATCTGCGCCGCGACGACGAGATCGAGTGGGCATTCGACTGCGTGACCCGCGCCGCCGCCCGCGCCTGCGGATTTGCGGACTACGGCCTGGCGCCCGGCGCGCGTGCCGATCTGGTGCTGGCCGATGCGGGCTGTATCGCCCAAGCCGTGGTGCAGCGTTCGCCGCGGCGCCTGGTGGTGTCCAGCGGCGTGGTCGTGGCGCGCAACGGCGAAGACGCCATCGCCTAGCGGGTGCGCTGGGCGGCCGTGCCGCCCAGCCCCAGCTGCGATTCGGCCAGTTCCACGAAGGCCCGCATCAATTCCGATCGCACGCCTGACCGCAGCCAGATGGCGCCCACCGTTCGTACCGGACAGGGCTCGGGCAGCGGCCAGCGTTTGACGTGCGCCAGCGGCGCGCCTGTGCTGGCCCAGTCTGGCAGCAGCGCCACGCCCAGCCCCTCGGAAACCAGCTTGGCAATCGATTCGATCCCATCCAGTTCAAAGCGGACCCGGGGGCGCAGGCTGCGCGCGCGCAGGTAGTCGTCCGCCATCTTGCCGCCCACCACGCTGCGGTCATAGCAGATGTACGGTTCCCGGGCGATGACGGCCAGCGGGTCGTCGACCTTCATCTGCGCAGGCGTGACAAGCACCAGCGGTTCGCGGCGCAGGTCGCGCCACGCGCAGGTCTTGGGAATGGGAAACAGGGGATGCACCAGCAGCGCGCCGTCCAGTTCGCCCGACAGCACCTTGCTGTAGAGCAGCGTGGTCGGCGCCGGCTCGATATAGATCTCGATGCCTGGATGCCGCGCCACCCAGGTGCGCAGCACGGGCGGCATGATGCCGGTCAGGGCGGTGGGCGTGGCGCCCAGCCGCAAGGGCCCTGCAGGCAGATCCGTGTCCGACGCGGCCGAGCGCAGGTCGCGCACGTCGCGCAGGATGGCGCGCGCCCGCTCCAGGATGCGCACGCCGGCAGGCGTGGGTTTGACCGTACGGCCCGAGCGTGCGATCAACGCGCTGCCCACGTCGGCTTCCAGCGCGCGCAGCCGTTGCTGCACCGTCGCTGGCGTCAGCCCCTGGTGGCGGGCGGCTTGGGCGATGGAACCCAGTTCCACCACATGCACATACGTCTGCAAAAAGCGTGAGTCCACACCGGCCTGCCTATCGGGAAGATGGTTTTTCCGTATTCTAAAGATGCGTGAAGATAATTGTTGTTTTCTTTGGGCAGGGGAAGAATACGTCCAGGCGATCAGGCAGCGCGCGGCGCGCCGATCGGTCCAGCCGATTTCACTGTCATCAAGGAGCTTGCCCGTGCCCATCATTGAATCCATAGACGTATGCGCCGCGGCGGTGCCTCTGGATAAAGTCACCTCGTTCTCCAACCGCACCGTGTCCACCCGCCACTACGGCCTGGTCAAGGTGCGCTCTACCGATGGCGTCGAAGGCATCGGCTTTTGCTACGTGGGCAGCGCCGGCGGCGCCATTTTCGAGGCCGCCGTCCAGAGCCTGCTGGGACCTGTGCTGCTGGGCAAGGATTCGCATGCGGTCGAAGGCCTGTGGCAGGCGATGTATCAGGAAGCGCTGTTGCAGGGCCGGCAGGGCACGGTGATGCGCGCATTGAGCGCGCTGGACATCGCGTTGTGGGACCTGAATGCCAAGACCGCGGGCCTGCCGCTGCACAAATTCCTGGGCGCGATGGAATTGGAATCGGTGCCGGCGTATGCCAGCGGCGGTTATTACCTGGATGGCAAGACCCCGCAGCACCTGGGCGAGGAGATGGCCAGCTATGTTGCCAAGGGCTTTGGCGCCGTCAAGATGAAGACTGGCCGCCTCTCGCCCCGCGAGGAAGAAGCGCGTCTGAAGGCCGCGCGCGAAGCCGTGGGGCCGGATGTCGAGTTGATGATGGACTGCAATAACGCCTGGCAGGACGTGACGCAGGCCATGCAGTACATCCGCCGTTTCGAGCAATACGAACCGTACTTCATCGAGGAACCGTTCGGCCCGGACGACATCGACAGCCATGCCAAGCTGGCGCGGCTGACGCATCTGCCGATCGCCACGGCCGAAATCGGCTACGGCCGCTGGTATCACAAGGAACTGCTGGACAAGGGCGCGGCCGGCATCCTGCAGACGGACGCGGCGGTCTGCGGCGGCATCACCGAATGGAAGCGCATCGCGGCCACGGCGGCCAGCTACGGCGTGGTGGTGTGCCCGCACTGGTTTCACGACGTGCATGCGCCGCTGGTCGCGGCCACGCCCAACGCGCGCTATGTCGAATTCTTCTGGGACGACCAGGTGCTGAACTTCCGCAAGCTGGTCGACCGCCAACTGACCCACAAGCAGGGCCGCGTGATCCTGCATCAGGAGCCGGGGCTGGGATTCGGCTTTGACGAGCGCATGGTCGAACGCTTCGGCAAGTGGACGCGCGTCGGCCGCTAGGCCACTCGCGAGGCGCCGCGCCAAACGTCACATGCGGTGCGCATGCGGCAGCGGCGCCGGTTCACGCAGGTGTCGTACCGAAGGTCCGCATCCAGGCCGCGCCAGATGGCCGGATGCCACAGAGGCAGGCAGTGTCCACATAACCAGTTGCCGGCCTTTGGACCGGCGCGCGAGGAGACAACAATGCAACGTAGGCAATTCATGACCGGCGCCGCGGCGCTGGGAGCGGCGCTGGTGCTGCCCGCGGTGGCGCGGGCGCAGGAGATGCCGTCCGGGCCGGTGAAGGTCGTGGTCGGGTTTCCCGCGGGCGGCGGCACGGATGTGCTGGCCCGTCTGCTGGGGCAGAAGCTGGGCGTGCTGTGGAACATGCCCGTCATCGTCGAGAACCGCGCGGGCGCGGCCGGCATCATCGCGGCCGAACAGGTCGCGCGCCAGCCGGGCGATGGCAACACGCTGCTGATGGCGCACGTGAATAGCCACGGCATCGCGCCGGGCCTGCAGCCCAAGCTTGCGTATTCGGTGGACAAGGACTTCACGCCGATCGCCCTGGTCGGCAAGACGCCAACCATCCTGATCGGGGGTGCCGGGCAACCGGCCAAGACGCTGCCCGACCTCGTCGCGCTGTGCCGCGCGCAGCCGGGCAAGATCGTGTTCGGCTCAGCAGGCAGCGGATCGGCCCAGCACCTGGCGCTGGAAATCTTCAAGGCACGCGCCGGCATTGACGTGCTGCACGTGCCCTACAAGGGATCGGCGCCGCTGATGAACGATCTGCTGGGCGGGCATGTGCAGTATTGCTTCGAATGCATGACGACGGCCACGCCGCTGATCCAGTCCGGCAAGGTCATCGCGCTGGCGCAGACGCTGCAAAAGCGCTCCAAGAGCCAGCCCAATGTGCCGACGGTCGCGGAGCAGGGCTACCCGGGCTTCGAGGCCAGCATCTGGTTCGGCATGGTCGGGCCGGGCGGCATGCCCGCTGCCATGGTCCAGCGCATGAGCCGTGACATCGACCAGGTGCTGGCGATGCCCGACGTGCAGGAAAAGCTGGCGCAGGTGGGTGCGGAAGACGGCGGCGGGGGCGTGCAGCGCTTTGCCGAATTCATGAAGAGCGAGCAGCAGAAGTACGCGAAGACGATCCAGGACGCGAAGATCGTGGCTGAGGGATAAAGCCAGACACCACGTAACTCAGATGGCTGCCGCCTCCGGATCCACCCAGCCCGCCGTCGCCGAGATCGAGCGGGCTTTTTCGCTGAGCAGGCGCGCGGTGGCCGATTCCAGGTCGTCATCCACGGCGCCCACCGGCCCCATCAGCGTGATGGCCGCCTTCATTTCGCCCAGCATGTCGAAGATGGGCGCCGACAGCGACGTGAAGTGCGGAAGCAGCGCGTGGCGGCAACGGCTGATGTGGTGCTTGCGGACCTCGTCGCGAATGGCCTGCACATCCGCCATCGTGTAGGCGTTGCCGGCGGTACCGCCGTGGCTTTCCGGCACGGACGAGGCCATCTCCTGTTCCAGCAGCTCGCGGGTCAGCGCATCCGGCAGGTGCGCCAGGAAATTGCGGCCCAGCGCGGATGACAGCAGCGGCATCACCGTGCCGACGCGCAATTCCAGGAGGGGCCGGCTGCGGCTGCCCTCGACGCGGTACACGATCGTGGGCCCCTTGTTGCCCCACACCCCCAAGAACACGGTATGGCCGGTGGCCGCGGCCACCTCCGCCATGATCGGGCGCGCCGTGGTGAACACGTCGAACTGTTCCAGGGCGGCCAGCCCCAGCCGTAGCGCGTACGGACCGAGCCCGTAATGGCCGGTGTCGGCGTGCTGCTGCACCACGCCCACCTTCTGGAAGCTCACCAGGTAATAGTGGACATTGGGAACGGTCAGCGCACAGGCATCCGCGATTTCCTTGAGCGGCATCGGGCGGCCGGTCTTGCGGATGACGTCCAGGATCCGGAATCCCACTTCGATCGACTGGATGCCCCTGCGCGCCGTGGCAGGCGCCTGTTCCGAATTCTTCTCAGCCTTGCCGGCGGGCCTTGCCATTGCTGCCTCCACTGTGTGCGTGGCGGCAGTGTAGCAGCGGCCTTTTTTGCCGCTTGGACCGCCGCGCCGGGTTTCCCCTAGCTTTTGCCGGTGACGTCTTAGCTTTGATAATAGTTAATGCATACAGCAGTATCAATCTAAAACATCAGGGGAAAGCAAGCATGGAAGCGAATGTCGCAATGCCCAGGATCGACGCCGGGCCGACGCTGAGTCGCAAGGAAGAACGCCAGGTCGTGGTGGCCTCCACACTGGGAACGTTGTTCGAGTGGTACGACTTTTTCATCTACGGGACGCTGGCCGTCTTCATGAGCCAGGTCCTGTTCCCGCAGGACAACCCGACTGTCGCGCTGCTGGCCGCCCTGGGCGCGCTGGCCGTGGGCTTCATCATCCGGCCGCTGGGCGCGGTGATGTTCGGCTACCTGGGCGACAAGCTGGGCCGCAAATACACCTTCCTGATCACCGTCGTCATGATGGGCGGCGCAACCGTGCTGATCGGCTGCCTGCCCACCTACGAAACCGCGGGGCACCTGTCCTGGATCCTGCTGCTGACGCTGCGGGTGGTGCAGGGGCTGGCCGTGGGCGGAGAATACGGCGGCGCGGTGATCTACGTCGCGGAACATTGCGAGCCGCGGCGCCGGGGCCTCTTGACCGGCTGGATCCAGATCACCTCGTCGGCGGGGCTGATCCTGTCGCTGGTCGTGATCCTGTGCGTCCAGGCCTCGATGAGCGCCGAGGACTTTCGCCAGTGGGGATGGCGTTTGCCGTTCATCCTGTCGATCGTGATGCTGGCCATCTCGATCTACGTCCGCGCCAAGCTGCACGAATCGCCGGTCTTCACGCGCATGAAGCAGCAGAACCGCCTGTCCAAGAACCCGGTCAAGGAAACGTTCGGCCAATGGCCCAGCCTGCGGCTCGTGCTGCTGGCGCTGATCGGCGTCACGGCGGGCCAGGGCGCCAC
Source organism: Achromobacter sp. GbtcB20 (assembly GCF_019091095.1). NCBI lineage: Bacteria > Pseudomonadati > Pseudomonadota > Betaproteobacteria > Burkholderiales > Alcaligenaceae > Achromobacter > Achromobacter sp. GbtcB20. Next base: position 476,832 of record NZ_JAGXJZ010000002.1, on the reverse strand, counting down.
GTACTTCACCGGCCAGTTCTACGTCATGATCTTCCTGCAGCAGGCCGTGCAGCTTGATCAGACCACCGTCTACACGCTGATCCTGATCGGCTTCATCATCGGCGCGCCGACCTTCGTGCTGTTCGGCTGGCTGTCGGACAAGGTGGGCCGCAAGTGGATCATGATGGCGGGCCTGTTCATCGGCGCGGTGGGCTACCACGCCATGTTCGACGTCCTGCTCAACGCCGGCAATCCGGCGCTGGCGCAGGCGATGCAGACGACGCCCGTCCGCGTGCATGCCGACACCACCGGCGGCGCCTGCGATTTCGGGCTGCAGGCCGCCATGATCGGCAGCCACGCCGACCACAAGAAGGTATGCGTGCAGGCCAAGAAATTCCTGGTCGGCAAGGGCATCAACTTCGAATACGCTGCGCCGATTCCGGGACAGGAGATCGCGATGAGCGTGGGCGGCGCCACCGTCAACGGCTTTGACCGCGCGGCGTACGCCAAGGCGCTGACCGCAGCCGGCTATCCGGAAAAGGCCGATCCGGCGCGGATCGACCGCGCCACCATCATCCTGATCCTGGTGCTCATGACCGCCGTCGTCGCCATGGTCTATGGTCCGGTCGCGTCCTATCTGGTGGAATTGTTCCCCGCGCGCATCCGGTACACGGCGCTGTCCTTTCCGTATCACATCGGCGCCGGCATATTTGGCGGTATCGTGCCCTTTACCGCCACCTACCTGGCGCAGGCCAGCGGCAATATCTTCGGCGGCCTGATGTACCCGGTGACGGTGATGGTGATCGTGGGCGTGATCGGCAGCTTGCTGCTGCCCAACACGCGTGCGAAGGCCATCGACGAAGACCCGGCCCACTAACAACAACGCGACAAGGAAGCGAGCAGAGACATGTCCGTGCAAACCACCTTCAAGGCCGCCGTCATCCAGGCGGCGTCCATTCCGACCGACAGCATGGCCTGCGCCCAGAAGGCGGCCGGGCTCATCCGGCAGGCAGCCGAGCAGGGCGCCCGCGTGCAGGTGTTTCCCGAGGCCTTCCTGGGCGGATATCCCAAGGGCAACTCCTTCGGCGCGCCCATCGGCATGCGCAAACCGGAGGGCCGCGACGCGTTCGCCCAATACCATCGGCAGGCCATCCGCCTGGACGGCGAAGAGGTCGCGCTGGTGGCGCAGGCCGCGGCCGATACCGACAGCTTCGTGGTCATGGGCTGCATCGAGGCCGACGGCGGCACGCTGTATTGCACCGTGCTGTACTTCAATGGCCAGGCCGGCCTGGCGGGCAAGCACCGCAAACTGATGCCCACCGCGGGCGAGCGGCTGATCTGGGGCTTTGGCGACGGGTCCACCCTACCCGTCATCGACACGCCCTACGGCAAGATCGGCGCGGTGATCTGCTGGGAGAACTACATGCCCATGCTGCGCATGTACATGTACAGCCAGGGCGTGGCGCTGTACTGCGCGCCCACCGCGGACGACCGCGACACCTGGGTGCCCAGCATGCGCCACATTGCGCTGGAAGGCCGCTGTTACGTGCTGACGGCGTGCCAGCACCTGCGCCGCAGCGCGTATCCCGAAGACTTCGAATGCGCCCTGGGCGATGCGCCGGACACGGTGCTTATGCGCGGCGGCAGCGCCATCATCGGCCCGCTCGGCGAGGTGCTGGCCGGCCCGGATTTCTCGGAAGAGACCATCCTGTACGCCGACATCGAGCCCAACCAGATCCTGCGCGGCAAGTACGACTTCGACGTGTCCGGACACTACGCCCGCCCCGACGTCTTCCAGCTGCAGGTGGACACCCGCGAGAAGCGCGCGGTGTCGTCGACCGGCCCCGCCGCGCCGCAGCAGGAGGCTTGATCGATGGAGTTCGATTTCAGCGCCTTGCCGGCGCAGACGGTCTACAACATCCTCACCTCGACCGTCACGCCGCGTCCGATCGCCTGGGTCACCACCGTGTCGGGCAAAGGCGTGGTCAACGCGGCGCCCTTCAGTTTCTTCAACGTGATGGGGCATCAGCCGCCGACGGTCGCGATCGGCCTGATGCGCCATCCCGATGGCGATTTCAAGGACACGGGCGCCAACATCATCGAGAACGGCGAGTTCGTGGTGAATCTGGTGCCGGAGTCGCTGGTCCGCGAAATGAACCAGACCTGCGCCGATTACCCGGCCGACGTGGACGAGATGGCCGCGGCCGGCCTGACGGCGCTCGCGTCCACGCATGTCCGGCCGCCCCGCATCCAGGGCAGCCCGGTGGCGCTGGAATGCGTCAGCCAGGCAACGGTCGTGACCGGCCCGCGCCAGATCGTCGTCATCGGCCGTGTCCTGGGCGCGCACGTCGAGGACGCCTATGTGCGCGACGCCGAGCGCGGCCACGTGGACACGCCGGCGCTCGGGCTGATTGCCCGCATGCACGGCGGCGGCTGGTACGCGCGCAGCACGGACACCTTCCAGCTTGCGCGGCCGACAACGCCGGATTGATCTGACCACGGCCTTCGGGCCGTTTTTTTTGCGCAAAAGTAAGACATCCAACCGGACGCCAACAGCACACCGAATCACAACACCCCGCCAGCGCGCAGCGCACACCGCGACGACGCCCCTCTGGCCGAATGCCGATTGCCGCCGCCCGCGCGGCAGCAATTCGGCGGCCCCGCAGATATCCTGCCCTGTCCACAGGTCTTGTAGCGCGCATACCAAAGACCCTCTCAGCACGGCGTCGCGGTCACCGTGGGTGCGAGCGCCGTCGATGCGCCCGAGGGAATCTGAAGGGAGCCGAAGGCGGACGAAGATGACGAGGGGGAGTCCGGAGCGAAGGCTCCGGACCGCAATCGTGGGCGATCGTGCCCACGGTGGCCGCGGCGGCGGGCGACCTACGAAGCCTGCGGCAAAACCCGCCTGGTCCTCTCCCGTGCGTTTGCGGCCGGAAAGCGGCTTTTTTACAACGCCGCCGGCGATTTGGCGCAATGCGTCGAGGTTGCGTCAATAACGCCTTCATTTCCCCCGATGCCCCCCAAATCCGGACTGCTAGCATCCGTTCGACCGTCGCGAGAACCCTCGACAACTCGACCTCTCCGCCGGCAATTCTCAGACACAACGGACACCATTATTGGGGGCGGATAACCAGGGGCTTGCGAGCATCTGGCCTGTTTTGGAGGCGGCGCAATTCCGCCGCCGAGGCATCCGCCCGAGCCCGCATTCACACTTGCCCTGGAAGCCGCCGGAGGCAGTATGAAAAACATGAAGCTTGGAACCCGCCTGGCGGGTGGTTTCGCCATCTTGCTGGCCATGATCATGGTCATGTGCGTCGTCGGGCTGGTCAGCCTGGCCAACATCAACGATTCGGTCGACACGCTGACGCAACGTTCACTGACCAAGGAGCGCCTGATCAACGACTGGGCGCGCAACATCCAGACCGGGGTCACCCGGACCACCGCGATCGCAAAGAGCGCCGACGCCAGCCTGGCGGGCTTTTTCACCGAGGAAGCGGCGGCCTCGACCCGCAACTCGTCGGCCTTGCAGCAGAAGATCGAGCCGCTGATCGAGACCGACGAGGAAAAGGCGCTGTGGCAGGGAATCGGCAAGGCGCGGGCGGACTACTTGCGCACCCGCGACGGCATCTTCAAGGCCAAGCAGGAAGGCAACGTCGAGGCCGCCAACAAGATCTTCACGCAGGAGTTCCTGCCCGCGACGCGTCAGTTCATCGACAACATCAATCGCCTGTCCGCGCTGCAACGCGCCGACATCGATGCGCGGGCCGCGGAGATCGAAACGTCCTACAGCAATGCGAACCTGTGGATGATCGTGATCGGCTCCATCGCGGTGGTGTGCGGTCTCTTGATGTCCGTGCTGCTCACGCGCAGCATCACCCGTCCGCTGTCCGACGCCGTGCGCGTGGCGCGCACCGTCGCCGCCAACGACCTGACCAGCACGATCGTCGCGCGGTCCCGTGACGAGATCGGCCAGTTGATGATGGCGCTGGAGTCCATGAACGCCAACCTGGCCGCTACGGTCGCCCGCATCCGGACCGGTGTGGACAGCATCGCGTCCGCGTCCGGCGAAATCGCGGCAGGCAATACCGATCTGTCTTCCCGCACCGAACAGCAGGCCGCTTCGCTGGAAGAAACGGCCGCGTCTATGGAACAGCTGTCCTCCACGGTCAAGCAGAACGCCGATAGCGCCAAGCAGGCCAACCAGCTTGCCGCGGCGGCCTCGGAAACCGCATCGCGCGGCGGCGCCACCGTGTCCGAAGTCGTCAGCACCATGAACGCGATCTCCGCCAGCTCGGTGAAGATCTCGGACATCGTGTCGGTGATCGACGGCATTGCATTCCAGACCAACATCCTGGCCCTGAACGCCGCCGTGGAAGCCGCGCGGGCTGGCGAGCAGGGCAAGGGCTTCGCGGTCGTGGCCGCCGAGGTGCGGACGCTGGCGCAGCGCAGCGCCCAGGCCGCCAAGGAGATCAAGGTGCTGATCGAAGACACCGTCCAGAAGATCGGCCAGGGCTCGGGCAGCGCCGAACGCGCCGGGGCGACCATGCAGGAGATCGTCAGTTCCGTGCAACGCGTGACCGACATCATGGGCGAAATCGCCGCGGCCTCGGCCGAACAGGCTGACGGCATCGAGCAGGTCAACCGCGCCGTGGCGCAGATGGACGAGGTGACCCAGCAGAATGCCGCCCTGGTCGAAGAGGCCGCCGCGGCGGCGGGATCGATGCAGGATCAGTCGGCAGATTTGACGCGGGCGGTGAGCGCGTTCAGGTTGCCGGGCGGGGCGGAGCGGGTGTTGGCGGTTGAGGCGGTGTCGTCCGTCCACGCTGGCGAAACGCCGGCGCCGCGGCGGCTGGCTGCTTATTGATCAGTCCACACCGATAAGCCCACACCGATAATCCCGCACCAAAGACAGCACAAAGAAAAAAGCCCCTGATTTCTCAGGGGCTTCGTTCTTTAATACTTGGCGGAGAGGGTGGGATTCGAACCCACGGTACGGGGATACCGTACGCCTGATTTCGAGTCAGGTACATTCGACCACTCTGCCACCTCTCCGTGGCTGGGTTCCGCAGCGGTGAAGTTTCGGTTTAACAAGACTTCACTAAAGATCCCTGGTCGGAAGGATCTTCGTTGTCGGAGCAGCGAAGCCCGCAATTCTACAGGATTTTTTTCTTTTGTGTAAAGGGGCGGATAAAAGGAAGGGTAAAAGGACCACAACGGGTTTCATCCGGCTTTCAGCCGGGGCAATCTTTGGCCAGAATTCTTCCCATTCCGCCCTCTGCCCATCCCATGGACCTCATCCTCATCCTGCTGCTCGCCGCGGTGCTGTGCGTGCCCGTCACACAAATGCTGGGTCTGGGCGCCATTCCCGGCTATCTGATCGCAGGCATCCTGGTCGGCCCATCGTGCTTCAAGCTGGTCACCAATGTGGACACGATGATCGGCGTCTCGCAGTGGGGCGTCGTGATGATGCTGTTCATCATCGGGCTGGAGCTGTCGCCCAAGCGCCTGTGGGCGATGCGCAACGAAGTCTTTGTCCTGGGTTCGCTGCAGATGCTGGTGTGCGGCCTGCTGCTGGGCGTGGTGTTCGGCGCGGCCCTGCGGCATCTGGCCGGCATGGAATGGCAGGCAGCTGTGCTGTGCGGCCTGTCGCTGGCGCTGTCGTCCACGGCGGTGGCGCTGCGGCTGCTCGACGAGCGCCAGTTGACCCGCGCGCCGCTGGGGCGCTCGGCGCTGGGGGTGCTGCTGTTTCAGGACATGGCCGCAATTCCGATGCTGGTGGCTGCCGGCCTCTTGGGTTCGGATGGCACGTCGGCTCCCTCCTTCAAGGAAGCCCTGGTCGCCGTGGCGGTGGTGGCGCTGGCCTACCGGCTGCGTCTCCTGGGCTGGGCAGCCAAGGCGGAATTGAACGAACTGTTTACCGCCGCCGCGCTGCTGATGGTGGTGGGCGCCGCCCAGTTGTTCGACTATGCGGGCCTGTCGGCCGGCCTGGGCGGATTCCTGGTGGGCGTGCTGATGGCCGAATCGCGCTACCGGCACGAACTCGAAAAGGCGATCGACCCGTTCAAGGGATTGCTGCTGGGCCTGTTCTTCGTGGCCATCGGCATGTCCATCAACTTGAAGGTGGTGGCCCATCACTGGATGTTCATCTGCGCCGGCGTGCTGGCCCTGCTGGCGGTCAAGGCCGTCATCCTTTACGGCTTTGCCCGCTTTCTGGGGTTGCCTCGTTATCACCGCCTGCTGTTTGCGCTGGTGCTGGCCCAGGGCGGCGAGTTCAGCTTCGCCATCTTCAACGAAGCGTGGGACAACCATCTTGTGAACCTGGAGCAGCGCGACGTGTTGTCGGTGATCGTCGCCGTGTCGATGGGCGTGGTGCCGGTGCTGATCAAGGTGCTGGAGCGCGTGCCCGAAAAGTACGGCGGCATGGCCGGCCTGCCGGTGGCGGACGCCGCGCCGCCCGCCGACGCCGCGTCATCGTCCCCGGCGGACAAGCCGCCCGCCGCTTGACCCTGCGGCGGGTGAGGGCATGGCATGATGGGCGCCTTGCCGGGCAGCTACACTTGTAGCCCTGTTCGTTTGCCCCTTTTCGTTTTCCTCACTTATGCGCCCGCTCACAGGAGAAAGCTCATGCTCAAAGGAAAAGTAGCGCTTGTCACCGGTTCCACCAGCGGCATCGGCCTGGGTATCGCCACGGCCTTCGCCCAGCAGGGTGCGGACATCGTCCTGAACGGCTTCGGCGACGCGGCCGACATTGAAAAGCTGCGTTCGGAACTGGCCAGCAAGCATGGCGTGAAGGTCATCTACGACGGCGCGGATCTGTCCAAGGGAGCGGCCGTGCGCGAGCTGGTCGAGAACACCGTGCGCCAGTTGGGCCGCATCGACATCCTGGTCAATAACGCCGGCATCCAGCACACGGCGCTGATCGAAGATTTCCCGACCGAAAAGTGGGACGCCATTCTGGCGCTGAATCTGTCCGCCGTCTTCCACGGCACCGCCGCCGCCTTGCCGCACATGAAGAAGCAAGGCTCGGGCCGCATCATCAATATCGCGTCGGCGCACGGTCTGGTGGCCTCGGCTAGCAAGTCGGCCTATGTCGCGGCCAAGCACGGCGTGGTGGGATTCACCAAGGTCACGGCGCTGGAAACGGCCGGGCAGGGCATCACCGCCAACGCGATCTGCCCGGGCTGGGTGCGCACCCCGCTCGTCGAAAAGCAGATCACCGCGCTGGCCGAAAAGAATGGCGTCGACCAGGAAGCCGCTGCCCGCGAATTGCTCAGCGAAAAGCAGCCGTCCCTGCAATTCGTGACGCCGGAACAACTGGGCGGCACCGCCGTGTTCCTGGCCTCGGATGCCGCCGCGCAAATCACCGGCACGACCGTCTCCGTCGATGGCGGCTGGACGGCGCGCTAAATCAAGGAAATCCTGAATGCTGTTGTTGCTTTCCCCCGCCAAGAAGCTGGACTACGACTCGCCGCTGCACATCGAGACGCACACCCAGCCGATGTTCGTGGATCAGGCCGCGGGCCTGATCAAGGTTCTGAAGACCAAGACCGCCGAGGACATCTCGGCACTCATGAACCTGAGCCCGGCCCTGTCCGAGCTGAACGTCCAGCGCTACGCGCACTGGAAGCGCAGCTTCACGCAGGCCAACTCGCGCCAGGCCGTGCTGGCCTTCAATGGCGACGTCTACGAAGGCCTGGACGCCGCCACCCTGTCGGCCAAGCAGCTCGACTGGGCTCAGGAGCACGTCGCCATCCTGAGCGGTCTGTACGGCGTGCTGCGCCCGCTCGACCTGATGCAGCCCTACCGGCTGGAAATGGGCACGCGGCTGGAGACCCCCAAGGGCAAGAACCTGTATGAATACTGGGGCAGCACCATCGCGGACTACCTGAACGAGCGCCAGGCCGGCCAGAAGTCGCCGGTCATCATCAACCTGGCCTCCGAGGAGTATTTCAAGTCGGTGGACCAGAAGGTGCTGAAGGCGCGGGTGGTGCAATGCGTGTTCCAGGACTGGAAGAACGGCGCCTGGAAGATCATCAGCTTCCATGCCAAACGCGCACGCGGGCTGATGGCGCGTTACGCGATCCAGCACAAGGTCGCCAAGCCGGAAGGGCTGCAGGGCTTTGATCTGGAAGGCTACGCGTACGACGCATCAGCGTCGTCGGCAGACAAGCTGGTGTTCCGCCGCAAGCTGGACTGACGGAGTTGTCGAGCGGGGAGGGTGTCAGACACCCCGGAAGCGGTGCGGTCGCTTGAAGACTGTCTCGTTGGGGTGTCAGACACCTGGTTGGAGCTGCTCGGGCTTCGCCTTTTCACAAAAAAATGCCGGCCTGGCATCTGCGCCAGGCCGGCATTTTTTTGCCCGCGGAACCGGCGAACGCCAGCTTACGAAGCCGCGGCCGCCACGGGCGGCGCATGCAGCGGGTCGGCCAGCGCCAGCAGTTCCTGGCGGATCATGTGAGTGGCCTTGAGCATCTGCTTCACGGGATAGACCAGCGCGGCCTGGTCGCCGGCGGTGTCGAACTGCGTGGGGAGGTCCAGCGGCACGCGCGGGCTGCTTTCGTCCAGCAGGACGGTCATGCCGTCCAGGGCCTGCTTGATGGGTTCGGGCGTGGCGGGCAGCGCCGCCAGAATGGGAATCGCGGCGGTGATCTGCGAGGCCAGCACGTGGTTCTGAATCAGCAGGTTGTTCAGTTCCGGCACGTCCACCTGATGCGATTTGGGTTCGCTCATCATCCGGTAGAACGCCTCGGCGAAATTGCTGAAGGCGATGTGCACGTTCTTGCGCGCCAATCGCCAGGCCAGGTCGGCGTCGGTGACGGCCGGCGTCTCGGCAGCGGCTTCGCCCACCGGCGCGCCGTGCGCCTGCATGGCTTCGACGTAGCGCAGGCCGGCCAGCAGATACTCGCGGTTGGCGCGGGTCGCGGCCGAGGCCAGCGGCTTCAGGTAACGCGCCTCCCACCACGGCAGGATGTAGCTGCAGACCAGCGCCAGCGCGCAGCCCAGCAGCGTGTCGATGGCGCGTTCGCCGATCACCGACATGGACACGGTGCCTGGCGACACGAAGTGAAACACCAGCACCACGAACAAGGTGTTGAAGATTGCGCTGGCCATGTAGTTCAGCTGCACCAGGCTGTTGCCCATGATGCATGCGCCCAGCAGCACGGCGAACAGGATGCTGGGCTCGTCGGTCACGTTAAAGAGCAGCAGCGCGGCGATGCAGCCGATCAGGGTGCCCATCAAGCGCCAGCCATTGCGCTGGCGCGTCAGCGCGAAGCCCGGCTTCATGATGATGACGATGGTCAGCATGATCCAGTAGTTGTGCGCCGAGAACTCGGGCGACAGCCAGCGGCTGGCCAGCGTCATCGCGATGGCCGCGGCGGCCGTCACGCGCAGCGCGTAGCGGAAATGCGGAGAATCCAGCCGCAGGTTGCTGGTCAACAGGCCAAACCGGAACTCCTGGCGCGAAATGAACCGCGTCAGCGACTTGTTGATGCGCAGCACATCGGTCGGCTTGGCGTCGGGCGAGGCCGCGGTGTGATCGGCCAGCCGGTCCACGATGCGCGCCGAATTGCGCAGGCGCCGCAGCACCTGGACGATGAGCGCCAGCATCTCCGGATCGCGCTCGCCCAGCCCTTGCTGCTTCAATTGTTCGATCTCGTATTCGATGGCGCGCAGTTCGGCCTTGGCGCTGCTGCGGTACTGCACCTTGCGCCCGCGCGAGACGTCCAGCGCGATGCGGTTCAGCTCCAGCGACATCTTCACCAGCGCGTCGCGCATGAAGATCAGGCAGTCGTTGCCGGCCAGCGTGCGGCGCAGCGCGGCGTAGTCGGTATGCGTGGCAACCAGCGTGTCCAGCAGCTGCAGCATGTCCACGAACATGTTCCAGATCATCACGCGCTGGCGGTCGCCCAGTCCCTTGCCGCGGGGCAGGGCGCGCAACACCATGTCGCGCGCGGCCTGGTGCTTCTCGGTCATGACCGATTGGCGCTGGATCAGGTTGCGGTAGGCCTCGTCCAGATCGGACGTTTCGTCGTAGAAGTTGGCGCGCGCGGCCACGTAGTCGGCGGTGGCAAACAGCGCCACCGACATGGCCTGCTGCTCTTCGCGCAGCCAGAACAGCCGCGAAAACCCCAAGCTGAACACCACATAGAACAGCGCGCCGCCCAGCGTGGCGGCGGCATGGGACAGGACTTCGTGCGGCGCCAGCGGCGAATGCATGGTCAGCGTCATCAGCAAGAGGCCCGCAAAGCCGATCAGGCCGCCGCGCTTGCCGAACACGGTGAACATGGAATAGACGAAGCACTGCGCGATGACCACCAGCCAGATCAGCACCGGATTCGTGGACGCCAGCCCCGTGATGATGACCGTGATCGTGCCCAGCGCCGCGCCGCCCAGCATTTCGTTGGTGCGGTGCCGCTGCGGACCGCCCGGCTGGTCGATGATGGCCAGGCACTGGGCGCCGAAGGTCGCCACCAGGCCGGTCGTGTAATTGCCGAAGATGCCGCCCAGCACCAGCACGGGCAAGAGCATGCCAACCCCCTGGCGCACCCCTCCGAAGAAGTAGTGGCTATAGAGAAAGCGGCGGATGCTGGCAATGCGTAAATCCATGGGCGGCGGCTCGGTTCTGGACGACGCAACAAGTATAGAGAGGCCATCGCGGGTTTTGGGGCCGGATAGTTACCGAACCCTCCTTGCAACGGTCGGCAAAAGCCGATTTGCCACCTTTGACGCAACGCGGTAAATTGCCACACTTGCTTCGGTCTGCCTATCCGAAACCGGAGCGTTGATGCGAACGGCCAGGGTCACATCCCAGCCGTCCTGCAGCAAGTCACACCTGCCGTTGGCCGCGCCACAAGCGTGTGTTGCCAAGGCTTCCATTTCGACCTCCAGCGTCCCCAAGGGGCGTTTGCACTGCGTTCTGTCGAGCGTGTGCCGGGTCGGCAAGGTGTCCGGGTGGCGTGGCTCCGTGAGCCGCTAAGCGCCGGATCATGTTGTCGTAACCGGTATGGGTTCAGTTGCCGCCGTATCCGGGCGCGCAGCAGTCAGGGTTGCAGGGCCGGTACTGAAAGGAACTACAGCATGGAAATGAATGGCGCCGACATCGTCGTGCGCTGCCTGGCCGATGAAGGCGTGGAACACGTTTTCGGCTACCCTGGCGGCGCGGTGCTCTATATCTACGACGCAATCTTCAAGCAAGACAAATTCCAGCATATCCTGGTTCGTCACGAGCAAGCTGCCGTGCACGCGGCCGATGCCTATTCGCGCTCGTCGCAAAAGGTCGGCGTCTGCATCGTGACCAGCGGTCCGGGCGTGACCAATGCCGTTACCGGCATTGCCACCGCCTATATGGACTCCATCCCGATGGTCATCATCAGCGGGCAGGTGCCCACTGCGGCCATTGGCGAAGACGCCTTCCAGGAGTGCGACACCGTCGGCATCACGCGTCCCTGCGTCAAGCACAACTTCCTGGTGCGTGACGTCAAGGACCTGGCCGAAACCATGCGCCGCGCGTTCTACATTGCGCGCACGGGGCGTCCGGGCCCGGTGCTGGTGGATATCCCCAAGGACATCACCGTCGCGCAGTGCAAGTACGTGCCGCCCAAGGGCGAGATCTCGATGCGTTCCTACGCGCCCGTCAACAAGGGCCATCAAGGACAGATCAAGAAGGCCGTGCAGATGCTGCTGGCCGCCGAACGCCCCATGATCTACACGGGCGGCGGCGTCATCCTGTCGAACGCCGCGCCCGAGCTCAACAAGCTCGTGACGCAGCTGGGCGCGCCCTGCACCAGCACCCTCATGGGTCTGGGCGGCTTCCCGGCCAGCAGCGGCCAGTTCGTGGGCATGCCCGGCATGCACGGCACGTACGAGGCCAACATGGCCATGCAGCACTGCGACGTGCTGCTTGCCATCGGCGCCCGTTTCGATGACCGCGTGATCGGCAACCCCAAGCACTTCGCGCAGAACGCCCGCAAGATCATCCATATCGACATCGATCCCTCGTCGATCTCCAAGCGCGTGCGCGTGGATGTCCCGATCGTGGGCAACGTCAAGGACGTCCTGGCCGACCTCAGCGCGCAGTTCGAGATCGCCGCCGCCGAGCACAAGCCGGCCTCGCTCGCCAAATGGTGGGACCAGGTCGAGACGTGGCGCGGCAAGGAATGCCTGAAGTTCGCCAACTCGACCGAAGTCATCAAGCCGCAGTACGTGGTGGAAAAGCTCTGGGAAGTGACGGGCGGCGACGCTTTCGTCACCTCGGACGTCGGCCAGCACCAGATGTGGGCAGCGCAGTACTACAAGTTCGACAAGCCGCGCCGCTGGATCAACTCTGGCGGCCTGGGCACCATGGGGGTGGGCCTGCCGTACGCCATGGGCGTGCAGATGGCCAATCCGGGCAAGGACGTCGCCGTCATCACCGGCGAAGCCTCGATCCAGATGAACATCCAGGAATTGTCGACCTGCCACCAGTACCGCCTGACGCCCAAGATCGTCTGCCTGAACAACCGTTTCCTGGGCATGGTGCGCCAGTGGCAGCAGATCGACTACGGCTCGCGCTATTCCGAGTCGTACATGGATTCGCTGCCCGATTTCGTCAAGGTTGCCGAGGCCTATGGCCACGTGGGCCTGCGCATCGAGCGCCCGGCCGACGTCGAACCGGCGCTGCGCGAGGCGTTTGGCAAGCACAAGGAGCGCCTGGTCTTCCTGGACTTCATCACCGACCGCACCGAAAACGTGTGGCCGATGGTCAAGGCCGGCCGCGGGCTGACCGAAATGCTGCTCGGCTCTGAAGACCTGTAAGGAGGCCCCGCAATGAAACACGTGATTTCCGTCCTCCTCGAAAACGAACCCGGCGCGCTGTCGCGCGTGGTCGGCCTGTTTTCCGCGCGGGGCTACAACATCGAAACCCTGACCGTGGCGCCCACCGAGGATTCCACGCTGTCGCGCATGACCATCGTCACGACCGGCTCGGACGAGGTCATCGAACAGATCACCAAGCATTTGAACCGCCTGGTCGATGTCGTGAAGGTGGTGGACCTCACCGAAGGCGCCCACATCGAGCGCGAGCTGATGCTCGTGAAGGTGCGCGCCGTCGGCAAGGAACGCGAGGAAATGAAGCGCATGGCGGACATCTTCCGCGGCCGCATCATCGACGTCACCGACAAGTCCTACACCATCGAACTGACCGGGGTGCAGGAAAAAGTACAGGCCTTCCTCGAGGCCCTGGACCGCAGTGCCATCCTTGAAACCGTGCGCACCGGCGTGTCCGGCATCGGACGCGGTGAACGGATTTTGAAGATTTGACCGGCCTTCCAGGCCTGCCTCACCCTACATCTGAATCAAACGAATATCCAAATACTGGAATCTGGAGCACAACATGAAAGTTTTCTACGACAAAGACTGCGATCTGTCCCTCATCAAAGGCAAGACCGTCGCCATCATCGGTTACGGCTCGCAAGGCCACGCGCACGCGCTGAACCTGCATGAGTCGGGCGTGAAGGTCATCGTCGGCCTGCGCAAGGGCGGCGCCTCGTGGAACAAGGCCGCCAACGCCGGCCTGGAAGTCAAGGAAGTCGCCGACGCCGTCAAGTCGGCCGACATCGTGATGATGCTGCTGCCCGACGAGAATATCGCTTCGGTCTACAACAACGAAGTCCACGCCAACATCAAGGCGGGCGCCGCCCTGGCGTTTGCCCACGGTTTCAACGTGCACTACGGCCAGGTCGTGCCGCGCGAAGACATCGACGTCATCATGATCGCCCCGAAGGCCCCCGGCCACACGGTGCGCAACACGTACAAGCAAGGTGGCGGCGTGCCCCACCTGGTGGCCGTGTACCAGGACAAGTCGGGCGCCGCGCGTGACGTGGCCCTGTCGTACGCCAGCGCCAACGGCGGCGGCCGTGCCGGCATCATCGAAACCAACTTCCGCGAAGAAACCGAAACCGACCTGTTCGGCGAACAGGCCGTGCTGTGCGGCGGTACCGTCGAACTGATCAAGGCCGGTTTCGACACGCTGGTGGAAGCCGGCTACGCGCCCGAAATGGCCTACTTCGAGTGCCTGCACGAGCTTAAGCTGATCGTCGACCTGATCTACGAAGGCGGCATCGCCAACATGAACTACTCGATTTCGAACAACGCCGAATTCGGCGAATACGAAACGGGTCCGAAGATCGTCACGGACGAAACCCGCAAGGCCATGCGCCAGTGCCTGACGGACATCCAGACCGGCGAATACGCCAAGAAGTTCATCCTGGAAAACGCCGCCGGCGCCCCGACGCTGACCTCGCGCCGCCGCATCAACGCGGAATCGCAGATCGAGCAAGTGGGCGGCAAGCTGCGCGCCATGATGCCCTGGATCGCCGCCAACAAGCTGGTGGACAAGTCCAAGAACTAATCCCCGGGCAGGCGGGGCTTTGGGCCCCGCCAGTCAGGATCGAAGCGGCATGCCTCGCAAGGGCATGCCGCTTTTTTTGGCCTTTTCCTGCTTATTTACGGCCCCTGGCGCCAATTGGGCCGGGCACGATCCTTGCTGTAGCCCGCAAGCAGGGCCAGATAGGTTAACCTTTCAAAGTCCGTCGTAAGTTATTGAGACCATGCCCAATTTTTCCATGCGCGATTCCGAGAACCGCCACCGGAGCATTTACCTGCTCCCCAACGCGTTCACCACCGCCGCTTTGTTTGCCGGGTTCTATGCCGTTGTGCAGGCCATGAACGACCGCTTCGAAGTCGCCGCCATCGCCATTTTTGTCGCCATGGTGCTGGACGGCATGGACGGCCGGGTGGCCCGCCTGACCAACACCCAGTCCGCATTCGGCGAGCAATACGACTCGCTGTCCGACATGACGTCGTTCGGCGTGGCGCCGGCGCTGGTCATGTACGAATGGATCCTGAACGACCTTGGCCGCTGGGGCTGGCTGGCGGCCTTCGTGTATGTGTCGGGCGCGGCGCTGCGTCTGGCGCGCTTCAACACCAACATCGCCGTGGTCGACAAACGCTACTTCCAGGGCCTGCCCAGCCCGGCCGCGGCCGCGCTGGTGGCCGGTTTTGTGTGGCTGGCCGTGGACAACAAGCTGCCCATCCATGACAGCCTGATGGCCTGGGTGGCGTTCACGCTAACCATGTACGCCGGCATCACCATGGTGTCGAACGCGCCGTTCTTCAGCGGCAAGAGCTTCGCCCTGGGCCGCAGCGTGCCGTTCTGGGGCATCCTGCTCGTCGTCGCGGTGTTCGTGTTCGTGTCCAGCGATCCTCCGGTGGTGCTGTTCGGCCTGTTCGTGCTGTACGGCCTGTCGGGCTGGGTCACGTGGGTCTGGCGCTGGAACAAGGTGCGCCGCCTGCAGCAGGAGCGCCGGGGCCATTCCTCCTGAGGACGCCCAAAAACAAACCCGCCGATGCAAAACCGGCGGGTTTTTTCATTCTGGCGGGCCTTCAGGTCCGGGGCGCAGACAGCCCGGGCGGGCCATCTACCACCAGTTGAACCGGTCGTCGTCGTACATGGGGTCCGGCCCGGGATGAAAGTGCGTTACCTTGCTGCCGTCGCGGCTCATGTAGACGTACATCAGCGAGTTCCACACGCCGTTTTCCTTGTAGCGGTACGACCAGACGACTTCGCGCTTTTCGCCCAGCCCGGCCTGGTCGATGCGCGCGGGCGGTCCGAATTCGCAGCGCACGCGATCCGGCCCCCAATCTCCCGTCTCCAGCACCTTGAAATGCGCGTCGGTCAGAAGCGGCATCACCCGGTCGACCCGTTCATCGGGACCGACGTTGGCGCCCCACGCATACTGGCCCATCGGCTGCTGCGTCCAGATGACGCGCCGGCCTCCGTTGGCCTGGGGACATTCGAAGTTGGGCGCGCCAAATTGCGCCTGGACTTGCGACAGCGGGGTGCCGGGCGGCACCTCGGTCATGTTGGCGCAGGCGGCCAGACCGGCCAGTGCGATCGATGCGGCGGCCAAGCGGACCATTCGGTTTGGGCTGATCATGTCCTTGCTCCTGTGGGGTGGGCGTTGCCGCCTCGACCGGCCATTGGCCGGGTCCAGTCTCCTTGCTGGGGTAATTCTAGCGAATCAGCTATAATCGCCGAGCTTTATCAAATGTATTGATTCTGCAAGATCCTTTGCGCCAGCCGCTGGTGGCTTGTCGCAGTGCCCGCAACACGGCGTCACGCCTTATTTGCAGGTCCTGCCCGATCCCGCCAATGGCAGCAGTGAGAAAGCGAATTCAAGCCTGGCTCGCGCAAATTTTTTCCAAACCACGTCAGGGCGCCTCGGCCCTGTCGCATGTCCGAAGAGGTCATCAATGTCTGTAGCTGACATCAAGAAATCCGATATCGTTGCGCAATTCCAACGCGCTCAGGGCGATACCGGCTCCCCCGAAGTTCAGGTGGCTCTGCTCACCGCCCGTATCAACGAGCTGACCGGTCACTTCAAAGAACACATGAAGGATCATCACTCGCGCCGCGGTCTGCTGCGTATGGTCAGCCGTCGCCGCAAGCTGCTCGACTATCTCAAGGGCCGCAATCCCGATTCGTACCGCGCACTGATCGAAAAACTCGGTCTGCGCAAGTGATCGACGGGGCTGGCTCCCCATGACGCAACCGTGGTCGGTGCGACGCATGTCGCAGCGGCCACGGTTTTTCATTTGTAAGGAATAATCGTCATGTTCAACAAAGTGACTAAATCGTTCCAGTACGGCCAGCATACGGTCGTCCTGGAAACTGGCGAGATCGCTCGCCAGGCCTCCGGCGCCGTTGTGGTGTCGATCGAGGACACCGTCGTCCTGGCCACCGTCGTGGCTGCCAAGAAGGCCAAGCCGGGTCAGACGTTCTTCCCGCTGACCGTCGACTACATCGAAAAGACCTACGCCGCCGGCCGCATCCCGGGCGGGTTCTTCAAGCGCGAGGGCAAGCCCTCCGAAAAGGAAACGCTGACGTCGCGCCTGATCGACCGTCCGCTGCGTCCGCTGTTCCCCGAAGACTTCTACAACGAAGTCCAGGTGGTCCTGCACACGCTGTCGGTCAATCCTGAAATCGATCCCGACATCGCCGCCATGATCGGCGCCTCGGCCGCGCTGGCCATCTCGGGCATCCCGTTCAATGGCCCGATCGGCGCCGCGCGCGTGGGTTACATCGATGGTCAATACACCATCAACCCGACCGCATCGGAACTGAAGTCCTCCAAGCTGAACCTGGTTGTCGCCGGTACGGAAAACGCCGTGCTGATGGTCGAATCGGAAGCTGACCAGCTGTCCGAAGAAGTCATGTTGGGCGGCGTGGTCTATGGCCACCAGCAAATGCAGACCGTCATCAACGCCATTCACGACCTCGTGAAGGACGCCGGCAAGCCCGATTGGGATTGGCAAGCTCCCGCCAAGGACGAGGCCCTGATCGCCGCGGTCACCGCCGCCGCCCAGGAAGGCCTGAACGCCGCCTACCAGATCCGCGAAAAGCAGGCCCGCACGGCCAAGCTGCGTGAAGTGTCGGCCGAAGTGTCGGCCAAGCTGGCCGCCGCCGCCGCCGAAAAGGGCGAATCGGCTCCCGACGCCGTCACGGTCGACAACATCATGTTCTCGCTGGAATCGGCCATCGTCCGTGGCCAGATCCTGAACGGCGAACCGCGTATCGACGGCCGCGACACCCGCACCGTGCGTCCGATCAGCGTGCGTCTGGGCGTGCTGCCCCGCGCGCACGGCAGCGCGCTGTTCACCCGTGGCGAAACCCAGGCGCTGGTCGTGGCCACGCTGGGCACCAAGCAAGACGAACAGATCATCGACGCGCTCATGGGCGAGTACCGTGACCGCTTCATGATGCACTACAACATGCCTCCGTTCGCCACCGGCGAAACCGGCCGCATCGGTGTGCCCAAGCGCCGCGAAATCGGCCACGGCCGTCTGGCCAAGCGCTCGCTGGTGCCGCTGCTGCCGGCCCCCGAAGACTTCCAGTACACGATCCGCCTCGTGTCGGAAATCACCGAATCCAACGGCTCCTCGTCGATGGCCTCGGTCTGCGGCGGCTCGCTCGCCATGATGGACGCCGGTGTGCCCATCAAGGATCACGTGGCCGGCGTGGCCATGGGCCTGATCCTGGACGGCGGCAAGTTCGCCGTGCTGACGGACATCCTGGGCGACGAAGATCACCTGGGCGACATGGACTTCAAGGTTGCGGGCACCGAAAACGGCGTTACCGCACTGCAGATGGACATCAAGATCCAGGGCATCACCAAGGAAATCATGCAGGTTGCGCTGGACCAGGCCCGTGAAGGCCGTCTGCACATCCTCGGCAAGATGAAGGAAGCCCTGGACGGTTCGCGCGGCGAGCTGTCGGCCTTCGCGCCGCGCATGCTGACCATCAAGATCAACCCCGAGAAGATCCGCGACGTGATCGGCAAGGGCGGCGCCACCATCCGCGCGCTGACCGAAGAAACCGGCACGCAGATCGACATCTCCGACGACGGCACGATCGTGATCGCCAGCGTCGACGAAGCGCAGGCCAAGGAAGCCCAGCGCCGCATCGTCGAGCTGACCGCCGACGTCGAAGTGGGCCAGATCTACGAAGGCTCGGTCCTGCGTCTGCTGGACTTCGGCGCCATCGTGCAAGTGCTGCCGGGCCGCGACGGCCTGCTGCACATCTCCGAAATCGCCAACTACCGCATCGCGAACATCAACGATGTGCTGAAGGTCGGCCAGCAAGTCCGCGTCAAGGTCATCGAGGCCGACGACAAGGGCCGCCTGCGCCTGTCCATCAAGGCGATCGGCGGCATCGAGCAGCAGCAAGCCGCTGCCGCTCCCGAAGCCGCTCCCCAATCGGAACCGCAAGCTGAATAAGCCTGCAGCCTCCTGATTGAAGGACGGCGCCGCAAGGCGCCGTTTTTTTTTGCCTGCGCCGTGGCAGCCATGCGGGACGGCCCGCGGCTCCCCAGTTCGCCCGCCTTCCTGTAAAGTCTTGCGCGAGAGACGCGCCGCCCCGATGCGGCGCGCTTCACGCTTGATCTAAGGGGGCAGACGGATGAGCAAGGCATGACGGCGTGGCCGATAACCGCAGTCACCACGGCGCTGCTGGCTGCGCTGTTGACGGGCTGCATGACTCCCCCCGGGCCGGGTCAGCGCGGCCCCAAGGGCGAGGACATGACGGCGGACCAGTTCGCGCAGACGGACTTCAACCGCACCGTCACGCTGGAGGTGCGAGACAACCTGACCAGCCTGTACTCGCTGCTCGACAAGCTGTATCGCCGCAATCCCCGAGAGTGGCGCAAGACCGGCGTGCCGGACCTGGCCACGGCGGTCAACCGCGTCAAGCATTCCATCGAAGTGCGCGTGCCTGCTGGCGACCTGGCCGGCTTGCGCGACATCCAGATCCTGGCGGTTGCGCTGGATCCCAACTATCCGGGCGACCGGGTCGGCGCCTTCATCTACGGCCTGGCCGACACCATCATCGCCGCGCACAACGGCAAGACACGCCTGTACGCCACCGACGCCCTGGATGGCCAGCGGGTCTACAATGCCGCTCGGAACGTCGAGGCCGCGGCCTGGCTGCTGGCCACGCGCCGCAACAACCAGGGCGAACTGCTGCTGCTGGCCAATGAGATTTCCCCGAACGCCACGAATCTCAGCTTCGAGCGCGAGTTCGGCGCCATCA
Organism: Achromobacter sp. GbtcB20; assembly: GCF_019091095.1. Lineage (NCBI taxonomy): Bacteria > Pseudomonadati > Pseudomonadota > Betaproteobacteria > Burkholderiales > Alcaligenaceae > Achromobacter > Achromobacter sp. GbtcB20. The sequence continues at coordinate 457,226 of NZ_JAGXJZ010000002.1, read as the reverse complement.
TCGGCCGGCTGGACCTGATCGCCAACCTGCTCGGCGAAAACTCCCGGCGCATCGGCATCAACTACGCCCAGGGCCTGTTGCTCTTCAACTTCCTGCCTGTGCGTTAACAGGATTTCCATCGTGATCGATATCGCATCCATCCAGGCCGCCCGCGAGAACCTGCGCGGGCAGGTGCTCAAGACCCCGTTCACCCTGTCCCGCACGCTGTCCGACATCTTCGGCGCCGAGATCTGGCTGAAGTTCGAGAACCTGCAGTTCACCGCGTCCTTCAAGGAGCGCGGCGCGCTGAACCGCATGCTCACGCTGTCGGATGCCGAGCGCGCCAAGGGCGTGATCGCGGTCTCGGCGGGCAATCACGCCCAGGGCGTGGCCTACCATGCGCAGCGCATGGGGGTGCCGGCGGTGATCGTGATGCCGCGGTTCACGCCGACGGTGAAGGTCGCCAATACGCGCCGCTTCGGTGCCGAAGTCGTCCTGGCGGGCGACACCTTCGATGACGCCAAGGCGCGCGGCTACGAACTGGCCCAGCAGCGTGGCCTCATCATGATCCACCCCTATGACGACGAAGCCGTCATGGCCGGGCAGGGCACCGTCGCGCTGGAAATGCTGGAAGACCAGCCCCAGCTCGATACCCTGGTCATCGCCATCGGCGGCGGCGGGCTGATCTCCGGGATTTCCACGGCCGCCAAGGCCGTGAACCCCGCCATCGAGATCGTGGGCGTGCAGACCGAGCGCTTTCCGGCCATGTACGCCGCCGTCCAGGGCGCCACCATGCCGCCGGGGCAGTACACCATTGCCGAAGGCATCGCCGTCAAATCACCCGGCGATCTGACGCTGCCCGTCGTGCGCCGGCTGGTCGACCGGATCGAGCTGGTCAGCGAGGCGGACATCGAGCATGCCATCGTCGTGCTGCTGGAAATTGAAAAGACCGTCGTCGAAGGCGCCGGCGCCGCTGGCCTGGCCGCCTTGCTGCGCGCGCAGGAAGAGGGCAGCGACCGCTACAAGGGCAAACGCATCGGGCTGGTGCTTACCGGCGGCAATATCGATCCGCTGATGCTGGGCGAATTGATCGAGCGCGGCATGGTCCGCGCCGGACGCCTGGCGCGCATCCGCGTCGACCTGCGCGACCTGCCGGGCGCGCTGGCCCACGCCACCAAGCTCATTGCGGACGCGCAAGCCAACATCACGGAAGTGCATCACCAGCGCGCGTTCACGTCGCTGCCGGTGCGCAATGTCGAGGTGGATTTCGTTCTCCAGACGCGAGGCCCCGAGCACATCCAGGAAGTGATCGACATCCTGAACGCGGCGGGTTTCGCCGCCAGCAACCACGACCACTGATCCGCCGCGCGGCGTCGACACGCCGCCGTTGCTTTCAATTTCCTGTCAGAAAACTGTCGCTTCCGCCGAGCTTTTGGCGGGGGCGATTTTTCATGGGCGAGGTCCACGCATTGACTGACTGAGGGGCCGGATCGATTGCGGCCCCCGGCGCGACTGACTAGACCTCTTGCGCACCTCTGGCCCCAAAAAATGCATCTGTATATTTCACGATGGCGGGCGTTGAATTTTTTACGGAACTTTTTTGCCTCCCGCTAAGTTCCGCGAAAAACGGTCTTTTCAAGCGATTTTCCTGGATTCCATCACCTTATTCATACCGGCCCTCGACCGCCCGGCGTCCATTCCGTGTTCTAGGGATATCCCCCGGGAAGTCATGGTTGATACCGATATGGATTATGTCGTTCCACGATTTAATATCCCGCGTTCATGTCGTTGCCGCCCGTTGAAGCGGCTTCGTCGAAAGAGAAACGTTCGCAGTTGAGGCTGTCTTTTGCTGGCTGCGACGAATTAGGGAGAAAGCAGATTGATAAGAAACAGACAGGATTTCTGGTCTGGCGTGATGTTCATCGTGGTGGGAGGAGGCTTCGCCTTGCAGGCGACCACGTATTCCATGGGAACCGCGGCGCGCATGGGCCCCGGCTACTTTCCGTTCTGGCTCGGCATCGTGCTGGCGCTGATGGGCGCGACGGTGCTGATGAGCGCCTTGTCCCCCCGCGCCGAAACCACGACCATCGGCCGCTATGACTTTCGCATCCTCTTTCTCGTCGTCGGGTCCGTGTTCCTGTACGGCTTTTCCCTGCGCTATCTCGGGCTGTATCTCTCGGTATTCCTGCTCGTCCTGATCAGCAGCGTTGCCAGCCACGAATTCAACTGGAAGGTCGCCGTCGCCAACGGCCTGTTCCTCGTGGCGTTCTCCTACCTCGCGTTCATTCGCGGGCTGGGTCTCATCTTTCCGCTGTGGCCCAGCGTGCTGACCAACTGAGGTACCGGACATGGAACTGCTTCAAAACCTGATGTTGGGCTTTTCGGTGGCATTCACCCCCGAAAACCTGACCTACGCATTCATTGGCTGCCTGCTGGGCACGCTGGTGGGGGTGCTGCCGGGACTCGGACCCGTGCCGACCATCGCCATGCTGCTGCCCATCACCTACGTGCTGCCGCCCACCGCGGGCCTCATCATGCTGGCCGGCATCTACTACGGCACGCAGTATGGCGGCTCGACCACGGCCATTCTGGTGAACCTGCCGGGCGAGACCTCGGCGGTGGTGACCGTGCTGGATGGGCACCAGATGGCCCGAAACGGGCGGGCCGGGGCCGCGCTATCGCTGGCAGCCATCGGCTCGTTCTTCGCCGGCAGCGTCGCCACCGTGCTGATCGCCGCATTTGCGCCGCCGCTCGCCGAAGTGGCCTTTGCGTTCGGGCCGGCCGAGTACTTCTCGCTGATGGCCCTGGGCCTGATCGGCGCCGTCGTGCTGGCGTCGGGCTCGCTGCCCAAGGCCATCTGCATGATCCTGCTCGGGTTGCTGCTGGGCATGGTCGGCACCGACGTGAACTCGGGCGTTGCGCGCTACGACTTCAGCATTCCCGAACTGCAGGACGGCATCGACTTCGCCATCGTGGCCATGGGCGTGTTCGGCCTGTCGGAAATCATGAGCAACCTGGAACTGAAGGAAAACCGGGTCGAGATCACCGACAAGGTGGGATCGCTGTATCCCAACCGCCAGGAATTCCGCGAGGCCGCGCCTGCCATCGTGCGCGGCACGGCGCTGGGCTCGGCCCTGGGCATCTTGCCGGGCGGCGGTTCGGTGCTGTCGGCGTTCGCGTCCTACACGCTGGAAAAGAAGCTCTCGAAAGAGCCGGAGCGCTTCGGCAAGGGCCACCCGGCTGGTCTGGCCGGTCCCGAATCGGCCAATAACGCCGGCGCGCAGACCTCGTTCATCCCGCTGCTGACCCTGGGCATCCCGGGCAACGCGGTGATGGCGCTGATGGTCGGCGCGATGACCATCCACAACATCCAGCCCGGTCCGCAGGTCATGTCCAGCCACCCCGAGCTGTTCTGGGGGCTGATCGCCTCGATGTGGATCGGCAACCTGATGCTCGTGGTGCTGAACCTGCCGCTGATCGGCATTTGGGTCAAGCTGCTGCGCGTGCCGTATCGCATGCTGTTTCCCGCGATCCTGGTCTTCTGCACGATCGGGGTGTATTCACTGAATTACAACGCCTTCGACATCTTCATGTTCGCCATCTTCGGCATCATCGGCTACGTGTGGAGCAAGCTGGGGTGTGAAGGCGCGCCGCTGCTGCTTGGCCTGGTGCTGGGGCCCATGATGGAAGAAAACTTCCGCCGGGCACTGCTCCTGTCGCGTGGCGAGTTCTCCACCTTTGTCACGCGCCCGCTGTCGGCCACGCTGCTCGCGCTTGCCGCGATCCTGCTGGTGCTGGTGGCATTGCCCGCGCTGCGCAAGAAGCGCGAAGAAGCCTTCGTCGAGGTCGACTGACTTTTTTTGGATCCGGTTGGCTCCGGGTCTGGTTCGGCACAAGCCGGCCAGACCCTTTTTTTTATTGCCTGGCCACCAGGTTCTTCAGGCCGTACAGGCGTTCCCGATGCAGGGTTGCCGTCAACGGCTCCGGGTCGCGGCCCAGCGCGACATAGTCGGCCGGAATCTGCGCGATCGCATCCTGCATGTTTTCGGACCCCGCATGCCACCACTGCACCAGCATCCGGTCCGGGTTGTAGACGTCCAGGCCCTGGCGGCGCAGCTCGGAACGGTTGAAGTCCTTCAGATTCCACGTCAGCACCTGGACTGTCGGCGTCTGCGGCAGCCCGCAGCGCGCGCGCCGCGCCAGTCCGGCCGCGATCACATGGAAATCCTTGGGGTCGCTATAGCGCAACGACGCCTCATAGACCTGCGTGTCGGATTCCAGGGCCGCCGGAAACCGCGCGTTCATGTCCGCCCAGAAATCGGCCATCACCTCGGGCGGAATATCCCAGATCCGGCAGGCGTTGCGGCGCCATTCCTCGCCAATGCGCTCGGTCCACACGGGCTGAAACACACCGGCCTCGGCCAGCCGCAGCAATAGCCGGCGCAGGATGCCAGACATGAGGACGCAGGCGTCCAGGACGATGAACGGGGGAGAAGGAGGGGGCAGGCTCAAGATCGGTACGGCCGCGGGTCCGGAAAACGCGCACACGCTGCGCGCCGCGGACGCCCGGGCGGGCGGAAAAATGGAAGGCGAGGCAGAAGGATAGTGTTTTTTTGGACGCGCTGCCGGGCGGGGCAAGACGTGCGCGCTCAACCCAGCGGCGTGGCCGTCAGCTGTTCCGCCGGAAACGGCACCAGCATTTCGCGGCTTCGCTCCGTTGCGGCGGTCAGCCAGTCGCCGTATGCGCCCTCAGGCAGGATCACCACCATGCGCTTTTCCGTGCCGGGTTGGTGGTAGCGGCTGAACAGGGGATCGAGGTCGGCGTTGATGGTGAGCATGGTGTAGGTCTCGTGCCATTGCCCCGCCGCATCGCGATACCGGTCCCAAAGCCCCGCGATGCCCATGGGCTTGCCGTCGGCGCGGGTGAAGCGGGTGGCCACGGCCTTGCCGGAGGTCCAGTCGGGTTCGAAGATCGCGTCGGCGGGGATGATGCAGCGTTGCGCGCGGCGCCAGGCGTTGCCGAAGGTGTAGGACGCGGCGGCCGTCTCAGCGCGGGCGTTGAAGGTCGACAGCTTGCTGGCGCGGTCCAGGCCGCCCGTGCGGGTCATGGCGCTGATCAAGCCCCAGCGGCCGGTGACCGCCTCGCGTTCCGGGACCGCATCGTCGCCCGCGTCGTGTTCGGGCGGGCGGCGCACGAACAGCCCTTCGTAACGAGGCCACATGTCGTACTTGCCGATGGCGGCGGGTTTGCGGCGCACGCCGAACTTCTGCAGCAGCAGTTCGGCGTCTTTCAGCGTCTGATAGTGCGAACACATGGACGGCTCCCGGTGTAACGGGCGGCGCGCTGGGAGCGCGTCTCGAAGTCCAAGCTTGCCGCGCCGGTGCGCGGTTTGTCCAGTGCGGGGGTGATGCGAGGGGTGGTGCCCGAGACCGGAATCGAACCGGTACGGCCGCGAGGCCGAGGGATTTTCTTACCACTTCGGCTTTCGCCGCCAGCACAGGCTTGCTGTTCGTGGTCTGGAGCACGCCTTCACCATAGCCTTGCCGGCCTTAGGTGCCCGCCGTCTGCTCTCTACACCTTCCCCGGTTGGCCACCGGGGCTTGGCTCGGCATTAGCGCGGACGGGGTCCAGGGCCTTCACCGAGTTTGACGGGCTACACCTTTGGAGTTTCCTCCAAAGGGCTCAAATTTGTTCAAGTCCCTTGTGTCTACCAATTTCACCACTCGGGCGATGCGCGGTCCGCGTGGAGCCGGCAGCGGGCGAGACTATACCATCTAGACCGCATGGCCGCGCGCGCGGCGGCGAATTGTTGCCGCGGCCACGCGCGGGTAAACCCCGATCCCTGCGGGCCCGGACTCCGGACGACACTTTGCGCCATGAAACCCAGTCCGCCCGCCCCGCCGTCCCGCGACATCGACCCCGTTTCCCTGCGCCTGTTCCTGGCGGCCTTGGAAGAGGGCAGCCTGGCGCGCGCCGCCGCCCGTGAAAACATCGTGCCGTCCGCAGTCAGCAAGCGCATGTCGGAGATGGAGGACGCGTTTGGCGTGCCGCTGCTCGAGCGCGGCGTGAAGGGCGTGCAGCCGACGCCGGCGGGCGATGCGCTGGCCGCGCACGTGCGCCGCGTGCTGGAAGACATGGACCGCATGCACCGCGACATGGCGGGATTCGCGACCGGGGTGCGCGGGCATATCCGGCTGGCGGTCAGTTTCGCGGCACTGTCGGGTGACCTGCCGGCGCAAATCCAGTCTTTTCGCCGCGCGAACCCGCAGATCGACATTTCGTTGGAAGAGGACACCACGCAGACGGCCTTTCGTGCCGTGCTGGAAGGGCAGGCGGACGTGGCGGCGGGATCGGACTTCGGCCACGACGGTCTGCAGGTATTTCCCTTTGGCCATTGCGAACTGGCGGCGGTGGTGCCCGGGCGGCACCTGCTGGCCGATCGCGAGACGCTGGGGTACGCGCAATTGCTGCCGTTCGAATTGATCGAGCTGAACCGGGACAACGGCATCAGCAGCGTGTTCGACCAGGCCGCGCGCGACGCGGGCGTGTCGCGCCGCATCAGCGCGCGGGTCAGTTCGCACGAGACCATCTGCCTGCTGGTGGCGCGCGGCATGGGCGTGGCCGTGGTGCCGCATTACCTGAAGGCGCGGCTGGCGCACCTGGACATCCGATTCATTCCGCTGGAGGGGCCCTGGTCCAGCACGCCGCTGTGTGTCGCGGTGCGGGATCCAGACGCCTTGTCGCCGGCCGCCCGTGCGCTGCTGGCGCATCTGGGCGTGCTGGGCAGCTGACGGGCGTCTCAGGGGTAACCCGGACGTTCCCAATCGAGAATGCCCCCGTGCTGAAAGACCGCTACCCGTCCTTCTCGCCCGCCCGCGATCATGCAGGCATGCGGGCGGCGGCGGGCGCGTTTCCCTGGCCGCGGCCGCGCTTCCATCGAACAGGCTGGCAAGAGGAACCCGAGATGACAGCAGCACCGGCTTCACCCTTCATGGACAGCACCGAACTGCCCCTGCGCGGCATCAAGGTCCTGGAACTGTCCCACATGATCATGGGGCCGGCCGCCGGCCTGTCGCTGGCGGACCTGGGCGCCGACGTCATCAAGGTGGAACCCATCGATGGCGACCGCACGCGCCGCTTGAAGGGATCCGGCAGCGGCTACTTTCCTGTCTTCAACCGCAACAAGCAGAGCCTGGCGATCGACTTGAAGTCGCCGGAGGGGCAGGAGGTCGTGCGCAAGCTGGCGCTTCAGACCGACATGATCGTGGAGAACTTCCGCGACGGCAGCCTGGCGCAGTACGGCCTGGATTATGAATCGCTGTCGGCCGAGAACCCGGGGCTGATCTATGTGTCGCTCAAGGGCTTTCTGTCCGGTCCCTACAAGCACCGCACGGCGCTGGACGAGGTGGTGCAGATGATGGGCGGGCTGGCCTACATCAACGGCGGCGCGGACACGCCGCAACGGGTGGCGGCGTCGGTCAACGACATCCTGGGCGGCACGTTCGGGGTGGTGGGCGCACTGGCCGCGCTGCACGACCGCCACGCGACGGGCCGCGGACGCCATGTCCGGTCCGGGCTCTTTGAAAACAATCTTCTGCTCGTTGCGCAGTTCATCGCGCAGTTCCAGCTGACGGGCACGGCGCCCAAACCCATGGGCGCGGAGCGCAAGCCGCCATGGGGCGTGTACGACGTCTTCGAGACGGCGGATGGCCGCGTGTTCGTCGCGGTGGTGGGCGATGCGCAATGGCGCAACTTCGCGCAGAAATTCCTGCCGCCCGAGTGGGCCGCGGACCCGCGCCTGGCGACCGCCGTCGATCGCGAAGCCGCGCGGTCGTGGCTGGTGCCGGGCGTGGGCGAGATCCTGAAGGCCTGGAAGACCGACGACCTGTGCGCCGCGCTGGAAGAGGCCAACCTGTCGTATGGCCCGATCCGCCAGCCGCACGACCTGCTCGACGATGCGCACTTGAACGCTGGCGGGGCGCTCTTGAAAACGCGGCTGCCGGACGGCGGCGAAATCTCGGCCGCCGCGCTGCCCATCGAGTTCGACGGCCGCAAGGCGGGCAAGCGGTTCGATCCACCCACGCAGGGCGCGCAGACTCACGCGATTCTGCAGGGCCTGGGGCTGGATGCCGCGCGCATCGACGCGTTGCGCGCTTCGGGAGTGATTGCATGAACGACGGGCAGTAGCGCCCGATCCCTGTCGAGGCGGCGCCAGACCGCCAAGACATCCATCAAAGAGGAGACAACCATGATCCGCAAACTCGTTGCGCTGGCCGCATTGGCCGTGGCATGTGCTGCAAACGCGCAGGACTATCCCAGCAAGCCCATCCGCATCATCATCCCGTCCACGCCAGGCGGCGGCACCGACTACATCGGCCGCCTGATGAGCACCAAGCTGCACGAGCTGAACGGCTGGGCGGTGGTGCCCGAGAACAAACCTGGTGCTGGCACCGCGCTGGGCCTGGCGGAAGCCGCGCGGTCGCCCGCGCAGGGCTATGACCTGGTGATCGGTCAGTCCGACAACGTCACGCTGATTCCGCTGCTGATGAAAGTGGCCTACGACCCCGTCAAGGACCTGACGCCCGTGGCGCTGGTGGCCACCACGCCGATGGTGCTGCTGGTGGCCGAGGGATCGCCCTACAAGACGTTGCCCGAGGTGATCGAGGCGGCCAGGAAGGAACCCAACAAGATCTCGTATGGCACGTCGGGCACGGGCGGCGGCGTGCACATCGCCATGGAGATGCTGCAGCACGAAGCCGGCTTCAAGATGCAGCACGTGCCCTACAAAGGGTCCGCCCCGGCGTTGGCCGACCTGATGGGCGGCCATTTGCAGTTCGCGGGTTCGTCGATTTCCTCGGCGGCCACGCTGATCAAGTCCGGCAAGGTGCGCGCGCTGGCGGTGACTTCACCCAAGCGCAATCCCGCCTTGCCCGACGTGCCGACCGTGGCCGAGCTGGGATACAAGGACTTCAGCGTGGTGACCTACTACGGCGTGCTTGCCCCAGCCAAGACGCCGGACGCCATCGTGGCTCGCTTGAACACCGACTTCAACAAGCTGCTTGCCCGGCAGGACGTGAAGGACGCGCTGGCGGCACAGGGACTGGAGACCGATCCGGTGTCCAGCGCGCAGTTTGCGGCGCTGATCCAGTCGGACATCGGCAAGGCGCGGCAAACCATCAAGAGCGCCGGCATCGTCATTCAGCAATAGGATCACGGGAACCCATATGAACCAGGAAGTCAGGCTTTGCGAGGTCGGGCCGCGCGACGGACTGCAGATGGCCAACGGCATGATGGCGGGCGCCGACAAGCTGCGCTGGATCCGGCAGTTGGCCGACGCCGGCCTGCGAGAGATCGAGGTGGGCAGCTTCGTGTCGCCGCGCCTCGTGCCGCAGATGGCGGACACCGGCGACATCCTGCCCGAGGTCCTGAAGATCGACGGGCTGACCGTGTGCGCGCTGGCCTGCAACCTGAAGGGCGCGATCGCGGCATATGAGGCGGGCGCGCATGTGCTGGCGTTTCCGGTGTCGGTCAGCGACACGCATAGCCGCGCCAACGTCGGCAAAGGCACCGACGCGCAGGTCGACATGCTGGCCGCCATCGTCGACTGGGTTCGCGCACAGGCGCGGCCCATGCGCATCGATGCGGCCGTTGCCACGGCGTTCGGTTGTTCGATGGAAGGAGAGGTGCCCGTGCGGCGCGTGGCCGACGTCGCGCAAGCGGTGGCGAGCGCCGGCGCCGACGAAATCGCCCTGGCCGATACCGTGGGCTATGCCCACCCCGGACGGGTGCGCGAGGCGGTGCGGGCCGCGCAGGACGCGGTGGGGGCACGGCTGACCAAGCTGCATCTGCACGACACGATGGGGTTGGGCCTGGCCAACGCGCTGGCGGGGTTGGACGAGGGCATCCGCGCCTTCGATTCCTGCCTGGGCGGGCTGGGCGGATGCCCGTTCGCGCCGGGGGCTTCGGGCAACATCGTCACGGAAGATCTGGTGTTCATGCTGGAAAGCATGGGCTTTCGGACCGGTGTCGACCTGTCCCGCCTGCTGGCGGCGCGCCCGCTCCTGGCCGATTCACTGCCGCAGGAAAGACTGCGCAGCGGCGTGGCCGCCGCCGGCATTCCCAAGACCTACGCGGCCGCGTAGCTCAGCGATACACCAGAACTGGAAGCGTGCTGTGCGCCAGCACCTTCTGGGTCTGGCTGCCCAGCAGCAGCGCGGCCATGCCGCCGCGGCCGTGCGAGGACATGGCGATCAGGTCGCAATTGCGCGTCATGGCCACGTCCACGATCACCTGGTAGGGCGATTCGCTTTCGCGCATTTCCGTGACGCAGGCCACCCCCGCGGTGCTGGCCTTGCCGGCTGCTTCGGACAAATAGGAGCTGGCCAGTTCGCGCGCCTGGTTTTCGTAGACGCCGCGCATGCCCTCGAGCTGCACGGTTTCCATGGAAGGCATCTGGAAAGGGCTGTACACGGTCAGGACCGTGACGCTGGCGCCCAACTCACGAGCAAGCGCAAGCGCCTGCTCCAGACCGGAATTGGCCAGGCTGGATCCGTCGATGGGGATGAGTATGTGCTTGTACATGGCAACCTCCAGGGGGAATCTCCCGTCCATGGTACGCCCGAAGGGGACGGTTGCCGTTGATTCTGGCGGAAGCGGTGAGATTCGAACTCACGAACGGTTGCCCGTTGCCGGTTTTCAAGACCGGTGCAATCGACCACTCTGCCACGCTTCCGGGGGGGGGCTTGCCTGGGTGGCCACCCAGGTATCGCGGCCGCCAGGCAAACATTCTGCCCGATCGAAGCCACGATATGCCGCAAAGGGCGCAATAATAATCCATTTGCTGCAAAGGAGGCACGCGATGCACGCTGTTGAAATCACCCGCCCCGGCGGCCCCGAGGTTCTCGTCCCCGTGGAACGTCCCACGCCCGAGGCCGGCGCCGGCGAAGTTCTCATCAAAGTGACCGCTGCGGGCATCAACCGCCCCGACGTGTTCCAGCGCAAGGGCAACTATGCCCCGCCGCGTGGCGCGTCCGATCTGCCGGGCCTGGAAGTCGCCGGCGAGATCGTCGGCGGCGACGTGGCTGGCAGCGGTTTTGCCGTGGGCGACAAGGTCTGCGCCCTGGTGGCCGGCGGCGGCTATGCCGAATACTGCGTTGCGCCCGTGGCGCAGTGCCTGCCGATTCCCAAGGGCTTGTCCGACATCGAGGCCGCGGGCCTGCCCGAGACGTATTTCACGGTGTGGAGCAACGTGTTCGACCGCGGCCGCCTGTCCGAGGGCGAGGCGCTGCTGGTTCACGGCGGCGCGAGCGGCATCGGCACCACGGCCATCCAGCTGGCGCGTGCAATGGGGCATAAGGTGTATGCGACCGTCGGCAGCGATGATCGCGCACGCGCCGTCGAGGCGTTGGGCGCCGACAAGGGCATCAACTACAAGACGCAGGATTTCGTGAAGGAAGTGCTGGACGCCACCGGCGGACGCGGCGTGGACGTGATCCTGGACATGGTGGCCGGCGACTATATCGCCCGCGACATGCAGTGCCTGGCCGATGACGGCCGCATCGTCATCATTGCGCAGCTTGGCGGCTCGCACGCCAATGTGGATGCCGCCCAGGTCATGCGCCGCCGCCTGACCATTACCGGCTCGACCTTGCGTCCCCGTCCGGTGGCCTTCAAGGGCGCCATCGCGCGTGCCCTGCGCGAGCACGCCTGGCCGTTGTTGGAAAAAGGGGCCATCAAGCCCATCGTCCATGCCACCTTCCCGCTGGCCGAGGCCTCCAAGGCGCACGCCATGATGGAAGGCGGGGAAAACATCGGCAAAATCATCCTGACCATGTAAGAAACGCGCGGCGTTCGGCGTATCGCCGCGCAACAGGATACAATCTCGGGTTTCGCCTGGAATTTTTTCCAGGCAGGCCCGTGGGCGGTTGCTGCACAAAGCCCCTGTAACAGGTCCTCCCACCTCAGACCCAATCGTCAGACAAATTCGCCATGACTTCAGTCGAAAATCGCGCCCGCCTCGTGCTGGGCAACTGGAAGATGCACGGCAATCTCGCCGAGAACGCCGCGTTGTTGACCGAGCTTCGTGCCGCGGATGCGGCGGGCCACTGCGAAATCGGCATCTGCGTTCCGTTTCCCTACCTGGCGCAGGCCGCGTCGGCCCTCACCGGCAGCAGCGTGTCCTGGGGCGCGCAAGACGTCAGCGCGCACGACAAGGGTGCGTACACGGGTGAAGTCTCCGGTTCGATGCTGAAAGAGTTCGGCTGCCGCTGGGCGCTGGCCGGCCATTCTGAGCGCCGCGTCCTGCACGGCGAAACCGACGAGATCGTGGCCGCCAAGGCGAAGGCGGCGCTGGCCGCCGGCCTGACGCCCGTGGTCTGCGTGGGCGAATCCCTGGCTGACCGCGAAGCCGGCAACACGCTGGCCGTGATCGAACGGCAGCTCAAGCCCGTGCTGGCGCTGGGCGCCGACGCCGTCTCGCGCATGGTTCTCGCCTACGAACCCGTCTGGGCCATCGGCACCGGCCGCACGGCCTCGCCGGAGCAGGCCCAGGAAGTCCATGGCGCCATCCGCGCCGCCCTGCGCGCGCTCGGCGCTGCGCAGGTTCAGGTGTTGTACGGCGGCAGCGTCAAGGCCGCCAACGCCTCCAGTTTGTTCGCCATGACTGATATCGACGGAGCCCTGGTCGGCGGCGCGTCGCTCGTGGCCGAAGAGTTTTTGCGAATTGCCGCCATCTAAGTTTCCGTTCCGGAGTCTGTAATGCCCCTGATGCTCAAAATTCTGCTGGCCGTCCAAGTGATCTCGGCGCTGGCTATCATCGTCCTGGTCCTGCTTCAGCAGGGCAAAGGCGCCGACATGGGCTCCGCTTTCGGTAGCGGCTCGTCGGGCAGCCTGTTCGGCGCCACTGGCGCGGCGAACTTCCTGTCGCGCGCCACCAAGTGGTCCGCGGTCGTGTTCTTTGCCTCCACCGCTGGCCTGGCTTACTTCAGCCACAAGGGCACCAGCGGTCCCGCCGTGGATTCCGGCGTGATGCAAAGCTTCCCGGCCGACCGTTCGGTCCCGCAGGCCCCGGGCTCCTCGGTGCCCGCCACGCCGGGCGCATCGTCCGTGCCGGGCGCGTCGTCGGTGCCTGCCACCCCGGCTCCCGCCACGCCCGACGCCTCCGTGCCCGCGGCCCCGGCCACGCCGGCTGCGCCTGCCGCTGAAAAGCCGGCGCAAGCCCCCGCCGCTCCGGCAAAGTAAGGGACTGCAGCAGAAAGGCCGGCGCAAGCCGGCTTTTTTTATGCTTGCGATATTGAAGCGATCCGCGTGGGGAAACCATGGAAAAGCGATTGATGCCGTCGATGATGGCGCTCCAGTGTTTCGAGGCGGTGGCGCGGCACATGAGCGTCACGCGTGCCGCCGAAGAGCTGCACATGACGCAAAGCGCGATCAGCAAACAGATTGCGCAGCTTGAGGCGTTGCTGCGCAATCCGCTCTTCCTGCGCGTGCGCCGCCGGCTGCAACTGACGCCGGCCGGCGCGCTGTACCAATCCGAGGTCAGGACCATCCTGAACCAGGTGGACATGTCCTCGCGGTACATCCTGACCTACGGCAGTGAAACGCAGGTGCTGACGATCGGCACCCAGCCCACCTTCGGCTCGCGCTGGCTCATCCCGCGGCTGCAGCGCTTCATGGCCGCGCATCCGGACATCCAGGTCAAGGTGCGCAGCGAAACCCGCCCGTTCGACCTGATGCAGGCCAAGATCGACATCTCGTTCTTCTTTGGCCACGGCACGTTGCCCGGCGCGCAGTGCCTGGAACTCTTCGAGGCCGACGTCGTGCCGGTGTGCGCGCCCGGTTTCCTGCGCGGCGGCCGGATTGCCAACCTGGACGAACTGAGCCAACAGACGTTGATCCAGTGCGCGTCGCGTCCCGAGGCGTGGCACGACTACTTCTCGCATCAGCAGTATCAGTCGGACAGCAGCTATCACGGTCCGCGGTTCGACACGTTCTACATGTGCGTGCGGGCGGCCGAGGGCGGCTGCGGCATCGCGCTGACGCCGCGTCTGCTGGCCGAGGAAGAGCTGCAAGCCGGCAAGCTGGTCATCCCATGGGGCTATGTGCAGCCCAGTGACGGCGCGTACTTTGTGGCGTATTCCGAACACTCCGCCGAGGTGCCCAAAATCAAGCAGTTCGTCGCGTGGGTGCGCGACGAGGCGCGCCAGCAGGAGGCGCGGGGCGGCACGCGCGGGCAGTCCATGAAAAAACGGACTGATTAAGCCGATTTTTTTCATTTGATCGAGCCCCGGCGGGCGTGATCTCATGCGGGCCATCCTTGTTTACCGATGTGCCGAGCCCGCCATGAGTCAGAATTTCGTCAATCCCGATCAGATCCGCGCCTGGTTTTCGCGCGCCATGTCCGACATGTACAAGCAGGAAGTCCCGCTGTACGACACCCTGCTGGATCTTGTAGCGCAGGTCAATGCGCGGACGATGTCCGAGCAGCCGGAACTGGCCGCGCAACTGGCGCGCACCGGCGAGATCGAACGCCTGGACATCGAACGCCACGGCGCGATCCGCGTCGGTACGCCCGAGGAACTGGCGAACATGCGCCGCGTGTTTGCCGTGATGGGCATGCAGCCGGTCGGCTACTACGATCTGTCGCCTGCGGGCGTGCCCGTGCATTCGACGGCCTTTCGCGCCACGCACGAGGCAGCGCTGCAGGCCAGCCCGTTCCGCGTTTTCACGTCGCTGCTGCGCCTGGAACTGATCGATGACGTGGCGCTGCGCGAGAAGGCCGCCCGCATCCTGGCGGCGCGCCAGATCTTCACGGACCGCGCGCTGGCGCTGACCGCCCGCTTCGAGGCGGAAGGCGGCCTCACCGAGGCCGACGCCCGCGAGTTTGTCGCCGAGGCGCTGCATACGTTCCGCTGGCACAGCGAGTCCACGGTCAGCCTGGACGACTACCGCGAGCTGCACGGCCAGCATCGCCTGATCGCCGACGTGGTGGCGTTCAAGGGCCCGCACATCAATCACCTGACTCCGCGCACGCTGGACATCGACGAAGCGCAGGCCGAGATGCCGCGGCGCGGCGTGTCGGCCAAGGCCGTCATCGAAGGCCCGCCGCCGCGCAAGTGCCCGATCCTGCTGCGTCAGACCAGCTTCAAGGCGCTGGAAGAGCCCGTGCGTTTTGCGGGCGCCGACGGCGCCAGTGCGGTGGGCAGCCACACGGCCCGCTTTGGCGAGATCGAGCAGCGTGGCGTGGCGTTGACCCGCAAGGGCCGTGCGCTGTACGACCAGCTGCTGGATCTGGCCCGCAGCCGCATCAGCGGCGCACCCAACGAAGGCAACGCGGCCGCCTACATGCAGAACCTGCAGGATTGCTTTGCGGCATTTCCCGACAACTACGCGGCGTTGCATGACCAGGGGCTGGCGTACTTCCGATACTTCCTGACGGGCAAGGCCGGCACGCCGGAGACGTCCGAACTGTCCGCCTTGATCGACGCGGGGTTCATCCAATACGAACCGCTGGTGTACGAAGACTTCCTGCCGGTCAGCGCGGCCGGCATCTTCCAGTCGAACCTGGGCGACAAGGCGCAGGCCGAGTACGCGCAGAATGCGAGCCAGACGGCATTTGAAGCCGCGCTGGGCGCCCGCGTGCTGGATGAGCTGGCGCTTTACGACGACACGCAGGCGCGCTCGCTCGAGGCCTGCCTGCAGGCGCTCGCCGCGCCCGTGGACGCATGAGCCGGCTGGATCGCTGCCTGTCGGTGGGTGACTTCGAACGCGAGGCGCGGCGCATCATGCCGCGCTGCGTCGAAGGCTACATCTGCGGCGGCACGGAAGACGGCGCGTCGCTGGCCGAGAGCGTGCGTGCCCCGCGCGACATCGGCTTTCGGCCGCGCGGGCTGCGCGTGGTGGACCAGCGCAGCAGCCAGGTCAGCCTGTTTGGCCAGGATTACGCCATGCCGGTGGGCTTCGCGCCGACCGGCTTCTCGGCCATCGTCATGCACGAATGCGATCTGGCGCTGGCGCGCGAGGCCCAGGAGGCACGGATTCCGTTCATCATCAGCGGCGCCTCCAGCGTGCCGCTCGAACGCCTGCAGGCGGCGACCGGCAACCGCTGCTGGTACCAGGCCTATCTGCCGGGCAACATCGATCGCATCGGCAAGCTGCTGGCGCGGCTGCGTGCGGCCAGCATCCCCGTGCTGGTGGTCACCATCGACACCTGCGTGGGCGCCAACCGCGAGAACCTGCAACGGCTGGCCTTCACCGTCCCGTTCAAGATGAGCGGCCGCGTCGTGCTGGACGGCATGCTGCATCCGCGCTGGACGCTGAACGTCTTCATGCGCACGCTGCTGGGCAGCGGGGTGCCCCGGTTTTCGAATCTGTACGAAGAGATCGGCCCACCCATCACGCAGGACCCGCCCAACGGTTTTCGCGGCGAGCGCGACAAGCTGTCGTGGGAACACATCCGCTGGATCCGCGAGAACTGGCCGGGCAAGCTGGTGCTCAAGGGCGTCATGCACCCCGACGATGCGCGGATGGCGCATGCGGCGGGCGCGGACGGCGTGATCGTGTCGAACCACGGCGGCCGCCAGCTCGACGGCTGCATTTCGCCGCTGCAGGCATTGCACGATGTCGTGGCCGCGGTGCCCGAAGGCTATCCCGTGATGGTCGACGGGGGCTTCCGGCGCGGCGCCGACGTGCTCAAGGCCGTGGCCCTGGGCGCGCGCATGGTGTTCACCGGCCGCCCGCAGCTCTTTGGAGCGGCGGTGGCGGGCGCCGCCGGCATCCGCAAGGTGGCGCGGATCTTTCACAGCGAGATTTCCACGAACATGGCGCTGCTGGGCTGCGGCACGCTTGCCGACGTCACGCCGGACCTGATCGCGCCGGTGCAACCGGCCGGACCCTGGAGTTCCCGGCCGGCCGTCTGATTCCCACCGGGCCGCCCGGCCCGGACAACAACAAGAAATGGCGCGGCGTAACGTCGCGCCCCACCGCTTTCAACAGGAGGAAACATGAAAAAAATCTATTCCAAGCTGGCTGGCGTTGCCGCGGCGCTCGCGTGCGTCGTGGGCGGCCCCGCCCTGGCCCAGGCAAACGGCTATCCCACCAAGCCCGTGCGGCTGGTCGTGGGCTACGCGCCGGGAGGCACGACCGACATCAGCGCCCGCATGATCGCGGACGTGCTGGGCAAGGAATTCGGCCAGACCTTCGTGGTCGAGAACAAGCCGGGCGCCAACAGCAACATCGGCGCCGAGACCGTCGTCCGCGCGCAGCCGGACGGCTATACGTTCTTCGTGGGATCTATCTCCACGGCGATCAACCAGTCGCTGTATTCCAAGATGTCCTATGACGCGCTCAAGGACCTGGACGCGGTCGCGCTGCTGAACGTGGTGCCCAACATCCTCGCGGTCAACGCGAACGTGCCGGTCAAGACCGTGCAGGAATACATCGAGTACGCCAAGAAGAATCCCGGCAAGCTGACCTGCGCCTCGCCCGGCAACGGTTCGTCCGCCCACTTGGGCTGCGAGCTCTTCAAGATGAAGACCGGCATCGACATCCTGCACGTTCCGTACCGCGGCAGCGGTCCGGCCGTGGCCGACCTGCTGGGCGGCCAGGTGGACTCCATCTTCGACAACCTGCCGCCGCTCCTGCCACACGTGCGCGCCGGCAAACTGACGGGCCTGGCCGTCACCACCGCCAGCCGCGTGCCGTTCGCGCCCGAGATCCCGACCATCGCCGAGTCCGGTGTGCCGGGCTTTGACGTGGCGGCCTGGTTTGGCCTCTTCGCGCCCGCCGGCACCCCGCCGGAGATCGTGCAGAAGGTCAACGCTGCCATCAACAAGGCCCTGACCTCCGATTCGGCGCTGGCCGCCAGCTACCAGACCAACGGCTTTTTGCTTCCCCCGCCGCCCAACACCCCGCAGGCGTTCAAGGCGTTCATGGAAAGCGAAACCCGCAAGTGGGGCGACGTGGTCAAGGCGACGAATCTGCAGATCAACTGATCGGCGGGGCAGGGGGCGAGGGCAGCGATGACCCTCGCGTCAGCCGCTTCACGGATAAAGCGGGACGGCTTTCCCGCTTTCAAAATTACGTGATAGAATGCTCGACTTTCCAGCAAGGTTCGCCTTGTTGGAGTGGTCAAGCCGACGTGGTGAAATTGGTAGACACGCTATCTTGAGGGGGTAGTGGCGAAAGCTGTGCGAGTTCGAGTCTCGCCGTCGGCACCAAGAAATTCCTCGCAATGAACCCGCATCTCTCTTTGAGGATGCGGGTTTTTTGTTGTTCAGATGGCGCCGGGCTCGGCATCAAGCTCCGTCGGGCTCGGCACCCCATCGGCCGGGCTCCGCCTGGCTCGGTTGCATCCCGTCGTCATCTTCGCCGATCTCCCCGGCGACATCCCCTTCGATCCGCTATCCGCCTGCTCGTCCTGATGGCGCGATTCCCTCGTGACTCCCCGTCCGTTTCCCGATCTCCGCAAACCGCTCACGCCCTGAGCGTGCGCGCTGAAGGCCCCCGACCTGTCACAAGCGGGATACAAACTACGCTTGAAATGTGCTGAAAAATAACCATGTGTTACCATCGCAGCCGATCTATGTAACCAAGTATTTGAATTAACTACAAGGAGAGCAGGATGCGCTGCATGGGGTGGGTGGGAAAGGGGGTGCTGGTTGCGGCTGTTGCCGTGCTGTCAGGTTGCGCGGGGACGCGGACCGTAAGCGAGAAAGACGCTTCCATCCATCTCGCCGCGTCGGATTACCAGGCTTATGCCGCGCGCTACCTGGACGCGAAGGGCCAACCGACGTATGACCCGGCCAGCCTGCTGGACGCGCTGGAAGCGGGCAAGGCGTTCAACGACGCCGGCATGTGGGCGCTGAGCCGCGACGCCTTCAACGCCGCGGCCACCCAGTTGAACTGGAAGGAAGACACGGTCGAAACGCCGGCCGAAGTCGCCAACCTGATCGGCACGACCCTGACCAGCAGCGCGTTCGGCGCCTATCAGGGCAAGATCTACCAAGGCTCGCTCGTCGACTACTACCAGGCCATCAACCATCTGATGCTGGGCGACGAGAGCAATGCCCGGGTGGACTTCAACCGCTTGCAGGTCCGGCAGGGCAACGCGCAGACCCAGCTCAAGGCCTATTCCGATACCGTCAACGCGTCGGTGAAGACCGGTCTGGCCGACGAGAAGAGCGAAGGCGCCAAGAAAAGCCTGGGCGAGGTGGGCCCCAAGATCGCCGACGGCGTGAAAGATCTGCCTAGTGGATTGAAGTCGTCGAAGATCCGCCTGTCGGCCGGTGACGCAATGAGCGCCGTCTTCCGTGCGACGTCCTCGTCCACGTCCGACAAGCGCTCGAACGTGTCCCGGGACATGTTGAAAAGCGCCAACGCCGCCAGCGCCACGCGCGGCGGCAATGCGGTCCTTGCCTACCTGAGCCGGGAGCTGCAGCAGGGCAAAGGCGTGTTGAAGAACAAGGTCATCGTGCTGTACGAAGACGGCGTCGGACCCGGGTTCAAGGAGTTTCGCATTGACCTGCCCCTGTTCATCGTCAGCGACAAGGTCACCTATAGCGGCATCGCGCTGCCCCAGTTTGTTCGCGGACAGGCCGCCTACGGCAGCCTGAAGGTGGGTTCGGGCAAGACGCAGCAGGAAACCGCCGTCCTGACCGACCTGAACGAAGTGGCCGGGCTGGAGTTCGATGCCGGCTACAAGGGCGTGGTGGCCAAAGCCGTGATTTCCACGGTCTTGAAGACTACCGCCCAGGCCGCTGTGAACAACCAGATCGACAAGCAGAAGGCGGATCCGCTGGTGGCCGGGCTGCTGAAGCTGGGAACCGGCGCCGTGCAGTACGCCTTGACCAAGGCGGACGTTCGCGCCTGGGCCAATCTGCCTGACACGCTGCAAATGGTGGTGGTCGACCGCCCGAAAGACGGTCTGCTGACGCTGGCCGCTGCCCAGGGCGAATCCCTTGCACAGATCCCGCTGCAGGAAGACGTCAATACGCTGGTGCTGGTGAAAGCGTCCGGCACCGCGGGCAAGCCGGCTGTGTACGTGCAGCCGCTGCCGGTCCAGGCGCCGGTCACCCAAGTTGCCGCGCCGGTGAAAGTTGCCGGTGGTCTCTGACATGCGGCCGCTTGTTCAAGGATTGGCCATCGTCCTGTTGGCGGGGATTGCTGGCGGGGTGCAGGGGGAAACACGGGTGCCGCTCGCGGCGCCCCGGGTCATCACCTGCGACATGACACTGGCCCCCGAAACGGCCCTTCAGGTCGTGGATGAGGCCAGCCCGCAAGGGGCAGCGGTGGAGGGCGTGGCGTTGATCGACCTGCGCAACGGCATGAAGGCGGTGCAGTTCTCTGTCCGCAACGCGCGCGACCCCGAGCCCTTCGGCGTCATTCTGCGCGTCCGATACGCGGTCCAGTGGTTTGACGATTGCGGGCGCCGCGTCGTCAACGGCGCCCAGGTCGTCGATGGCCTGGCGTTGGACCCTCGGCGTCAGGAAATCATCCAGTCCACGGCTATGGATCCCCTGGCCACGCGCGCCATCGTGCGCATTTACGTTGAAAACTGAGCATCAAACATCCATGAAAAAAGCATCTCTCGTCGCCCTCCTGGCGCTGTCCCTGGCGGGCTGCCAGAACATGGCAGTGGTTTCCAGCAACCCGAATGGCGATCTCAGCCGCACCGGCCAGCCGGGCATGGTGTCCTTCGGTCTGCAGAACACGGATTTTGAATACGCGTCGAAGAAGGCCGTGCAGGAGTTCCTGGAATCTCCCTACGCCAAGAAGCCGGGCGGCGGCCGCTGGGTCGTGCAGATGGGCGAAGTGGTCAACGACACGACGTTCCGCATCGACACCGCCAGCATGACCTCGCGCATGAAGATCGCGCTGACGAAGACCGGCCAATTCATCTTTACCGGCGCGACGGGCGCCGAACGCACGGACTTCGTGAAAGACTCGCGTCAACTCAGCAAGTCAAAGATGTTCAACCAGAAGACGGTCGCCCGTAACGGCACCGTGGTCGCGTCCGACCTGGAAATGGGGGGCGCGATCCGTCAGCGCACGGTTGTCGACGGCGCGCAGCAGCAGCAGCAGCTGGAGTACGAATTCGATTTCCGCGTGGTTGAGCGTGATACCGGCCTGGAAATTTTCCAATCCCTGATCCCCATCGAGAAGCTGGGGCCGAATCAGAATTTCGCTTGGTAAGAGGCCGCGTCATGTCCAAATTCACCCCGATCGTCCTGGCGTTGTCCCTGCTTGCCGCAGCCGGCACACCGATGCGAGCCGCGCTGGCGCAAACCCCGGCACAGCCCGCAGCACAACCCGCAGCGGGCGCGCACGCCGTGACCCCCGTCCCCGGCCAGGCGCCGGAGGCGCTGCTTGACAAGGCCACGGGCGCCAATGCCATGGGCGATGAGCCCGTCCAGAGCTATGAAGACTGGGTGGCCGAATTCGAAGAGCAGTTCGGCCAGGCGATGGGCAAGGCCCAGGATGGGCGAGTCTTCTACGCCGGCTTTGCGCCGCTGTCGGTCGACAGCGCGGCCAATCCGCATTACGGCACGCAGTTGGCCCTGGCCTACGAGCGCGCCGTGTTCGACATGCAGGCCGATTACATCCTGTCGACCTATGGCCGCCTGACCACCCAGACGATCCTGACGCGTTTTGAGGATCAGTCCAGCAACAAGGACGTCTTCGATCCGGTGGAGCTTGAAGCCGCGCTGAAAGCCGGTGGCGGACGCTTGGAAGCCTTGATCGACAAGGCGCTGACGCTGCTCGACAAGAAACTCGATAACGCGTTGGTCGAGGAGGGCGTCCCGGCGGAGGACGTCAAGAAGATGACCGTGGAACAGAAGAAAACGCTGTTCAAGGACAATCTGAGCAAGAGCGTGACCAAGTCGGCCTACCAGAACATGCAAGGCCTCGTGCCGGTGCAGACGCGCATCTTCTCGCAGACGGCAAATGGCAAGAAGGCCATGCTGGTGGCGGTGATTGCGGTGCAGTCCGAAAAGACCCGGCAATTTGCGCAGGACATCGCGCGCAAGCGGCCGACGCTGGTCAAGGGCGACCCCAAGGTGCTCAAGGATCTGCTGCCCGCCAATGAAAAGGGCTATCTGAACGAGGTCGGCCTGCGATTTACCTACGACGAGGCCGGTCGTCCGATGCTGCTGTCCTATGGCCGCGCATCGGTGCCGATGGACCCGAGCTGGAGCGCGTCGCGCGCGATTCGCGCCAAGCAGACGGCACAGGATATCGCGCAGGCGATGGCCGAGGCGAACATCGTTGCCTTCATGAACAACAACATCCGGATCTCCGAGAACACGGAGATGGGCGATGTCAACGAAGACCTGGCCCGCCAGGTTACCGAGATCGAGAACGGCAAGGTTGGCCAGAGCCAGCAGATCAAGGAACAGATCGCCGAAACGATCCAGAAGCGGTCGCGCACCGGCACGGCCTCGGCAAGCGGCGAATTGCGCGGCACCAGCGTCGTCAAGCGCTGGTCGACGCAGGACGGCAACGGCGTCGAACACGTGGGAACCGTGGTGGGGTGGACGTACGGGCAATTGGAGAACGCCAACGCCATCGACGCGCAGATGCGCGGGCGCGGCAATGGCGCGCAGCCGAACGGCGCGGCCGCCACGGCGACCGACCAGAACCGCTCGTCGAAGTCCATCAACAGCAAGCATGACTTTTAACGGCGGTTGACCGCCCCTACAGGATCACTGCATGAAAGCCGTTCTTTCGACCCTGCTGGTTTCGTTGGCAATTTGTCTTGGCCTGATGCCGAGCGCCCAGGCGCAAGTCACGGAGGCTACCGTGACGGCCGATGGCCAGGGCATGAGCCGCGAAGAAGCCATTCAGGCCGCGCTGGTCAGCGCGGCCGGGCAGGCGTTTGGCGTGCGCCTGTCGGCGCAGTTCGTGACGCAGAACGTGTCTGTCGATGCGTCCGTGGACAATCAGGATCATTCCACGGTCGTCAGCGCCATGAACAAGAACATTCGCCAGACGCTCAATACGCCGCAGAATGCGCCGATACTCGGTTACGACGTCAACAACGTGGCTGAGTTTCCGGGCCGCGGCTGGGAAGCCACCGTCACGCTGCGCTACGCCAAGTACGAACGCCTGGGCGCGGATAGCAACCGCCGCAGCGTGGTCGTAGTCAGCAACAGCAGGCAGTTCCGTCCTCAGTTGATCCAGACCGTCGGCGAATCGCTGGTGGGCACGCGGCGCTTCGATGTGCTGAATCGGGAAAACGACAGGCTCTTCCAGGATGAGAAGGAGTTCATCCTGGGCGACGCGGCGGCCAATCCCGAGGTCGCCCGCCTGTCGCAGGCCAGTGGCGCCGATTATCTGGTGGTGGCCCAGTTGCAGAGTCTTGGCGTCAGCAACAACCAGCGCGAAACCATTGCCATGACGGGCGAAGTCCTGGTCAACAGCAGCGCCAGTGGCACGCTGCAATTGCAAGTGATCGAGTTCTCTTCCCGCAAGATCAAATGGTCGGGGTCGCAGAAGTTCGGCGGCAACTATGCGGGCGCCACCAGTGTGGGCGCCGATACCCTGAACAAGCTGATCGGCGGCGCTGCCGACAAGCTGGTTGCCCGCATGGTGGATGCGATCTATCCGATGCAGGTCATCAAGGTGATGGGCGATACGGCCATCATCAATCGCGGAGAAGGCGGCATCGCAGCGGGCGACACCTACGCGGTCTTCCTGGTGGGCGAAGAGCTGCGTGATCCGCAGAGCGGAGAATCCCTGGGTGCGATGGAATCCGAAGTCGGGCTGGGGCGCGTCACGGAGGTCAAGCCCAAGTTCTCTTTCCTGAAGATGGCGTCGGGCACCCTGAGCGAAGGCGGCAGTTACATCGTGCGCAAGACCGACAAGAAGGTCCAGGCGCCGGCGGCCGCCAGGCCCGCCCCGAAGCGCGCATCGGCCGCTGCCGAGAAATCCCAGGCCCCGGATCGCGCGAACGTGTTTCTCAATAATTGAGGCGTATCGGCCAGCCAATCCGGAAAATGTTTCCGGATTGGCCTGGAAAACAGATTTCCATGTTGGGAAACAATCGGCCGCCGCCCGGGATCGTCTAGGAAACCGGGCCCATTCCGGCGAAATCCGCGGGTCGGCCGTGCCAAACGCGCGCTTGTGCGCGGGCAGATGCCCGCATACCATATGGCCACCACGCGCCTGCGCCATCCTGCATCCGTTCGTTTGGATAGAACGGTTCGCCGCGCTACCCCGCAAGTTTTCAACGACACAGTGCAGCAGTCGTCTCCAGAGATTGCCATGCTAAATGCGTCCGTCCGGCGCGATATTGCCGAACTGACCCCGCTACCGAACGAACTGAGCGTCCTGCCGCGGATGACGTTTCATGACGCGTGGGCGGCCAGTCCCTTCGACGTCCTGGACTTGAGACCGCTCTCGATCGCGGCGGCGGGCAGCGAACGGGATGTGTATCTGCACCCGGCCGACAGCTCGCTGCTCATCAAGATCATCAATGGCGCGCGCCGCAGCCAGCCGGACCGCAAGCGGGCCTGGTACAAGCGCTTTCAGCGGGATGACGCGCACCGGGTGTTCATCATGGAGACCGTCGAGTACATCGCCACGTCCGCGCGCCAAGGAGCGCACGTGGGCAATGTGCTCATGGCGCGCATCTTTGGCCTGGTGCTGACCTCGAAGGGGTTGGGGCTGGTGGTCGAGCGCATCGTCGACGCCCACGGGAACCTGGCGCCCAC
Source organism: Achromobacter sp. GbtcB20 (assembly GCF_019091095.1). NCBI lineage: Bacteria > Pseudomonadati > Pseudomonadota > Betaproteobacteria > Burkholderiales > Alcaligenaceae > Achromobacter > Achromobacter sp. GbtcB20. The sequence continues at coordinate 432,536 of NZ_JAGXJZ010000002.1, read as the reverse complement.
CCTGAAAGAGGTGGTGGCGCGGCACGGGTTTTCCCCAGAACTGCGGCATCGCGTGCATGACTTCATCATGGCGCTGATCGATGCGCACGTCATCTTCAACGACGTCAGCGCCAGCAATATCGTCGTGGGCTTCAATGCCGAAGGGCGGGAAGGCCTTTATCTGGTGGACGGCTACGGCTCCAAGCAGCTGATTCCCGTGTATTCGTGGAGCAAGGCGCTCAATGGCCGGCGCATCCTGCGACGCTACGACACAATGACGAAAAAGCTGCTGGCCGCGAGCGCACGGCGCCTTTAGGCGCTCAGCCCTTCAGTCTGTCCGGCACGTCGTCCATGTCGCTGCACACCGCCAGCACCTCGGCCGGCTTTCTGCTCAGCGACAGATACACATGCCCGATACTGCTGTCGAAGTATGCCGATTCCAGGCGGTTCAGCACGACGCTGTCGCCATTTTCAAACTGGATGCGGACCTTGCCCGACAGGACCACGACGAATTCCTGGCCGGGATGGCGAATGTAGTCCTCAAATTCCACCACTTTGCGCGAGTCGATCATGGCGACCATCGGCAGCATCTTCTTGCCGGGGTATTCGCCCATCAGCAGGCGGTAGTGATAGTTCTCGGTGATGTAGTCGCGAGCGTCGCTGAGCCGGTTCTTGACGAAGGTGGGGGCAACCGCGGCCTGCGCGGCGTCGCGCAGCATGAACATGCGGGTCATGTCGATGTCGAGCGCGCGGGCCAGGGCGGCGAATTTCTCGTAGCTGAGGGCGATCTGGCCGAGTTCGGCCTTCGATAGCGTCGATACCGCGATGCCGCTGGCCTTGGACAGCGCCTGCAAGGTCATTTTCCTGGCCTTGCGCTCGGCGCGCAGGCGGGCGCCCATTTCTTCCTTGCCCACGATCTCTGGCGGGGATGTGTTGCCGGTTGGGGCCATGTAGCGGTCTGGCTGATAGGGTTGAAGGCAGGGGCAGGGCCCGCAAGCCCCGCCGCGTGTAGCCGGATTGTAAGGGGTGGGCCGGATCAGGCGGGTGGTTGGGCGCCGGTGCGTTCGACGATCATCCGGTAATGCTCGGGCCGGCGGTGGGCGGCGAAATTGAAGATGTTGGCGCGGTAGTGATCCGACACCGACAGGTCGCAGACGAAATTGATGACCTCGTCGTCCTCGGAAAAGGTGCGCACCATGATTTCGCCGGTGGGCGCGACGATGCAGGACCCGCCGATCATGGGGTTGCCTTCCTCGACGCCGGCCTTGGCTGCCGCCGCCACCCAGCAGGCGTTCTGGTAGGCGCCGGCCTGCAGCGACAGCAGGTGATGGTGCATGCGCAGGTGGATCGGCTCGTTCCATTGCACGTAGCCCGACGGCGTGTTGTAGCCGGCCATGACGACCTCCACGCCCTGCAGGCCCATGACGCGAAACGTCTCGGGCCAGCGGCGGTCGTTGCAGATGCACATGCCGATGGCGGCGTCCGGGGTCTGCCACACGGGAAATCCCAGGTCGCCGACGGCGAAGTACTTCTTTTCCAGGTGCTGCAAGGGCGCGCCGTCGACAGTCTGCGCGTCGCCGGGGATGTGGATCTTGCGGTACTTGCCCACGATCTGCCCGTCGCGGCCCACCAGGATGCTGGTGTTGTACTGCGCGCCGTCCGCGAGCTCGGCGTAACCCAGGTAAAAACCGATGCCCTTGTCGCGCGCCGCGTCGAACAGGGGGCGGGTCAGCGGGCCCGGCATCTCGGTCTCGAAGAATTCCTGCACTTCGCGGGGATCGTCCAGCGACCAGCGCGGAAAGAACGTGGTCAGGGCCAGTTCCGGAAACGTCACCCAGGCGGCGCCGCGGCTGTGCGCGTCTTCCAGCAGGTCGATCAGGCGGCGCACGACCTGGACACGGGTGTCGCTGCGCTGCACAGGGCCCAGCTGCGCGACGGCAAGGTGGAGCTTGCGGGCGCTCATGCGGCGCTCCCGGCGGCGGTCCGGGCCAGGACGCGGCCGGCGTGCTGGCCGGTGAAGGCCTGCTCCTCCCAGACGGGCGCGCCATTGACGTAGACCGAGTGGATGCCGGCCGCGCGTTCGGTGGGGCGTTCGAAGGTGGCGGCGTCCGCCACGGTGGCCGGGTCGAAGACGACGAGGTCGGCAAAGTAGCCGGGCTGCACCTGCCCGCGCTCGGCCAGGCCGAACTTGGCGGCGGTCAGGCCCGTCATCTTCCAGACGGCGGTTTCCAGCGGGAACAGGCCCAGGTCTCGCGAATAATGGCCCAGCACGCGCGGGAAGGTGCCCCACAGCCGGGGATGCGGGCGCTCGTCGTGGGGCAGCCCGTCCGAGCCGATCATGGTCGGGCCGAACTTGAGGATGCGCTGCACGTCGGGCTCGTCCATCATGAAATAGATGGCGCCGGCCGGTTGCAGGTCCGGGACGACGTCGTACTTGGACTTGCCGCGCTCGGCGGCCACTTCGTCCAGGTCGCGGCCGCTCAGCTCCGGATACGGCTTGCACCAGGTGATGATGGTGCGGCCGGCCAGCAGGACGCGGTCCTGCTTGAGCATCGTGGATCCGGCCACGTAGGGGTAGGCGTCCAGCGAGACATCCTGCTTGGCCATCGCGGCTTCGATCAGCGGCAGGGTTTCGGCGGACCGCCCGAAGTTGGGCTGGCCCATGACCTTGTGGTGCGAGATCACGACGGGCACGTCCAGTTCGCGGCCGATGCGGAAGGTTTCTTCCAGCGCTTGCACGATGTGTTCGCCTTCGTCGCGCATGTGCGTGGCGTAGATGCCGCCGTGCGTGTTGAGCGGACGGCAGACCTCGATGATTTCCTCCGTGGTGGCCTGGGCCGCGGGCGGGTAGAACGTGCCGGTGGAAATGCCGATGGCGCCGCTGGCAAGCGCATCGTCGGCCAGCGATTGCATGGCCTGCACTTCGTCGGGCGTGGCGGCGCGCTGCAGGTCGGACATGACGGCCGCGCGCAGCGTCGAATGGCCGACCATGCAGGCGGCATTGACGGCGGCGGGCGTGGCGCGCAGCGCGTCCAGGTAGTCGGAGAAGCGCTCGAAGCGGTAGGAGCCGCCTTCGTCCAGCAAGTCCAGCGGCGCGGGCGGGCTGGCGTGGGCGTGGGCCAGCGGCGCCAGGCTGATGCCGCAGTTGCCCGTGACGACGGTGGTGACGCCCTGCGAGATCTTGGGCGTCATGTCGCGGCGCTTGAGCAGGTAGTTGTCGTCGTGCGTGTGCGAGTCGATGAACCCGGGGGCCACCACCTTGCCCGATACGTCGATGCGGCGGCGCGCGGCGCTGCCACCGAGGTCGCCCACGGCGGCGATGCGGTCGCCGCGCACGCCCACGTCGGCGCGCTGGCCCGGGGCGTTGGTGCCGTCGATGACGGTGCCGCCGGCGAGGATGTAGTCAAACGGGGTGGCGTCGGGCTGGGACATGCGATTCTCCGGCAAGGTGGGATCAGGCAATGGTGGGATCAGGCAAAGTGGCAGGCGACCTGCTGTTCGGCGGCGACCTGGCGCGGCTGGGGCGTTTCTTCGGCGCAGCGCGGCTGCGCCATGGGGCAGCGGGTACGGAACGCGCATCCGGACGGGGGCGACAGCGGGCTGGGGATTTCGCCCTTCAGCACCTCGACGGGGTTGCGCTCCCCGTGACGCGCGGACGGCACGGCCGCCAGCAGCGCCCGGGTGTAGGGGTGGGCCGGACGGTCGAAGATCGCATCGCGCGTGCCGATCTCGACGATCTTGCCCAAATACATCACGGCCACGCGGTGGCTGATGTGGCGCACGACGCTCAGGTCGTGCGAGATGAACACGTAGGTCAGGCCCAGGTCGCGCTGCAGGTCCATCAGCAGGTTGATGACCTGCGCCTGCACCGATACGTCAAGCGCCGACACGGGCTCGTCGCAGACGATGAGCCCCGGGTCCAGCGCCAGGGCGCGCGCGATCACGATGCGCTGGCGTTGGCCGCCCGAGAACTCATGCGGATACTTGTCGGCGGCGTCGGGCCGCAGGCTGACGCGCGCCAGCAACTGCGACACGCGTTCGCGGATGGCCTCGCGGTCGTGGCCGAAGTTGCGCAGCGGCTCGCCGATGATGTCGCGCACGCGCATGCGCGGATTCATCGACGAAAACGGGTCCTGGAAGATGAACTGCATGCGGCGGCGCATGGTGCGCAGCTGGCTGCTGTTCATCTTGGCGAGGTCTTCGCCCTCCAGCAGGATGCGGCCTTCGGTGGGATCGGTCAGGCGGATCAGGCACTTGCCGGTGGTGGACTTGCCGCAGCCGGACTCGCCGACCAGGCTGAGCGTCTGGCCGCGCGGCACCGACAGCGAGATGCCGTCGACCGCGCGCAGCACCTTGGCGCCGCGCCCGCTTTCCACGGGAAAGTGCTTCTTCAGGCCGATGACTTCCAGCATGGGCACCGCGGTGGCGGCGGGCACGGAAGACGCGAGGGGAATGTCGTGCAGGTTCATGGCAGGTCTCATGCGTCTCAGGCGGTCAGGGCGGCGGGTGCCGGTGCGTCCTGGCGGGCCCAGCACCAGACGCGGTGGCGGGCGCCCGCGTCGGTGGCGCCGGGCGCTTCCTCGGTGCAGCGCGGCAGGGCCTCGGGGCAGCGCGCCGCAAAGGCGCAGCCGCGCGAGGCGGGCGTGCGCACCGGAACGATGCCGGGCAGCTCGGCCAGCCGCGCGGTGTGGTCCTGCCCGTCGACGAAGTCGGGCAGCGAACGGATCAGCGCCTGCGTGTACGGGTGCTGCGGGCGGTCCAGCACGTCGTCCACGCTGCCTTCCTCGACCTTGCGGCCGGCGTACATGACGATCACGCGCTGGCACATCTGCGCGACCACGCCCAGGTCGTGCGTGATCAGCACGATGGCCGTGCCCAGCCTCGCCTGGATGTCGCGCAACAGATGCAGGATCTGTGCCTGGATGGTGACGTCCAGCGCCGTGGTGGGCTCGTCGGCGATCAGGACCTTGGGCTGACAGGCCAGCGCCATGGCGATCATCGCGCGCTGGCGCATGCCGCCCGAAAGTTGATAGGGATACTCGCGCACGCGGCGCGCCGGGTCCGAGATCTGCACCAGGTCCAGCAGCGCCTCGGCCTGCGTCAGCGCCTCGCGCCGCGACAGGCCCTGGTGCAGCATGAGCGATTCGCTGATCTGCTTGCCCACCGTGATCACGGGGTTCAAGGAGGTCATGGGCTCCTGGAAGATCATCGAGATCTTGTTGCCGCGAATGGCGCGCATCGATTTCTCGGGAAGGGCCAGGAGATCGCTGCCGTCGAATTCGATGCTGCCGCTGGCGACGCGGCCGGGGGCGCGCAGCAGCCGCATGATGGACAGCGACGTGACGCTCTTGCCGCAGCCAGATTCGCCGACCAGCCCCAGGGTTTCTCCGGGCAGAAGGTCGAACGAGAGCTTGTCGACGGCCAGCACGGTCGTGTCGTCGCCGTCGAAACAGGTGGTGAGGTCTTGCACGCGCAGGACGGGATGGGGTTGCATGTGCGCTCCTACAGCTTCTTGGCCAGGCGGGGATCGAGCATGTCGCGCAGCCCGTCGCCGACCAGATTGACGGCCAGGACGGCCACGCCCAGGAAGAGGCCCGGATACAGGATGATGTGGAACGCCACGGCTACGAAGTTGCGGCCTTCGGCCATGATGTTGCCCCAGCTCGGGATGTGCGGCGGGATGCCCACGCCCAGGAAGCTCAGCACGGCTTCGGTCAGGATGGCGGAGGCCGCGATGAACGTGGCCTGCACCATCAGCGGCGCAAACAGGTTGGGCAGGATGTGGCGCATCAGGATCGACGGCACCCGCGTGCCGACCGAGACGGCGGCCTCGATGTAGGGCTGCTCGCGGATGGTCAGGACCAGCGCGCGCACCAGGCGCACGACGCGCGGCACCTCGGGAATGACGATGGCGATGATGACAGTGCCCAGTCCTCCCTTCAGCGTGGCCATCAGCGCAATCGCCAGCAGCACGCCGGGGATGGCCATCAGGCCGTCCATGATGCGCATGATGACGGCGTCGATGCGGCGGAAGTAGCCGGCCATCATGCCCAGCACCACGCCGGCGGCGGTGGAGACGACGGCGACCACGATGCCGACCAGCAGCGAGATGCGGGCGCCCCAGACGGTGCGCGAATAGACGTCGCGGCCCAGCGCGTCGGTGCCGAACAGGTGTTCGGCCGAGGGCGGCTTCATGCGCGCCAGCGGATTGATTTCCTGCGGGTCGACGGTGGCCAGCCACGGCGCGGCCAGCGCGATGGCCGCGAGGATGATGAGGATCGCGCCGCCGGCGTACAGCATGGGATGGCGGCGCACCGACCGGAACGCGCGCCGCAGGCGCGGCCGCGTGGCGGGAAGGGGCAGGGTGGTCGTGTTCATGCGTGGCCTCTTCTCAATAGCGGATGCGGGGATCGAAGAGCCGGTAGCTCAGGTCGACCAGCAGGTTGATCAGCACGTAGATGCCCGAGGCCACCAGCAGCACGCCCTGGATGACCGGATAGTCGTGGCGCAGCACGGCGTCGATGGTCAGGCGGCCCAGGCCGGGGATCGCAAACACCGTCTCGGTCACGACGACGCCGCCGATCAGCAGCGCCACGCCGACGCCGATGGTCGTGACAATGGGATTGGCGGCGTTCTTGAGCGCATGCCAGACGATGGGACCGGACGACAGGCCCTTGGCGCGCGCGGTGCGGATGTAGTCTTCGGACAGGGCCTCCAGCATGGTGGCGCGCGTCATGCGGGTCAGCAGCGCCATGTACACCAGGCCCAGCGACAGACAGGGCAGCACCAGGTGGCGCAAGTAAGGCACGAGGCCATCGGCCAGGGGTTTGTAGCCCTGCACCGGCAGCCAGCCCAGCTTGATGGAAAAGCCGTATACCAGGCTGTAGCCGATCAGGAACACGGGCACTGAGAACGCGCACACCGCGCCTACCATCACCAGCCTGTCCAGCCACTTGCCGGCGTTCCACGCCGCCAGCACGCCCAGGGGAATTGCCGCCAGCACGGCGAACAGCATCGTGAAGAGCGCGATCGAGATCGTCGGGCCCATGCGCTGGGCGATGAGCTGCGAGACGGGCATCTGCGTGGAGATCGACGTGCCCAGGTCGCCCGTGGCGATGTGGCTGACCCAGATGACGAACTGCTGCAACAGCGGCTTGTCCAGGCCCAGGTTCTGGCGGATTTTCTCGACGTCGTCGGCGGTGGCGTTGTCGCCCGCGATCACCGCCGCGGGATCGCCCGGCGACAGGTGTATCAGCAGGAACACCACAACCGCCACGACGGCCATGACGGGTATGACGGCCGCGATGCGGCGCAGGATGAATTTCACGCTGGATTCCCCCCGGCTTGCGGCCGGGCGCGCGCGGCGCCCGGCGTCGGCCTTACGGTTTTTCGATGTTCCACATCACCGGGATGCCGGACTTGACCAGCTCGGTGTGCTTGAGGCCGCGCACGGCAAAGACGGGCTTGAACTCGCCCCACATCACGTAAGGCACCGTCTGGTAGGCGCGCGCCTGGATCTGCGCGGCGATGTCCTTGCGCTTGGCGGCGTCCGTTTCGCGGATCCAGCTGGTGCGCAGGGTGTCCAGTTCCTTGTCGCAGGGCCAGCCCGGCAGGCTGTTGCCGCAGGCGGCGGACAGCCACGGGTTGGTCACCGGCGTGCTGGCGTCGAAGTAACCGCCCCAGGTCAGGAAGATGTTCCAGCCGCCTTGCGCGGGCGGATCCTTCTTCAGGCGGCGTCCGGCCAGCGAGGCCCAGTCCATGGACTGCAGGTCCACGTTCACGCCCGCCTTCTTCATGTTCTGCGCCAGCACCATCACGGCGGGGGCGCTCAGGTGATCGGTGGGGTACAGCAGCACGACCTTCTCGCCCTTGTAGCCCGATTCCTGCAGCAGTTGCTTGGCGCGGGCCACGTCCGGTTTGGCGTAGGGCGCGGCGCCCGCGTCCGTGGCCAGGGGCGAACCGCAGATGTACATGGTGGGGCAGTAGTCGACGCGGTACTTGTCCGGGTAGCCCATCGCGGTCAGCATTTCCTTCTGGCTGACCAGGTGATACAGCGCCTGGCGCGCCAGCGGGTTGTTGAACGGCGGATGCAGCGAGTTCAGGATCACCATGCCTTGCGAGGCAACCGACGTGCTCAGCGTGATGTCGGGATTGGTTTCGAGCACCGGCAGGAAGTCGGGCGTGACCTGTTCGATCATGTCGACCTCGCCGTTCATCAGTGCGGCCGTGGACGTGTTGCCGTCGGGGATGTAGACCCACTCCACGCGGTCCACCTTCACGTTCTTGCCGCCCGCCAGGCCGTCCGGCGCTTCGGACCGCGGCACGTAGGCCGGGTTCTTCACGTAGACCACCTTGTTGCCGGGTACCCATTCATCCCGCTTGAACAGGAACGGACCCGACCCGACCATCTCGGTCACCTGGGTGTTCGGATCGGTGGCGGCCAGCCGCTTGGGCATGATGAAGGGCGGCATGCCGGAGGGTTTGGACAGCGCATCCAGCACCAGGCCGAAGGGCTCTTTCAGCGTCAGCGTGAACGTGTTCTCGTTGGTGGCCGCCAGTTCCGCGCCCGCCGCCATCATGGCCTGGCCCAACGTGTCCTTCTTTGCCCAGCGCTGGATCGAGGCAATGCAGTCCTCGGCCGTCACCGGCGTGCCGTCGTTGAACTTCAGGCCGGGGCGCAGCGTGAACGTCCAGGTCTTGCCGTCCTCGGACTTGGTCCAGGTGTCCACCATCTGCGGCTTGACCTGGCCTTGGCTGTCCTGGGCGAACAGGGTGTCGAACACCATGTAGCCGTGGTTGCGCGTGATGTAGGCGGTGTTAAAGAGCGGATCCAGCGTCTTTAGGTCCGCATGCGGCACGAGGCGCAGGGTCTTGGTCTGGGCGAGCGCGCCGGTTGCGGCGCTCATGGCCAGGAGCGCGGCGGCTCCCAGCAGGCTGAAACGTCTGATCATGGATTTCCCCTTGTTGATTCTGGTCTGCCCATCACGGGCGGCTTGGGTGGTTGGTCCTGGGCCTCGGGTCTCACTGCTTGAACGGCCACTTGGGCAGCTTGCGCTTGACGAACGGCAGCGTGTTGAGGTCATTCGTGATGGCGCCGGGCGTCTCGACGTAGATGACGTGGCGGCCCACCTTCGAGTACGAGGCGTAGAAATGCTGCGAGGACTTCACGATGATGAGTTTCATCGCGGCCAGGTCCACGCCGAATTGGGTGAAGAGGTCGGTGCCCATCGCCTGGGTGCGCGAGGTGGTCATCACAAGCGTCACGCCGCGGGTGCGCACGACGGCAACGTCGCCCAGCAGCGCGGGCGTGCCGGCCAGGCCGGTCATGACGGCGTCGCGCTTGAGCGCCAGGATCTCGCAGTCCAGGTCCAGCGGCTGGCCGGACACCGGCGCCACCTTGCCGCCCACGCGCAGCTTGATCTGCGCGCCTTCACCGGCCTCAAAGCACAGCTGCACGGCCACCGGATCCCAGAACGGGCCCGTGGCGACGTCGGTGATGCCGCGCGCGAGCACGCGTTCCAGAATGAACGTGGCATCGCTGGGCGCGCCGCCGCCCGCGTTGTCGGCCGAATCGGCCAGCACCACGGGAAATTCGGTGTGCGCCAGCGCCTGGTCCAGCGCTTCGTCGGCGCCGGGGTAGGGCGGCGCAAGCTGGTCTCGGAACCCGATGATCTCTTCGCCCAGCGTGCGCGCCAGCGCCTCGGCCTGCGCGGGGTTGCCGTCGGTATAGACCAGCACCTTCGAGCCCATGTCCGACGTGTCGCCCCACGGAAAGCCGTGGGCGATGGACACGGACAGCACGCCTTCCTTGCCCTCCATGGCCAGCAGGCGGTCCACGAAGCTGCGCATCGGCTCGCGGCTGGTGTGCATGATGGAAATCATCTCGCAGTCGAAGACCGCACGCGCGGGCTTGATGCGGCCCTCGGCGCGCGCCACGCACAGGTCGACCAGGTCGAAGGCGCGCTCCAGGATGTCGGTGTGGGGGTATTCCTTGAAACAGACCAGGAAGTCGGCGCTCTGGACCATCGTGTCCGTCAGGTGGCAGTGCGGGTCGAGCTCCGCGCCGATCACGGTATCGGGGCCCACGATCTCGCGCGCGCGGCGCAGCAGGTCGCCTTCGCAGTCGTCATAGCCGTCGGCGACCATCGCGCCGTGCAGGCCAAAGAGGGCGATATCGACCTTGCCCGCGCGGCGCAGATCGTCCAGCAGCTCGTCGCGCAGCGTCTCGTAGGCGTGTCGGGTCGTGATGCCGGCCGGCGTCGCGCCAGCCGTCAGCCCTTCGATGAGCGTCCAGTCCTTGCCCGCGGCGCGCTGGCGCGCGGCCCACAGCGGTCCCGAGAACATCTGCATGCGGTCCGGATGCTTGCCGGCTGGAAAGTAGCCGCGCGCCCGGTAGGAGGCCAGGCCCGTCGGAATGGGAGAAAAGGTGTTGGTCTCGGTCGCCAGGGACCCGGAAAAGATCTTCATGAATGACGCTCCGCGCAAAAAATGGGGCTTTAGGGCGCGGGCATCGGGGCGCGCGCTTGGGGGTGTCGCCCCGCCAGGCGCTGCGCCTGGCGGTGTCATGCAATCGAACGGGACAGCGTTCAGGCGGCAGGCGTCGTGGACTGGGCATCGCCCAGCCACGCCTGCACTTCGATCTCGACGTCCACGTCCATGGCCAGCTTGGCCTCGACGGTGGAGCGCGAGGGGAAATCGGAAGAGAAATGGCTGCGATAGGCCTCGTTGAACTGCGCGAAATGCGCCAGGTCGGTCAGCCACACGGTCACGCGCACGACGTCCTTCAGGCTTGCGCCGGCCAGGGCCAGGGTTTCCTTGATGCGGTCGATGGCGGCATGCGTCTGGGTGGCGACGTCGCCGCGCACCACCTGGCCGGCGGCATCCATCGGGATCTGGCCGGACAGGAACAGGAAGCCGCCCGCCTGGGTGGCGCGCGAGAAAGGCAGGGGCAGGGTGCTGGGGTAGCGGGTAATGGCGGTCATTTGGGCAATCTCGGTGTCGTAGGCAATAAGGTCAGCGCAGGCGCTCGGGCCGCACGGCGTCGGCATTGACGCCGTGCGCCTGCAGGTGGTCGGGAATGGGCTGGTGCGTCAGCAATGCGGCCGCCAGCTCGGACGTGGCCGCCGCGGTCTGGATGCCGTAGCCGCCTTGCGCCGCCAGCCAGAAGAACGCCGGCGTGGCCGCGTCCCAGCCCACCACGAAGTCACCGTCGCGCACGAACGAGCGCAGGCCGGCCCAGGTGTGTTTCGGGCGGCGGATGGTCAGCGACGTGGCGGTTTCGATGCGGTAGATGCCGGTGGCGACATCCAGTTCCTCGGGCACCACGTCGTGCGCATCGACCGGATCGGCATTGGCGGGCGAGCCCAGCAACTGCCCCGCGTCGGGCTTGAAGTAGTAGCTTTCGTCCACGCCCACTACCGCGGGCCAGTGCGAGAAATCGACGTCTTCCGGGCCACTGAAGGTGAACGCGGTGCGGCGGCACGGCTGCAGGCCAACGGGGGCGGCGCCGCACAAGCCGGCCGTGTGGTCGGCCCAGGCGCCCGCGGCGTTGACGACGGCCCGCGCGCGGATCTGCCGGCCATCGGCCAGGGTCAGCGTCCAGACATCGTTCTCGAAAGCGGCGCCCGCCAGTTCGGCGTTGTTGTGCAGCACGGCGCCCTGGCGGCTCATCCCGCGCAGGAAACCCTGGTGCAGCGCATGCACGTCGATGTCGCGCGCATCCGGTTCCTCGATCGCGCCGCACAGCTGGTCTTCGCGCAGGCAGGGCACGCGCTTGACGGCCTGGCTGGCGTCGATGAGGGTGACGTTTGGCGACTGGCGGTGGAAGTCTTCGAAGGCGTCCTGCAGCAGATCCTTCTGATCCGGCGTCCCGATGTACAGCACGCCGCGAGGGCTGAGCAGCGGATGTTCGCAGAAGCCTTCCGGCGGATGCTCGTAGAACGCGCGGCTGGCGCGCGTAAGCGCCTTGATCTGCGTGGTGCCGTAGGTCTCCATGAACATGGCCGCCGAACGGCCGGTGGAGTGATAACCGGGTTGGGACTCTCGTTCCAGCACCACCACGGACGCCGAGGCGCTCAGGCGGTAGGCCACGGAGGCGCCGGCGATGCCCGCGCCGATCACGGCAAAATCGTATAGGGTTTCAGCAATCATTTTGTCGGAAGCGAGAATTCTCTTATTTGATAATTCTCGAATACGATAGTTTTTTGACGCGGCGGGGGTAATAGGGGAATGCCCGCATCGGGGCAAAAAGCACGCAATGGGGCGCGGACGCGCGAATCGGGGACGCCGCGCGATGCGGGCAGTTGCTTCAGCCCAGCTTGCCCAGCAAGCCAATCAGCTTGCGACGCTCTGCCGCGCCCAGCTTGGCGCTGATGCGCGCGTCGTGCGCCTGCACGGCTTCGGTGATGGCGGCCAGCGCATCGTGGCCGGTCTGCGTCATGGCCAGCGCGTACGCGCGCCGGTCGTGCTCGGCCTCCTGGCGTTCCACGTAGCCCAGGTCCTGCAGCTGGTTCACGATCTGCACCGCGCCCGACCGCGCAATGCCCAGGATGCGGGCCAGGTCGGTGAGCTTGAGGTTTTCGTTCGCGGCGATCAGCGTCAGCGCCGAGTACCGCTGCGGCGTGATGTCCCACGGCGCCAGCGCGGCCAGGAAGTCCTCGTAGATCAGGATCTGCGCGCGCCGGATCGCGTAGCCGACCAGGTCGTCCAGCGCGCCGTACTGAACGCCCGGCACGTGCGGATCGAAGTGTTCGCCACGGGCCGCGGGGCGGCGAGGGCGTTGGACGGATGCTCTGGACATGGGGGCGGATCGCGGACGGGGCCTCAACACTAATGCAGGCATTGTCGCCGCGCCACCGGATTGCGGGAAATCCCTCGTGCGGAACGCGGGGCGATTTTGTTATGTTGCATAACAAATAAGACCAGGAGTAGACATGCAAATCGTCATTGCCGGCGCGGGTATCGGCGGGCTGACTCTCGCGCTGATGCTGCACCGCCGCGGCATCGGCTGCCGCATCTATGAAAGCGCGCAGGAACTGCGCCCGCTCGGCGTCGGCATCAACCTGCTGCCCCACGCCGTCAGCGAGATCGAACAGCTGGGCCTGATGCCCGCGCTGGCCGAACGCGCCATCGAGACCTCGCAGCTGCACTACTACAACAAGCTGGGCCAGCCGATCTGGCGCGAGCCGCGCGGCCGCGAGGCCGGCTATCCGCTGCCGCAGTTCTCGGTGCATCGCGGCGAGTTCCAGATGCTGCTTGCGCAGGCCGTGCGCGAGCGCCTGGGCCCGGATGCCATCGTCCCCGGCATGGTGCTGGAGTCCGCCACCCAGGACGCGGACGGCGTGCAGGCGCAGTTCCGCAGCCGCGCGGACAACACGCTGCATTCCGTGCAGGGCGACATCCTGGTGGGCGCCGACGGCATTCATTCCGCGCTGCGGCGCCAGCTGCATCCCGTGGGAGACGAACCCCGGTTCTCCGGCCGCATGCTGTGGCGCGCGGTGACCGAGGCGCCGCCGTATCTGGACGGGCGCAGCATGTTCATGGCGGGGCACCAGGATCAGAAGTTCGTCTGCTACCCGATTTCGGAACCGCTGCGCCGGCAAGGCCGCTCGCTCATCAACTGGATCGCCGAGCTGTCCATTCCGGGCGCGGAACTGCCCGCCACCGACTGGAATCGCAAGGTCGACAAGTCCGTCTTCGCGGACCGCTTTGCCGACTGGCGCTGGGACTGGATCGACATCCCGGCCATCATCGACGGCGCCGAGGCGATCTACGAATTTCCGCTGGTCGATCGCGACCCCTTGCCGCGCTGGACGCGCGGGCGCTTCACGCTGCTGGGCGACGCCGCGCATCCGATGTACCCGATCGGCTCCAACGGATCGGCGCAGGCCATCCTGGACGCGCGCTGCCTGGCCGACTGGCTGGATCAGGCCGTGCGCGGCAAGGCGCGCTCGGCCGAGGTCGCGCTGCTGGAGTACGAAGCCGAACGCCTGCCGCGCACCGCGGGCATCGTGCTGCGCAACCGCCTGAACGGCCCCGAGCAGGTGATGCAGATGGCCGAAGAACGCGCGCCCGCGGGGTTCGCGAACATCAACGACGTGATTTCGGGCGAGGAGCTGGCGGCGGTGTCGCTGCGCTACAAGCAGCTAGCGGGCTTTGACCCGGCGGCGCTGCGCCTTGCCCGCGGAGAGAAACCATGAGCGGCGCCGATGCCATGAACGACACGCACGCCCCCCGGCTTGAACACGTGGCCACCGTCGTGGTCGACGTGGGCGCGCCGCAGGAAGTGGGCGATACGCCGCAGGGGCGCCGCCGCGTGATCCCCATCACCGGCGGCACGGTCCAGGGACCGCGTCTGTCGGGCAAGGTGCTGCCCGGCGGCGCGGACTTCCAGATCATCCGGTCGGCCACCTTCACGGACATCCACGCGCGCTACGTCATCGAAACGCCCTCGGGCGAACGCGTGTATGTCGAAAACACCGGCATCCGCACGGGCAGCGCCGAGGACATTGCGCGGCTGGCGCGCGGCGAAGCCGTCGATCCGGCGCGCATCTACTTTCGCAGCTATCCCCGTTTCGAGACGTCCTCGCCCACGCTGGGCTGGATGAACGAAAGCCTTTTCATCGGCACCGGCGCGCGCTATCCCGATCGCGTCGAGCTGCGCTTCTATCGCATTTGCTGACCCCGCGGCAGCCGCCGCGGCATTAAAAAAACCAGGAGACAACCATGCAAACGATGCTGCGCCGCCTGCTGGGCGGCTTACTGCTGTGCGTGCCGCTTGCCGCGGCCGCGCAATTTCCCAATGGACCCGTGCGCCTGAACGTGGGCTTTCCGCCCGGCACCGGGCCCGATATCGTGGCGCGCACCCTGTCCCAGCACATGGGGCCGCTGCTGGGCGAAAGCGTGGTGGTAGAAAACAAGGTGGGCGCGGGCGGGCAGATCGCCGCGCAGACCGTCGCGCGCAGTCCGGCCGACGGCCAGACGCTGCTGCTGGGCGAGGTCGGGTCGATCAGCATTTCGCCCGCCACGTACCGCAACCTGAATTACGATCCGCCGCGCGATTTCGCCCCGATTTCCGAGGTGGTGCGCGCCGACTTCGTGCTGGTCGTGCCGGCCACGTCGCCCTACAAGGATCTGGCGGCATTCATCGACGCCGCGAAAAAGGCGCCGGACCGCCTGAACTTCGCCACCTTCGGCGCGGGCACGCCGGGCCACTTCGGCGCCGAGCTCTTTGCGCGCGAGGCCGGCCTGAAGATCGAAGCCATCCACTACCGTTCGACCGGCGACGCCGTCTCCGGGCTGGTGTCCGGCGGCGTGCAGGCGGCGTTCGTGACGACCGCGCTGGCCGCGCCCCAGGTGCAGGGCGGCAAGCTGCGCGCGCTGGCCACCACGGGCGCGCAACGCACCCAGGCCCTGGCCGATGTGCCGACTTTTGCCGAGCGCGGCTTGCCAGCGGTCAACTTCGGCGCCTGGTTCGCGCTGTTCGCCCCGGCCGGCACGCCCGACGCCGTGCTGACCCGCCTGCAGGCCGACAGCGCGGCCGCGCTGCGCCAGCCCGCCGCCGTGAAGACGCTGGGCGAGGCCGGCTTCGTGGTCGTGGGTTCGGACCGGCAGGCCCTGCAGGCGCTGCTGACCGCCGAATCCAAGCGCTGGACCGAGGTGGTGAAGGCGACGGGGTTCCGCGCCGACTGAATTAACCGCCCCAACGCACCGATTTCACCCGTTTGATCTCACCGGTGGAACAGTTTGTTCCAGCCGAAGTGCGGTTGAACGGGTATTCGCGTCATGGTCCAGCCGGTAGAATGCCTCCCATCGTCATCTCTATCTACTGGTCGAAAGGTCAAAACATGAGCAACGCATATCTCGAAGCGCTCAAGCAGCGCCGCACGCAGTATTCGCTGGGCCGCAACCTGTCGGCCTCCAAGGAAGAACTGACCACGCTGATCCAGGAAGCGATCAAGCACAGCCCGTCGTCCTTCAACTCGCAAAGCTCGCGCGCCGTGATCCTGTTTGGCGCCGAAAGCGAAAAGCTCTGGAACCTGACCACGGAAGAAGTGCGCAAGGTTGCGCCGGCCGAAGGTTTCGACAAGACCGAAGCCAAGCTCAAGAGCTTTGCCGCCGGCGTGGGCACGATCCTGTTCTTCGAAGACCAGGACGTGGTGCGCAGCCTGCAGGAAAAGTTTGCGCTGTACGCCGACAACTTCCCCGTGTGGTCCGAGCAGTCGGGCGGCATGGCCCAGCTTTCCGTCTGGACCGCGCTGGCCAACGCCGGCGTCGGCGCCAGCCTGCAGCACTACAACCCGCTGATCGACGCCGCCGTGGCGCGTGAGTGGAACGTCCCCGCCTACTGGAAGCTGCGCGCGCAGATGCCGTTCGGCTCGAACGAAGCCGGTTTCGGCGACAAGCCGTTCATGGACGACGCCGAACGCTTCCGCGTGTTTGGCTGATCGCCTCGGGCGCGCCGCGCGCGCCCGGCAGGACCGCGGTCTTCAGGCCCGCATTGCTCGACAGAGCCATGCGGGCTTTGTCATTTTCGGGCGGCTTATGGCGCTATAGTCGACTGAGCCTGTCAACCCGAAAGGAGACGTCATGCAGACCAATGAGATCCATCGCGGCCGCCTGATCGATCACATCCAGCTTGTCGTGCGGGACCTGCCCGCCAGCCAGCGCTTTTACCAGGCAGTGTTCGACGCCCTGGAGGTGCCCATGGGCGGCACGGCGGACGACTACTTCTGGGCCGACGAACTGTTCGTGTCGACGGCCGACAGCCAGGCCGCGCTGGGCCAGTTGACGGGACGCCACCATCTTGCGTTCCAGGCGCGCGCCCAGGCGATGGTCGACGCGTTCTACAAGGCGGCGCTGGCCCACGGCGGCCAGGACAACGGCGCGCCGGGATTTCGCGATTACCACCCCGGCTACTACGGCGCATTCGTGCTGGATCCGGACGGCAACAACATCGAAGCCGTGTTCCACGGCGAAGCCCGGCGCAGCGCGCCGTCCGTCACGGTGACGTTCTGAACGGAGCGTTTCCGTGCAACTGCGCCATCTCCGGTATTTCGTGAAGATCGTCGAGGCGGGCAGTTTCTCCCGCGCGGCGGCGCTCATTCCGGTGGCGCAGCCGGCGCTCAGCCAGCAGATCGCGGCGCTCGAAGAAGAGCTGGGCGTGACGCTATTGCATCGCAGTGCGCGGGGCGCGCGTCCCACGGCCGCCGGCGCCGCGCTGTACACGGAAGCCGCGTCCATCCTGAGCCGCATGGAGCGCATCCCGCAGATCGTGCGCTCGCTGGGCGGCGACATCCAGGGCGTCGTGCGGATCGGCATGTCGTCCACGCTGGCGTCGTTCCTGGCGGGCGAACTGATGGAAAAGTGCCGGGCATCGCTGCCCAAGATCAGCCTGCGCTTCAGCAGCGACGCAAGCGGCCAGCTGGGCGCCCGGATCCGCGACAGTTCGCTCGACCTGGCGCTGGTGTTCGAGGACGAGCCCACCACCGGCTTCGCGCGCCAGCCGCTCTTCCGGCAGCGGCTGTTCGTGGTCAGCCCGCGCAAGCCGGGGCGCCGGCCTTGCGCCATGCGCTTTGAGCAGCTGGCCGGCATGCCGCTCATCCTGCCCGCCCATCCCAACATGACGCGCAACCTGCTGGACCGGCTGTTTTCCGAAGCCGGCATCGTGCCGCAGGTGGTCGCGGAAACCGAGGTCTTCTCGGGCATGCTGTCGGCAGTGCAGGCGGGCATCGGCCACACCATCCTGCCGCTGGGCGACTTCTCGCGCGCGCCCGGGCATGCCCAGGTGTCGGCGGCGATGATCGAGCCGCCCGTCTATCTGACCGCGGCGGTCATCGCCTCCAGCGACGTGCCGCTGGCGCCGCCGGCCGAGGCGGTGCGCACGCTGCTCAGCGAATTCGTCATGCGCCACGTCGCGGATAACGGACTGGCCGGCGCGGAACCGCTGGCGTCCTGACGCGCCGCCAACAGGCCAGGCAGCCATATCGGCGGCCGATACCCGCATATCGACATAGTATTTTTCCTGCCGCCGACGCCGGCGCAAAGTGCACTCCCAGGCAGCAACCGCAATGTCCGCGGCCTGCAAACAGGAGAGTGACGATGGCAAAGCTGGTTTATCGCGTGGTGTCCGCGTGCGGCGCGCTGGGATATGGATTTCCCCGTGAATCGCTGCAGAAGGCGCTGGAAGGGCGTATCGATGCCGTGATCTCGGATGCGGGGTCGATGGACGCCGGCCCGTATTACCTGGGCACGGGCACCGAATACTTCGAACGCGAGGCCGTGAAGGCGGACTTTCGCCACATGGTCGAGGCGGGCGAACGCATCGACGGACCGGTCATTCTGGGCAGCTGCGGTATGGCCGGCGGCAACCGCAACCTGGACTGGATGATCGACGTCGCCAAGGAAGTCTTTGACGAGCTGGGCGTGAAGGACCGCACCGTGGCCGTCATCCGGTCCGAGCTGGATCCGGCCAGCGTGATCCGGGAATTCCGGGCGGGCGCGCTGCGGCCCACGGGCGCGGGCCCCGAGCTGGACGCCGCGGCGCTGGAAGAGAGCACCATCGTGGGACAGATGGGCGTGCATCCCCTCATCACGGCATTGGACAGCGGCGCGAAGTATGTGCTGGCCGGCCGGTCGTGCGACATTGCGCTGTTCGCGTCCGACATGGTCCGCCGCGGCATCGACCCGGGGCTGGCCTATCACGTCGGCCACGTGCTGGAATGCGGCGCGCTAGCCTGCGACCCGGGCTCGCCGTCGGATTGCCTGGTCGCGGAAATCTACGACGACGGCACCGCGCTTTTCGTGGCGCCGGATCCGGGACGGCGCTGCACGCCGTATTCGATTGCCGCGCATTCGCTCTACGAGGAAAGCCATCCGCAGCTCCAGTTCTATCCCGAGGGGATCCTGGCGATGGAGCACACCGAATTCTTCGCGCGCGATGCGCGCACCGCCGGCATCCGCAACAGCCAGTTCGTGCGGGCAGGCAAACCCTGGCCGTGGAGCATCAAGCTGGAAGGCGCGCGCCGGCTGGGCAAGCGCAAGGTGTCGCTGGTCCACCTGGATCCCGCGGATCTGCCGCGCGTGCCCGCCGACGTGCTGGTCTACGGCCGCAACGGGGTGCAGACCGTGCCGCTGCGCGAGGGCGAAGCGGAGCTGGGCCTGATCGTGGAAACCTGCGCGGCCACGCCGCAGGCGGCCGAAACGCTGGCCAGCCTGCTGACCCACTACCTGATCCACTACGGCTATGCCGGCCGCAAGGCCACCGCGGGCAACATCGCCTATCCGCTGTCGCCCAACCTGGTGAGCTTTCAGCGCGAGGACGGCCAGTATGGCGCGGTGGTTCCCAGCGGCACGCGCGATCCGGTGTTCCAGGCCAACTACCCGATGATCAAGGACGCCGTGCTCAAGCTGGTGCAGGCAGAGTTTGCGGACGCATTGCGCGCCGCAACGTGGAAGATCCACGAAGCCGACGCCAGCCGGCCGGTGGCGCTGGTTCGCACCATTGACCGCGATCCCGCGCAGCTTGCCCAGCGGCATCAGGCCGACCTGAAACGCCTGTTGTCGCTGGCCCCCGCCCGTGACGGCTCGCGCCTGAACATGGACGCGGGCGACGCCTACGAATGGACGCTCTATCACCTGTTGCAGAACGAGGACATCATCAAGAACCGCATGTTCCCGATCACGTACTTCCGCATCAACGGCGCGGCGTGGACGGAAAGCGGATCCGACCGGCCGCGGTACGCGGACATCGGCATCACGGGCTACGAGGGCAACCTGGACGATCGCACGCTGTCCCTGATCGCCGACGTGCCGCCTGCAGGAACGCCGCAGCGCGAGCAGCCGCTGCTGGACATGGCCGTGGTGGTGCGCAGCAAGGACGCCGGCATCAACCGGCTGACGTTCGACATCGTGTTCAATTCCGCCGCCGACTACGAGGCCGCGCTGCGCTCGAACGTGTTCTGCGCGGCCAACGTGGCGCGTGTGCTGGGCGTGGCGCCTGAGCGCGTGGTGGGCACGTTCTTCGTGGACAGCTGCAATGCCATCAAGCTGACGATCGACCGCCCGAACATTTCGGCCTCGCCTGACGAGCGCGACGTGTTCGGGGCGCAGCAGCAGGCCGTCATCGAGCGCCTGTCGATACCGCATTACGCAGAGCGCCTGGCGATGGCCTCGGCGTTGTAGCGCGCATCGCCCGGCCCGCCGCTCGCCCCAGGCCAGGGCGGACGGCGGGCTTGCCGTTTTCAAGGCGTCCCCGGTTTCATGCCAGAATGGCACGCTGTTCAACCGCCATCGAACCCCGAGAAGAATCAGATGAGACCTGGAATTCCCGCACTACGGTTGCTGTCCCTGGCTGGCTTGTTCGCGTTGTCCGCGCCTGCGCTGGCCATCGATTGCAAGAAGGCCGCCACCGGCGTCGAGAAGCTGATCTGCGCCGACCGCGGCGCGGTATCCGCCGACGCGGAATTGAACCGCAGCTACAGCGCACTGTTGAAATCCGCGCCCGATGCCGAGATCCGCACGATGCTGGTCGAGGGCCAGAAGCGTTGGCTGGCGGCGCGCGACAACGCACTTGAAAGATTGATCGAGTCGCCCGACCTGCTGTCCGACGGCAAGACCCCCGCACAGGCGGCGCGCAGCCTGATTCTCGCGCGCAGCGCCCAGCTTAAGGAAAAGGCCAAGGGGTCCGACACCCCGGCCCTTATCGCGCGGGCGCTGGAACAGCGCAAGTTCCGGGCGCAGTTCACCGGCGGCCCGTTTGCCGGCTTCGCGTCGTCGTGCGACGTGCTGCCGCCCGACTACAACAACTACGCCTGCTTTGCCACCCGCCATTACCAAAACAAGGACCGCGTCTGCACGATCGACGAGTACTGGGCGTCCGGCGGCGTCTACACGAAGCGCTACGTGGCCAACGTCGAGAACGGCAGGCCCAAGGTCATCGCGTCGTGCTCGTTCAGCAGCGCCGACGAGGCGTGCAGCGACGGCAATGGCAAGACCCAGTGGAACCGGTCGCCGGCAAAGCCCGATTTCGCTTATGCCGACAAGCCGCTGCCAAAGATCGACGGCGAGATCTTCGATACCGACGACTACGAATGGGCGCACGCCTGCCTGGCCAGTCCGGCATATCCCGACGGAAAGTAGCGCGCGCTGACGCCCGCGGCGGCGCGGACGGCAGACGAAAGTGTCAGACTGTAATTCGCGCGCCGCGCTCGCAAGATTTGGAAACGGTATGGCCGGCGCGCTGGCCATTTCGTCCACAGCACGGACGTAGAATGCCGCTTTTCTTTCCGGCCAGCGGCTGACAGGAACCAATCATGAAAAAAACCCTCCTTCTTGCATCCGTTTGCGCCGCGCTGCTGTCTGCCTGCGCGCCTGCGACCTCTCCCCGTGAAGGATCGTCCGCCATGCCTGATTCCGCCGCCACGTCAGCCGCCACCCAAGCCGGCCTCACCGCCTACCACTGGCGCCTGACCGCCGCCACCGACCCCGCGGGCAAGGCCATCGCGGCACTGCAAAAGGGGGTCGAGCATCAGGTGCGGCTGACCTTCAAGGACGACGGCGTGAACATCCGCGGCGGGTGCAACGCGCAGTTCGGCGGGTACACGTACAAGAATGGCGTGCTGACCATCGCGAACCTGGCCTCGACGATGAAGGCGTGCGAGCAGAGCCTGATGCAGCTCGATGCGGAAATCGCCCAGCGGCTCAAAGGGCCATTGCGCGTGACGCAGTCGGGCGACAAGGCTGAGCCCGCGTTGGAACTGGCCGCGCAGGACGGCAGCGTCCTGACGTTCATCGGCGAACCGACGCCCGAAACCCTGTACGGCAGCACGGGCCAGATCATGTTCCTGGAAGTGGCGGCCAAGCGTGCCGAGTGCAGCCATCCGATGATTCCGCACTACCAGTGCCTGATGGTGCGCGAACGTAAATTCAACGAGGCGGGCATCGCCTTGCCCGCGCCGGACAAATGGCAGCCGCTGTATCAGTCGATCGAGGGATTCGAGCACCAGGATGGCGTGCGCACCGTGCTGCGCGTCAAGCGCTACGACTGGAAGAATCCGCCCGCCGATGCGCCGTCCAAGGTCTATGTGCTGGACATGGTGGTCGAGCAGGATGCGTCGGGCAAGGCAGCGAAGCGATAGCTGCCAGCGCCGGGTCACCAGGTGATGTAGAACATCGCCTTGGCCAGCACCACAATGGCGACCATGTGACAGAACACGCTGGTGTGCAGCCGGCCTTGCAGCGCGCCGGTGAGCTTGCGCCGGCGTGCCAGTACCAACGCCGTCACGACGTGAACCAGCACGCTGACGGCCAGCAGGATCTTCACGGTCAGCAGCAGCCCGAACGATGAGGCCAGCGGCGCGGCAAGCGCGCCGCGATGCTGCCAGGCGAGCCCCAATCCCGCCAGGTAAAGCACCAGCACCGACCAGGGCACCACCGAACGCACCCGGGGCCCAAGCTGGCTGCCCAGCGCCTTGCGCACGTCCGGCGGCAGGCGTTGGTGCACCGGTTCCAGGAAGAGCACCTCGAAAGCGACGGTGCCGACGAACAGGAAGGCGGCAAGCAGGTGCAGGATGAGCAGCACGGGATAGAGCGTCATGGCGGTATTCTCCGCCGCCGGATGGCGGCGGGAAATGACAAACATCAAGGGGGCAGGCCCCGTCTGACACCGTACCAGGCAAGCAGCCCGATCAAAAAGCCGGGATCTCAGCTCACTTGCCCGCGGGCTGCAGCGTCAACGTATCCGAGCGCTGGCTGTCCACCTTGGCGCGGCTGAACGCCATGGGGAAGTACTCCCCGGTCGCCCAGCCCTTGAGCAGATCCTGGTAGTGCGGGCTGCGCGGATCCGCCGATTGGCCCGGCACGTTCTGCACGCGCGAGTTGTCCCAGTCGGCCACGTCGATCACCTGGCGGTACGATGCGCCGCTGGTCTGGCGGAAGTCGCTCTTGCGGAACGTCGCGCGGTGCACGGTGTCGTTGTCGCCGCCGACCGGATAGCGCGGCGTGGCCCAAGCCTTGGCCGTGTCGGGCGGCAAGAGGCTGGCCAGGCTGTGATCGAACTGGATGTGGTGCAGCTTGCCCCACTGCCACTGTGTCGAATCCGGCCCCATCTTGGCGGTGAGCTTCGTCAGGCCGTCGGCCAGCGCCTGCAGCAGCAGGGCGTCGCGGCCCTGTTCAGGCCGGGGGCCGAAAGCGGTGTCGGGCGTGGCCAGCTTTTCCAGTGTCCGCCGGGTGGAAAGGTCGCCGAACGCCGCGCGTCCGTTAGCCGGCACGTACAGGTCGGTCACGCGCTTGACGACTTCGGGCAGCCAGAACGCGTACACGGTCGCCGCCCGGGAGTCGGTCTCCATGCGGTAATCCCAGTCCTTCAAGAGGCTCAGCGCCGCGCCGACGTTCGGGTCCGCCGAGTTCAACGACTTGGCGTAACCGCCCAGCGTGCGGGCGGGGATCGACAGGTTGTCGAACTGCAAGTCCTGGGATTGCTGCACGGTCAGGCCCCGGCCGTCGGCCACCACCTCCCGGATGCGCTGCACGCGGAAGGGTTCGGCCCACGTGCGCGCCGACATGTCCTTGTACGGGTAGTTGGCGGGCAGGTTGTACTCATTGGCCGTGGCGACATAGCCTTCGGGCGGATTGAAGACGCGCGGCAGGGAACTGCCGGGCAGCACGCCCCGCCATTCGAAGTCGCCGTTGCCGGGCACAGGCAGCATGCCGGACCAGTCATTGCGCGGACGGATCGGCGCGATGCTGCCGCCGAACCAGCCGATGTTGCCGTCCACGTCGGCGTACACCATGTTCTCGCTGGGCGTGTAGTGCTTTTCCATGCCCGCCACGAACTCGTTCCAGTTCTGCGCCTGGTTCAGGCGAAGGCTGGCCAGGTAGGCCGCCGTCCCCGGAAATTCCAGGTAGGCGGCGCGCAGGGCGTAGGCCTTGCGCCGCACCGGGTCTTCATGGATGACCGGCCCGTGGCGCGTGAATTTCAGGCTGCGCGTTGCAGGCGAGGCGCCGCGCACGGCAATGGTCTCGTCGATCTGGCGCATCTTTTCCCAGCCGCCCTGGTAGCGGTATTCGCTGGGGTTGGCGGGGTTGGTGTCGTAGACGTAGAGGTCTTCCTCGTCGCCGAAGGCGAAGATGGTCAGGCCGAATGCGATGCGGTCGTTGTGTCCCATCGAGACGCCGGGCAACGCCGGTTCGCCCGCGCCGATCACGTTCCAGCCCGGGGCATTCAGGTGAACCATGTAGCGCAGCGACGGCATGGTGATGGACCGGTGCGGGTCGCCCGCCAGAATGGGCTTGCCGGTCGCGGTGCGCTCGCCGCTCAGCGTCCAGTTGTTGCTTTCATAGCGCGGCGCCAGCGGGTCGAAGGCCGGATCCAGCGAGGCAAGCCGGCCCTCGGACAAGGCGCTGGCCAGCTTGGCCCGTTCGTCGGCGGCGAGCGGGCTGCGCGGGAAGTCGCCCGCCTCGAACTTCTGACCGTCGCGCGCCAGCCGGTAGGTGGCGAGCACGGACTTGTTGATCTGGCGCACGTCCAGACCGGCGGGCACCTGCAACGCCAGGGGCGGCTCGAAGGTGGTCAGCCCCTGCACGGCATTCAGCCCCAGTGCGGCGATCTGCTCGGACATCCGCACTTCCTCGCTGACGTTGCGCGTCAGCCCGTAGATGCGGATCAGCGAAGTCTCCGGGCTCCAGTAGCCGGGCTCGGTGCCGGTCAGCTTGAACTCCGGCGGCATCTGGTCGGGATTGGCCTTGACCCAGTTCACGTAGGCGTTGATGCCATTGGCGAACGCCGTCAGGATGGCCTGGCCGTCGGGGTGGTAGCTGGCGAATTCCGCCTGCATGTCGCCCCGGTAGCGGAAAAGCCGCGCCGCGCGGTCCTGCTCGATGAAGCGCGGGCCGAACTGTTCGGCCATCTTGCCTTCGCCCTGGCGGCGCCACAGGTCCAGCTGCCAGAGGCGGTCGCGCGCCGCGGAAAAGCCCTGGGCAAAGAACAGGTCGGCCTGATTCTTGGCGTAGATGTGGGACACGCCGTGCTTGTCCCTGACGATTTCCACGGGCTGCGACAGCCCCGCCATGGCGATCGTTTCCTTCTTGCCGCCTGGCGAGGCGCAGCCCGCCAGCACTGCGATCAGGCCGCTTGCCAGCAATGCGGCGGCCCTGCGCTTGAACGTACGCATAGACTTCTCCTCCGGGTTATTGATCTTTTCTATGCCGGCGGTACGCAAGACGCAGGCAGCCGCGCCAAACGCAACACCATGCAACGGCTAGAACTAAAGCAGAAGCGCGGGGAGAAGTGTTTTATTTGATTAATTCTGGCAGGACTTGTAACGCCTTGGTGCAAGCCGTTCGCCGGGGACGCGCTGCCGGCCGGCCGCCCGGCCTGGACGTGCGCGATGTGATGACATTTTTCGTCACGACATCGGGGGTGGCCCAACCCGCAGAGTCGGGCCACGCGCCGCGGCAATCACCACCGTCGCTGCGAACCCGTCTGGCTGGCGGGCGGTTGGGCCATGTCGCCGCCGCGCACCGAGCTGACGTATTTCTGGTAGTCGGTGATATAGGTCGGGCTGTTGATGTTGGGGGTTTCTTCGCCGGCCCATTGGGCTTCGACGCCTGACTCCTTCCACGCCGCCAGATCGCGTTCGACCTCAGCGCGGGTAGGGGTGTAGTTGGACGGCGGCGCGGCCGTGGCGGGGGCGGAGGCCGCAGGTTGCGCACCGGCAGGGCCGGACAGCAGGGCAAAAGCCGCCAGCGCGGCCGGAACGAGGGCGCGTAAGGGAAGTAGGGGCTTCATGTGGGAACTCCTGGTGACGAACAGGGGCGCCGGACCGCGGCTCGGGCTCTCTCGCGCAAAGGCTTTTGGATGAGGCCGGCGCAGGCCGGGGGAAGGCATCCGGCGGACACGTGGCCGCCCGGTGCTCATGCCTTCGTGCTCATCGTAGGACCGCATGGGTGCAGACCACATACTCAAGATTGAGTACGCCGCGTCGTCCTTGCGCTACAGCAGCGAGGCCAGACGGACCAGTTCCGATTGCCGGCTGCATTCCATCTTGGTCAGCAGCGACGCCACCTGTTTGCGCACTGTCAGGACGGAGGCATGACGCAGGGTGGCAACCTCCTCGACGCTATGGCCTGCCGCCAATCCCGCCAGTACCGCGGCCTCGGCATGCGTGATGGAGAACACCGATTGCAGCTTGGTGACGTCCGGCATTGCAAAGGCGCTCTTCTTGCGCATGCGCATCAGCAGCATCCGGCCGCCGATGAGGCTGAGCGCAGGCGGCGCCGCGCTGATATCGACCCAGAAGAGTTCCCCCCACCCCGACGCGGTGGCCATCGACCGCATCTGGCCGTCGCGCGCCACCGCCGCGCAGTGCGCGTCGAACAGCCGCTGCACCTTGGCGTCGGCGTGGCGCAGCCTGCGGCCATGCAGGGTCCAGCCATTGACGTCGTCCAGGAACCCCACCGCCAACGGCGACAGCTTGTCGACGATGCAATCCACGCTGATGAGCAGCACCGCTTCGTGGACTTCTGAAAATGCGCTTTCCAGCGACTTCCAGCCGATGGCGCGATTGCGCTCGCGCTGCGACAGTTGATGACGCAGCACGCGAAAGTACCGGCCAAAGTCGCCGGATTGCAGCCGGTCGCCGGCCTTTGCATCCACGGACGAACGCTGAAAGCCGATCGCCGCGTGCAGGACGGTGTTCGATTCGATGATGAGCGACAGCAGTTGCGCCATGCGATGCCGGACCATGAAGTCCGCATAGAACTCGGTGCGGTGCAACTGGGCGGCGTCGTACATCCGCGCGGTGTCCAGCCACGTGCCGGCCGGGGCATGGCGCCCGTCCTGCTCAAGGATGTCGCAGCTGTAGAAATGCGCTTGGTAGTCCGACGCGCACGCGTCGGAGAAACCGATGGCGGACAGCGTCAACAGCTTGTTCCTGGCGTCGAACACGATGAGCGTTCCGCTGTCGGCCCCGATCAGATCGCGGGCCGTGCCCAGGATGTCCCGCCACGGCGGCTCGGGATCGGTCAGATGGTCCACGGCCTCGACGGCGCGGCGCAAGGCGATTCGATGATCGGGCATGGCGTGCCTCCAACTCTGGTTCAGACGTAAACGCTGCTACGTGTCACAGATGGTTGTAGGTGGCGCCGGCTGGCAAGTGGGCGGCGCACCGCTGCTGCGGATCAAAGCGGCGGGCGCGCCGCGCATTTCAGGTTGGCAACGGCGGTGGGCCCAGCGCCGATTATCGTCGCAAACTTGCGCGCAAGGCGCATTTTGCCGCGCATTTTCACGCGGCAAATGCGGCGTTGATGCGGCGATACCGGGCTAATTCAACCGCCTTGCGCGAACGCGCCCATGCCGTGTCGTCTAGCCTTCCAGCAGCCGCAGCAGCCGCGCCTTGTGCGGGCCGTCGGCCTTGCGCGCCAACGCGGCAAGTTTCTTGTCCGACCCGAAGAGCCGTTCGCGCACCGGGGCCCGCGTGCCGGCCAGCCGGGCGATGCGTTCGCGCACGGCCTCGCGCAGCACGGGCGCCAGCGACGTGTGCACCGCGTCGGGGCTGAGCGGCCCGTTGCGCCCTTCGGCATGCAGGCCGTCCTGGTCGTCGGGCTCCCAACTGGGCATGACGTCGAACACGATGCGCGAGGGCTCGTACTCCAGCAGGAGCTCGCTGTGGATGCCAACCTGCAGCGGCGTGCGGGCCACGATGGCATCGACGTCGTCCCGTGCTTGCAGCGTGTCGAACCAGCGGTGGATGGCGGCCAGCGTTTCGTCCTGGATCGCTTGGGCGGTCTTGTGATGCAGGCCAATGGGGCGGGATACGTCGGACATCCTGAGGCGTGAAGATTGCGGCAATTGCGGCGAATGCTACACGATGCGGCGCCGCGCCCGTCTCAATGCCGGGACGCGAAATCTCCGATGGCGGCCGCGGGCGACAGCGCGAACGAGGCCTTCATGTCGCGCACTTCCTCGATGGGCGTGCGGCCGAAGAAGCGCTTGAATTCGCGGCTGAACTGCGAGGCGCTCTCGTAACCCACGCGCGCCGAGGCCGACGCCGCCGTCAGGCCGTCGCGGATCATCATGAGCCGCGCGTGATGCAGGCGCGTGGACTTGATGTACTGGATCGGCGAGGTCTGCGTGACCGCCTTGAAATTGACGTGAAAGGCCGGCACGCTCATGCCGGCTTCCTGCGCCAGGTGCGTCACGTCCAGCGGCTGGGAAAAGTCCGTATGAATGCGCCGCAGCGCCCGGGCGACGCGGCCGAAGCGGCCCGGGTGCGCCAGCGCGGCGCGCAGGGCGTCGCCTTGCGCGCCGGTGAGGACGCGAAAGCAGATCTCGCGCACGAGCGCCGGGCCCAGGATCTCGGCATCGAGCGGGTTGCTCAGCGCGCGCAGCAGGCGCACGGTGGCGTCCGCCAGTTCCATCGACAACGGGGTGGAAGCAATGCCCAGCGGCGCGTCGCCGGATTGGCCGTCGCCCGAGCGCCCACCGGCAAGCGCGTCGATCGCCACCACCAGGTCCGCCACGGTGGTCAGGTCCATCCGGATGGACACGGCCAGCAAGGGTTCTTCGCGGCTGGCCTGCGTTTCGGTGGAAAAGGGCAGGGGAACGGACAGCACCAGATAGTGCTGCGCGTCGTACACGTAGACCTCATCGCCCAGGAAGCCGAGCTTGCGGCCCTGGCAGACGATGACGATGCCGGGTTCGTACAGGACCGGCGTGCGGCCGAGCGGACGGTCCGAGCGCATGAAGCGCACCCCGTCCAGCGCGGACAGGCTGTAGCCCTCGTTGGGCGCCAGGCGTTCGATGAGGGCAATCATTTCGCGCGACTGCGGACTGGACGGCAGCGTCATGGGGGGCATCCCGTGTTTCGGTTCCGGTGCGGCACATTCTACCGGCGTCTTCCCGGCGGGAACATGGCGGGCGATAGAAATAGGCAAGGGTGCGATAGACGCGGGTATTCGCGCGCGGCAGCCGGGTCCGTAGCATTTCAGTCACGGAAAACAACCTGGAGAACGACCATGACTTCGATGCACGAACGGCAATCCAAAGTAGTGCTGATCACCGGCGCCAGCAGCGGGATCGGCGAGGCGGCGGCTCGGTTGCTGGCCGCCCAAGGCCACCGCGTGTATGTGGGCGCGCGGCGCACGGACCGGCTGGAAACGCTGGTGCAAGAGATTCGGGCAAAGGGCGGCACGGCGGCGTTTCGCGCGCTGGACGTCACATCCGCCGAAGACATGCAGGCCTTCGTGCGCGGTGCAGAGGCAGCTTTCGGGCAAGTGGACGTGATCGTCAACAACGCGGGCGTCATGCCGCTGTCGCCCTTGTCCTCGCTGAAGGTGGACGAGTGGGACCGCATGATCGACGTGAACATCCGCGGCGTGCTGCACGGCATCGCCGCGGTGCTGCCGGGCATGGAACGCCAGGGGCACGGCCAGGTGATCAACGTGTCTTCCATCGGCGGCCTGAGCGTGTCGCCGACGGCGGCTGTGTACTGCGCGACCAAATTCGCGGTGCGCGCGATTTCGGACGGCCTGCGCCAGGAGACCAGCAAGATCCGCGTGACGGTGGTCTGCCCCGGCGTCGTCGAATCCGAACTGGCCGACACCATCACCGACGACACCGCGCGCGTGGCGATGCAGTCGTTCCGCCGCGTCGCGCTGCATCCGGACGCCATCGCCCGCGCCATTGCCTACGCCATCGAACAACCGGATGACGTGGACGTCAGCGAAGTGGTGGTGCGCCCGACGGCCAGCCCGCATTGAACCAACCATAAGGAATCCCATCATGACGACAACGATTTTCGCAGCGCAACCCTTTGCCGGCCAGACGGCCATCGTGACCGGAGCCGCCAGCGGCATCGGCCTGGCCACGCTGGAACTCCTGCATGCGCAGGGCGCGCGCGTCGTGGCGGTGGATCGGGACGAGGCCGTGCGCGCGCTGGCCCGGCCCGGCGTCGAACCGCTGGCGGCCGACATCGCGAAGGAAGACAGCGCCGTGCAGGCCGTGGCGGCGGCCATCGACCGCTTCGGCCGGCTGGACATTCTGGTGAACAACGCCGGCATCATCATCAACAAGCCGGTGATCGACATGACGCTGGACGACTGGAACGGCATCCTGGCCGTGAACGCCACGGGCGCCTTCCTGTTTTCCCGCGAGGCCATGCGCGTGATGGCGCCGGCCGGACGCGGCGCCATCGTCAACGTCGGATCCTACGCGTGCTATCAGGCGTTTCCGACGATCGCGGCCTACGCGGCGTCCAAGGGGGCGCTGGCGCAGTTGACCCGCGCGCTGTCGCTGGAAGCCATCGACCATGGCATCCGCGTGAACGCCGTGGGATCGGGCGACGTGGTCACCAACATCACCAACCATATTCACGCCGACGGGCCGAAGTTCCTGGCCGAGCATGGCCGCAACGCGCCAATCCGGCGAGCCGCCGAGCCGCGCGAGATCGCGGAGGTGATTGCATTCCTGGCCTCGGAGAAGGCGAGCTACATCGTGGGCGCGGTGGTGATGGCCGACGGCGGCATGAGCGTCGCCCTGCGCTAGACCGGCTGCCGGCGCGGCATCAGCGCGGCGGAAAGATCGCCGCGCGCCACAGGTCCAGGAAGTGGCGTTTCTTGAGCGGGTCCAGGTACACCAGCAGGCCGACGCCCAAGGCGACAGGCCGCACGCCGGCCGCGGGCACGATCGACGCGCTGACCGGGCGCATGCCGGATTCCCGGGCCAGCGCGTCCTGGCCGCGCGCCGACAGCAGGTAGTCCAGGAACAGCGCGCCCAGGTCGCTGCGTGGCGCCTGGCGCGGAATGATGGCCGAGCGCGACAGCATCAGCGTGTAGTCCTGCGGGTAGATGATCGCAAGCGGCGCGCCGTTGTCGATGCGGTGCCGCGTATAGGATTCCAGCAGGTTGTAGGCCAGCGTGACCTCGCCGCTTTCCAGCTTGTCCAGCGCATGTTCGGTGGACTCGTGGATGGACACGCCATTGCGGCCAAAGGCGGCGAGCAGGGCGCCGGCCATGCTGTCGAGCCGCGTGTCCTGCGTGGCCGCCAGATAGCCGATGCCGCTGCCCTGCACGTCGTAGGTGGAGATGCGGCCGGCCAGCGGCTGGTCGGGCGCCTGCAGCAGCGACAGCAGTTCGCGGCGGGTGTGCGGCACGCGCGCGGCGTCAAG
Source organism: Achromobacter sp. GbtcB20 (assembly GCF_019091095.1). Taxonomy (NCBI): domain Bacteria; kingdom Pseudomonadati; phylum Pseudomonadota; class Betaproteobacteria; order Burkholderiales; family Alcaligenaceae; genus Achromobacter; species Achromobacter sp. GbtcB20. The sequence goes on along the minus strand of NZ_JAGXJZ010000002.1, from coordinate 401,394 downwards.
CTTTTGCGTGTTGTAGACCATGACGATGGGGTCGGTGCCGATGCTGAAGACCTCGTCGCGCCAGTTGGCCCAGCCGGGCAGGGCGCGCGTCTGCGGCGATAGGTGCACGCGGGCGTAGCCGTCGTTGACCAGCTTGGTCTGCAGGTCCATCGCGCTGCTGATGACGATGTCGGGCCCGGACGGAACGCCGGGCGACCTCGCCGCGCGGTCCACGGTCTCGCGGTAGAGCTCCTGCGTGGACAGCTCGGTGTACTCCAGCCGCACGGAGGGGTTGAGCCGGCTGAAGTCTTCCAGCACGCCGCGAAACACCTGCACGCTGTTGGACGCATGCACGACCAGCACGTTGCTGCTGTCGGCGGGGCCCAGGGTCAGGCCGCTGCTGCTGACTTCGGCGGCGTGGCCGATCGCGGCCAGCGTCAGCGCGGCGCTTGCGGCCAGGCCGCGCAGGAAGGTCAGGGCGTCACGCATGACCGGGGCCTCCAGGCAATGTGATGACGGCGTCCAGCCCGCCGCCCACGCGGTTGCTCAGGCTGAGCGTGCCGCCGTGGATGTCGACGACGCGCTTGATGATCGACAGGCCCAGGCCCGCGCCGGGCGCGCGCGGATTGGGACCGCGCGCAAAGCGTTCGAAGGCGGTGTTGGCCAGCGCCGGCGGGATGCCCGGCCCCTGATCGGACACCGTGATGCGCCAGCCGCCGTCATGCCGTTCCAGGCGAACGTCGATGTAGCCGTCCTCGTTGGCGCCGTGGCGCAAGGCGTTGTCGATCAGATTCTTGAACGCTTCGCGCAGCATCAGGCTGTCGCCCTGCACGCGGGGCGTTTCGTCGCCAGGGGACGGCAGGTGCAGCCGGACGTCGGGCTGGGGATCGGCCTGCGGAACCGTGTCGTAGACGGCCTGGCTCAGCAGCTCGGCCACGTCGACCGGCTGGAACTGCCTGACGTTGCTGCGATGGATGACGCTGGCGTCGCTGAGCAGCTGGTTGACCAGCCGCGACAGTTTTTCGGCGTTGCGCAGCACGGCCGCGAGGCTGCGCCGCTGCTCCATCGGGTCGTCCTCGTCCAGCGCGACTTCCATCTGCGCATGCAGCGCGGCCAGCGGCGTGCGCAGCTGGTGCGCGGCCTCGGCAATGAACAGGCGCAGCGTGTCCAGGTTTTCCGACAGCCGCGCCATGAAGCCGTCCAGCGACTGGACCAGCATGTCCAGCTCTTCAGGCACCGGCGCCGCAATGGGATGCAGGTCCGACGCCGAGCGGCCAGCCAGCTCGCGCTCGACCCGCTGGATCGGCGAGAGCGACCGCTGCAATCCCCAATAGGCCAGCGCCAGCGCGGCGGCGGTAAAGCCGATCAGCGCCAGCGTGCCTTGCCACAGAATGCGTTCGGCCAGCGCGTTGCGCGCCTCGCGTGTCTGGGCGACCTGGATGATCGCGGTTTCGGTCTCTTGCGGGCCCGCCACCTTGCGTTCCATCCACGCGACGCGCACCGGTTCGCCTTGGTATTCGGCCGCGTAAAGCTGCGGCGTGCTGGCGTCGGCGTTGCCGCGCGCGGGCGGCGCGGGCAGGTCGCCGTAACCGGAAATCAGCGCGCCGCGCGCCGAGGCCACCCGGTAGAACACGCGATCGCGCGGCGCCTGCTCCAGTAGGGCAAGCGCCGCGTAGGGCATGTCCATCTGCCACTCGCCCTGCACGAGCTGCAGGCTGTCGGACATGGACAGCACGGACGCGCGCAGCAATTGATCGTAGGTGGTGTCGGCGGTCTGGTGCGCGTAGCCGCGCAGCAGCAGGTAGATCGCAGCCAGCCCGGCCGCGAACAGCATCCCCAGCACGGTCAGCAGCCGGCGGCGGACGGAAATGCGGCGAGGCTGCTCGGGGCGCGGCCAGATCATGGTGGCGCGGGACCGCTACGGTGACGGCGGGGTAGGGGGCTCGTCCTGCGCGCCGCCGGCGGCCGTCAGCAGGTAGCCGGTGCCGCGTTGCGTTTCGATGCGCAGCGGCGAGCCTTCCAGCTTGCGGCGCAGCCGCGCGATGTAGACCTCGATGGCGTTGGGCGCGGCGTCGTCATCGAAGGCGAACAGCTTGTTCGCGATTTCCGATTTGCTGACGGCGCGGTTCATGCCGGCCAGCAGGATTTCCAGCAGGCTGAATTCGCGCTTGGGCAGCTCGATGCGCCGGCCCGCCAGCGTCACCTGCCGCGCGGCGCTGTCGATGACCAGGTCGCCGAATCGCAGGACGCCCGTGGCTTGCGGACTGGGGCGGCGCAGCAGCGCGCGGCAGCGGGCTTCCAGTTCGCGGAAATCGAAGGGCTTGGCAAGGTAGTCGTCCGCGCCGGTATCCAGGGCGTGGACGCGGTCCTCGATGTCGATGCGCGCGGTCAGCGCAAGCACGGGCGTCTTGCTGCCGCGGTCGCGCAGCCGGTGCAGGATGTCAAAGCCCGACATTCGAGGTAGGCCGATGTCCAGGATGACCAGATCGAAGGTCTCGTACTGCAGGACGCCATCGGCGCTCAGGCCGTCATTCTGGCTGTCGACCGCGTGGCCAAGACGGCGCAGCCGGCGCACGAGTGCGTCGGAAAGATCCTCGTCGTCTTCGATTACCAGAATGCGCATGGCGCGATTGTCGCATAGCAAAAAACGACAGGTTCCAGACAGCTTTTCTTCCTAGTCTTGCGATCCTGCTTCCCCCCGCCGGAGGCAGCACATAACAACGACTAGCTGGAGATAACCCTCATGCTTCTGACCCTGCTTGGCTTCGGCATGGTGATCACGTTCATGACGCTGATCATGACCAAGCGCCTTTCGCCGCTGGTCGCCCTCATCCTTGTCCCCATTATCTTTGCGCTGCTGGGCGGCTTTGGCGGCGGCATCGACAAGATGATGCTGGACGGCATCCGCAAAATCGCGCCGACCGGCGTGATGCTGATGTTCGCCATCCTGTACTTCGGCGTGATGATCGACGCGGGCCTGTTCGACCCCATCGTCGGCCGCATCCTGCGCGCGGTGAAGGGCGATCCGCTCAAGATCGTGGTGGGCACGACCGTGCTGGCGCTGGTGATCTCGCTGGACGGGGACGGGTCGACCACCTACATGATCGTGGTGGCGTCGATGTTGCCGCTGTACCGGCGCCTGAAGATGAACGCGCTGTCCATGACCTGCCTGGCGATGCTGGCCAGCGGCGTCATGAACCTGACGCCGTGGGGCGGCCCGACCGCGCGGGCGGCCAGCGCCCTGCATGTGGACGCGGGCGACATCTTCGTGCCGCTGGTGCCGGTGATGGGCGTGGCGATCGTGGCTATCCTGATCCTGGCGTTCTTCCTGGGCCTGCGCGAGCGCCGCCGCCTCGGTGTGCTGTCGCTGCCCGATGGCGCGTCCCTGCACGCCGGGTACGACGAGGACGGCCCCAAGAACCTGCCCGAGATCGAAGTGGATCACGACCTGCGCCGTCCGAAGCTGCTGTGGGTGAACGCGGGCCTGACGCTGGCGCTGATGGTGAGCCTGGTGCTGGGCGTGCTGCCGCTACCCGTGCTGTTCATGATTGCGTTCGCGGTTGCGCTCATCATCAACTACCCGAACCTGGCCGAGCAGCGCCGCCGCGTGGCGCAGCATGCCGGCAACGTGCTGTCGGTGGTGTCGCTGATCTTCGCGGCGGGCATCTTCACCGGCATCCTGTCGGGCACCGGCATGGTCGAAGCCATGTCGCGCAGCCTGCTCGCCGTGATTCCCGACGCGCTGGGACCGTACCTGGCGGGCATCACCGCGCTGGTCAGCCTGCCGTTCACGTTCTTCATGTCCAACGATGCCTTCTACTTCGGCGTGCTGCCCATCCTGAGCGAAGCGGCGCAGGGCTACGGCATCTCGCCCGTGGAAATGGCGCGCGCCTCCCTGATCGGCCAGCCCGTCCATCTGCTCAGCCCGCTCGTGCCGTCGACCTACCTGCTCGTCGGCCTGGCCGGGGTGGAATTCGGCGATCACCAGCGCTATTCGCTGAAGTGGGCCACGATGGTCTGCCTGGTGATGCTGGCGGCCGCGCTGGCGTTCGGCCTGTTTCCGCTGGTCGGCGCCGCCGCCTGATTCCCGCGGCGCCTGCCGCACGACATTCAAAGGAAGCACCATGGCTTTGCGCATTGCGTACGTCACCAGCGGCATGGGCCATACCGGCACCGCGATCTGCCAGGCGCTGCACCGCGCCGGCCATCGCGTGGTGGCCGGCTGCGGTCCGCGCTCATCCCGCAAGGACCACTGGCTGAAGGAACAGAAGTCGCTGGGTTACGACTTCATCGCCTCGGAAGGCGACGCCACCGACTGGGCCTCGACCGAGGCCGCGTTCGCCAAGGTCCGCCGCGAGGTCGGCGAGATCGATGTGCTGGTCAACAACGCCGGGTCCATGCTGGACATGCGCTTTCGGCAGATGGGCCACGCCGACTGGTCGGCCGTCCTGCGCAGCAATCTGGACACGCTCTTTAACAGCACCAAGCAGGTCGTCGACAGCATGGCGGACCGAGGCTGGGGGCGGATCATCAACATCGGATCGGTGGCGGCCGAAAAAGGCCAGATCGGCCAGATCAACTACGCGACCGCCAAGGGCGCCGTCATCGGCTTCACCCGTTCGCTCGCGCAGGAAGTCGCGGCGCGCGGCGTGACGGTGAACCTGGTGTCGCCGGGTTTCATCGCCGACGACACCGTCCGCGCCTTCCCGCCCGCGCTGCTGGACCGCATCGTCGAAAGCGTGCCGGTCGGCAGGTTGGGCACCGCGCAGGATCTGGCCGGGCTGTGCGCGTGGCTGGCCTCGGACGAGGCGGCGTTCGTCACCGGCGCCAACTACGCCATCAATGGCGGCGTGTACATGAGCTGATGCCCGGCCCCGCAGTGCGCCAGCCCCGCAGTGCGCCAGCCCCTTAGTTCGCCAGTTTCACCGCGCCGCTGTCGATCAGGGCCTTCCACTTGGCGTTGTCCGCCTGGATGAACTTCAGCAGGTCTTCCCGCGAGCCGCCGCCGGCCAGCATGCCGGCGTTGTCGACCGCCGCCTTGAACGCGGGCGTGGCGACCGCGGCGCGCAGCGCGGCGTTGATGGGTTCAAGCTGTTCGCTCGTGATGGCATTGCTGGCCGCCACCGAAAACCATTGCGTCGCGGCGTAGCCCTTGAAGCCCGATTCCTCCACCGTGGGCACGTCGGGCAGGCTGTCCAGGCGATAGGGTGTCGTCACGGCGTAAGCCTTCAGTGCGCCGGACTTGATCTGCGGCATGACCGGCGCGGATCCCAGGATGGCCAGCGGAATCTGTCCGCCGGCAACGTCCGCCACCGCCTGACCGCCGCCCTTGTATGGCACATGCACGATGCGGGTGCCGGCGTATTGATTCAGCAATTCGCCCGCGAGGTTCTGCGAGGTGCCGTTGCCCGAGCTGCCATAGCTCCAGGCTTCGGGCTGGCGCCGGGCATCGGCCAGCACGTCCTGCAGGCTGTTCTTGGCGTTGCGGGCGGGGCCGACGATGACCATGGGGCCTTGCGCCATCAGCATCACGGGGGCCAGCTCGCGGCCGATGTCGGGTTGTGGCGTCGGGTAGATGAGCGGGCCCGGCACGGTGATCAGATAGCCGTCGGCGGCCTTGCTGCGCGCAACCAGTTGAAGCGCGATCGCCCCCGAGGCGCCGGGACGGTTTTCCACGATGACATTCAGGCCGGTCTGGCGCGCCAGTTCCTGCGCCGCGATACGGGTCAGCACGTCCGCCGTGCCGCCGGGCACGAAGCCCACCACCCACGTGATCTGTTTGGCAGGCCATTGAGAATTGCTGTCGGCCGCCGTGGCGGCCGCGGCGGGCAGGGCGATGCTCAGGAGCATCGCGCAGCATTGGATAGCGAATTTCATGTTTTCCCCTTGATTTCTGCTATCGGTGATTCGTCTTGCGCTCAGCCGGGATCCCGCTTGCCGGGCGGCGTGTTCGGATGTTCAGCGCACGACTGGTTGAACGCCTGCACCATTTTCAGGATGGGGCCGAGCACCCAGGTATTGAAGATGAGAATGTCGCTTTCCTCCTTCGGGTCCTGAATCAGATTGAACAGATACGGGGATTCCAGTTTTCCCTTGCCCTCGTTGACCTCGGGCTCCCAGTAGAAGTGCAGCTTCCAGTCGCGCCATTTCACGGCGCGCAGGTCGCCCTTGATGTAGAACAGGAATCCCTCGCGCAGCGATTTCGGGCTGGCGCCGGTAAAGAAGTCGGTCTGGTCGATGCCGTCGATGGGCCGGTCCTGCGGAATGCCGGCGCCTCCGATGCGGGACAGCGTGGTGTACAGATCGGTCACGTGGACCATCTCGTTGGACACCTGGCCCGGCTGCACGCGGCCGGGCCAGCGGATGATGAAGGGCACGCGCAGGCTGCCTTCCATGGCGGTATGGTAGGTGCCGCTCCAGGGCCCTGCAGTGCCGCGATAAGGCTTGCGGTATTCAGGGCCGTTGTCGCTGCAGAAGATGAACACGGTGTCATCGCGCAGGTTCAGCGCGTCCACGGCCTGCACGATCTGGCCGACGCGGTGGTCCATTTCGACCATCGAGTCCGCAAAGTCGCCCGCGCCCGTGCGCCCGGCAAAGTCGGGGTGCGGCAGGGTGGGAAAGTGCAGATGCACCAGCGGCAGATACAAGAAAAACGGGCGCGCCGCCTCGGCGTGCTTGCGCATGAAACCGATGGACCGGTCCACCAGTTCGGCGTCGATGCCGCGCCGCGTATCCAGATCGTAGACCTTGACGTTCTCCGACGGCCCGCCGGCTTCGCCTTGCATGATGTGCGGAATGTCCGCCACCGAGGGATCGAAGCCGATCGACGACGTGAACTGGCTTTCGTCGGTGGTGCGAGGGATGCCGTACCACTCGTCAAAGCCGCGGTCGCTGGGATAGCGGCCGGGGATGTCGCCCAGGTGCCATTTGCCGAAATGCGCGGTGGCGTAGCCCTGGCCCGATAGTTGTTGCGCCAGCGTGATCTCGTCGCGCGTAAGCCCTTGCGGCAGGCCGGGCGGCACGGATTGCAGGCAGCCCGTGCGGATGGGGTGACGGCCGCTCATCAGCGCCGAGCGCGTGGGCACGCAGTCGCTTTCCACGTTGAAGTTCTGCAGCAGCAGGCCCTCGGCGGCCAGGCGGTCGATGTTCGGGGTGGGTGCGCCGCGCAGGGCGCCGCCGCCGTAGCACCCAAGTTCGCCCCATCCCAGGTTGTCGGCCACGATCAAGACGATGTTCGGCTTGTGTTCCATTGTGCTCTCGCCTCGGTGAATGCTCGGGTTGATCCCAGGATTCTAGGAGGGCAGGGTGGCCGTTATATTCCCGAAAGTACGTAAATGAATGAACTTTGGTTATGAATCTGTCGCTGCGGGATATCGAGTACTTCCTGGCCGCCGTCGAGTACGGCAACCTGGAACGCGCCGCGGCGTCGTTTGGCGTCAGCCAGCCGGCGCTGTCGAAGTCGCTGCAGCGGCTGGAAGCCGATACGGGTCTTGCGTTGCTGGACCGCAGCGGCCGTGGGCTGCGCCTGACGTCGGCCGGACTGGTGTTTCTGAAACATGCCAAGCGGCTCTGGGCCGAATACCTGGACGCCATGCGTCACGCGGCGGAATTGCGCGTGGGGCAGGCGGGATTGCTGCGCGTCGGGGTGACGGGCGCCACCATCGACAGCGTGGCGATGCCCGCGATGCGGCACCTGCTGCCGCGCCGACCGGCGTTGCGGGTGCAATTGACGCAGGGGTTATCCGATGACCTGAACGAGCAGGTCGCCAGCGGCAAGCTGGACCTGGCCGTGACGCCCATCTATGCGGACGTGCCTTCGACCCTGCACCATGAACCGATCATGGAAGACCGGCTGTGCGTGGCGGCCAGCCGTCATCATCCGCTGGCCGCGCGCCGCAAGCTGGCGTTGCGCGATCTGGCGGACCTGCGGTGGATTCTTCCCAAGCCTTCCTCGATTGCACGCAAGGCCCTGGATTCGCGGTACGCGGAAAGCAACTTGCCATTGCCCGCTGCGGCGCTGGAAGTCGAGCACTTTTCCAAGGGCACGCTGGCGTTGCTGGCGCAGACGGACCTGCTGGCGCTGCTGCCGCAAAGCGCGCTGGAGGCTGAGGCGGACGTCGTCGCGCTGCCGGTGGCGCTGGGCCGGCCGCTGCCGCGCGCCATTGCGCTGATTTCGCGGCAGGGGACCGCCTGGTCGCCGTTGATGCATGAATTCCGGCGCGCCATCCTGGATTGCGCAGCGGGCATGGGCTGAGCTCGGCGGCTGGGGCGCAATGGCGGGTTTCGCCTATGCCACAATGGTCCGCTTTCAATTCATCAGGAGCGGGGCTCATGGCTGGAACGTCATTGCGGGTCGCGGCGGGCGTGGGGCTGATGTCGTTGGCGGCGCTTGCCGCGTGCGGCAAGAAAGAGGCCTATCCGCCCGAGGTCCAGCGCGAAACCTATAGTTCGTGCGTCGCGGGCTTCAAGTCCCGGGTCCAGGCCTCGCCGGAAGTGGACGCGAAGGCCGCCAGTTATTGCAATTGCATGGTCGACGGTTTGCAGAAATCCGTGCCGTACGAAGAATTCAAGCAGCTGGACCAACTGCTGGCGACCAAAAGCGCCACGCCGGACAGCGAAAGGCTGAGCAAGAGCGTGACCGAGGTGGTCAATGCCTGCTTGAAGCGCGAGATGCCCAAGGGCTGATGGCCGCGGCGGCGGGCGGGCTCGGTCCGCCGCGCCCGAGGGATCCTATGGGTTTTCAAGCCGGTGCGACATGTGCTCAGCGAAACACCGACCAGGCCAGTGTCGCGGAAAACACGCCCAGCACGATCGACGCGCCGCGCTGCATTTTTGCCGGATCGATCCACTTCATCCGTTCGCCGCCCAGCGTCGCGCCAAACAGCACCCAGGCCAGGCCGATGGGCACCAGCAGCAGCGCAAAGACGCCCATCGCCGTCAGATACGCGGGCAAGTTCTGGAAAGCCAGTGCGGGAAAGATGGCGCTGGCGAACAGAATGCCCTTCGGGTTGAGCAACGTGGCAACGAACAGCGTGCGCATGCCGATCACTTGCTTGGCCGCGCAAGGCACGGCGCTGGCCGCGCGCCACATGCGCCACGCGAGCCAGGCGATGTACAGGCTGCTGGTGGCCCGGACTACGCCCGGCAACCAGGGCAGCACCTGCGCCGCTTCACCGAGAAAGCGGCCCCACACCGTGATTGAAATCAGATAGCCCGCAAGCTCGGCCAGCGTCAGCGGCGCGGACTGGCGAAAGCCCTGGCGCAGGCCGGCGGCGGCAAGCAGCGTATTGGTCGGGCCCGGCATGGCGAGAATGACTGCGACGCCGGCGATAAACAGGCTGGCGGTCGAGGCTGTGTACATGATTCGGGCGAGGGATGACAGGGAAGGGCCGTCTTGTAGCACGGCCCTGTTACCGAATGCAATTGCCTTTCACGCGTCAGCGCGAGGGTGCGTCGAACCCCGTCACGTCGGCCTGCATCAGCGGACTGGCGAGCATATCCGGCTAGCGTGCGAATTTCATCGACACATCCGTGTGCGTGCCCCGGTCCAGATCGGCGCCCAGCGGCCTGTCCCAGGCGGGCAGGACCTGCAGTTCCTGGCTGACTTCCCCGGCCTCGATGCGCCGCGCAATGTCGTCAAGCAATTGCGTGCGCGTGGCGAACCCCCTGCCTTGCAGGTCCCGGGCAAAGAGCCGGTACCGGAGATTGGGTTCGGCGCCTTTCATCACGCCCAGATCCAGGATTTGGCCTTGTTCGTTGCGCAACAGCAGATGGCCAGGGCGGGCGTAGATGCGGTAGATCCGCCAGGGCGATGAAATCGCGGCGTGGCGCGGATGCCGATCGCGTCCCGATTCGACAGGGCCACGGGACGGGGCCGGCGCTGGGGGAAGGCGCTTAACGCACGCTTTGGCGAATCGGGCGATGGACCTGCCGATCAGGCTCACGTGGCGTCAGCGGTCAACGCGGTGACTTGGCCTGGGCGGGGGATGGGCGGGACGTTCTGGCGATGGTTGATCACGGCTTGCTCCTCATGGCGATACGGCGAGGCAACGCGCGTTTCAAGCACCACGCGGCCAGCATACGCGCTTTTCGCGGCCGTCCCGAGGATTGAGTTGATTGGTTACGCAATAAGCACAAAGCGCGTTGACTTCCCCCGGCCCGGCACCCATAGTGGTCCCGAAGCTTTTCGAGCATCGTGATTTTCGTCCGGTCTTGCACCCTTTGCGGGGCGCCTCATTGTTCGCGATCCTTTCCTTGACAGGCCTCCCTACGCGGCCTGTCCGCATTTAAAGGAAAGCGTCAATGGAAACCGGAATTGTGAAGTGGTTCAACGATGCCAAGGGATTTGGCTTCATCATGCCCGAGAACGGCGGCAAGGATTTGTTTGCGCACTTCTCGCAGATCGTCAGCGACGGACACAAAGTGCTCCTGGAAAACCAGCGGGTCAGCTATGTGACCGCGCAAGGCGCCAAGGGCCCTCACGCGACGCAGATCCGCGCGCTGTGAGTGGCGGGCCGCAAGGCCTGCCGCCGAACATTGGAGGTCCCATGTATCAGAACAATATGGTCTACAAGGGCTATCGGCTTACCGCCAGCGTCTCCCGGGTTTCCGTCGGGAACGCGCATCGGCCAGCGTTCACCGCCACCGTGGCAGTGGAACTGGCGGGTGATCAGGACCGGCTTGGCGAGCCCCATGCCGTGCCGCTTTTCGTTGCCGGCGGGTTTGTTGCCACGCCCGGAATGGCGGTCGACGCCGCAATCACCCACGGTCGTCTGGTGGTCGATTCGCACGCCCGGATTGCTTGATTTGCGCCCAACGCGGCGTCACGCTTCAGCCCTTTAACCCCAGCCGCCGCGCCAGCTTGTGCAGGTTGCTGGGGTCAACATCCAGCGCGCGCGCGGCGACGGCCCAATTGCCGTCGTGGGTGTCCAGCGCCCGGCGGATGACCTGCCGCTGACAGGCGTCCACCGCGTCGCGTAGCGACTGCGCCGGCGCTTGGCGGGCGGGCGCCTCATCCGCATCGTCTTCCAGCGCGCCGGGCATGTCGCCGTCGGACAGGTCCAGCAGCTTGGCGCCCAGCGTGACGATTTCGTTGCGGCTCGCGCCGTGGCTGACCGCCTTGATGGCCGCCCGGCTGATGACGTGTTCAAGTTCGCGCACGTTGCCGGGCCAGCGGTAGCGGCGCATCATTTCCTCGGCCTCCGGCGACAGCCGCAGGCTGCGCAGCCCGAGGCGCGCGCGGTTCAGTTCCAGGTAGCGGCCGGCCAGCAGCAGGATGTCATTGCCGCGATCGCGCAGGGGTGGGATGGGAATCGGATAGACCGACAGCCGGTGGTAGAGGTCGGCGCGGAAATCGCCCGCACGCACCAGGTCGCGCAGGCTGCGGTTGGTGGCCGCCACGATGCGCACGTCCACCGTCCGCGGACGGTCGTCGCCCAGGCGCTGGATCTCGCCGTTCTGCAGGGTGCGCAGCAGCTTGGCCTGCACCAGCAGCGGCAGTTCGCCGACTTCATCCAGGAACAGCGTGCCGCCGTTGGCGGCTTCAAAGCGGCCGGGCCGGTCGGCCACCGCGCCGGAAAACGCGCCCTTTGCGTGGCCGAACAATTCGCTTTCGGCCAGGGACTCGGGCAGCGCGGCGCAGTTCACGTGCACCAGCGGCCGGTCGCGGCGGCGCGACAGCCCGTGCACCCGGCGCGCAAACAATTCCTTGCCCACGCCCGTCTCGCCGAGCAGCAGAATCGGCAATTCCGAATCGGCCACGACTTCGATCTCGTGCAGCAGGCGAGCAATGGACTCGCTCTGGCCCAGGATCTCGCTGGCGGCGGGCGCGGCGCTGTCCGCCGGCGCCTGCCCGCGCGCCACGCGCAGGGCGCGGATCTCGGCTTCCAGGCGGGTGGTGCGCAGCGCGGCTTCGAGCAGCACGATGTAGTCGCGCAGATCGGCCTGCGCCTCCATGTCGAACGTGCCGACCTCCAGCGCGTCCAGCGTCAGCACACCCCAGGTCTTGCCTTCGATGTGCAGGCTGGTGCCCATGCAGTCGTGCACGGGCAGCGGTTCGCCGGCCATGCCGTTGATGAGTCCGTCGTAGGGATCGGGCAGGGTGCTGTCGTGGTGAAAACAGGTGACGCCGCGCCGCGCCAGGATGGCCGCCAGCCGCGGATGCTGCTGCACGGCGAAGCGGCGGCCCAGGGCGTCCTGCGTCAGACCGTCCACCGCGATGGGGCGCAAATGATCTTCTTCGAGCTGCAGCAGCGCGACGGCGCCGCAGCGGAAATGCGTTCGAAGGCTGGAGACCAGGCGCTGTAGACGAATGGCGGGCGGCAGGTCGGCGACCAGGTCGGCAAGCAGGAGATTTTGCATGGGTGAATTCTACCGTTGCAAGGTGAATAGAACCCTACCGCCGAAGGGTGATATCTACCCTTTAAAACGCAGGTGGTTGATAAATCGCAAGTTTTTTCCTGGCACGGATTTCGCAAGTAGAGGAGCACCGTCATGATCTATGGAGAGACGCGATGAGCATGGTTGAGCAATCCCTGGGCCAGTTGGCCCGCAGCATTCCCGGCGCCACGCAGGTGTTTCACGAATTCGAACTGGACTTCTGCTGTGGCGGCAAGAAAAGCCTGGCCGAGGCGGCAGCCCAGCGTTCGCTGGATCCCGCGCAGATCGAGGCGCGCCTGATCGCCCTGGCGCAGAACCCCTCGCAGGAAACGGACTGGGGGCTCGCTTCGCCGGCCGAGCTGGTCGATCACATCCTGGCGCGTTACCACGAGGTCCACCGTCAGCAATTGCCGGAACTCATTCGCCTGGCCTTGAAGGTGGAACAGGTGCACGCCGACAGCCCGGACTGCCCGGCGGGCCTGGCCGATCACCTGCGCGCCATGCAGCAGGAACTGGAAAGCCACATGCAGAAAGAGGAACAGGTGCTGTTCCCGATGCTGGCGCGCGGCCACGGCGCCATGGCCACCATGCCGATCATGGTCATGCGCACGGAACACGACGACCACGGCGTGGCGCTCGAACGCCTGATGGCGCTGACCAACAACGTGACCCTGCCGCGTGCGGCCTGCAATACCTGGCGCGCGCTTTACCTGGGCATTCGCCAGTTCAAGGAAGATCTGATGGCGCACATCCACCTGGAAAACAACATCCTCTTCGAGAACGCAGGAGCGCGCGCGCCGGCCTGACGGCGCGCGGCAAGGAAGGGCGGGGCCTGCCGGCCCCGCGGCATCAGCAGGGAAGGTCCGTATGAACATCGACAAATTCAAGCAGCAGCACGTGGATATCCTTGAAGGCATCGCGTCGCTGCGCAAGCTGGCCCTTGCCGGCGTGGCGCGCAACGCGGCCGAGATCGCCCAGGGCATCGTCGCCATGAGCGCCACCATCAAACTGCATCTGGCGGTCGAGGACCGCGCGCTGTATCCCGCAGTGGCGCGCAGCGCGGACGCCGACCTGGCGCGAAAGGGACGCGAATTCCAGGAAGAGATGGACGCCATCGCCGCCGCCTACGAAGGCTTCGCCAAGCGCTGGAACAATGCGCGCAGCCTGGAACTGGACGAGCGGGGTTTTCGCGACGACGCCAACACCGTGCTGCGCCGGGTGCACGAGCGCATGCAGCGCGAAAACCGCGATCTCTATCCCCGCATCGAGGCGATGTAGCGCCAGACCCGCCAGACGCTTCAGACGCGGCGGCGCGCACGGCGCGCAACCCGCCCCGATCCGGACACAAACGGAATGAAAACCGACAGCTCGGTTGCATGAATCCGCCGGCCGCCGCCTGTACACTCGGAGCACCTTATTAGGCGCCTGGGGATCTTGATGGCCGGAAGCAGCTTTTTCGCGTTGTTCGACGATATCGCCACCATCCTGGATGACGTTTCCGTCATGACGAAGGTGGCCGCCAAGAAGACGGCGGGCGTGCTGGGCGACGACCTGGCGCTCAACGCCCAGCAGGTCAGCGGCGTGCCCGTCAACCGCGAGCTTCCCGTCGTCTGGGCGGTGGCCAAGGGTTCCTTCATCAACAAGCTGATCCTGGTGCCTGCGGCGCTGCTCATCAGCGCCTTCGCACCCTGGGCGATCACGCCGCTCCTGATGTTGGGCGGCGCCTTTCTTTGCTACGAAGGCGTCGAGAAGCTGGCGCACAAGTTCCTGTCGCACGGCGAATCCCCGGAAGGGCATCACGCCGCGCTCTCCGAGGCGCTGCAGAACCGGTCGGTCGACATGGTCGCGTTCGAGAAGACCAAGATCAAAGGCGCGGTGCGCACCGACTTCATCCTGTCGGCGGAAATCATCGTCATCAGCCTGGGCGCGGTGGCGGGCGCCGACTTCACACGGCAGGTCGCGGTGCTGTCCATCATTGCCATTGCGATGACGGTGGGCGTCTACGGCCTGGTCGCGGGCATCGTCAAGCTCGATGACCTGGGCTTGCACCTGAGCCAGAAATCGTCGCGCGCGGTGGCCTGGCTGGGCGAGCGGATCGTGGGCGCGGCGCCTTACCTGATGAAGACCCTGTCCGTGGTCGGCACGGCCGCCATGTTCATGGTCGGCGGCGCCATCCTGACCCACGGCATTCCCCCCGTGCATGCGGCCATCGAACACGCCGCCGCCGCGGTGGGCGGGGGCGGCGTCGTGCACGCGCTGGTGTCCACGTTGCTCAATGCCCTGTTCGGCATCGTCGCCGGCGCGGTCGTGCTGGGCGCGGTGAGTCTGGTCAAGCGCCTTTTCAAGAAAGGCTGATGCGCCAGCCGGTCCCGGCGCGCCACGAAGACCGGCGCGCGGGATCGCTACCTTTGCGGTGCGGCGGCAACCGGCGACCCCATTGCCTGGAACAGCGCCGCCGTTTCCGTCATGCGGCTGTTGGCGTATTCCAGTTCGCGCAGGCGCGCAGCGACGTAATGCTGTTCGGCGGCGTATTCGGTGTAGGGCGCCAGCGCACCCAACTTGACCCGGCTGGCCGTGTTCCGATAGGACTGTTCGGCCGCGCGCCGCGAGGCTTCCGCCGACGCCAGCGCCTGTCCGCCCGCATCCAGGCGCGAGAGCGTATCGGCCACATCACGAAACGCGGTCAGCACGGTCTGCTTGTATTGCAAAACGGCGGCCTCGTACCGTTCTTTCGCGGCGTTGCGTTCGGCCAGCAATTGCCCGCCATGGAAGATCGGCTGCGTCAGCGACGCGCCAATGGCCCAGATCGAACCGCCACCTGACAAGGCGTCGGCCCAAGAGAACCCGCCCTTGCCCATGGACGCCGATAGCGACAGGCTGGGAAACATCTGCGCGGTGGCCAGGCCCACGTCCGCAGCGGCGGCCTCAAGCGCCGCTTCGGCGACCCGGATGTCCGGCCGCGAGGCCAGCAGTTCCGACGGCACCACCACGGGCACCGCCTCGGGCACGGCCAGGGTGTCGAAGGCCAGGTCGGGGGGCGCCTGGTCCGGACTGCGGCCCAGCAGCACGGCCAGCGCGTGACGCGTGGCGTGCCACTGCGCGCGCAGTCCGGGCAAGGACGCCTCCAGCGTGGCGGCGTCCTGGTCGGCGGCCAGCGCGTCGTTCTGCGAGGCAGAGCCGTATTCATAGCGGCGTTGCGTGTCATGCGCCACCTGCCGCAGCAGCACCGCCTGCTTTTCCGTCAGCGCCACGCGTTCTGCCAGCGCGGCCGAGGTGATCGCGCCAGTGACGATGTTGGCCGCGAGCGAGCGCCGGGCGGCTTCAAGCTGATAGGCCTGCTGCGCGACCTGCGCCGCCAGCGAGGTGTTGGCAAAGCGCGCCGCGCCAAAGAGGTCCAGGTTGTAGCTGGCCTGCACCTGTCCCGTGAAGACGTTAAAGAGCGCCGTGGGTTCGGGCAGTTCGGGCATCGTCAGCGCGCGGTTGCGCGTGGCGCTGGCGCCCGCGTCCACCGAAGGCAGCAACGAGGAATTGACCTGCCCGCGCAATTGCTCGCGCGCGCCGGCCAGGTTGCGTTCGGCGGCGGCCAGGTCCGGGCTGTTGGCCAGGCCTTCCTCGACGAGTGCATTCAGCGCCTCGGAGCCGTAGCGCTTCCACCACTGCGGCACGGGGTGCGCGCCGCGCTCGAAGCGTTGCGCCACGCCCTGCGCGGTGGCGCCCGCGGGGGGCGCGGCCTCGACGCCATATTGCGCGGGTTGCGCCATGGCAGGCGGCTTGCTGTCCGGCGCGAAGGCGCAGCCGCCCAGTGCCAGCATCAGCGGCAGCGCCGCAAACCGAACGCGTTGAAAAGTGAAGGGGATGCGCATGGTCAGGCTCCTCGTTCCACCGTGTCGCCCGCGTTGGCGCCGGGCGGCACGCCTTCCGGCTCGTCGCGTTCGTCGTGCTTCACGCGGAACCACGCCGCATACAGGGCGGGCAGGAAGAACAGCGTCAGCACCGTGGCGATGGTGATGCCGCCCATCAGGGCTGTCGCCATCGGGCCGAAGAAGTTGCTGCGCAGCAGCGGGATCAGCGCCAGCACGGCGGCGGCAGCGGTCAGCGTAATCGGCCGGAAACGCCGCACCGTGGCGCCGACAATGGCGTCCACGCGCTTGTGGCCCGCGCGGATGTCCTGCTCGATCTGGTCCACCAGGATGACCGAGTTGCGCATGATGATGCCGAACATGGCGATCACGCCCAGCATCGCGACAAAGCCGAAAGGCTTGCCAAACAGCAGCAGGGCGGCCACGACGCCGATCAGTCCCAGCGGCGCGGTCAGCACCACCATCAGCACCCGGGAAAAGCTTTGCAACTGCACCATCAGCAGCGTCAGCACGGCCACCGCCATCAGGGGCATCTGCGCGTTGATGGACGTCTGGCCCTTCGCGCTTTCCTCCACGGGCCCGCCGACTTCGATGCGAAAGCCCACGGGCAGCTCGGCACGCAGGGCGTCCAGCTTCCTGTCGATGGCGTGCGTGACGTCAATGCCTTGCGCATCGCCCGTCACGTCGGCCTGGACAGTGATCGTGGGCTGGCGGTCGCGCTCCCAGATGACGCCGTACTCGAGGTCGTAGCGGACCTGGCCGATAGTGCCCAGCGGCACGGGGCCGTTTGCCGTGGGCATGGACAGCGTGGCAAGGCGGGCCGGGTCGACCCGTTCTTCGCGCGGGGCGCGCAGGGTGACGTTGATGAGCTTGTCGCGCTCGCGGTACTGCGTCACGGTGTAGCCCGAGAGCGTCATCGCCAGGAAGCTGGAGATGTCGCTGGAAGTGATGCCCAGTTCACGGGCCTTCTGCTGGTTGACCTCGAAGCGCACCGATCTTTCCGAAGGCTCGTCCCAGTCGAACTGCACGTTGGCCGAGCGCTTGTCGGCCCGCACCTCGGCCGCCACCTTTTCGGCCACCGCCCGCACCTCGGGGATCTTGTCGCCACTGACGCGGAACTGCACCTGGTAGCCGACCGGCGGCCCGTTCTCAAGGCGCGACAGGCGGCTGCGGATGGCGGGGAAGTCGCTGCGCAGCATCGGCGCCATCCACTGCGCGAGCTTTTCGCGGTCTTCCACCGAATGCGTGGTGATGACGAGCTGGGCGAAGTTGGGCGTGGCAAGCTGCTGGTCCAGCGGCAGGTAGAAGCGCGGCGCGCCGGTGCCCACGAAGCTGACCGAATGCGCGATCTCGGGCCGGCCCTCCAGCGCTTTTTCCAGACGCTCGACCTGGCGCAGCGTCGCGGCAAAGGACGCGCCTTCCTGCAGACGCACGTCCACCAGCAATTCGCTGCGGTCGGAGCTGGGAAAGAACTGCTGCGGCACGAACCTGAAACCCGCCATCGCCACGGCAAACACCAGCACGGTGCCGGCCAGCACCAGATAACGCCGGTCCACGCACCACGCCACCCAGCCGCGCAGGCGCTGGTAGAAGCGGGTGTTGTAGATGTCGTGCTCGTGGTCGTGCGGCAGATGCGCTTCGCGCTTGCGCTCGGGCAGGAGGCGGTAGCCCAGCAGCGGAATCAGCACCACGGCCGCGAACCACGAGGTGATGAGCGCAATGGCCGACACCTGGAAGATCGAGCGCGTGTATTCGCCGGTGCTGGACTTGGCCAGCGCGATGGGCAGAAATCCCGCCACGGTGACCAGGGTGCCGGTCAGCATGGGAAAAGCGGTGCTGGTGTAGGCGAACGCGGCGGCGCGTGTCCGGTTCCAGCCCTGTTCAAGCTTCACCGCCATCATCTCGACCGCGATGATGGCGTCGTCCACCAAAAGGCCCAGCGCCAGCACCAGCGTGCCCAGCGACACCTTGTGCAGGCCGATGCCGAACATCTCCATGAACAGCGCCGTGATGGCCAGCACCACAGGGATGGAGATCACCACCACCATGCCCGTGCGCAACCCCAGGGACACCAGGCTTACCGCCAGCACGATCGCCACGGCTTCGGCCACGGAACGCAGGAATTCGTCGACGGACTCCGACACCGCCGTCGGCATGCTGGACACTTCCGTCAGCGCGAGCCCCGCGGGCAGTTCCGCCTGCAGTTCCTTGAATTTGGCGTCCAGCGATTTGCCCAGGCGCACCACGTCGTGGCCCGGCTGCATGGTGATTCCGATGCCCAGCACGGTTTCGCCCTGGAACCGCACCTGCTGCGCCGGGGGATCGTCATAGCCGCGGTGCAGGGTGGCGATGTCGCCCAGCCGGACGGACTTGCCGTTCACGCGGATCAGGGTGTCCGCCAGGGCGCGGCTGTTCGGGAACTGGCCGGTGGGCCGCACGAAGATGCGGTCGTCCGCCGTGGTCAGCGTGCCCGCGCCCTGCACGGCGTTCTGGCTGTTGATTGCCTCGGCGATCTCCTGCGGCGACACGCCCAGCCGGGTGAGCTGCGTGTTCGGGATCTCGAGGTAGATGTGTTCGGGCTGATCCCCGAAATAGTCCACCTTGGCCACGCCCGGCACGCGCAAAAGCACGGTGCGCAGCTTGTCGGCATAGTCGCGCAACTGCGCGGGCGAGAAGCCGTCGCCTTGCAGCGTGTAGATGTTGGTGTAGACGTCGCCGAACTCGTCATTGAAGAACGGACCCTGCACGCCTTGCGGCAGCGTGGCCCGCATGTCGCTCACCTTCTTGCGCACCTGATACCACTGGTCGGCCACGGTGCTGGCCGGCGCCGAATCCTTCATCGTGTAGAAGATCAGGGATTCGCCGGGCCGCGAGTAGCTGCGCAGGAAGTCGGTGTTGGCGGTCTCCTGGAGTTTCTTGGCGATGCGGTCGGTGACTTGCTCCTGGACCTGCTGCGCCGTGGCGCCCGGCCACAGGGTCTGGATGACCATGACGCGGAAGGTGAAGGGCGGGTCTTCGGACTGCGCCAGCCGCGAGTACGACAGCACGCCGAACAGCGTGACGAGCGTGATGATGAAGATCACCAGCGGCTGATGCCGCAGCGCCCAGGCCGACAGGTTGAACCGGCCTTCCTCGTGGCGATGGGCGTCTTGGTCAGCCTGCTGGCCGGGGTCCTGGCCGGGGGCGCTCATGACGCGAAATCCTCGGGATGCAGCGGCGGCACCGGGCGCACCTTTTCGCCGGCCGACACGGTGTGCACGCCTTGCCACACCACGCGCTCGCCCGCCGCCAACCCTTGCGACAGCGTGACGGTGCGCGCGTCGTAGCGCAGCACCTGCACGCGGCGCAGTTCCAGCGTGTCGGCCTCGGGCTTGACGATCCACACCGCCGGCTCGCGGCCGTCATGGAACAGGGCCGTGGCCGGCACGGTATAGGTGGTCCGTCCGTTGGCCTGGCGGTTATCGAAACTGATATTGGCCGTCATGCCCAGCCGGACCTCGGGCGAGGGCGATTCCAATGTGAGCTTGGCGCGGTAGGTGCGGCTTTGCGGATCGGCGGCCGGCGCGATCTCGCGCAGCACGGCCGTGAACGTCTGGCCGGGCAAGGGCCCCAGCGTGACGGTGGCGCGCTGGCCGATTTCCAGCCCCGCCAGCACGCTTTCGGGCACGTCGCACAGCGCGTCGATGTCGCCCGCCCAGGCCAACTGATAGACGGGGGTACCGGCGGCGACGTTCTGTCCCGTGTCCGCCTGTTCGGCGGTGATGACGCCCGCGTGATCGGCGTGCAGCGTCGTGTAGTTGAGCTGGTCGGCCGCCAGCGCCGCCTCCTGCGCGGCCTGGTCCCGCTGCGCAAGGGCCGAGGCGTAGGCATTACGGGTCTGCTCGAGCTGGGTGGCGGCGATCAGGTTCTCGCGCGCCTGGGCGCGATCGCGATCCAGTTGCTTGCGGGCGTAGTCCAGCTGGTGCTGGGCCGCCGACAGCGCCGCGCGCGCGGCGGCGGCGTTCTTGGTGGCGTCGGCCGGGTCCAGCTTGGCCAGGACCTGGCCGGGGGACACGGTGTCGCCCAACCGCACCTTGCGTTCCACGATCTTGCCGCCCACGCGGAACGACAGCGGCGTGCTGTAGCGCGCCTGCACCTCACCGGGAAGCGTCCAGGCCGGCAGGGCTTCGTCCGCCTGCGCGGGCATGGCGACGACGGGGCGCGGCGCGGGGGCGGGCGCTTCGTCACGGCCGCAGCCGGCCACGGCGGCGGCCATTGCGATGACAGCGGACAGGGCCAACAGGCGCGTCCGGCGGCGGGGCGAAACGGCGGGAACGATCCGTGCTGCAGGAGCAACGGCATGGCGTGCGATGGGATGCGCGCCCGGGCCAAAACAATTCACGAAACACCTCGCTGCGCGGAAAAGGGGGCAGGAAAGGGACGAGTCAGACTCGATACGGACTGAATTCTAATACAGTCTTGTATCTGAATACAAAGGTGAATCTGAAATACGCGCCGGTGCTAAACTCGCGCCATGTCCAAAGTCCGCCTGACCCGAGAGCAAAGCCGAGATCAGACGCGCCAGCGCCTGCTTGACGCCGCGCAGTCGATTTTTCTGTCGAAGGGTTTCGTGGCCGCCAGCGTTGAAGACATTGCCGAGCAGGCGGGCTACACGCGCGGCGCGTTCTATTCCAATTTCGGCAGCAAGTCCGAGCTGTTCCTGCAACTGCTCAAGCGCGACCACGAAAACGTCATGGCCGACATGCGCGCCATTTTCGAAGCCGGCGAGAGCCGGTCGCAGATGGAAGCGCGCGTGCTCGACTACTACAGCAAGCACTTTCGCGAAAACGACTGCTTTCTGCTGTGGATGGAGGGCAAGCTGCAGGCGGCGCGCGATCCGGACTTCCGCGTGGGCTTTGTCGCCTGTCTGCGCGAGTTGCGCGCGGCCACCACCGAATACATCCGCCAGTTCTCGGCCCAGTTCGGCACGCCGCTGCCGCTGCCGGCCGAGCAGCTTGCGGTGGGTCTGCTGGCCCTTTCCGACGGCATGCAGTTCAGCGTTGCCTTCGACCCCCAGGCCGTCACGCCCGAGATGACCGAGGCCGTTCTGGCCGGGTTCTTTCGCCGTGTGGTGTTCGGCGACGCCAAGCCGGACTGAGGCCGCGGGACCGTCGCTGAACGGTCCGATTTCAAACTCAGGTGATTGTCAGCTTGGGTGCGCCCGTGATAGTAATACCGGCGGCGCACCGGTCGTGCTGAGGGGGCCAACGCCATGTTCCATCACCCTCGGGCACAAGGAGTGCATCCATGACTTCGGAACCCCGGCCAAGCACGACCATCCATCGGCCCGTCTTCTATTCCGCGGCCGTCTTCACGTTGCTGCTGGTGGCCTTCGCCATCATTGCGCCCAAGGCAGCGCAGACCCTCTTCGAATCGATGCAGGCCTGGATCATCGGCAATGCAAGCTGGTTCTACATCCTGGTCGTCGCCATCATCCTGATCTCGGTCGCGTTCCTGGCGATCAGCCGGTATGGCGACATCAAGCTCGGCCCGGATCATAGCGAGCCCGATTACCGCAATTTCACCTGGTTCGCCATGCTGTTTTCCGCCGGCATGGGCATCGGGCTGATGTTCTTCGGCGTGGCCGAACCCGTCATGCACTTCGTGTCGCCACCCGTGGGCGAGGGCGGCACCGTCGAGGCCGCGCGCGAGTCCATGAAGATCACCTTCTTTCATTGGGGACTGCACGCCTGGGCGATCTACGCGGCGGTGGCGCTCACGCTGGCGTTCTTCAGCTTCCGCCACGGCCTGCCGCTGACCCTGCGCTCGGCGCTGTATCCGCTGATCGGCAATCGCATCCATGGTCCGATCGGCCACGCGGTCGACATCTTCGCCATCATCGGCACCGTGCTGGGGGTGGCCACGTCGCTGGGCCTGGGCGTGGCGCAGATGAACAGCGGCCTGAACCATCTGTTCGGCATTCCGGTTGGTGTCGTGCCCCAGATCGTGCTGATCGTCATCACCTGCGGACTGGCCACGTTGTCGGTGGCCAGCGGGCTGGACAAGGGCATCCGCTTCCTGTCGGAAGCCAACATGGTGCTGGCGGTGGTCCTGCTGTTGTTCGTGCTGACCGTTGGCCCCACCGTGTTCCTTTTCCAGACGTTCGTGCAGAACACCGGCGCCTATCTGTCCGACATCGTCAACAAGACCTTCAACCTGTACGCCTACGAGCCGACCGACTGGCTGGGCGGCTGGACGTTGTTCTACTGGGGTTGGTGGATCGCCTGGTCGCCTTTCGTGGGCTTGTTCATTGCCCGCATTTCGCGGGGCCGCACCATTCGTGAATTCGTCTGCGGCGTGCTGCTGGTGCCGGCCGGGTTCACGCTGTTCTGGATGACGGTGTTCGGCGACACGGCCATCTATTACATCCTGGTCGGCGGCGACCAGGGGTTGGCGAAGGCCGTGGATGCGGACAGTTCGCTCGCCCTGTTCGCATTCCTTGAGTTATTGCCCTGGAGCAGCGTGATCTCGGTGTTCGCCATTGCGATGGTGGCCGTGTTCTTCGTCACCTCCGCCGACTCGGGGGCGCTGGTGGTGGATCTGCTGGCCTCGGGCGGCGCGGACCGCACGCCGGTATGGCAGCGGATCTTCTGGTCGCTGTCCATGGGCGCGGTGGCCATCGCGCTGCTGCTGGCCGATGGCCTGACCGCGCTGCAGACGGCCACCATCGCCAGCGCGCTACCTTTCTCGATCATCCTGCTGCTGTCGCTCTGGGGCCTGTTCAAGGCGCTCAAGCTGGACGCCACCAAGCGCGGCATCCGCTATCAGTCCCTGACGCTGTCGCGGCCGGCGCGCGGCGGCCAATCCTGGGAGCGGCGTCTGCGCAACATGGTCATGATGCCGCGCCGCGCCCATGTGCTGCGCTTCATCGCGGATGTGGTGCGGCCCGCGCTGGAAGACGTGGCCGACGAATTGCGCAAGCAAGGCTATGCCGTGCAGGTGCGCGAAGACGAGAACGAGGGCGGCGCAATCCTCGAGGTCTCGCATGGCGAACACCTGGACTTTTCCTACGCCGTGCAGCCCCAGGCCTTCGTGCGCCCCAGCCTGACGCCCGACGAGGCCGCCGACGAAGACGAGCGCAAGTACTTCCGCGCCGAAGTCCATCTGCGCGAGGGCGGGCAGGACTACGACATCATGGGCTGGAGCCGCGACGCCGTCATTGGCGACATCCTCGACCAATACGAGCGGCATCGCCACTACCTGCACATGGTTCGCGGTTAGTCGGCGCGCCGGCAGGCGCCTGCTCATATTCCCAAGCCACGCTGTCCGCGTGGCTTTTTTTGGCCCATAGGCCGCACCTATCCCCTTCATTGCTTTCGCTGCTTTGACGAAATCCCGCGATTCGTGGATTATCCAAGCAAATTCTTGTTTAAATAAAAAAGCGAGCGAATCATGAAGGCGAGAAGCAGGGCAGGGGCGGTCGTCGCCCTGGCAGTGGCGGCGGCGTTGGCCGGCGGGGCGATGTACTGGAAATCGAAGGCGGCCGCGCCTGGCGGCGGGTGGTCGATGCCGCCGGCCAAGGTCGCGGTGGCGCCCGCCGTGCAGGCGGATTTTCCGGTGATGCTTGCCGGCATCGGGTCGCTGGAAGCCACGCGCCAGGTGATGGTGGCGGCGGAAGTCGACGGACGTGTGGCGCAGATCCTCTTCACGCCGGGCGAGGCGGTCAAGGCGGGGCAGTTGCTGGTGCAGTTGAACGACGCGCCCGAGCAGGGCGAACTGGCACGGCTGCAAGCCCAGGCGCGTAATGCGCGGGCCCTGCTGGATCGCACGCGCCGGCTGGTGCCGCTGCAGGCCGCCACGCGTGAACAGCTCGACCAGGCCGTGGCCGACCATGAACAGGCGGCCGCCGACGTGCGGCGCGTGCAGGCGCTGATCGACCAGAAGCGCATCAAGGCGCCGTTCGACGGGGTGCTTGGCGTGCGCCGCGTGAACCTGGGCCAATTTGCCCGCGCGGGCGATCCGCTGGTGTCGCTGACGGATGCGTCCTCGTTGTACGCCAACCTGACGCTGCCCGAGCAGGCGCTGGGTGCGCTGCGGGTGGGCCAGCCGGTGGCGGTGACGGTGGACGCGCACGCGGGCCGCGAGTTCCCGGGCAAGGTCACCACCGTGGAGCCGCAGGTCGACCCGGGCACCCGCACGGTCCGCGTGCAGGCCCTGTTGGCCAATCCTGACGGCGCGTTGTCGGCGGGGATGTACGCGCAGGGGCGGATCGGACTGCCCGACCGCCCGGATGTCATCACCGTGCCGGAGACGGCCGTCAGCTACAGCGCCTATGGCGATTCGGTCTACGTCGTGACGCCGCCAGAAGCTGCTGCGGCGGCGCCGACTGTCAGGCAGGCCTATGTGAAAACCGGCGAGCGCCTGCGCGGCCGGGTGGTGGTGACCGAGGGGCTGAAGGCGGGCGACCGGGTCGTGACGTCGGGCCAGTTGCGCCTGCATAACGGCGCCGCCGTCGAGATCCTGCCGGACGACACCGTGGCGCTGGCCGCGCCGGGACACGCCGTGGCGCAGGCCCGGTAAGGTGCGGAGGCCAACATGAAGTTCACCGATCTGTTCGTGCGCCGCCCCGTGCTGGCGCTGGTGGTCAGCACCCTCATCCTGCTGCTGGGCATCAAGGCCTTGAGCGGGTTGCCGGTCAGGCAATACCCGCTGACCGAAAGCACCACCATCACCATCACGACGCAATATCCGGGCGCCTCGCCCGATCTGATGCAGGGTTTCGTCACGCAGCCCATCGCGCAGTCCGTGGCCACCGTCGAGGGCATCGACTACCTGTCGTCGTCATCGACCCAGGGCCGCAGCGTGATCACCGTGCGGATGAAGCTGAACGCCGATTCCAACAAGGCCATGACCGAGGTGATGGCCAAGGTCAACGAGGTCAAGTACCGCCTGCCGCAGGACGTCTACGACCCGGTCCTGGTCAAGTCCGCGGGCGAGGCGACGGCCGTCGCCTATGTGGGCTTTTCCAGCACGAACCTGTCGCTGGCCGCGCTGACGGATTACCTGTCGCGGGTGGTGCAGCCGCAGCTCTCGTCCATCGATGGCGTGGCAAGCGTCGAGCTGTACGGCGGGCAGAAGCTGGCGATGCGGGTATGGCTGGACCCGGACCGCATGGCGGCTCGCGGCATCTCCGCCGGCGAGCTGGCCGACGCGCTGCGCCAGAACAACGTGCAGGCGGCGCCCGGCCAGGCCAAGGGGCTGTACGTGGTGTCCAACATCCAGGTCAACACCGACCTCGTCAACGTGGCCGAGTTCCGGGACCTGGTGGTCAAGCACGAAGGCGGCGCCGTCGTTCGGCTGGGCGACGTGGCGACCGTGGAACTGGGCGCGGCGTCCACCGATTCGAGCGGCCTGATGGACGGCGAGCCGGCCGTGTACTTCGGCCTGAACGCCACGCCGGTCGGCAATCCGCTGGTCATCGTCAAGCGCCTGAACGAGCTGCTGCCCAACATCAAGCAGAACCTGCCGCCCGGCACCAGCGTGCAGGTGCCGTTCGAACTGGCCCGCTTCATCAGCGCTTCGATCGACGGCGTGACGCAGACGCTGCTCGAAGCCATCGTCATCGTGGTGGCGGTGATCTTCCTGTGCCTGGGCTCGCTGCGGGCGGTGCTGATTCCCGTGGTCACCATTCCGCTGTCCATGCTGGGCGGCGCGGCCATCATGGCCCTCTTTGGCTTCAGCGTGAACCTGCTGACCTTGCTGGCGATGGTGCTGGCCATCGGCCTGGTGGTGGACGACGCCATCGTCGTGGTCGAGAACGTGCACCGCCACATCGAGGAGGGCAAGTCGCCCGTGCGGGCGGCGCTGATCGGCGCGCGGGAGGTCGCCGGTCCGGTGATCGCCATGACCATCACGCTCGCGGCCGTCTATGCGCCGATCGGGCTGATGGGCGGCCTGACCGGCTCGCTCTTCAAGGAATTCGCCTTCACGCTGGCCGGGGCGGTGGTGGTGTCCGGCGTGATCGCGCTGACGCTGTCGCCGGTGATGAGCTCGTTTCTCTTGAATGGCCGGGTCGCCGATGGCTGGATGGCGCGCAAGGCCGAGCACTTCTTCGGCCGCCTGGGCGAGGCCTACGGCCGCGTGCTCGACGTGTCGCTGCATCACCGCTGGGTCACCGGCGTGCTGGCGGTGGCC
The DNA here is from genome assembly GCF_019091095.1 of Achromobacter sp. GbtcB20. Classification (NCBI taxonomy): domain Bacteria; kingdom Pseudomonadati; phylum Pseudomonadota; class Betaproteobacteria; order Burkholderiales; family Alcaligenaceae; genus Achromobacter; species Achromobacter sp. GbtcB20. The sequence goes on along the minus strand of NZ_JAGXJZ010000002.1, from coordinate 375,004 downwards.
GTGTTGGCCAGCCTGCCTTTCCTGTACAACGCCGCGCAGCAGGAGCTGGCCCCCGTCGAGGACCAGTCCACGGTGCTCACCGCCATCAAGTCGCCGCAGCAGGCCAACATCGATTACGTGGAAAAGTTCGGCAAGAAGTGGGACGACGTCATGAAGACGCTGCCCGAGCAAAAGGGGCGCTGGCTGATCAACGGGTCCGACGGCGTCTCCAACAGCATCGGGGGCGTGGACTTCGTGGACTGGCAGGACCGCACGCGCTCGGCCGACGAGATCCAGGCCGACATGCAGTCGATGGCGAACCAGGTCGAAGGCAGCAACATCTTTGCGTTCCAGCTGCCGTCGCTGCCCGGCTCCACGGGCGGGCTGCCGGTGCAGATGGTGCTGATGAGCGCGTCGGACTATGCCGTGGTTTTTGACGCCATGGAAAGCCTGAAGCAGGCGGCGAGGGAAAGCGGCCTGTTCATGGTGGTGGACAGCGACCTGGACTACAACAACCCCGTCGTGCAGCTGAAGGTGGATCGCAGCAAGGCCAACAGCCTGGGCGTCACCATGAAGGCCATCGGCGACACGCTGGCGGTGCTGGTGGGCGAGAACTACGTGAATCGCTTCGGCATGGACGGGCGTTCCTATGACGTCATTCCGCAAAGCCTGCGCGAACAGCGCATCTCGCCGCAGGCGCTGGCGCAGTACCACGTCAAGAGCGCCTCGGGGGCGCAGGTGCCGCTGTCCAACCTGGTATCGGTGTCGATGGGCGTGGAGCCCAACAAGCTCACGCAGTTCAACCAGCTGAACGCCGCCACGTTCCAGGCGATTCCCATGCCGGGCGTCACGATGGGCGATGCGGTGCAGTTCCTCACGCGCGAGGCGCAATCGCTGCCGGCGGGCTTCAGCTACGACTGGCAGTCCGACGCGCGGCAGTTCACGCAGGAAGGCTCGGCGCTGATGATCACCTTCATCTTCGCCATCATCGTCATCTACCTGGTGCTGGCCGCCCAGTACGAAAGCCTGCGCGATCCCTTCATCATCCTGGTAAGCGTGCCCATGTCGATCTGCGGCGCCCTGATCCCGCTGGCGCTGGGCATGGCCACGGTCAACATCTATACGCAGATCGGCCTGGTGACGCTGATCGGCCTGATCAGCAAGCACGGGATCCTCATGGTGGAGTTCGCCAACGAGATGCAGGTCAGCCACGGGCTGGACCGTCGCGCGGCGATGGAAGCGGCCGCGCGCATCCGCCTGCGTCCCATCCTGATGACCACGGCGGCGATGGTCATGGGGCTGATTCCGCTGCTGTTCGCCACCGGCGCCGGCGCGCACAGCCGCTACAGCCTGGGACTGGTCATCGTGGTCGGGCTGCTGGTCGGCACGCTCTTCACGCTGTTCGTGCTGCCCACGGTCTACACCGTGTTTGCCCGGGACCACCGCGCCGCCAACGATACGCCGCGCGCCCGCGAACTGGCGCAGGCCGACGCCGAGGACGCGCGCGCCGCCGTCCAGCACTGAGGAATCGATCATGGATAAACCGCATTTCTTTCCCCGCCTTTTCCGCGGCGCCGCCGTGCTGCTGGCCGCTTTGGCCGCCGCGGGCTGCGCCGTCGGACCCGACTACCGCCGGCCCAGCCCGGCGCCCGTGGTGCTGACCAGCCCCGAGCAGGCGCTGTTTTCCACCGATCAGGTCCAGCGCGACTGGTGGAAGCAACTGCAGGACCCGCAACTGGACCGCCTGATCGACATGGCGCTCGCCCGCAACCTGGACATCCGCATCGCCCAGGCCCGCCTTGCCGAATCGCGCGCGGTGCTCGACGAAAAGGAACTGGACAAGCTGCCGGCCGTAACGCTGGGCGGCGGCTACGAGCGCAGCCTGTCGCAGGCCAATCCCGGCGTCGCAGGCCAGCGCAATCTGGCCGAAAGCTACCGGGCGGGCTTTGACGCGGCCTGGGAATTGGACCTTTTTGGCAGACTGCGCCGCGCGGCCGAGAGCGCCGCGGCCCGTAGCGAGGCGCAGGCTGCCGACCTGGCGCAGGCGCGCATCGTGGTCGCGGCCGAAGTGGCGCGCAATTATTTCGAACTGCGCGGCGCCGAGCAGCGGCTGGTTGTGGCGCGCGCCAACCTGGCCAGCCAGGAGGACAGCCTGCGCGTGACCCAGGCGCTGGTCTCGGCCGGCCGTGGCGACGAAGGAGACCTCGCCAGCGCGCGGGCCGAACTCGACACCGTGCGGGCCAGCGTCCCGGTCCAGGAGACCGCGCGCCGGCTGGCGCGCTACCGGATCGCGGTGCTGGCGGCGCTGCGTCCGGCGGAGCTGGGTGCGCTGGACGCCGCCCAGCCGCTTGCGCCGCTGACCGCGCGCCTGCCCATCGGCGACGTGGGCGCGTTGCTGTCGCGGCGCCCGGACGTGCTGGCCGCCGAACGCAACCTGGCTGCCGCCAACGCAGACGTGGGCGTGGCCACGGCCGAGCTGTACCCGCGCATCGATCTGGGCGGCTTCCTGGGATTCGTCGCGCTGCGCGGCGCGGACTTCGGCTCGGCCGCCAGCCGCGGGTTCGGCGTCGCGGCAAACGCCAACTGGCCCGCGTTCCATCTGCCGTCGGCTCTTGCCCGCAAGCGCGGGGCCGAGGCGCGCCTGGATGGCGAGGCGGCGCGCTACGAGCAGGCGGTCCTGCGCGCGGTCGAGGAAGTGGAGTCGGCGTTGGCCGAATACGGGCAGACGCAGCAGCGCCTGGGCAGCTTGGCGCAGGCCGCAGCCCACAGCGGGCGGGCCGCCGAACTGGCCCGGCTGCGCTACCGCGAGGGCAGCACGCCTTATTTGACCGTGCTGGATGCGCAGCGTACGCTTTTGCGCGCCCAGGACGCCGTGGCCGTGGCGGAAGCCGAGTCCTATACGCGCCTCGTGGCGCTCTATAAGGCGCTGGGCGGCGGCTGGCAGGCTGACGAGGCCGGCCAGACGCGGCTGGCCGTGGCACCATAGGAACCTTCATCCGGAGCATCGATACCCCTCATGTCTGACAGCCTGTCCCAACCGGCCGCCGCGCTGCCGCACCAGCCTGCGGACCGCGTCCTCATGACCCTGAAGACCCGCGGGCCGCAATCCATCGCGGTCATCGCGCGGGCCATGGACGTGACGGCCGAGGCGGTGCGCCAGCAGATGACGCGGCTGCACGCCGACGGGCTGGTCGACGCCGAGAGCCGCAGCGCGGGCCGCGGCCGGCCCACCCAGATCTGGTTCCTGACCGCCGCCGGCCACGGGCGCTTTCCGGACACGCACGCCGAGATGACGGTGCAGATGATCGCGGCGGTGCGCCAGGTGTTTGGCGACGAGGGCATCGACAAGCTGGTGCAGGTGCGCGAGAACGCCATGCTCAACGTCTACCAGCAGGCCATGCAGGACGCGCCGGACCTGAAGGCGCGGCTCGAACGGCTGGTCGACGTGCGCAGCGCAGAGGGCTACATGGCGGAACTGCGCGAGGACGAAGCCGGATTCGTCTTCATCGAGAACCATTGCCCCATCTGTTCGGCCGCCAAGGCCTGTATGGGCTTTTGCCGCAGCGAGCTGGAACTGTTTCGCAAGGTGCTGGGCGAGGGCGTGCAGGTCGACCGCGAAGAACATATCCTGGCCGGCGCGCGGCGCTGCGCCTATCGCGTCAGCAAGCAGCCATGACGCTCAAGCAGCTCGAAGCCTTCTATTGGGCCGCCACCTGCGCCAGTTTCGCCGTGGCGGCCGAGCGGCTTCACCTGTCGGTGTCCTCGCTTTCCAAGCGCATCACGGAACTGGAAGAAGCGCTGGGCCAGCCGCTCTTTGACCGCAGCGGCCACAAGGCCGTGTTGACCGACGCCGGCCAGCGCCTGGTTCCGCAGGCGCGCGGCTTGCTCGCCGCCGCGGACCAGATCCGCGCTTCCATGACCGAGACGCCCGGCCTGCGCGGCCGCTGCCGTTTCGGCGTGGGCGAACTCACGGCGCTGACCTGGCTGCCGCAGCTGATACGCGCCGTGCGCGCCGCCTACCCTGAGCTGGTGCTGGAACCCTACGTCGACATCGGCCAGGTGCTGGAGCAACGCGTCGCGGACGGGGAACTGGATTTCGCCGTGATCGCCGGCCGGTCGTCCCGCGCCGGCATTGCGTCCTTGCCCATCGGCGAGGCGCGCTTTTCCTGGGTTGCCGCGCCCGCGGTGCTGCAGCCCGGCGAAACCGGCATGACCATGGCCCTCTTGGCCCGGCTGCCGCTCGTGACCTTGCCCGAGGGCGCGGGCACCACGCGCATCATCGACGACTGGCTGGGCGGGCGCCAGGCCGCGGGCGAGCGCCTGTGCTGCAACAACTGGGGCGCCATCGTGGGATTGCTGATCGAAGGCACCGGGGTGGGGCTGCTGCCCAGGCATTGGGCCGAAAAGCTCCAGGCCGAAGGCAGCCTGCGTGTCCTGCACGGCGATCCCGAGCTGGCCGCGTTGCCTTACGCGTTCCAGTACCGGCGCGACGACGCCCGGCCGCTGGTCGCCCTGCTGCGCGACACGGTTGCCGCCTCGGCCGATTTCTCGGCGCCGTGCCGTCTGCCCTGAGGCTTTCGTCCGCAAGGCGGCCGCCACGGGCGTATAGTGGGCGGCGCGCCCCGCGCCGGTCTATACAATCGCCGCGCGCCTGGCGCAGAATCCAGCAACAACGTGCGCACGAGGGGGATGGGCCCGGCGATGCGGCACGACCCGGGGTCTGTTCCTCCCTGCCAGGCGGTGCGCCCCCGCACGAGGCACGGTCCCCCGCGGAATCGACGGAGATCTTTCATGCGTAAACTTTGCCTCGCCATGGCCATGGCGGGAATGCTCGCCACCGGATTGGCGCAAGCCCAGTCCACCTTGCGTATCGGGCTGCAGGATGACCCGGACGTGCTGGATCCGGCGCGCGCCCGCACCTTTGTCGGCCGCATCGTGTTCGCCTCGTTGTGCGACCGGCTGGTCGACATCACGCCCGACCTGAAGTTCGTGCCCCAGCTTGCGCAATCGTGGTCCGTCGGCCCCGACAACAAGACGCTGACCTTCAAGCTGCGCACGGATGCCGTCTTCCATGACGGCACTCCCATCAATGCCGCCGCGGTCAAGGCCAACCTCGACCGCGCCCGCACGCTGCCCGACAGCAACCGCAAGAGCGAACTGGCCACGGTGGCCAGCGTGGATGCCCCGGACGACCGGACCGTGGTGCTGAACCTGTCGGAACCGGACGCCTCGCTGCTGTCGCAGCTGTCCGACCGCGCCGGCATGATGATTTCGCCCGCCAGTTTCGACAAGGATCCCGGCGGCAAGCCCGTGTGCTCGGGCCCCTACCAGTTCAAGGAGCGCGTGCAGAACGACCGCATCGTGCTCGAGAAATTCCCCAAGTACTGGGACGCGGCCAACTACCATTTCGACCGCCTCGTCTTCACGCCGATTCCGGACAACACCGTGCGCCTGAACAACCTGCGCGCCGGCGACCTGGACATCATCGAGCGCGTGGCGCCGAGCGACGCCAAGGCCGTCAAGGACGACCCCAGCCTGCGTCTGGCCCCGGTTACCGGCCTGGGTTTCCAGTCCATCTCCGTCAACCTTGCCAACGGCGCGCGCGCCGATCATCCGCTGGCCAAGGACAAGCGCGTGCGCCAGGCGCTGGATCTGGCCATCGACCGCGACGTGCTGAACCAGGTGATCGGCGAAGGCATGTTCCAGCCTGCCCACCAGCCGTTCCCGCCCGCCAGCTTTGCCTACAACAAGTCCTTCGACCGCCCGGGCCGCGATCCCAAGAAGGCGCAGGCCCTGCTCAAGGAAGCCGGCTACGACCGCGTGAAGGTCGAGATCACCTTCGGCAACAACACCACCATGCAGCAGGTCTTCGAACTGGTGCAGGCCATGGGGGCCGAAGCGGGCTTTGACATCACCCTGCGCCCTGTCGAATTCGCCTCGCTGCAGTCCTCGCTCGCGCGCGGCGACTTCCAGGTAGGCCAGAGCGGCTGGTCGGGCCGGGTCGATCCCAGCGGCAACATCCACCAATACCTGAGCTGCAAGGGCAACCTGAACGACGGCAAGTTCTGCGACGCCGCCGTCGACAAACTGCTCAACGACGCCCGCGCCGAGGCCGACACCGCCAAGCGCCGCGCCCTGTACGACCAGGTGCTGGCCGCGATGCAGGACCAGCGTCCCATCATCTACCTGTTCTACCTGCCGTGGACGTTCGGCGTGCAGGCCAAGCTGCAAGGCTTCGTTCCGTATCCGGACGGCTTGATCCGGTTGAAAGGGGTAGAGAAGAAGTAGGCCCACCCCTAGAGGTAGGCCCACCCCCTACCCGCTGACGCGGGCCCCCTCAAGGGGGCGACACCAGCGGACCGGAAGGTAAGGCCCACCCCCAGCCCGCTGACGCGGGCCCCCCCTCAAGGGGGCGACTCCAGCGGACCGGCGGAGCCGGATCCGCGGTGTCCCGGATGGCGTCAGTTGCTGGCGGCGGGTCTCTCCTTCCCAGGTGTCTGACACCCGTACGCAATGACCGCTGTACATCTCGATGCCCCACGGGTGTCTGACACCGGCCGATAGCCGCACTTTGGCGTCAGACACCCCTCCCACACCAGGACCCACCATGTTTACGACTCGCCCGGAAATTCTCGGCACCTTCGGTGTCGTGACGTCCACTCATTGGCTGGCCAGCGCGGCTGGCATGTCGCTGCTGGAGCGCGGCGGCAATGCGTTCGATGCCTGCGTTGCCTCGGCGTTCGTGCTGCAGGTGGTCGAGCCCCATCTGGTCGGCCCGGCCGGCGAAGTGCCCGCCGTGTTCTATTCCGCCCGCACCGGCAAGGTCGAGGTGCTGTGCGGGCAGGGCACCACGCCCGCCGCCGCCACGCTCGAACGCTACCGCGCCGAAGGGCTGAAGCTCATCCCCGGCAACGGCCTGCTCGCGACGGTGATCCCGGGCGCGTTCGACGCCTGGATGCTGCTGCTGCGCGACCACGGCACGATGCGGGTGCGCGACGTGCTTGAACCCGCCATCTATTACGCCGAGCATGGCCATGCGCTGATGCCGCGCATCTCCAACACCATCGCTGGCCTGAAAGACTTCTTCGAGACGCACTGGCCGACGACCGCCCAGGTCTACGTGCCGGGCGGGCAGGTGCCGCAGTCCCGCAAGCTGTTTCGCAATCCGGCGCTGGCCCGCACCTGGACCCGCGTCCTCAAAGCCGCCGAAGGCGCTGGCGCCGACCGCGACCGCCAGATCGAGGCCGCGCGCGACGCGTTCTACCGCGGCTTCATCGCTGAAGAGATCGACCGCTTCGCCCGCAACACCGACGTCATGGACGAAAGCGGCACGACCCACCGCGGCGTCATCACCGCGCACGACCTGGCCGGCTGGTCCGCCAGCTATGACAAGCCGCTGACTTACGACTATCACGGCTACACGGTCGCCAAGGCGGGCGCCTGGAGCCAGGGACCGGTCTTTCTGCAGACCCTCGCCATCCTGAAGGACATGGACCTGGCAGGCGTCGGTCCCACCAGCGCCGAGTTCATCCATCGCGTCACCGAGGCCATGAAGCTCGCCTTCGCCGACCGCGAAGCGTATTACGGCGACCCCGCGTTCATCGACGTGCCGCTGGCCCATCTGCTGTCCGACGCGTACAACGCCGAACGCCGCCAGCTGATCGGGGAGGGCGCGTCGCGCGACCTGCTGCCCGGCCAGGTGCCCGGCTTCGAGGCGCAGGTGGCGCGGGTCATGGACACCCTGGAACGGCTGTCGCCGGTCACCGCGCCCGGCAGCGCCACGAACGAACCGACGCTTGCCGACATGCGCGCCTCGGCCAAGCGCGGCGACACCACGCACGTGGACGTGATCGACCGCTGGGGCAACATGATCTCGGCCACGCCGTCGGGCGGCTGGTTCCAGTCCTCGCCGGTCATCCCTGAACTGGGCTTCGGCCTGAACACCCGCGCCCAGATGTTCTGGCTGGAAGAAGGCCTGCCCGGCACGCTGGCGCCGGGCAAGCGCCCGCGCACCACGCTGACCCCGTCGCTGGCGCTGCGCGACGGCAAGCCCTATCTGGCGTTCGGCACGCCGGGCGGCGACCAGCAGGAGCAATGGCAGCTCCTGTTCTTCCTGCGTCGCGTGCATCACGGCCTGAACCTGCAGGAAGCCATCGACCTGCCCATGTCGCACACCATGCACTTTCCCACCTCGTTCTATCCCCGTGACCGCAAGCCGGGCCATCTCGCGCTGGAGGCCAGCTTTGGCGCCGAGGTCATCGAGGCCCTGCGCCAGCGCGGGCACCAGATCGAGGAAGTGCCCGAATGGTCGGTCGGCCGGCTGACCGCGGCATCGCGCGATCCCGACGGACTGCTGCATGCGGCCGCGACGCCGCGCCTGATGCAGGCCTACGCCATCGGGCGTTGACCGGTCGCACGCACGCTTGCTTACAAAGCGTGCGTGCCCGCGCTTCACCGCGTCTTGCGGCGCTTTGCCCGCTTAGGGTATGTTTGTCGCATGACGCCATCCGAGCAGAGCCCGGCAACAGCGGCTCGACCCCTCACGGGAACAGAACCCTTATTCATCGTCCTCAATAAAGGATCGGGGCGCGGCGACGCGCAGGTCCTGCAGGACACCATCCGGCAGATCCTCGACGAGGCCGGGCGGCGCTACGAACTCATGCCGGTCGACGATCCGTCGCGGCTGACGGACGTGGCGCGCCAGGCGGTCAAGCGCGCGCAGGACGAGCAGGGCGTCGTCATTGCCGCGGGCGGCGACGGCACGCTCAATGCCGTCGCGGGCGCGGTGCTGGGACAAGGCGTGCCCTTCGGCATCCTGCCGCAAGGCACCTTCAACTACTTCGGCCGCACCTACGGCATTTCGCAAGAGACAGACGTTGCGCTGCGCGGCTTCCTGCAAGGCACCATCCGGCCGGTGCAGGTCGGCCTGCTGAACGGCCGCCTGTTCCTCGTGAACGCCAGCCTTGGTTTGTATCCGCAACTGCTGGAAGACCGCGAAGCCTACAAGCAGCGCTACGGCCGCCGGCGCTGGGTCGCGCTGTGGTCGGGCCTGGTCACGCTGTGGCGCCAACCGCGCCAGCTCGGCCTGCAACTTGAATTCGAAGGCAAGTCGCGCAGCTTGACGTCGCCCACGCTGGTAGTGGGCAACAACAAACTGCAGCTTGAACATATCGGCATCGAAAACGACGGGCTCGATCGGAACCAACTGGTCGCCATGGCGGCGCGGCCCGTCGGCACGCTGGCGCTCTATGGCCTGCTGGTGCGCGGCCTGCTAAGCCGGCTGGGCGACGCTGAGAACGTGATCAATTTCGCCTTCGACAAGCTCACGGTGGGGGTGCGAGGGCGCCGCCGGGTCAAGGTGGCGATGGACGGCGAAATCTCCTGGATGGACACGCCGCTCGAATTCAAGGTGGCGACTGATCGTCTACCTCTCGTGGTGCCGGCGGATCCCGAGTTCCTGGACCGCTCATGACGCGGATCCTGCATCTGTCCGATACCCATTTCGGCACCGAGCGCAAGGCGGTCATTGAAGCTGTGCTGGATTTGGCACGGCAACTGTCGCCCGATCTCGTGGTCCTCAGCGGCGACATCACCCAGCGCGCGCGCCGCAGCCAGTTCGCCGCCGCACGCCGTTTCATCGAGCGCCTGGCGCTGCCCGTGCTGGCGGTGCCCGGCAATCACGATATCCCGCTGTTCAACGTGTTTCTGCGGGTGCTCAATCCGTACGGCAACTACAAGCGCGCGCTCGGACCAATCCTCGAACCCGTGTTCGAGAACGACGGCGTGCTGGCAATCGGCGTGAACACCACGCGGCCAAGGCGCCACAAGGACGGCGAGATCTCCGATGCCCAGATCACCCGGGTCGCCCAGCGGCTGCGCCAGGCGCGGCCGGGGCAGTTGCGGATCGTCGTGGCGCACCATCCGGTGCGCGCCAAGGTCGAATCCGACCTGTCCAACCTGCTGATCGGCCGCGAGCGCGCGCTCGCGGCGTGGGCGCAGGCGGGCGTCGACCTGGTGCTGGGAGGTCACATACACTTGCCCTACGTGCTGCCGCTGACCGCGTCGACGGGGCCGGCCGGCTGGATCGTCCAGGCCGGAACGACCTGTTCGCACCGCGTCCGGGGCACCGTGCCCAATTCGCTGGGCGTGATCACCCGCACCGAAGAGGACGGCCAGCAGGTCTGCCACGTCGAGCGCTGGGACTACGCGGCCGGCGCGCACGCGTTCGCACCCGTCGACAAGACGCTGGTCTCGCTGTAGTAGTGCGCGCGCTCGTCCGCGCGAAATTTTTTTGATGGCGCACACATGACCGATGTCTACGCCGCATGGGCCGCGGCCCATGCCCTCTCGTTGTTTATCGCGCTGCCGCTGCTGGCCGGCGGCGCGGCGCTGCTGTTCATGCGGTGCCATGGGCGGTTGTCCCGCAATGGCCGCGCCGCGCTGTTTGCCGGCGTGGCCGGCGTGTCCTTCGTTCTGTTTCTCACGTTGGCCCTGGCTGTCGAAAGCCGCGGCGCCGTGGTGCAGTTCGACGGCGCGCTGGCCGATGCGCTCAGCATGTCCATGTGCACGTCGATGCTGTGGCTGCTGTCCTGGATCACGTATCTGGGCGACCGCAACCTGCTCACCGTCGTCGCCGTGCTGATGACGATTGCGCTGTTATGGCGCGGGCTGTGGCAGCTTGCGCTCTTTTGCGCCATCGCGACCGGCCTGAACGGCGCGCTCAACTGGCTGTTCAAGCACACCTTCGAACGCGTGCGCCCCGATCACGACCACGGCTATGCCATGGCGACCGGCTGGAGTTTTCCCAGCGGTCACGCCTCTGCCGCCATGGCCGTCTACGGCACGGCGTGCTACCTGATGTGGCGGTTTTCCCCGCCCGCGTGGCGCCTGCCGTGCGTGGCGTTCATGGCCGCGCTCATCATGGCCATCGGCCTTAGCCGCATCCTCTTGCAGGTGCATTTCGCGAGCGACGTCGTGGCCGGATTTGCCGTCAGCCTCGGTTGGCTGGTCCTGTGCGTGGCGGCCGTCGAGCGGCTGCACGTGTCAGGCCGGTGGGCTCAGCGCGTCCAGTAAGCAAGACTCCACGCTGGCCGAATCGCACGCCTTCAGCGGCGCGCTGGCATAACGTCCCCCCGCGCTGGCAATGGCCCGGTCCAGCTGCCGCATTCGGTCGGCCGGCGGCGGATCCAGGTCGATGATCAGCTTGCCGGCGATGGGCGCCGTGACCTGCCCGTCGCTGAAGCGTTCCAGCGTGCGATCGATCTCGCGCTCGCGGGGCAGGGCCAGCACGATGGTGTCGGATTCCGCCAAGGCTTCGCGCGCCGACGTCGCCAGCGTCGCGTTGCCGCGGAATGCCTCGCAGCGGTCCGCCTCGATGTCATAAAGCGTCAGCGCAATGTCGGGATCGGCAGCCAGCAGCCGCCGCGCAGCCAGCGTGCCGATCCTGCCCATGCCGACGATGCTGACGCGCGGACTCATGGCTTGGGCACCGACCACGTGCTCACGATATGGGCAACCGGCTCGTCCGAGCCTTCTCCCGTCAGCACGACCTCTCCCGCGCTAAGCCGGCCCACCTTCAGCAGGCGGGCATGAGCATGGATGGCGCCCGCCGGGCTCTTGCGCAGGAAATTGATGGTCAGGCTGGCCGTGACCGCATGCGCCTGGCCGGTAGCGCCCACGACCGCCGCATACATGGCCAGGTCGGCAAGCCCCATCAACATCGGTCCGGCCACGATGCCGCCCAGCCGCTGGTGCGTGTCCCGGGCGGGCAGCACGGCGTGCGCCGTGCCGTGGCCGATGTGCAGCACGTCGATTCCCAGCAGCATCGAGAACGGGTGCTGGTCGGCCAGCAGCACGTGAAAGTCGGCAAGGCTGATCAGCGGCGCGTGGCCGTTGGCGGCTAGGGCGGTTGCAGTCATCGTTGCTCCAGGGCAAGGCAATAGTTGTCCAGCAGCGCGTCGGCCTGCTGGCCCAGGGATTTGAGACGGCGCGTGTGCAGCAGCAGCAACAGCCCCATCAGGTAGGTGAACACGTTCATCTGCTCGGCCTGCACGGCCTCGCCGCGCCAGCCTTTCGTGCGCGACAACGCCTGGCCGATGAGATCGATGGATTGCCTCAACCGTGAATTGAGCTTCTCGTCCATGTCGCGGCCCAATCCGCGCGGCCCCAGTCCCTGGAACAGATACAGCCCCAGGGAAAAATCCGTGCGCCGCTCGGCGTAATAACCGAAGAACGCGCGGATCACGCCGCGCGCGGCCGATTCCGGCGCTTCGGCCTGTTCGGCTCGCTCCAGATGCGCGTGCAGCCGCTGCAGCGATTCGTCCAGCAGTTCGCCATAAAGCGCTTCCTTGCCCGCAAACCACGGATAGATGGCCCCCGTCGTGCAGCCGGCTTCCTTCGCAATCGCCCGGATCGTCGTTTTTTCAAGACCGTCGCGCTCGAAGACGCGCTGCGCGGCGTCCAGGATGATCTGCCGGCGCAGGGCGCTGAGTCGTTCGTTTCGGTCGGCGCGCGGGGAGGGGGTGGACATGGGGCTGGGCGTCTGTTCGATGCCACCGATCATATCGACGATTTTTATTAATAACAATGTTATCCAGCCGGGACTTGGCTACGATGATCAGCAGGGCCGGCGTCATCGCGGCCGCCTCCGTTTTTCGCCGGATGGCCGCCGGATCCGTGAAGAAAGTTGCGCGACAAATGAGTTTTGCAATTGCCCGGAAAATTGGGGGCAGGGCCGAAAGTCGCATGGTTGCGCGCTCGGGCTTTTCGGTAAGGGAAAGCCCTAGCGTTGCCGGGCAAGCATCAGCGGGATGTTGCAACTTCCCAACAAGCCTGTCGCAAACCTGCACTTTTCTGATGCCGACCATAGCCAGCCCCCCCGATTTTTGATGCAATAGCGTCAACTTCCCTTCGCGGAGTTAGGGGGGCGGCAGGCTGGTTTGCTGGATTGCTGCTCTTGTCACTCAAATCAACGGAGATTTCTTAAATGAAAAAGACTCTGCTCGCTGCCGCCCTGCTCGCCGGTTTCGCCGGTGTCGCCCAGGCAGAAACGTCTGTCACCCTGTACGGCATCATCGACACGGGCCTCGGCTACAACAAGATCAGCGGCGGTACTGATGCCCAAAACGGCAGCCGTTTTGGCATGATCAACGGCGTCCAGAACGGTTCGCGCTGGGGTCTGCGTGGTTCGGAAGATCTGGGTGACGGCCTGCGCGCTGTTTTCCAACTGGAATCGGGCTTCAACTCGGGTAACGGCAACTCCGCCCAAGGTGGTCGTCTGTTCGGCCGTCAAGCCACCGTCGGTCTGGCCAGCGACAGCTGGGGTCAACTGGACTTCGGTCGTCAAACCAACATCGCGTCGAAGTACTTCGGCTCGATCGACCCGTTCGGCGCTGGCTTCGGTCAAGCCAACATCGGCGTCGGCATGAGCGCTGCCAACACGCAACGCTACGACAACATGGTCATGTATCAGACCCCGTCGTTCAGCGGCTTCCAGTTCGGCGTTGGCTACTCGTTCAGCGCTGACGACACCAAGGGTGCCGAAACCGGCTTCAAGACCGCCGACAACACCCGCGCCATCACGACCGGTCTGCGCTACGTCAACGGCCCGCTGAACGTCGCTCTGTCGTACGACCAGCTGAACGCCTCGAACCGTCTGCCGACCGAGTCGACCGACGCCACCCCGCGTATGTACGCCATCGGCGGTTCGTACGACTTTGAAGTCGTGAAGCTGGCCCTGGCCTACGCTCGCACGACCGACGGTTGGTTCGCCGGCCAAGGCACCGCCACCAGCACCATCGGTGGTGGCACTGGCTCCGTGAACTTCGGCAGCAACCTGTTTGCTGACGGCTTCAAGGCCAATTCGTACATGGTCGGTCTGTCGGCCCCGATCGGCGGCGCTTCGAACCTGTTCGGTTCGTGGCAGCGCGTTGATCCGTCGAACGCCAACCTGACGGGTGACGACGCCAACATGAACATCTACTCGCTGGGTTACACCTACGACCTGTCCAAGCGTACCAACCTGTACGCTTACGGTTCGTACGCCACGAACTACGCGTTCCTGAACGACCTGAAGTCGACCGCTGTCGGCGTCGGTGTCCGTCACCGCTTCTAATCCAACGCAGGGTGCAAGCCCTGTCTGGATTTAAAGCAAAGTCGAACGGGCCTCGGCCCGTTCGCATAAACCACCCTTTTGGGGGTGGTTTTTTTTCGTCTGCTGTCTGAATTCGTGCATACTACGGCTTCGTGCTCATCAAGCCGTGTATCCTTCGAAGTACGCCGACGAAAGCTGCGATTGTTCCATTTGAGGAATGCAGTCTTTCGCCTGCTATTCAAGCTACAGAGTTCAGCCGGAAGTAACCGCGCGAATGCTACAATCCTAAGGTTTGCGCATTTGACGGACGCCTGAATGAACCTGCAACAGTATTTTCCCGTCCTGCTGTTTATCGTAGTGGCCACCCTTATCGGGTTCGCGCTTCTAACGGCCGGCTCCCTCCTTGGTCCGCGGCGTCCTTACGCTGAGAAGCTCTCGCCTTACGAGTGCGGCTTCGAAGCGTTTGAAGATGCACGCATGAAGTTTGACGTGCGCTACTACCTCGTGGCGATCCTGTTCATTCTTTTCGACCTGGAAATCGCGTTCCTGTTTCCGTGGGCCATCGCCCAGGGCACCGTCGGACTCGTCGGTTTCTGGACGGTCATGGTTTTCCTCGCCGTGTTGACCGTCGGCTTCATCTACGAATGGAAAAAGGGCGCGCTGGATTGGGAGTGACCTCCGGGTTCATTTCACAGCACGCTATCAGAGACGAATATGGCTATAGACGGCATTCTCAAGCAAGGGTTCATCACCACCAGCGCCGACAAGTTCCTGAACTGGGCGAAGACCGGTTCGATGTGGCCCATGACCTTCGGTCTGGCCTGTTGCGCGGTTGAGATGATGCATGCGGGCGCGGCCCGCTACGACCTGGACCAGTTCGGCATCATCTTCCGGCCCAGTCCCCGCCAGTCCGATCTCATGATCGTGGCCGGCACCTTGTGCAACAAGATGGCGCCGGCGCTGCGCAAGGTCTACGACCAGATGCCCGAGCCGCGCTGGGTGGTTTCCATGGGCTCCTGTGCCAATGGCGGCGGCTACTACCACTACTCGTATTCGGTGGTCCGTGGCTGCGATCGCATCGTACCGGTAGACGTCTACGTGCCGGGCTGCCCGCCCACGGCCGAGGCGCTGGTCTACGGCTTGCTGCAAATGCAGAACAAGATCCGTCTGACCAACACGATTGCGCGCTGATGCTTCGTCCGGTTCGCCGGCAGGCCTTTAGCCGCCGCGAACCTTGCGAAACCAGCGTATCGGTTCACCTAAGCGTACAAGATGATGACCAGGCTCGAATCCCTGAAAAACAATTTGCAGACCACCCTCGGCGCGGACATCGCGCTGACCGAGGCGCTGGGCGAGCTGACGCTCGAAGTGCCCGCGGAGCAGTGGTTCTCCGTCTGCAACAAGCTGCGCACCGAAGCCGGCCTGCGCTTTGAAACCTGTATCGACCTCTGCGGCGTCGACTACCTGACCTGGGGCAACGGCACGCGCCAGCTGCCCGAGGAAACGAACGTCCGCATCCACCGCTCGCGCTACGCGGTCGTGGCGCACCTGCTCTCCATCGAGAACAACTGGCGGCTGCGTGTGCGCACCTGGGCGCCCGACGACGAGTTTCCCATGGTCGCCTCTCTGATCGAGTGCTGGCCCGCGGTCGGCTGGTTCGAGCGCGAAGCCTTCGACCTGTACGGCATCGTCTTCGAAGGCCACCCGGACCTGCGCCGCATCCTGACCGACTACGGCTTCATCGGCCATCCCTTCCGCAAGGACTTCCCGCTGTCGGGCACCGTCGAAATGCGCTACGACCCCGAACAACGGCGCGTCATTTACCAGCCGGTCACGATCGATCCGCGCGAGATCACCCCGCGCGTGGTGCGCGAAGACACCTACGGCATGGGGCGTTGAATCATGGCAGACATCAAGAACTACACCCTGAACTTCGGTCCTCAACACCCGGCCGCGCACGGTGTGCTGCGCCTGGTGCTCGAGCTTGACGGCGAAGTCATCCAGCGCGCCGACCCGCATATCGGCCTGCTGCATCGCGCCACCGAAAAGCTGGCCGAACACAAGACCTACATCCAGGCGCTGCCCTACATGGACCGCCTGGACTACGTGTCCATGATGTGCAACGAGCACGCCTACGTCATGGCCATCGAAAAGCTGCTGGGCGTCGAAGCCCCGCTGCGCGCGCAGTACATCCGCGTGATGTTCGATGAAATCACCCGCCTCTTGAACCACCTGATGTCGCTGGGTTCGCACGCGCTCGACGTGGGCGCCATGGCGGTGTTCCTGTATGCCTTCCGTGAACGCGAAGACCTGATGGACTGCTACGAAGCGGTGTCGGGCGCGCGCATGCACGCGGCCTACTACCGTCCGGGCGGCGTCTACCGCGACCTGCCGGATTCCATGCCGCAGTACGGCGACTCCAGCAAGTACCGTGGCGACAAGGAAATCCGCGCCATGAACGACGCGCGTTCGGGCTCGCTGCTGGATTTCATCGAAGACTTCACCAACCGTTTCCCGGCCTGCGTCGACGAGTACGAAACGCTGCTCACCGACAACCGTATCTGGAAGCAGCGTCTGGTCGGCATCGGCGTGGTCGATCCCGATCGCGCCAAGGCGCTGGGCTTCACCGGCCCGATGCTGCGTGGTTCGGGCGTCGCATGGGACCTGCGCAAGACGCAGCCCTACGAAGTCTACGACCTGCTTGATTTCGACATCCCCGTGGGTGTCAACGGCGATTGCTACGACCGCTATCTGGTCCGCGTCGCCGAGATGCGCCAGAGCAACCGCATCATCCGCCAGTGCGTGGAATGGCTGCGCAACAATCCCGGCCCGGTCATGATCGAGAATCACAAGATCGCCCCGCCGTCGCGCACCGCCATGAAGACCAACATGGAAGAGCTGATCCATCACTTCAAGCTCTTCACCGAAGGTTTCCACGTGCCCCCGGGCGAGGCATACGCCTCGGTCGAGCATCCGAAGGGCGAATTCGGCTTCTATCTGGTGTCCGACGGCGCCAACAAGCCCTACCGCCTGAAGATTCGGGCGCCCGGCTTTGTCCACCTGCAATCGCTGGATGAAATGTCGCGCGGCCACATGATCGCCGACGCCGTCACCATCATTGGCACGCAGGACATCGTTTTCGGCGAGATCGATCGCTGATCATCCGCCCCAGACAGTCACGAGCACGCCCGCATAACCCGGATTCAAACTATGCTGCTTTCCGAACAGGCCTACCAGAAAATCGACCGTGAACTGGCCAAGTTCCCGGCCGACCAGCGGCAGTCCGCCATCATGGCCTCGCTTGCCATCGCGCAAGAAGAGAAGGGCTGGTTGGCTACCGAAGTCATCGAAGACGTGGCCAACTACATTGGCGTTCCGCCCATCGCGGTCCAGGAAGTCGCCACGTTCTACAACATGTTCGACGTCAAGCCCGTCGGCAAGAACAAGATCGCCGTCTGCACCAACTTGCCCTGTGCCTTGCGCGATGGCGACCGTGCCGGCGAATACCTCAAGCGCAAGCTGGGCGTCGACTACCGCCAGACCACCGAAGACGGCCAGTTCACCCTTGTCGAAGGCGAGTGCATGGGCGCCTGCGGCGACTCCCCCGTGCTGATCGTGAACAACAAGCATATGTGCGTGCGCATGACCGACGAGAAGCTGGACGCGCTGGTCGCGGCCCTCAAGCAGCAAGGAGAGTCGGCATGAATGCGCCTGACCTGTACAAGCAGTTCGCGCAGGGGCTGGACCCCAACCCCCTGAACGACCTGTCCAACTCGATGTGCCTGCACGGCCGGCACATGCAGCCGCAGATCATGGCCGACGTCGACGGCGCCAACTGGCGCCTGGCCGACTACGTCAAGCGCGGCGGCTACGAAGCCCTGAAAAAGATCCTCACCACCGGCATGAAGCCGGAAGACGTGATCGCCGAGGTCAAGGCGTCGGGTCTGCGCGGCCGTGGCGGCGCGGGCTTCCCCACCGGCCTGAAGTGGAGCTTCATGCCGCGCGCCTTCCCCGGCCAGAAGTACCTCGTCTGCAACTCCGACGAAGGCGAACCGGGCACGTTCAAGGACCGCGACATCCTGCGTTTCAATCCGCACATCGTGATTGAAGGCATGGCGATCGCGGCCTACGCCATGGGCATCAGCGTCGGCTACAACTACATCCACGGCGAAATCTTCGAAGTCTACGAGCGCTTCGAAGAAGCCCTGGAAGAAGCGCGCGCCGCCGGTTTCCTGGGCGACCGCCTGTTCGGTTCCGACTTCAGCTTCCAGCTGCACGCGTTCCACGGTTACGGCGCCTACATCTGCGGCGAAGAAACCGCGCTGCTGGAGTCGCTGGAAGGCAAGAAGGGCCAGCCGCGCTTCAAGCCGCCGTTCCCGGCCAGCTTCGGCCTGTACGGCAAGCCCACCACGATCAACAACACGGAAACGTTCGCGGCGGTGCCGTGGATCATCCGCAACGGCGGCCAGGCCTACCTGGAAGTCGGCAAGCCGAACAACGGCGGCACCAAGCTGTTCTCGATCACTGGCGACGTCGAACGTCCCGGCAACTACGAGATCCCGCTGGGCACCCCGTTCTCGACCCTGCTGGAACTGGCAGGCGGCATGCGCGGCGGCAAGAAGCTGAAGGCGGTCATTCCCGGCGGCTCGAGCGCCCCGGTCCTGCCCGCCGACATCATGATGGAATGCACGATGGACTATGACTCCATCGCCAAGGCCGGCTCGATGCTCGGCTCCGGCGCGGTGATCGTCATGGACGAGACGCGTTGCATGGTCAAGTCGCTGCTGCGTCTGTCGTACTTCTATTTCGAAGAAAGCTGCGGCCAGTGCACGCCGTGCCGCGAAGGCACCGGCTGGCTGTACCGCATGGTGCACCGCATCGAGAACGGTCAAGGCCGTCCGGAAGATCTGGAGCTGCTGGACAACGTGGCCGCCAACATCATGGGCCGCACCATCTGCGCCCTCGGTGACGCCGCCGCCATGCCCGTACGTGGCTTCCTCAAGCATTTTCGCGACGAATTCGCGCACCACATCGAGCACAAGTCTTGTGTGGTCCCGCAATATCTGTAGGTCTCAGGAACAGCAATGGTTGAACTAACCGTCGACGGCAACAAGGTCGAAGTGCCCGAAGGCAGCATGGTCATGCATGCCGCCCAGAAAGTCGGGCTTTACGTGCCGCATTTCTGCTACCACAAGAAACTGTCCATCGCGGCCAACTGCCGGATGTGCCTGGTTGAAGTGGAAAAAGCGCCCAAGGCGCTGCCCGCCTGCGCCACGCCCGTGACCAACGGCATGGTCGTCCACACCTGCTCGGAGAAGGCTCGCGCCGCTCAGAAGTCGGTGATGGAATTCTTGCTCATCAATCACCCCCTCGACTGCCCGATCTGCGATCAGGGCGGCGAATGCCAGCTGCAGGATCTGGCCGTGGGCTACGGCGGTTCTTCCTCGCGTTACCAGGAAGAAAAGCGCGTCGTGTTCCACAAGGACCTGGGCCCGCTGGTGTCGGCCGAGGAAATGTCCCGTTGCATCCACTGCACCCGCTGCGTGCGCTTCGGCCAGGAAATCGCCGGCGTCATGGAACTGGGCATGCTGGGCCGTGGTGAACACTCCGAGATCACGACCTTCGTTGGCCGTTCGATCGAGTCCGAACTGTCGGGCAACATGATCGACATCTGTCCGGTGGGCGCGCTGACCTCCAAGCCCTTCCGCTACAGCGCCCGCACCTGGGAACTGGCTCGCCGCCGTTCGGTCAGCCCGCACGACAGCCTGGGCGCCAACCTGGTCGTCCAGGTCAAGGGCGACCGCGTGATGCGCGTGGTGCCGTTCGAGGA
This sequence comes from Achromobacter sp. GbtcB20, assembly GCF_019091095.1. NCBI lineage: Bacteria > Pseudomonadati > Pseudomonadota > Betaproteobacteria > Burkholderiales > Alcaligenaceae > Achromobacter > Achromobacter sp. GbtcB20. The sequence goes on along the minus strand of NZ_JAGXJZ010000002.1, from coordinate 355,103 downwards.
CGAAGCCGTCAACGAATGCTGGATCAGCGATCGCGACCGCTTCTCGTACGAAGGCCTGAACAGCGACGACCGCCTGTCCGCCCCGATGATCAAGGGCACCGACGGCAAGTGGCAGGAAGCCTCCTGGGCCGATGCCCTGCAGGCCGTGGCCCAAGGCCTGTCGCGCGTGCGTGACAGCTTCGGCGCCGGTCAGATCGGCGCCCTGGCGTCCGAATACGCCACGACCGAGGAATACGCGCTGCTGGGCCGCCTGGTCCGCGCGCTGGGTTCCGAGAACATCGACTTCCGCCTGCGTCAGACCGACCCGGCCTTCGACGCCGCGCTGACCGGCGCGCCGTGGCTGGGCATGCCCATCGCCGAACTCGACAACCTGGACCGCGTCCTGGTCGTCGGCTCGTTCCTGCGCAAGGACCACCCGCTGATGGCCCAGCGTCTGCGCCAGGCCGCCAAGCGCGGCACGCAGATCCTGATGGTCGACAGCGCCGCCGACGATCCCCTGATGCCCGTGACCGCGCGCATCACCGTGGCCCCGTCGGAACTGGCGCGCGCGCTGGCCGAAGTGGCCGTCGCGCTGGCCCAGGCCAAGGAACAGGCCGTGCCGGCCGAGTTCGCCTCGGTCACGCCGGGCGAAAACGCCAAGCTCATCGCCGCCAGCCTTGCCTCGGGCGCCAACACGGCCGTCCTGATGGGCAACCTGGCCGTCGCCAGCGCTCAGGCCACCACCCTGGCCGCCAACGGCCGCGCCGTGGCTGACCTGTCGGGCGGCAAGTTCGGCTTCCTGACCTCGGGCGGCAACACCGTCGGCGGCTACCTCGCCGGCGCCATCCCGGGCAAGGGTGGCAAGACCGCCGCAGCCATGCTCGCCGAACCACTCAAGGCCTACATCGTCCTGCACGCCGAGCCGCTGCTGGATGCCGACAACGGCCAGCAAGCCATCGCCGCGCTGCGCGGCGCGCAGTTCGCCGTCGCGCTCACGCCTTACCGTTCGGCCGCTGCCGAATGGGCGGACGTGATGCTGCCGGTGTCGCCGTTCACGGAAACCTCGGGCACGTTCGTCAACGCCCAAGGTCTGGCCCAGAGCTTCAAGGGCACGGTCACGCCGTTCGGCCAGACCCGTCCGGGCTGGAAGGTGCTGCGCGTGCTGGGCAACGTCCTGCATCTGGCCGGCTTCGACGACGAGACCTCCGAGTCCGTGCGCGACGCCGTGCTGGCCAGCGGCGTCGAAGGCCGCCTGTCCAACGACGTCAAGGCCCCGCTGGGTCTGGGCCAGGCCCTCACCGGCCTGGAACGCGTCGCCGATGTGCCGATCTACCGCACCGACGCCATGGTGCGCCGCTCGGAACCGCTGCAGGCCTCGCCGGCTTCGAAGAAGCCCGCCGCCGCCATGAACGGCCGTACCCTCACCAGCCTCGGCCTGACGGCCGGCGTCAAGGTGCGCGTCTCGGCCGGGCAGGGCGCCGTCGAACTGGAAACCGTGCAGGATGATGCCGTGGCCGATCGTGCCGTACGCATTTCCGCCGCCTTCGAAACTACCGCTGCCCTGGGTGGCGCATTTGGTCAAATCAGCGTGGAGCGTGCCTGATGGAATGGCTCAATGTTCTTGAAAGCCACGGTCAGGCATTGCTGGGCCCGACGGTCTGGATGGTCCTCTGGACCCTCATCAAGATCGTGGTCATCGCCGTGCCCATCATCCTGTGCGTGGCGTACCTGACGTACTGGGAGCGCAAGATGATCGGCGCCATGCACGTGCGCATGGGTCCGAACCGCGTCGGCTTCAAGGGGCTGCTGCAGCCTTTCGCAGACGTCTTCAAGCTGCTCACCAAGGAAGTCGTCGTTCCCAGCCAGGCCAACAAGGTGCTGTTCGTCGTGGCCCCCGTGGTCACGCTGATGCCCGCGCTGGCTGCCTGGGCGGTCGTGCCCTTCGGTCCCGACGTCGTGCTGGCCAACGTCAATGCCGGCCTGCTGTACATCATGGCCATCACGTCCATCGGCGTGTACGGCGTGATCGTCGCTGGCTGGGCGTCCAACTCCAAGTACGCGTTCCTGGGCGCGTTGCGCGCCTCGGCCCAGATGCTGTCGTATGAACTGGCCATCGGCTTCGTGCTTGTGACGGTGCTGCTGGTGTCGGGCAGCCTGAACATGTCCGAGATCGTCAACGTGCAGAACCGCGGCTGGTTTGCCGACAAGGGCCTGACGTTCATGTCCTGGAACTGGCTGCCGCTGTTGCCGCTGTTCGTGATCTACGTGATCTCGGCCGTCGCAGAAACCAACCGTCACCCGTTCGACGTGGTGGAAGGCGAATCCGAAATCGTGGCCGGCCACATGGTCGAGTACTCGGGCATGGCCTTCGCGCTGTTCTTCCTGGGCGAATACGCCAACATGATCCTGCTGTCGTGCATGGCGTCGATCATGTTCCTGGGCGGCTGGGCTTCCCCGATCGATATCGCGCCGCTGACCTGGATTCCGGGTTGGATCTGGCTGGGTCTCAAGACGTTCGTCGTGGTCTCGTTGTTCGTGTGGTTCCGGGCTTCGTTCCCGCGCTACCGCTACGACCAGATCATGCGTTTGGGTTGGAAAATCTTCATCCCGCTGACCGGCGTCTGGCTGGTCGTGGTGGCGATCTGGATGCAGACGCCCTGGAACATTTGGCGCTAAGCGCCAAGCAGAGGCAGGATATGGAAGCGATCAAGGATTTCTTCGGCAGCCTGATGCTGACCGAGTTGCTCAAGGGCATGCGCCTGACGGGCAAGTATTTCTTCAAGCGCAAGGTCACCTTGCGCTACCCCCAGGAAAAGACCCCTGCGTCGCCGCGTTTCCGCGGCCTGCACGCGCTGCGCCGCTACCCCAACGGGGAAGAGCGCTGCATCGCGTGCAAGCTGTGCGAAGCCGTGTGCCCGGCGCTGGCGATCACGATCGAGTCGGATCAGCGCGACGACGGCACCCGCCGCACGACGCGCTACGACATCGACCTGACCAAGTGCATCTTCTGCGGCTTCTGTGAGGAAAGCTGCCCCGTGGACTCCATCGTGGAAACGCATATCCACGAATACCACGGCGAAAAGCGCGGCGACCTGTATTTCACCAAAGACATGCTGCTCGCCGTGGGCGACCGCTACGAAGCCGACATCGCCCGCCGCCGGGCCGAAGACGCGCCTTACCGCTGAAGCCCAGGGTCTGATCCATGACTTTTACCACTGTCCTTTTCTACATACTGGCCGCCGTGCTGGTGATCGCGGCCTTCCGCGTGATCACCGCGCGCAGCGCGGTCACCGCCGTTCTGCACCTGATCCTGGCGTTTGCCAACGCGGCCATGCTCTGGATGCTGCTGGGCGCCGAGTTCCTCGCGCTGCTGCTGGTGCTGGTGTACGTGGGCGCCGTGATGGTGCTCTTCCTCTTTGTCGTGATGATGCTCGACATCCGCATGGACACCCTGCGCCAGGGCATGAAGACCTACCTGCCGCTCGGCCTGGTCATCGGTCTCGTGCTGGTGCTGGAAGTGTCCTTCGTGCTGGGCACCATCTGGTACGGCTCCGGTCCGCAGGCGCAACTGCCCAGCGACTACAACAACGCCCGCGCGCTGGGCGAGGCGATGTACACGCAGTATGTCTACGCCGTTGAAGTGGGCGCCGCGCTGCTGCTGGTCGGCATGGTTGCCGCAATCGCGCTGACCCTGCGCCGCCGCCGCGACGTGAAGTACAACGACCCGGTCGCCGCTGTTCGCGTGCGTGCGAAGGACCGCTTCCGCATGGTGAGCATGCCCGCCCAGAGCGAGCGCGCCCAGGCCAAGCGTGACGCGTCGAACGGTGCCGCGCCCCAAGGAGAAAAACAATGACGCTGACGCTGGCCCACTATCTGATCCTTGGCGCAATCCTGTTCGCCATCGGGATCTTCGGCATCTTCCTGAACCGCCGCAACCTGATCATTCTCCTGATGTCCATCGAGCTCGTGCTCCTGGCCGTCAACATGAACTTCGTGGCGTTCTCCAGCTGGTTCGGCGACACCGCCGGCCAGGTGTTCGTGTTCTTCATCCTGACCGTGGCCGCCGCCGAAGCGGCGATCGGCCTGGCCATCCTGGTGCTGCTGTTCCGCAACCTGAACACGATCAACGTTGACGAACTCGATCGCCTGAAGGGCTGACGGGGTATTGGAAGAAAATGTCTAGCTCACCCAATCTCTACCTGCTCATCGCGCTGGCGCCGCTGGCCGGAGCAATTCTCGCGGGCCTTTTCGGCACCGGGTTCCTGGGCCGTCCCATCGGCCGCCGCGCCTCGCACGTCATCACCATCCTGGGCGTGCTCATCTCCGCCATCGGTTCGGTGGTGGTGCTGGGCGACGTGCTGAACGGCCTGCGCTTCGATGGCGCGGTCTACACCTGGAGCCTGATCGGCCAGACCAAGCTGGAAATCGGCTTCCTGATCGATCCGCTGTCGGCCATGATGATGGTCGTGGTGACCTCCGTGTCCCTGATGGTGCACATCTACACCATCGGCTACATGGCTGACGATCCCGGCTACCAGCGCTTCTTCTCGTACATCTCGCTGTTCACGTTCTCCATGCTGATGCTGGTGATGTCGAACAACATGGTGCAGCTGTTCTTCGGCTGGGAAGCGGTGGGCCTGGTGTCCTACCTGCTGATCGGTTTCTGGTACACGCGCCCCACGGCGATCTTCGCCAACATGAAGGCGTTCCTGATCAACCGCGTCGGCGACTTCGGTTTCGTGCTGGGCATTGGCCTTCTGTTCGCCTACGCCGGCACCATGCACTACGGTGAAGTCTTCGCGCAGGCCGACAAGCTGGCCGGCATGACGCTGCCGGGCTCCGACTGGATGCTGCTGACGGTGGCATGTATTTGCCTGTTCATCGGCGCCATGGGCAAATCGGCCCAGGTTCCGCTGCACGCCTGGCTGCCCGACTCGATGGAAGGCCCGACCCCGATTTCCGCGCTGATCCACGCCGCCACCATGGTGACGGCCGGCATCTTCATGGTCGCGCGTTTCTCGCCGCTGTTCGAACTGTCGGATACCGCGCTGTCGTTCATCATCGTGATCGGCGCCATCGGCGCGCTGTTCCTGGGCATCCTGGGCATCATCCAGAACGACATCAAGCGGGTCATTGCGTATTCCACGCTGTCGCAGCTGGGCTACATGACTGTCGCGCTCGGTGCGTCGGCCTACTCGGTCGCGATCTTCCACCTGATGACGCACGCGTTCTTCAAGGCGCTGCTGTTCCTGGGTGCGGGTTCGGTCATCATCGGCATGCACCACGACCAGGACATCCGTAACATGGGCGGCCTGCGCAAGTACATGCCCATCACCTGGATCACCTTCCTGCTGGGCACGCTGGCGCTCGTCGGCACGCCGTTCTTCTCGGGTTTCTACTCGAAGGAAAACATCATCGAAGCCGCCGGCCAGGCCAACGTCTGGGGCGCTAGCTTTGCCTACTATGCCGTGCTGATCGGCGTGTTCGTCACGTCGCTGTACTCGTTCCGCGTGTACTTCCTGGTCTTCCATGGCAAGGAACGCTTCGACACCAGCGACCACGGCCACGGCCATGACGCGCACGGTCACGACGATCACGGCCATGACGACCACGGCCATGGCCACCACGGCGGCAAGCCGCACGAGTCGCCCTGGGTCGTCACGCTGCCGCTGATCCTGCTGGCCATTCCGTCGGTGTTCGTCGGCGCCTGGGCGGTCGACCCGATGGTGTTCGGCAAGTTCTTCGACGGCGTCATCAAGGTGCTGCCGCAGCAGCATCCCGCCATGCACGTGCTGAGCGAGGAATGGCACGGCTGGGTCGCCTACGGCCTGCATGCCTTCCAGACCCTGCCGTTCTGGCTGGTCGTCGCTGGCTTCGTCATCTCGTGGTACTGCTACCTGATCAACCCCAAGGTGCCGGCCGCCATCAAGGCCAACCTGTCGGGCGTGAACAAGATCCTCGAGAACAAGTACTACGTCGACTGGTTCAACGAGCAGGTCATCGCGCGCGGTCTGCGCTGCCTGGGCCGCGGCCTGTGGCAGACCGGTGATCGCGGCATCATCGATGGCATCCTGATCAACGGCAGCGCCCGTGTCGTGGGCTGGGTGGCAGCCGTCAGCCGCCACCTGCAGTCCGGCTTCATCTATCACTACGCGTTCGCAATGATCATCGGCGTCATGGCGCTGGTGACTTTCTTTGTGCTGATTCCCCAATGATGGCAAGCGAGATGGCATCCAACACTTTTCCCTGGCTCACGCTTGCGATCTTTGTCCCGATCGTATTCGGCCTGCTGGTGCTGGCGGTGGGCCGTGACGACCGTCCCGGCCTGACGCGCGGCCTGTCGCTCGTCGGCGCGATCGCCGGCTTCCTGGTCACGATTCCGCTCTACACCGGGTTCGATTCCTCCACGGCCGCCATGCAGTTCGTGGAGAAGACCTCCTGGATCGAGGCCTTCAACGTCAATTACCACCTGGGCATCGACGGCATCTCGATGTGGTTCGTGCTCCTGACCGCGTTCATCACCATCATCGTGGTGTTGGCCGGCTGGGAAGTCATCACGAGCCGCGTCGCGCAATACATGGCCGCCTTCCTGATCCTGTCGGGTCTGATGGTGGGCGTGTTCTGCGCGCTGGACGGCATGCTGTTCTACGTGTTCTTCGAAGCCACGCTGATCCCGATGTACATCATCATCGGTGTCTGGGGCGGACCGAACCGCGTGTATGCGGCGTTCAAGTTCTTCCTGTACACCCTGATGGGTTCGCTGCTGACGCTGGTCGCGTTCGTCTACCTCTGGAATGTCTCGGGCGGTTCGTTCGACATCCTGACCTGGCAGCAGACCAAGCTGGGCTACACCCCGCAGATCCTGATCTTCGTGGCGCTGCTCGCGGCTTTCGCGGTCAAGGTGCCGATGTGGCCGGTTCACACGTGGTTGCCGGATGCCCACGTGGAAGCGCCCACGGGTGGCTCCATCGTGCTGGCCGCGATCATGCTGAAGCTGGGCGCCTACGGTTTCCTGCGCTTCTCGCTGCCGATCGCGCCTGACGCCTCGCACAGCCTGGCCGGCCTGATGATCACGCTGTCGCTGATTGCCGTGATCTACATCGGTCTGGTCGCGATCGTGCAGGACGACATGAAGAAGCTGGTGGCCTATTCGTCGGTCGCTCACATGGGCTTTGTCACGCTGGGCTTTTTCATCTTCAACACGGCCGGCGTCGAAGGCGCCATCGTGCAGATGATCTCGCACGGCTTCGTGTCGGGCGCCATGTTCATGTGTATTGGCGTGCTCTATGACCGCATGCACTCGCGCCGCATCGCCGACTACGGCGGCGTGGTCAACGTGATGCCGCGCTTTGCCACGTTCTTCATCCTGTTCTCGATGGCCAACAGCGGCCTGCCGGCCACCAGCGGCTTCGTCGGCGAATTCATGGTGATCATGGGCGCTGTCGAGCACAACTTCTGGATCGGCCTGCTGGCAGCTACTGCCCTGATCCTGGGCGCGGCGTATTCGCTGTGGATGGTCAAGCGCGTCGTCCTGGGCGATGTCGCCAACGACCACGTGCGCGAGCTGACCGATATCAACCGCCGCGAATTCGTGATTCTTGGCGTGATGGCGATCGCCGTGTTGTACATGGGGATCTATCCCAAGCCCTTTACCGACGTCATGCACGTGTCGGTCGAGGCCCTGCTGCAACACGTTGCCGTCTCGAAACTGTAAGACAAGACAATGATGCAATCCCAAATCGATTTCGCCTTGGCGACACCGGAAATCCTTCTGCTGATTTTCGGCCTGGCTATCCTGCTCATCGACGCGGTCAGCAATCACCCCGAGCGCAAGCCGACGTTTCTGCTGACCATGCTTGCCCTGGGCGTGCTGACCGTCGTGTCGGCCGTGCAGTGGAAGAACGGCGTGGCTGGCTCGACGTTCAACGGCCTGTACGTCACGGACGAGCTGTCGCACCTGCTGAAGATCGCTTCGTACCTTGCCGTCGGCGTCACGCTGATCTACGGCCGCGTGTATGCGCAGGTTCGCGACATGGTGCGCGGCGGCGAACTCTACGTGCTGACGCTGTTTGCCCTGCTGGGCCAGATGGTCATGATCTCCTCCGGGAACCTGATCTCCATCTACCTGGGTCTGGAGCTGATGTCGCTGGCGCTGTACGCGCTGATCGCCCTGCGCCGCGACAACGTCGTGGCCACCGAAGCCGCCATGAAGTACTTCGTGCTGGGCGCGCTGGCCTCGGGCTTCCTGCTGTACGGCATGTCCATGATCTATGGCGCGACGGGTCACCTTGACCTGACCGAAGTGTCCAACGTCATCGCCGCCGGCAAGGCCGAGAAGATGGCGCTGGTGTTCGGCGTCGTGTTCCTGGTGTCGGGCCTTGCGTTCAAGCTGGGCGCCGTTCCGTTCCACATGTGGGTGCCGGACGTCTACCAGGGTTCGCCCACCGCCGTCACGCTGATTCTGGGCGGCGCGCCCAAGCTGGCCGCTTTTGCGATCACGCTGCGCCTGCTGGTCGACGGCCTGCACGGCCTGGCCTCCGACTGGCAGCCGATGCTGATGATCCTGGCGGTGCTCTCGCTGGCCATCGGCAACCTGACCGCCATTGCCCAGACCAACTTCAAGCGCATGCTGGCTTACTCGACCATCTCGCACATGGGCTTCGTGCTCCTGGGCCTGATGTCGGGGTCGGTGGCCGGCAAGCCGGAACTGTCGTCGGCCGCCTACGGCGCCTCGCTGTTCTACATGCTGACCTACGTGCTGACCACGCTCGCCAGCTTCGGCATCGTGCTGCTGCTGTCGCGCCAGGGCTTTGAATGCGAGCACATCGACGACCTGAAGGGCCTGAACCGCCGCAGCCCGTGGCATGCCGCCATCGTGCTGCTCCTGATGTTCTCGCTGGCCGGCATCCCGCCGCTGGTGGGCTTCTACGCCAAGCTGGCCGTGCTGCAGGCGCTGGTTTCCGCCGGCCACGTGACGCTGGCGGTGGTCGCGGTGCTGTTCTCGCTGATCGGCGCGTTCTACTACCTGCGCGTGGTCAAGGTCGTCTACTTCGACGAACCGGCGGCCGACGCCGCCCCGATGGTGGCCACGGCCGGCCAGCGCGGCGTGCTGTCGATCAACGGCGCCTTGATCCTGGTGCTGGGTCTGTTGCCGGGTGGCCTGATGGCCCTGTGCGTGCAGGCCATCCGCTCGTCGCTGAGCCTCTAAGGAACGGATAACAGCCATGAACCAGACGCTGGCGGTGTGGCTGTTGATCGCGCTGGCGCTTGTCAGCGCGAATCTTCCTTTCCTGACCGAGCGCGTCTTCGCCGTGCTGCCCTGGAAGCAGGGTGGGGCGGCGGCGGTCAAGCCGTTCTGGTTGCGGCTGGTCGAGGTGCTGGTGTTCTACGCCATCGTTGGCGCGCTGGGCTTTGCGTTCGAGTCCACGCTGGGCAACCGCTTCGCCCAGACCTGGGAGTTCTACGCCATCACGCTCAGCCTGTATCTGGTGCTGGCCTATCCTGGATTCGTGTACCGGTACCTCTTCAAGCGGCATCCTCGCCTTCGGGTCTGAGTCCTGCCCAGCACAAAATAGCGCCCCGATTTCGGGGCTTTTTTTTTGTCCTGCGCATGCCGGCAGGGGCTTGTGACGCTTCCGGATCCCACCATTGATCTGCCCCCGATTCGAATCTCCGACCGTTTCGCATTTGCGGCAGATCAACTCTGTTGTTTTTTCATCTTTTAGATCATCAACAGCCTGTCATTCAGGTTTCATTCAGCGTCACGGTTCAGAATCGCAAACGACAAAAAACAAGAATCGTTGCTATTTACATTCTGGAGAAGCTGGATTGAAGCCCCAAGATTCGTATTCGCTGAATACGCTCGCCACGTCGCTGGCTGCTGCGATTGCCGCCCCTGCGTTGTTCGTCAGTCCCTATGCCGCAGCGCAGTCCGCTGACAGCGGCGTGACGCAGTTGTCGCCCGTCCGCGTGGAGGGCGAAAGCTCGGCGTACCAGACGTCGACCGCGCAATCTCCCAAGATGACGGCGCCGTTGCTGGACACGCCGCGCACGGTGCAGGTTGTGCCGCAGCAGGTGATCCAGGATCAGGCGGCATCCACGCTGCAGGACGTGCTGCGCAACTCGCCGGGGATCACCTTCGGCGCGGGTGAGGGCGGCCGTCCGGGCGGTGACCTGCCCATCATTCGCGGCCAGAATTCGGCAGGCAGCATCTTCCTGGACGGCATCCGCGACAGCAGCACGCAGGTGCGCGATACCTTCAATCTGGAGCAGGTCGAGATCATCAAGGGACCGGATTCGGTGTACTCCGGCCGCGGCGGCGCGGGCGGCAGCATCAACATGGTCAGCAAGACGCCAAAGGCCACGGACTTCACCGAAGCCACGGCGCAGATCGGCACGGACAACAACTACCGCGCCACGATCGACAGCAACTGGCGGTTGGGCGAGAAGGCGGCCTTCCGCCTGAATGTGATGGGCAACAAGGGCGACACGCCGGGCCGCGATGACGCAGTGGACTTCGAGCGCTGGGGCGTGGCGCCGTCGCTGATGCTGGGCGTGGGCACGCCGACGCGCATCACGCTGAGCTACTACCACTACCAGGACGACAGCATGCCCGATTACTCCATTCCGTATGACCCGAAGTCGGGTCAGCCGGTGACGGAGACCATGGGCGTGGGCCGCAAGTCGTTCTATGGCCTGACCGGCCGCGATTTCATGAAGACCCGCGATGATGTCGCTACCGTGGACTTCCAGCACGACTTCTCGGACAAGCTACAACTGCGCAACGTAACGCGCTATGGCCGCGGCACGACCGATTTCGCGGCGACCAATCCCGACGACAGCAAGGGCAACATCCCGAACGGGCTGGTGTATCGCGCGCTCAAGTCGGGCTACTACGTCACCAAGACGTTCGCCAACCAGACGGACCTGACGGGCGAATTCGAGACCGGCAGCCTGAAGCACTCGTTCGACCTGGGCTTCGAGTACAGCAACATCAAGCAGGACAAGGACAGCTACACCCAGACGATCGCCCGGGGCCCGATGAACTGCAAGGTCAGCGCCACGGACCTGTCGAACCCGGCGCTGTGCACGTCGCTGTGGGATCCGAATCCCCACGACGACTACACCGGCAAGCTGACCCGCAACAACAACCCTGCCGTCTACAACACGGACACGCTGGCCCTCTACGGCTTTGACACCATCAAGTTCAATGAACAGTGGCAAGCCAGCCTGGGCGCACGGTGGGACAACTACCGCACCAGCGGCAGCAACATCGCGCGCGGCCGCAACGATCCGTCCAGCACCCCCGCGTTCTACAGCACGAGCCGTGAGGACAACCTCTTTAACTACCAGGTCGGCCTGGCGTACAAGCCCGTGCCCAACGGCACGATCTACGCGACCTACGGCACCTCGTCGACGCCGTCCGCCATTGCTGGCGGAGCGATCAGCGATGCGACCTCGCTGTCGACGTCTTCGCTGGAACCGGAAAAGAGCCGCACGGTGGAGCTGGGCACGAAGTGGCAGGTGTTCGATGACAAGCTGACGCTGTCGGCCGCGGCGTTCCAGGACATCCGCAAGAACACCAGCGTGGCGGTGTCGGCGACCGAAGTGGCGCAAGTGGGCGAAGCCAAGGTGCGCGGCATCGAGCTGGGATTCTCGGGCGCCATCACGCCGAAGTGGAATGTGTTCGGCGGCTACACCTTCATGGACAGCGAAATGACCAAGGGCGCCTACAACAGCGGCGCCGTCGGCCAGGACCTGCCCAACACGCCGCGCAACGCCTTCAGCCTGTGGACGACCTACAAGGTCCTGCCCAAGCTGACGGTCGGCGGCGGCGCGTACTACGTTGACAAGGTGTACGGCAACTCGGACGCCACGAAGAACGCCGACGGCACGCCCAAGGCGCGCTGGGTGCCGTCGTACTGGCGCTTCGACGCGATGGCCGGCTATGAGTTCAACGAGCACTTCTCGGCGCAGTTGAACGTGCTGAACATCTTCGACGAAACGTACTACACCAAGGCCTACGCCGCGCACTACGCGGCGCTGGGCACGGGCCGGGCGGCGCTGCTGTCCCTGCGCGTGCGGTACTGATGGCGGGGCGCCGCGACAGCGGCGCCTGCCTGCATGAAAAAAGCCACCTCGTTGCTGAGGTGGCTTTTGCGTTTGGGCGGTGGCTGGCGTGCGTTGCAGCGCGGTGTGAGCACGGTGTCTGACACCCGTTGGGACGCTGCCGCAGGCTGACGGTCATCTCCCCAGGGTGTCAGACACCTTTGAGGAGACCTTTGAGGCAGGATCAGCTCTCGAACCAGTTCAACACGCCGTCCATTCCCGAGACGTTCAGCGCGTAGCGCGTCTGCTGACGCACCAGCGGTTTGGCGTGGTAGGCCACCGGAAAGCCGGCGTTGGCCAGCATCTTCAGGTCGTTGGCGCCGTCGCCCATTGCGATGATCTGATCCGTCGAGGCGCCGTGCGTGCGCGCGAAGTCGCGCAGGTGGGCGGCCTTGGCGTCGGCGTCCAGGATGTCGCCAAGCACGCGTCCGGTTAGTACGCCGTCTTCGATTTCCAGCGTGTTGGCGTGGGCGCTGTCCAGGTTCAGGCGGGCGCGCAGGCGTTCCGTGAAGAAGGTGAAACCGCCCGACACCAGCAGCACCTTGATGCCGGCGGCCTGGGCCGTGGAGATCAGGCGTTCGGCGCCCGGGTTCAGGCGCAGCTTTTCCTCGTAGACCTGGTCCAGCGCGCCAGCCGGCGCGCCTTTCAGCAGCGCGACCCGCCGGCGCAGGCTTTCGGCGAAATCCTTGATCTCGCCGCGCATGGCGGCCTCGGTGATCTCGGACACCTTGTCTTTCACGCCGACCACGCCCGCGATCTCGTCGATGCATTCGATGTTGATCAGGGTCGAGTCCATGTCCATGGCCAGGACCTTGCAGTGCGCAAGCTTCAGTCCGGCAGGCACGAAGGCGGCGTCCACGCCGCGCGCCTCGGCGAAGGCGCAAACCACCGCGCGCGTCTCGTCGTCGTGCTGTACGTCGAGCAGGCGCGCCGCGGTGTTGCTGATGCGCGCCACGCCCTGGGCCTGGGCCAGCGCGGCAAGCTGCTCCGCATGTTCGATGGCGAGGCCGGGGGATTGAACGACGAGATTGTGGGTAGTCATGGCGGATGGGAAGGAGAGTCGGGGTTACTTGAGCGCACGCAGGACGGCGCGCACGGCGTCGGCCCTGGCGGGAATGAGGGGGGCCTTGATCTCGGCGCGCAATTTGTCCTGTCCGGCCAGCTTGATGTGCCGCTGCCGCTGGACGAGGTCAATGATGCGGGCCGGATCGACCGAGGTCTTGGGGCCGAACTGGATCAGGGCCTGCGCTTCGCTGGCGTCGATCTTGACGATGCCCAGCGGCTGGGCCGCAAGGCGCAGGCGGTGCGTGGCCAGCAGGGTCTGGGCCGCTTCCGGCAGCTTGCCGAAGCGGTCGATCAGTTCTTCCTGGATGTGGATCAGGTCGTCTTCGTCGGCGGCGTGCGCCAGCCGCTTGTAGATGGCCAGGCGCGCATGCACGTCGGCGCAATAATCGGAAGGCAGCAGCGCCGGGGCGTGCAGGTTGACCTCGCACGCCAGGTTGAAGGGCGCGTCCAGGTCGGGCTCTTCGCCAGCGCGCAGTGCGCGCACGGCCTCGTTGAGCATCTCGTTGTACATCGAGAAGCCCACTTCCTGGATGTTGCCCGACTGCGAGTCGCCCAGCACTTCGCCGGTGCCCCGGATTTCGAGGTCGTGCATCGCCAGGTAAAAGCCCGAGCCGAGCTCTTCCATGGCCTGGATGGCTTCCAGCCGCTTCTTGGCGTTGCTGGTGATGGCGTCCTCGCCCGGCGTCAGCAGGTAGGCGTAGGCCTGATGGTGCGAGCGCCCGACGCGTCCGCGCAACTGGTGAAGCTGCGCCAGGCCGAAGCGGTCGGCGCGATGGATCACGATGGTGTTGGCGCTGGGCACGTCGATGCCGGTTTCGATGATGGTGGTGCACAGCAGCACGTTGTAGCGCTGCTGGTAGAAGCCCTTCATCACCTGTTCGAGTTCGCGCTCGGGCATCTGGCCGTGTGCGACGGCGATCCGGGCTTCGGGCACCAGTTCTTCCAGGCGCGCCCGGCGGTTGTGGATGGTCTCGACCTCGTTGTGCAGGAAGTAGCACTGGCCGCCGCGCTTGAGTTCGCGCAGCAGGGCCTCGCGCAGCGTGCTGCCATCTTCGCGCCGCACGAAGGTCTTGATGGCCAGGCGCTTCTGCGGCGCCGTCGCAATGACGGAGAAGTCGCGGATGCCTTCCAGCGACATGCCGAGCGTGCGGGGAATGGGCGTGGCGGTGAGCGTCAGGACGTCGACCTCGGCCCGCAGCGACTTGAGCGCTTCCTTCTGGCGCACGCCGAAACGGTGCTCCTCGTCGATGATGACCAGACCCAGCCGCTTGAACTTCACATCTTTCGACAGAATCTTGTGCGTGCCGATGACGATGTCGACCCGGCCGTCGTTGATGCCTTCGATGGCGGCCGACACTTCCTTGGCCGAGCGGAAGCGCGACAGTTCCACCACGCGTACGGGCCAGTCGGCGAATCGGTCGGTGAAGGTCTGGGCGTGTTGCTCGGCGAGCAGGGTGGTGGGGCACAAGAGCGCCACCTGCTTGCCATTGGCGACGGCCAGGAAGGCGGCGCGCAGCGCGACTTCCGTCTTGCCGAAGCCGACGTCGCCACAGACCAGGCGGTCCATCGGGCGGCCCGAGGTCATGTCGCTGATGACGGCCTGGATCGCGGCGGCCTGGTCTGCCGTCTCTTCGAAGCCGAAGCCCTCGGCAAAGGCCTCGTAGTCGTTCAGCGGCAGGTTGAACGCAAAGCCTTCGCGCGCGGCGCGCTGCGCATACAGCGCCAGCAGTTCCGCGGCGGTGTCGCGCACCTGCTTGGCTGCCTTGCGGCGGGCCTTGTCCCATTGCCCCGAGCCCAGCTGGTGCAGCGGCGCGGCTTCCGGATCCGCGCCGCTGTAGCGGGCGATCACGTGCAGCTGCGACACCGGCACGTACAGCGTGCTGCCGTTGGCGTACTCAAGATGAAGAAACTCCATCTCGCCTTCGCCCATGTCCATGTTGACCAGGCCGTGGTAGCGCCCGATGCCGTGCTGGGCGTGGACGACGGGATCGCCCTCGCGCAGCTCGGACAGGTCGCGCACCATGGCTTCGACGTTGCTGGCGCGCTCCTGGTCGCGCTTGCCGCGACGTCCCGGCGTTGCCAATCCGGGGTAGAGGTCGTTTTCGGTCAGGAAGGCGAGGTTCGCGTCCGGCAGCTGGAAGCCCACGCCCAGCGGCGAGGCGACGATGCCGAAATGCGCGTCCGACGCCAGGAAGGCCTCGATGGTCTCGGGCTGCGCGTCAGGCGTGACGCCGAACTCGTGCAGCATCTGCACCAAGGTTTCGCGGCGCCCCGCGGAATCGGCGCACAGCAGCACGCGGGTCTGGCCCGTCTGCACCAGCGTGCGCAGCTTGGCGATCGGATCCTCGGCGCGGCGCGCCACGCTGACATCGGGCGCGGCCCGGAAGTCGGGGTGCGGCTGGCCGGCAGTCAGCGACAGGCGGCGAAAGGCCTTCAGCCGGCCATACAGCGATTCGTTATCCAGGAACAAAGCCGAGGGCGGCAGCACGGGACGCTCGCGATCGCTCTTCAAGAAGCCGTAGCGGCTGGCCGTGTCCTGGTTGAAGCGCTGGATCGCGTCGTCGATGTCGCCGACCGTGACCATGACCGTGCCTTCGGCCACGTAGTCGAACAGCGTGGCGGTCTCTTCGAAGAACAGCGGCAGGTAGTACTCGACGCCGGCAAAGGGGATGCCGTTGCCGATGTCCTTGTAGGGCAGGGCGCGCGAGGGATCGCCTTCGAAAATTTCCCGAAAGCGCGCGCGGAACCGGTTGCGCGCGTCCTCGTCCATCGGGAATTCGCGGCCTGGCAGCAGCTGGACCTCGCGCACGGGGTACAGGCTGCGCTGGGTGTCCACGTCGAAACTGCGGATGGTCTCGATTTCGTCGTCGAACAGGTCCAGGCGGTACGGCACCACCGAGCCCATCGGGAACAGGTCGATCAGGCCGCCGCGCAGGCAGAATTCGCCGGGCGCGGTCACCTGGGTGACGTGGTTGTAATTGGCCAGCGTGAGCTGCGCGCGCAGCGCCGCTTCGTTCAGGCGGTCCTTCTGCTTGAACGAGAACGTGTAAGCGGCCAGGAACGAGGGCGGCGCCAGCCGGTACAGCGCCGTGGTGATGGGCACGGTCAGCACGTCCACCGTCTTCATCATCAGCGAATGCAGCGTGTGCAGGCGCTCCGAAATCAGGTCCTGGTGCGGCGAGAACGCGTCGTAGGGCAGCGTTTCCCAGTCGGGCAGCTGCCGCACGCGCAGACCGGGCGCGAACAGCTGGATTTCCTCGGCCAGGCGCTGCGCTTCCAGGGGCTCGGCCGTCAGGATGACCAGCGGGCCGCCGGCCTGGCGGGCCAGATCCGCCAGCAGCCAGGCGTCGCCGGAACCCGGCGGCCTGGGCTGCGCGTAGCGCGTGCCGGGCTTCAGCGCGGACAGGGTGGGAACCGTGGCGGGGACGGGAGGGGCGGCCGTGGCGGAGGAGGAAGGGGCGGGCATCAGGCTGGAAGCGGACATCAAGCGAACGATTATAAAATCTCCGCACCATGTCTGACGCAATCATCGCAATCGTGCCCGCCGCCGGTGTCGGCGCCCGCGCCAGCCGGCCCGGACACGAGGCCGTTCCGAAGCAATACCGTCCATTGGCCGGACAGCCCATGCTGCGGCATGCGGTCAGCGCGTTGCTGGCCGACGCGCGCGTGTCCGAGGTTCGGGTGGCGGTCAGCCCGGGCGACGGCTGGGTCAATGCCGCGCTTGCTGGCCTGCCGCGCACTGTCTGGCGTGCCTGCGGCGGCGCGACGCGCGCCGATACGGTCGCCGGCGCGCTTGCCGACAGCGAGGTCGCTGACGACACCTGGGTGCTGGTACACGACGCGGCTCGCCCCGGCTTGCCTGCCGAGGCGCTGTCGCGGCTGATCGATGCCTGCCTGGCCGATCCGGTGGGCGGTTTGCTGGCCCTGCCGGTGGCCGACACGGTCAAGGGCGGGCACCAGCGGGTCGAGCGCACACTGGACCGCAATGGCCTGTGGCTGGCGCAGACCCCGCAGATGTTCCGGGCAGGCGTGCTGCGCGATGCGCTGACCGCGGCATCCGTGAATGGCGTCATCGTCACCGACGAGGCCTCGGCCATCGAGGCCGCCGGCTATGCGCCGCTGCTGGTCACGGGGTCGATGCGCAATTTCAAGGTGACTTGGCCGGACGATTTTGAACTGATGGAAAAATGGCTATGAGCATTCCTTTTCGCGTCGGGCAGGGCTTTGACGTGCACGCGCTGGTCGAAGGCCGGCCGCTGATCATCGGCGGGGTCACGATTCCGCATACGCACGGCCTTTTGGGGCATTCCGATGCGGACGTGCTGCTGCACGCGATCACCGACGCGCTGCTGGGCGCGGCGGGGCTGGGCGACATCGGCCGGCACTTTCCCGACACCGATCCGGCCTTCAAGGGGGCCGACAGCCGCGTCCTGCTGCGCGAAGCCATGGCGCGCGTGCGCCAGGCGGGCTGGGCGCCGGTCAATATCGACGCCACGCTGCATGCGCAGGCGCCCAAGATCGGCCCGCACGCGCCGGCCATGGTGAGGAACATTGCCGCCGATACGGGGCTGGCAGAGACCGAAGTCAACATCAAGGCCAAGACCAACGAAGGGCTGGGCTTTCTGGGCCGCAAGGAAGGCATCGCGGCGACGGTGGTCGCGCTGCTGGCGCGCGCGGATTCCTGACGCGCCACCGGTTCCGTGGCGCGAACGCCACGCCTGCCCCCAAATCGAAAGCCGTCCGTGCCGCCAGCCCGGGCGGCTTTTACGTTGGAATACATCTTTAACAAATGAATAAGCGGACCGGTTTGATCTGACATACGCTGCGCGACTTGAAATCTGACTAATCAGGGACATTCAGATGCGATTCCGTGGCGCGGGGCTATTTTTCGTGCTGGCCGCTTTTGCTACCACCGCGCACGCGGCGTATGAGAAGCAGCTCGGCCCACTGGCAGGCACCGTCAAACAGCAGCTTTTGCAGGGCTGGCACGTCGGAGAGCAGGACGGCTGGTTCACGTTGCGCAATAGCGATGTGCCCGGCGGCGAGCAGACGTTCTACATCAATCCGGGGCCCGCGCCCGAGACGGGCCGCATCACCGATGTCAACGTGATGGTCAACTCGAAGAGTCCCAAGGCGTCCATCGGCATTGCGCTGAACAACAACGCGCGCAAGAGCCTGTGCCTCCTGGAGATCCGGGCGGACCGCAACACGATGCTGTTCTGTCTGGAGGGCCAGACGCGCCGCGACATCGCCTCCGTGCCCAACGTGGCCAAGCTGGACGGCACCGACCGCATCAGAGTGGTGGAAGTGCCCGGCGCCGCGCGTTTCCTGGTCAATGGCCAGAAAATTGCCGATATCGAGAACGAGCCCGCGCTGGGCAGCGAGATCGGCATCATGGCGTACGACGAAGGCACGTTCGGCATTGCCGATTTCATGATCGTGTCGGACGTGGCTGCCAAGCCCGCCGGGTCCGGCGCGCAAGGCGGCGCGGGGGCGGGTGCGCCGCGCGTGCCGTCGGCGGCGCCGCCTCCCGCGCCCGCCAATAACACGACAGCCAACAACACGCCCGCCACCCGCACGCCCGCCAACAACGCCCCCGGCTTGCCGGGCGCGGGCCCCTATCCGCGATTTGGCGGCGATACGTTGCGCATCGTCGGGGTCTACGTCGGGATCATGCGCAGCATCTTCCTGCACGAGTTTGGCCACGCGCTGATCGGCGAGCTGGAGTTGCCGGCGACGGGCGCCGAGGAAGACGCGGTCGACATGTACTCGGCGTTGCAGATCGTCGAGCCCACCATGTATCCGACCAAGGACGAGGACCTGAACACCATGGCCCGCGAGGCCGCGACCTATGCCGCGCTGCAGTGGTACTACAGCGGCAAGCTGGCGGAAAAGCGCGGCGCCTCGGCAAATTCGGCCTGGCAGGACGAGCACACGGGCGACTTGAAGCGCTTTCGCAACATGCTGTGCATCATGTACGGCGGCAATCCCGCGGTGTTCGAACCGGTGGCCAAGCACGTTGGCTTCGAGGACCGGACCAAAGCGCGGTGCACGGACGAATTCAACAAGCAGAACCGCGCGTGGCGCCGGCTGCTGGCACCGCACACGCGGGTCGGCGCCTGGACGCCCGACGGCCTGCAGCCGGCCAACGCGCCCGGCGCGCCGGTCAACGTGGTGTTCGAGCCATCCAAGCGCAAGATCGGCAACCTGTTCGCGAACAACCTGTCCGAGGCCATCACCAACAACATCAAGCTGCTCGGCCAGACCTACGTGCTGCCGAGGCCGGTGAACGTGGTGTTCAAGGATTGCGGCCAGTTGAACGCCTGGTACAACCCGCGCGAGGGGTCGATCACGATGTGCTATGACCTCATCGAGAACATCGCGGTGATGGTTTCGGACATTGAGATGGGCACGGTGGGCGGCGAGGTCGTCGCCAAGGATGGCGGCGCGCCGACTGCGCCGCGGCAACCGCCCGCGGCGGGGCAGGGCATGCCGGCGCTGCCCGCCGGCGCCTTCGACGAGCTGAAGGACTACGGCGTGCCGCCGACGAACCTGCTGTTCTCGTCGCCGTATCGGGGGCCAACGCCCAACAAGCACACGCGCGCCGACATCATCACGACGCCGGAGCTGGTGCGGTTGATCAACAACGATAAGAACATTCTCATCATCGACACCAGCGGGCTACGGGAGACGCTGCCCATCGCCTATCCGCTGTCCGACGCCGGGTCGGACGGCAGCGTCGCGGACCACCTGCAAGGCGCGCTGGACGCCTGGCTGAAGAAGAACACCGGAGACCGGCGCGACACGCCCATCGTGTTCATGGGCGCGGGCATGAACGACCGATCCTCCTACAACGCGGCGCTGCGCGCGGGGACCCTGGGTTGGCGCGCCTACTGGTATCGGGGCGGCATGGAGGCGTGGACCGCCAACGGCCTGCCGACCGCGCCGGTCAAGCCCGCCGCCGGCAAATAGCGCGCTACACGACAGCCAAAAGGAAAAGCCCGCCTGCATCATGCAGGCGGGCTTTTTTTTGCCAGCGAGGGGCGCTTACTTGCCTTGGGCGGCCAGCGCCAGCGCGGCGGCGTTGACGACGGCGGCAATCCGGCCGGCGTCGCGCAGCTGTTCGGTCGACAGGCCGTCGTTCTTCAGGTTCTCATAGTGCGAAGCCACGCAGAAATGGCACTTGCCGATGATGGAAGCCACCAGGGCGAAGAGCTCGAAGCGCTTCTTTTCCACGCCGCCGTGGGTGGCGTAGGCGTTCATGCGCAACTGGGCCGGCAGGCTCTTCAACTGGGCGTCGCCGGTCATCTCCACGTAGGGATACCAGGTGTTGTTCATGCCCATGAGGGCGGAGGCGGTCAGCGCGGCATTGGCGTCGCCTTCCGACAGGCCGCTCTTGAAGGCCTCGACCAGCACCGGGCTGCGCGCGGCGTACGCGGCGGACAGGGCGGCGCCCACGGCGTCTTCGGGAGCCAGCGTCGAGCGGGCAATCACGGCGTCCAGATTCAGGCGGATGTCCTTGGCCCAATCCGGCAGCTGTTCCTTAATGGTCGTAAGAAATTCCATAGTTTTTACCTATAATCTAGCGCAATTAATGCCCGGCGCAGGGCCTGCGGACAGGCCCCGGACCGGGCTGGAAATTACAGCGTGGCGCCGCCAACCGTACGGTTGCACGGGCACAGTTCGTCGGTTTGCAGACCGTCGAGCAGACGCAGCACTTCTTCCGGGTTACGGCCGACGTTCAGGTTGTTCACCGAAACGTGCTGGATCGTGTTGTCCGGGTCGACGATGAACGTGGCGCGCAGGGCAACGCCAGCACCCTTTTCACGCACGCCCAGTTGGTCGATCAGGGCGCCGGTGGTGTCGCCGAATTGGTAGTGACCCAGCTTGTTCAGGTCCGGGTGCTCACGGCGCCAGGCCAGCTTGACGAATTCGTTGTCGGTCGAACCGCCCAGCAGGACGGCGTCGCGGTCTTCGAAATCCTTGGCCAGCTTGTTGAAGCCGACGATTTCGGTCGGGCACACAAACGTGAAGTCTTTCGGGTAGAAGTAGATCACCTTCCACTTGCCGGGGAACGAGCTTTCGGTGATGTCTTCGAACGCCGACACGCCGTTTTCTTCGTGTTGGTTGAAGCCGGGCTTGACGCCGGTGACCTTGAAGGGTTCGAGTTTGTCGCCAACAGTTTTCATGTTTACTCCCGTAGTTGTTGGGTGGAGATAAGGCAGCGCCTCAAACCCCAAATTTTACGCTATGGATTATCGTTGTCTAATTGATAATTCCTAAACTTGGCTTTGGGCAGCTCTATCCGTGCGGTGAGTCCGCCGCCCTCGCGCGGCAGCATGCGCAGCGACCCGCCGACGTGCTTGAGCAGGCGCTCGACGATGGCCAGACCCAGGCCTGCGCCGCTGACGCCGGTGCGGGCGGCCTCGCCGCGCGAGAACGGGCGCAGCAGGCGGTCCACGTCTTCGGGCGCGATGCCGGGGCCGCGGTCGGACACTTCGATGACGATCATGCTGCCTTCGGCCTGCAGCGTCATGTTCAGGTGCGCCATCCCATCGTCGGGCGAGCGGCCATAGCGGCGCGCATTTTCGATCAGGTTGCTGACGATGCGCTTCAAGTCCAGCGCGGTGATGCGGGCGCGCAGGCCAGGTTCGAGCGAGGCTTCCAGTTCGCCGCCGAGCGAGGCGGTATGGCTGCGCTCGCGTTCATACAGTTCGGCAAGCACGGCGGAAATGTCGGTGGCCAGTTGCGGCAGCGTGCCCGCCGGGCGCGCGTATTCCATGAGCTGGCCGATGCTGTGGTCGATCTGGCCGAGGTCTTCGTCGATGGCCTGCCGCGCGTCCTCGGACACGCCGCTCAGTTCGATTTCCAGCCGCATGCGCGCAAGCGGGGTGCGCAGATCGTGCGAGATCCCGGCCAGCATGAGTTCGCGATCGGCCTCGGCCTGCCGCAAATCCTTGGCCATGCGATTGAACGACGCATTCAGGTCGCGGATCTCGAGCGGGCCCTGCTCGGGCAGCGGCGCGGGTGTTTCACCACGCGACAGCACCTGGGCCGCACGCGCCAGACGGGAGAGCGGCCGGTTGACGAATCCCACACTGACCGCGGCGCCGACCAGAGACAGCAATAGCGCGGTGGCGCCCCATCCCAGCCATTCAATGCCGCCTGTCAGGCCAATCTGCTCGCGCTCGAATACCAGCCAGTACAGGTCCTTTTCGATCTGGAAACTGACCCAGAAGCCGGGTACCTGGTTCACGCCCCAGGCAATCTGCGTTTCCGGGCCGAAGCGCGTGCGGATGTGCTGGGCCACGCGCTGCCAGTAGTCGTCGTCGGGGAGGGCTTCGGCGAAGTCGGTGACCTCGCGCGGATAGACCTGAATGCCTTCGTTGGTGGCCAGGTCGAGCAGGAGCTTGCTGCGTTCGCCGTTATGGGAATAGATCAGCGCGGTGCGCGTGATATTGACGGCCGTGATCACCCGCTGCGCCATTTGATTGGCGCGCGGTCCCAGCTCCATGCTGAAAAATACTTGAAGCCACGCGCCCAGGCTGACGAGCATCAGCGCGGCGAGCAAAAGGAACGTGCGGCCGAACAAGCCCAGCCGCAAACGTGATGTCAGGTTCCTGAATGTTCTGCGCAGGCGCGGCACGACGCTGCGCTCCTGCCCGGGGCGGGCCAGCCGATCAGCTACCACCGTCCGGGACGAACACGTATCCTAGACCCCAAACGGTCTGGATGAATACGGGCTTGGACGGGTTTGGCTCGATCAGTTTGCGCAGACGCGAGATCTGGACGTCCAGGCTGCGATCGAAGGCTTCGTATTCGCGGCCGCGAGCCAGTTCCATGAGCTTGTCGCGCGACAGGGGAATCTTCGGATGGCGCGCAAAGACCTTGAGCACCGAGAATTCACCCGTGGTGATGGGCACCTGTTCGCCGTTGCGCGTGAGCGTGCGGGTGGACAGATTCAGCACGTAGGGGCCGAAGGCGATGGATTCGTTTTCCTGGCTGGGGGCGCCGGGATGTTCTTCGGTGCCGCGGCGGCGCAGAATCGCATTGATCCGGGCCAGCAGTTCGCGGGGGTTGAAGGGTTTGGACAGGTAGTCGTCCGCGCCCATCTCCAGGCCGACGATGCGGTCGATTTCTTCCGCCTTGGCCGTCAGCATGATGATGGGGGTGTTGTCGTGACCACCGCGCAGCCGGCGACAGATGGACAGGCCATCCTCCCCGGGCAGCATCAGGTCCAGCACGAGCAGGTCGAAGTGCTCACGTTGCCAGAGTTTGCCCATCTCTTTGGCGTCTTCGGCGACGAAAACGTTGAATCCCTGTTCGGACAAGTACCGGCGCAGCAGATCGCGCAAGCGCGGATCGTCGTCAACGACGAGGATTTTTCGGGTGGGGGTGGTGTTTTGCGTATTCATGGCCGGAAATGTAACAGTGACAAGAACCGGGGGCTAGAGGGCGTTCACAAGATATTACACATTGCGATCCCTGGTTGAAATCCCCCTTACACCCGGGGGTAACAGCGCCTTATTTCGTACAATCTGCATCTATGGAACTAAACCTGCTGGCACTGGAAACTTCGTCGTCACGATGTGGCGTGGCCCTTTTGCGGGCGGTCGACGGCCGCCTGGAGATCAGCGTCCGCGAACACGAAGGTTCCCAGGAACACGCCGAGCGCCTACTGCCTATGGCCGATGCGCTGCTTGCCGAGGCCGGCATCGCCGCATCGGGGCTGCACGCCGTGGCGTTCGGGCAGGGGCCCGGCGGCTTCACCGGCCTGCGCGTGGCCTGCGGCGTCGCCCAGGGAATGGCGTTGGGGCTGGGCATCCCGGTGTTGCCTATTGTTTCGCACCAGGCCGTGGCCGCGGACGTCGATGGCACCCCTGGTGAGGCCGTGGTCGTGGCGCTGGACGCCCGCATGAACGAGGTCTATCTCGCAGTCTACCGCCGCAGCGCTGCGGCGGGTGATGAATCCGTCTGGGAAACCCTGCAGGCGCCGATGCTGATCGCCGCCGCCGAGGTCGTGCCCTGGACGGCGCACCATTTGCCGATCTGGTCGGCGCGGGCCGGGCAGCCGATCGCGCCGCTGCTGGCAGGCGATGCCTGGGACGCGTACGCCGCCGATATGGCGGCGCCCGCCGAATGGCGCCGTGCCGTCGATGCCCAGCGGCCGCAGGCAGCCAGCGTGGCGCGCCTTGCCCGCCAGGGCTGGCTGCGGGGCGAAACCCTGGCGCCCGAGCTGGCCGCGCCCCTGTATGTGCGGGACAAGGTGGCGTTCACCACCGCCGAGCGCCTGCGTGGCGAGGGCGGCAATCCCAAAGCCCAGCCATCGCTCGCCACGCCGGTGCCGCAGCCCATGACGCAGGCGGACCTGGAGGAAGTCGTGGCGCTGGAGGCGCAAGTTCAGGCGTTTCCCTGGACGCGCGGCAATTTCGCTGACGCCCTGGCGTCGGGCTACGGCGCCTGGACGTTGCGGCGCGAGGGCAAACTGGCCGGATTCTGCGTGCTGATGTATGCGCCCGACGTGGCGCACCTGCTGGTGATTGCGGTGGCGCGGGACCTGCACCGCCAGGGGCTCGGCGGCGTGCTGCTCGATTGGTGTGAACAGCAGGCGCGCGAACGGGGGCTGGAAGGGCTGTTGCTGGAAGTGCGGCCGTCCAACGCCTCGGCCATCAGTTTCTATAAGGGCCACGGCTACCTGCAGATCGGTGTGCGCCGTGGTTATTACCCGGCTGACAAGGGCGGCCGCGAGGATGCCATCGTCATGCAAAAGCGCTTTGGCCACGCCGACGGAGCCCAAGCATGAACCCGGTGGACGCCGCGGCGCGCCCTGCGCCGCCCCGCATCAACCCGTTGCAGCGCATCTGGCTGCGCGAGCTCGGCATGGAGCGGCTGTGGCTGCGTACGCCGCCTGCCGCGCCGGCCATCAAGACGCCCGTTGCGCCCGCTGTCGGCGCATCGGCGCCGGCCCCCGTGGCGGCGCCCTCGGCCCTGTCCGGCGGCGCGCCCGCTGCGGCACCCCAATCCGCCGTCGTCGCGCCGGCCCCGGCCGAATCGCCCTCTGCGGTTCCAACGATTGCGCCGCCCGCGCAGGCTGCCCAGGTTTCCGAGCCCGCCGCCACGCCGGCAGAGCCGCCATCCGGGCGCGCATCATCGGCCATTCCGGCCTCGATCCTGAACCGCACCGGCCCGCCGCCGCGGCCGGCGCCGAAGGTCGAAGTCCAGGAGGAAGCGCCACCGCCCATTCCGGTGGCCGAGGCCGTCAAGGACGCCAATCTTGAACAGCTGGCCGCGCAGGTCGTGGCGTGTTCGGCCTGCGGCCTGTGCCAGGGCCGCCGTCATGCGGTGGTCGGCCAGGGCGCTCAGCCGACCCGTTGGCTGGTGGTGGGCGAAGCGCCCGGCGAACAGGAAGACCGCCAGGGCCAGCCCTTCGTGGGCCGGTCGGGCCAGTTGCTGGACGCCATGCTGGCGGCGGTGGGCATGAGCCGCGAGCGGGACGTCTTCATCACCAATGTCATCAAGTGCCGTCCCCCGGGCAACCGCAATCCCAAGCCCGAGGAAATCGCCGCCTGCAGCCCGTATCTGATGCGGCAGATCGCGTTGCTCAAACCCGAGCGCATCCTGGTGCTGGGGCGGTTTGCCGCGCAGACGCTGTTGGGCACGGACGCCACCATCGGCAGCCTGCGGGGCCGCGTCCATCACTTGAAGACGGACGAGGGCGCGCAGATTCCGGTCGTCGTGAGCTACCACCCGGCCTACCTGCTGCGCAGCCCGTCAGAAAAGGCGCGTGCCTGGCAGGACCTGAAGCTGGCCGCCCGCGAACTGTAGCGGACCGGCGGCAAATGAAAAAACCGGGCGAGAGCCCGGTTTTTTGCTGGAAGATCAAGTGGTTGGCGCGCGCGGCCTAGTGGGTGGTATCCAGTGCGCGGCCGTGGCCTTCCTGTCCGATCTGGTCGTGCAGGTCGGGGTTGGCCTGCATGTTGCGCTTGCTCCAGCGCATGAAGACCACCATCAGCACGGCCACGACAGAGCCGAAGATCACGATGATCACGTTGATCGGCAGTTCCAGCCACAGCAGCAGCGTGTACATGGCCACCATGAGCAGGATGTTGAGCTGTTCGTTGAAGTTCTGCACGGCGATCGAATGGCCCGCCGACAGCAGCACGTGGCCGCGGTGCTGGAGCAGGGCGTTCATGGGCACCACGAAGAAACCGGCCAGGCCGCCCGTCAGCAACAGCAGCAGATAGACGCTCCAGGGCTGGTAGACCAGCGGCATCAGCAGCACGACCAGGCCCATCATGGCGCCGACCGGCAGCACGGCGAGCGCGCGGCGCAGCGGGATGCGGCCGGCCAGGATCGACCCGACCACCGTGCCCAGCGCGGCCACGCCCATCAGCATCGAGGCCTTGTCGAGCTGGTAGCCCAGGTGGCTGCGGCCCCATTCGATGACGATGAGCTGCAGCGTGGCGCCGGCGCCCCAGAACAGGGTGGTGACGGCCAGCGAGATCTGCCCCAGCTTGTCCTTCCACAGCACGCAGACATAGCCCCAGAACGTGCGCACGAGGCGCACGGGGTTCTTCTGCTGCGGCGGATAACGCACGTGGGTGCGGGGAATCATCAGGTTGCACAGCGCCGCCAGCAGGTACACGAAGGCGATGACGAGGATGGCGGCCTCGGCCGGCGTGTGGACCAGCTTGCCGATGAAGGAGTGGCTGAGCAGGGCGGTGGAAACGGACGAGGAGATCAGCAGGCCGCCCAGCACGGTACCCAGGATGATGGAGAAGACCGTCAGGCCCTCGATCCAGCTGTTGCCCTTGACCAGCATGGTGGGCGGCAGCATTTCCGTCACGATGCCGTACTTGGCGGGGGAATAGGCCGCCGCGCCGATGCCCACCACGCCGTAGGCGGCGCAGACCAGCCAGGTCTGGTACTGGGGGGCGACGCCGATGCTGGCGTACGAGAACATCAGCAGACAGCCGGCCACCTTCAGGGCATTGGTGGAGAACATCACGCGGCCCTTGGGGTAGGAGTCCGCGATGGCGCCGACGAACGCGGCCAGCACGACATAGGCCAGCGCGAACGACCATTTCATCATCGGGGCCAGCCAGTCAGGACCGTGCAGCTCCTGTATCAGCGCGATCGCTGCGATGAACAGCGCGTTGTCCGCCAATGACGAGAAGGCCTGCGCCGCCATGACCAGATAGAAACCACGTTTCAAGAATGTCCCCGATCTTTGGCCAGAGGCTGGCCAGTCCGCGTGAAAATTATGTGTCGTGCCAAAAAGTGTCAGGGAGTATAGCCGGACCCTTGCCCCGAGCCATTGCGCGTTTGCCCGCGGGTTGCCCGGCGCCAAGGTCAGGGTGGAGACCGCCTGCGGTATCATACGACCCATATGAGAGCCGGCCCTTCTTGGGCCGGTTTGCAATCTGTGCGGCAGGTCCGTTAACGCCTTTCGTTCAACCCACCCCGTCGTCATCGTACTGTGCGCCTTACTCAGCTCAAACTCGCCGGCTTCAAGTCCTTCGTCGACCCCACCGTCATCCCCGTGCCCAGCCAGCTGGTCGGCGTGGTGGGACCCAATGGCTGCGGCAAGTCGAACATCATCGACGCCGTGCGCTGGGTGCTGGGCGAAGCCAAGGCATCGGAACTGCGTGGCGAGTCCATGCAGGACGTCATCTTCAATGGCTCGGGCAACCGCAAGCCCGCCGCCCGGGCTTCGGTCGAAATGGTGTTCGACAACAGCGAGGGGCGCGCTGCCGGCCAATGGAGCAGCTACGCCGAAATTGCGGTGCGCCGGGTGTTGACCCGGGACGGCACCAGCAGCTATTTCGTCAACAACCAGCAGGTCCGCCGCCGCGACATCCACGACATCTTCCTGGGCACGGGCCTGGGCGCCCGTGGCTACGCCATCATCGGGCAGGGCATGATCAACCGCCTGATCGAAGCCCGCCCCGAAGAACTGCGGGTCTTCCTGGAAGAAGCGGCCGGCGTGTCGCGCTACAAGGAACGCCGCCGCGAGACCGAAAACCGCCTGTCCGACACGCGCGAGAACCTGACCCGCGTCGAAGACATCCTGCGTGAATTGAACAGCCAGCTCGAAAAGCTGGAAGCCCAGGCCGAAGTGGCCACCCGCTACCGCGAGCTCCAGGCCGACGGCGAAAAGAAGCAGCATTCGCTGTGGCTGCTGAAGGAAACCGGGGCCCGCGAGGAACGCGCCAAGAAGGCGCAGGAAATGGCGCAGGCCCAGAACGAACTGGAAGCGGCCATTGCCGGGCTGCGTGCGGGCGAGGCCGCGCTGGAATCCCGGCGCCAGGCCCACTACGCCGCCAGCGACGCCGTCCATACCGCGCAGGGCGCCCTGTACGAGGCCAACGCCCAGGTCAGCCGCCTGGAAGCCGAGATCCGCCACGTCGTCGATTCCCGCAACCGCCTGCAGGCCCGTCGTGATCAGCTTCAGCAGCAGATCGCCGAATGGACCAGCCAGCGCGAGCACTGCACCGAACAGATCGCCCAGGCCGAAGACGACCTGGCCGCGGCCGCCGCGCGCACCGAAGAGGCGCGCGCCACCGCGGAAGACGCGCAGGCGGGCCTGCCCTCGGTCGAGCAGCGCGTGCGCGAAGCCGCCGCCGGCCGCGACGAGATGCGCGCGGCTCTGGCCCGTGTCGAGCAGAACCTTGCGCTGGTCGCGCAGACCCAGCGCGACGCCGACCGCCAGATGCAGACCCTGGACCAGCGGCGCGAGCGCCTGCAACAGGAACTGCGCGAACTGCACAGCCCCGACCCCGAGCGCCTGGAACAACTGGCCGGCGACCGCGCCGCGGGCGAAGACCAGCTCGAAGCCGCCCAGGAAGAACTGGCCGTCCTGGAGGGCCGCGTGCCCGAGGCCGACGCCGAGCGCAGCCGCGCCCAGGCCGCCGCCCAGACCGAAGCCCAGAACCTGGCCCGCCTGGAAGCCCGCCTGTCCGCGCTGGTCAAGCTGCAGGACGACGTGCAGAAGCAGGGCGCGCTCGAACCCTGGCTGGCCAAGCACGAACTCGCCGGATTGTCGCGCCTGTGGCAGAAGCTGCACGTTGAACCGGGCTGGGAAACCGCCCTGGAATCGGCGCTGCGCGAACGCATGGCTTCCATGGAAGTGCGCAATCTGGATTGGGCGCGCGCCTTTGCCGACGATGCGCCGCCCGCCCGGCTGGCGTTCTATCAACTGCCCGCCGCCGCGCCCACGCCGCCGGCGCCGGCAGGTTTCACGCCGCTGGCCAGCCTGCTGCGCATCACCGATCCCGACCTGCGCACGCTGCTGAACGAATGGCTGGCGGGCGTCTACACGGCCAATGACCTGACCCAGGCCCTGGCCCTGCGCGCCACCTTGCCCGCCGGCGCTGCCTGCGTGGTGAAGGCCGGTCACCTGATCGACGCGCACAGCGTGCGTTTCTATGCGCCCGACTCGGAACAGGCTGGCCTCCTGGCGCGCCAGCAGGAAATCGAAAACCTGCAGCGCGAGATCAAGGCCCAGCAACTGATCGCCGACCAGGCCCGCGCCGCGGTTGCCCGCGCCGAAGCCGCCTGGCAGCAGGTGTCCCAGGCCATCTCGCCGGCGCGCACGCGTGTGGCCGAAGTCACGCGCCGCGTGCACGACATTCAGCTGGAACATTCGCGGCTGCAGCAGCAGGCCGAACAGTCCGGCGAACGCGCCTCGCGCCTGCGTCAGGACCTGGAAGAAATCAAGGCGCACGAAGAAGACCTGCGCGCCACGCGCGAAGAGGCCGAGGCCCGCTTCGAAGCGTTGGACGAAGAACTCGCCGAGCACCAGTCCAAGTTCGCCGATGCCGAGATGGACGGCGAGACGCTGGCGGCGCAAGCCGAGGCGGCCCGCACCCGTCTGCGCGAACTGGAGCGCGCTGCCCAGGAAGCCGAATTCGCCGAACGCGGCATCCAGGTCCGCATCACCGACCTGCAGCGCAACCAGCAGCTGGCCGCAGACCAGAGCCAGCGCGGCGCGGTCGAGCTGGAACAGTTGATGGGCGACCTGGCGGAGCTTGACGCGTCCGCGTCGCAGGCCGGCTTGCAGGATGCCCTGGAAATGCGCGCCGAGCGCGAGGAAGCGCTGTCGCGCGCCCGCCAGGAACTCGAAAACCTGGCAGCCCTGCTGCGCGGCGCCGACGAGGACCGCCAGCAACAGGAGCAGACGCTGGAACCGCGCCGCGCGCGCATCATGGAATTGCAACTGCAGGAGCAGGCCGCGCGACTGGCTGAAGAACAGTTCACGGAGCAGCTCAACGCGCGCGAAGTCGACCGCGAGGAGCTGGCCCAGTTCCTGGCCAACCAACCCGACGAATGGCGCCGCGCCAGCTGGCTGCAACAGGAAGTCGGCCGCATCTCGCGCCAGATCGAAGCGCTGGGCTCGGTCAACCTGGCCGCGCTCGACGAGCTGAACACCTCGCGCGAACGCAAGGGCTTCCTGGATTCCCAGCACCAGGACCTGATGACCGCCATCGAGACCCTCGAAGACGCCATCCGCAAGATCGACCGCGAGACGCGCGAACTGCTGCAAGAGACCTTCAACATCGTCAACGGCCACTTCGGCGATCTCTTCCCCAAGCTCTTCGGCGGGGGCGAGGCCAAGCTCAGCATGACCGGCGAAGAAATTCTCGACGCCGGCGTGCAGGTGATGGCGCAGCCGCCGGGCAAGCGCAACAGCACGATCCATCTGCTGTCGGGCGGCGAAAAGGCGCTGACCGCGACGGCGCTGGTGTTCGCGTTGTTCAAGCTGAACCC
This sequence comes from Achromobacter sp. GbtcB20, assembly GCF_019091095.1. Taxonomy (NCBI): domain Bacteria; kingdom Pseudomonadati; phylum Pseudomonadota; class Betaproteobacteria; order Burkholderiales; family Alcaligenaceae; genus Achromobacter; species Achromobacter sp. GbtcB20. The sequence continues at coordinate 324,182 of NZ_JAGXJZ010000002.1, read as the reverse complement.
CGCGCCGTTCTGCCTGCTCGACGAGGTGGACGCGCCGCTGGACGACGCCAACACCGAACGCTATGCGAATCTGGTCGCCAACATGAGCGAGCAGACACAGTTCCTCTTCATCTCGCACAACAAGATCGCGATGCAAATGGCAAAGCAATTGATCGGTGTAACCATGCAAGAGCAAGGGGTTTCGCGTATCGTTGCGGTAGACATAGATTCGGCCGTCCAGATGATGGCCTCCGAAGCGGCATAAACCCAATATTGAGAAAGGCGCCGCCTTCCAGGCGCGGGATTTATACATGAGTGATTTGCAGATCGGGCTGATAGCCCTGGGCGTCTTGCTGATACTGCTGGTGTTGGGATTCAACTGGTGGCAGGACCGGCGCGTGCGCCGCAAGATGCAGAGCCACTTCCCCACGTCCGAACAGGATCCGTTGCTGGGCGCGGGGGCGGCGGGCGCCGCCACGGCCAATGTGGCCCGGCGCGAGCCCGGCATGGGCGGTGAGCCCGCGCGCGCGCAGCCCGGCCAACCGGCCCCCGTCGATCCCGGCAGCGATGCCGACGACGCGGAAGAACCCGATCCCGCGTGCGAAGTGGTCATCGAGATCAACTTTGCCGACGCGGTGCGCGGCGCGGATCTGCTGCCTTACATGCAGAGCCTGCGCAACGTGGGCCGCAAGCCCATGCGCGTGTTCGCCGAAACCGACCAGCGCCGCCACCGCGCGCGCGTCCATCCCGGCGAATCCTATGCCTCCATGCAGCTGGCCGTGCTGCTGGCCAACCGCAGCGGCCCGTTGACCGCCATCGAATGGTCGCAAGCCTGGGCGCGTGCCCAGGACATGGCCGAGCGCTTCGACGCCACGATCGAAGGCCCCGACCAGCAGGCCGTGCTGGAGCAGGGCGCCCGACTGGACGACACCTGCGCCGCACTGGACACCCAGGTTGGCCTGACGCTGCTGTTGGGCTCGGCCCAACCGGCAGCCGAAGTCCTGGCCGTGGCGCGCGACGTCGGTTTCGTCGCCGACGGCAACCGCCTTGCGTGGCCCAACGAAAACGGCGTGGCCCGCTTCACGCTGGCCCGCGCAGACGGCGCGGCGTTCGACGCGGGCATGGGCGGCATCGAACGCCTGTACCTGCTGCTGGACGTGCCGTGCAGCCCGGCCGACACCCGAGCCTTTGGCCGCATGGTCGACGTGGGCCGCGACCTGGCGTCGCGCCTGCGCGCCGAGCTGGTCGACGATCAGGGCAAGCCCCTGGCCGATGGCTCTGAAGCCGTCATCGACGAGCGCCTGCAGGTTCTCTTCGGCCAACTCGAACAAGCGGGTCTGCCCGCCGGCAGCGAGCGCGCCCAGCGGGTGTTTGCCTGATGGCAAGCAGGTCCGGCGAGAACCCGGCGCAAGCCGCGGCGCGCCTGCGCGCCGAAATCGAACAGCACAACGTCCGCTACTACGTCTACGACGAGCCTTCCGTCTCGGACGCCGAGTACGACGGGCTGATGCGCGAATTGCAGGCCCTGGAGGCCGAGCACCCGGAACTGGTGACGCCGGAATCGCCCACGCAGCGCGTGGGCGCGGCGCCAGTCTCCGCGTTTGGCAGCGTGCACCACGTGGTGCCGATGCTGTCGCTGAACAATGCGTTTTCCGAGGAAGAGGTGGCCGCCTTCGACCGCCGCGTCACCGAGACGCTGCGCGGCGCCGGCATGCTGGGACCCGCGCAGCAGCCGGACTACTTCTGTGAACTGAAGCTCGACGGCCTGGCGATCAGCCTGCGCTACGAGGACGGCCGCCTGGTGCAGGCCGCCACCCGCGGCGACGGCCAGACCGGCGAGGACGTCACGTCCAACATCCGCACGATCAAGGCGATTCCCCTGCAGTTGAAGGGCGCGGCCCCAAAGGTGCTGGAGGTGCGCGGTGAGGTGCTGATGAACCGCGCCGACTTCGAAAAGCTGAACGCCGCGCAGGCCAAGCGCGACGAAAAGGTCTTCGTCAACCCGCGCAATGCGGCGGCAGGCAGCCTGCGCCAGCTCGATCCGCGCATCACGGCCAAGCGGCCGCTGCGTTTCTTTGCCTACGGCTGGGGCGAGGTCCAGGGCTTGCCCGGCTCGCAGAGCGGCTTGTTTGACGAAGCCTCCGCGGGCGCGGCGCAGGCGTCGCAACTGCCCGAGAAATCTCACGGCGCCATGCTGGCGTGGCTGTCCTCGCTGGGACTGCCGGTCAATGTGGTGCACAACCATCGCGCAACCGGCGCGCAAGGCCTGATGGACTTCTACGCCAAGGTGGGCGCCTTGCGCGCCACCCTGCCGTACGACATCGACGGCGTGGTCTACAAGGTTGATTCGCTACCCGCGCAGAAGGTGCTGGGCTTCGTGGCGCGCGCGCCGCGCTTTGCGCTGGCGCACAAGTTCGCGGCCGAAGAAGCCACCACGACGCTGGTGGACATCGAAGTGCAGGTGGGCCGCACCGGCGCCATCACCCCGGTCGCGCGGCTCAAGCCCGTGTTCGTGGGCGGCGTTACCGTCACCAACGCCACGCTGCACAACGAAGACGAGATCCGCCGCAAGGACGTGCGCATTGGCGACACCGTCATCGTGCGGCGCGCGGGCGATGTGATTCCCGAAGTGCTGGGCCCGGTGTTGGAAAAGCGGCCGGACGATGCGCGGGGATTCGTCATGCCCACGCAATGCCCGGTCTGCGAATCGGCCATCGAGCGCCTGGAAGGCGAGACCATCGCGCGCTGCACCGGGGGCCTTTTCTGTGGCGCCCAGCGCAAGCAGACGCTGTGGCACGCGGCCAGCCGCAAGGCGTTGGACATTGAAGGCCTGGGCGAAAAGCTGGTGGACCAGTTGGTGGACAGCGGCCGCGTCAAGACGCTGGCAGACCTGTACAGCCTGCGTCCACTGGAACTCGTGGGCCTGGACCGTATGGGCCAGAAGTCCGCGGACAATTTGGTGGCCGCCATCGAGAAGGCGCGCTCGCCCAACCTGTCCCGGCTGCTCTTCGCGCTGGGTATCCGCCACGTGGGCGAAACCACGGCGCGGGACGTCGCACGGCATTTCGGCAGCATCGACGCCATCATGGACGCGGACGAAGACGCCTTGTCGTCGGTGCCGGACGTGGGGCCCGTGGTGGCCGCGTCGATCCGGCATTTCTTTGCCGAGCAGCACAACCGCGACGTCATCGAGCAACTGAAGTCGCAGGGCGTGAACCCGGTGGCCGAAGCCGCGCCGCAAGACACCACGCTGGCTGGCAAGACCTTCGTGCTGACCGGCACGCTGCCCAACTGGACGCGCGAAGAGGCCTCGATGCACATCCAGGCCGCGGGCGGCAAGGTCAGCGGCTCGGTGTCCAAGAAGACGGCCTATCTGGTTGCGGGCGAAGATTCCGGCAGCAAGCTGACCAAGGCCCAGGAACTGGGCGTGCCGGTGCTGGATGAAGACGGACTGAAGGCGCTGCTGGGCATTTCCTAGCCAGGACGCTTCCGACATCGAATGAAGAAGGGCTGCACGCCACCGGCGTGCAGCCCTTTTTGTTGCTTGCTGGGGGGGGGGCGGTGTCAGACACCCCGCAGAGATGGTCTTCAGTTTGAGGCAGCGTTTCAGGGGGTGTCTGACACCTGGGTCGAGATGGTCTTGGGACGGTGTCAGACCCCCTGCAGAGAGGATCGGCAGCTTGCGGCGGCGTCTCATAGGGTGTCTGACACCTGAGCACATTGCCGAGCGCAAAAAAACTGCCCGCGATCGGCGGGCAGTTTTTTGAGCAGCGCAGACCTTACTGGATCTTGGCCTTTTCGCGCAGTTGCTTCTGGTAGTCGGCCAGGGTTTGCTGGCGCAGCATTTCTTCCAGCTGCGGGCGGACCTGATCCATCGGCGGGAATTCGACCGGACGGGTGTCGTCAACCATGATGATGTGCCAGCCGAACTGGGTCTGGACCGGCTTGTCGACCAGTTGGCCCTTCTTGAGCTGCGTCACGGCTTGCGCGAACGGCTGCACGTAGTTGGTCGGAGGCGCCCAACCCAGATCGCCACCCTTTTCGGCGCTGCCCGGGTCCTTCGAGTTCTTCTTGGCCAGGTCGTCGAACTTGCCCTTGTTTTTCTGCAACTGGGCCAGCAGGTCGTTCGCCTTCTTCTCGTCTTCGACGAGGATGTGGCGGACCTTGTATTCCATCTTGCCGGCCTGTTCCTTCTTGATCTTCTCGTATTCGGCGGTGACCTGGGCGTCGGTGACCGGGTGCTTGGCCAGGTAGTCGGCCATCAGCGCGCGGACCAGGATGCCTTGGCGGGCCAGTTCGATTTCGGTCTGGACGTCGGCCTGCTTGGCGATGCCGCTGGATTCGGCGGCTTGCACGAAGATCTGGCGATTGATCATTTCCTGCTTGACCTGTTCGCGCAGTTGGGGCGAATCGGTGGCGCCTTGGCCGACCAGGAGCTTGACGAATTGATCCAGGCTCTTTTGCGGGATGGCCTTGCCGTTGACGGTTGCCACGTTTTGCGCAAAAGCCGGCACGGCGATGACGCAGGCCGCAGCCAGCATGACGATGCGTTTCATGAATATCCTTTTACTTTCTATTTGGGAGCCTGAGCGTCAAGCGCAAGCGCATGAATCGGATAGGGGATCAAATCTTGCAAATGATGATACACCAGCCGGTGCCGCGCAACGGCGGAGAGCCCCGTAAAGCAAGGCGCTACGATGATGACGCGGTAATGGCCGGCGCCGTTTTTACTGCCTTCGTGGCCGGCATGCAAATGGGAGTCGTCCAGGATGTCCAGGCTGACGGGTTCCAGGGCGGCAAGGCGCTCCCGGATCAGGGCAATACGGTCGGTAGTTTCTGGCATGGGAAGCTCAGGGCTTGCCGGGCGGTGTGGCGCCCGGGTTGGCCGGCGTGTTTTCCTCGGTCTGGATATGCTTGCCCAGCCACAGCGACTGGCCAATCACGAAGACGATCATCAGTCCCATGAGGCCGAAGGCCTTGAAACTGACCCATTGGGATTCGGTGAAGTGACCCGAGAACGCGACATACAGATTGAGCGCGCCGGCAATCAGGAAGAAGGCGGCCCAGATCATGTTCAGCTTGTCCCACGCGGCGTCCGGCAGCTGAATCTGCTTTTCCATCAGGCGGCGGATCAGATTGCGCTTGAACAACAGGCGGGCAAAGACCAGCGCGCCGCCGAACATCCAGTACAGCACCGTGGGCTTCCATTTGATGAAGACGTCGCTGTGCAGCCAGATGGTGGCGCCGCCGAACACCAGGATGACCGTCAGGTTGATCCAGTGCATGGCCTCGGTGGGGCGCCCGGTGGCCTTGAGCCAGACGATCTGCGCCACCGCGGCCGCCATGGCGACGCCCGTGGCGGTGAAGATGTCCGTATACCTGTAGGCGATGAAGAACAGGAGCAGCGGAAAGAGGTCGAACAGGAACTTCTTCATCAGTCTTCTAGGGGCTCAAACGTCATCGACAGGGAATTGATGCAGTAGCGCAGGCCGGTGGGTTCGGGACCGTCGGGAAAGACGTGGCCGAGGTGGGCGTCGCAGACGTTGCACAGCACTTCGGTGCGAACCATGCCGTGGCTGATGTCGCGCTCTTCGCGCACCAGTTCGGGGTCCAGCGCCTGAAAGTAGCTGGGCCAGCCGCAGCCGGCGTCGAATTTGGTGTCGGATGCGAACAGCGCGGTGCCACAGCCGACGCAGCGGTAGATACCAGGGGTGAAAGTATCCCAGTAGCGCCCGGTGAATGCGCGTTCGGTACCCTTTTGGCGGGTGACCACGTATTCTTCGGGGGAAAGCTGGGCGCGCCATTCGGCGTCGGTTTTGCGTACTTTTTCCATATGAGCTCTTGGAGTCGCGATGCCCGAAATGGTTCGGGCATAATCCCGCCCCATGTTAATCGAGTTTGACCAGGCGGTAGTGTCGACGCCCCAGGCGGAAGTGTTGCGCGGGGTGAGCGTCACCCTGGCCGAACGCCGCGTCGGCATCGTCGGTCCCAACGGCGCCGGCAAGAGCACGCTGGCGCGGCTGGTCAATGGCCTGGTGGCGCCCACGTCGGGCAGCGTGCGCGTGGACGGGCTGGATACGCGGCGGGAGCTGAAGGCCGTGCGTGCGCGCGTCGGCTTCGTCTTCCAGAACCCGGAAAACCAGATCGTCTTTCCCATCGTGCGCGAAGACCTGGCGTTCGGCCTGAAGCGCCTGGCGCCCGACCGCCACGAGCGCGAGGCCCGCATCGACAGCCAGTTGAACCGGCTGGGCGTGGGCCATCTGGCCGACCGCAGCAGCCACACGCTGTCCGGCGGCGAACGCCAATTGGTGGCGCTGGCCGCCGTACTGGTCATGGAGCCCGCGCTCATCGTCTTTGACGAACCCACCACGCAGCTCGACCTGCGCAACCGCAACCGGGTGCGCGCCGCCATCGACGGGCTGCCCCACGACGCCATCGTCGTGACCCATGACCTGGAGCTGCTTGAGGATTTCGATCGCGTGCTGGTAGTGCGTGACGGCGCGATCGCCGCCGACGACACGCCTGCCGCCGCGCTGCGCTGGTACCGGGAGCACTGCGCATGATGGAGCCGCTGTACGTCACGGGCGACACACCGCTGCACCGGCTGCCGGCATGGGTGAAGCTGCTGGCGTTGATGGCGGCGGGCGCGGGCCTGTTCCTGCTGCGCGATCCGCTCTGGCTGGCGTTTGCCTTCGGCGTCTCGGTGGCGATGGTCTGGTCCACGGGCGTCGCGGCTGCGGCCGTGTGGCGCCAGGTGCGCGGGCTGCTCTGGGTGCTGCTGGCCGTGGCGCTGTTCACCGGCTGGTTCCAGGGGCCGATCGAGGCCCTGGCCGTCGTGCTGCGTGTGGCGGCAATGGTCGGACTGGCCCTTGCCGTGACCCTGTCCACCCGCACGTCCGACCTGATTGCCGTCTGCGAGCGGACCTTGCGGCCGCTGGAGCGCACGGGGCTGGTCGATGCCGAGAAGGTGGCGCTGGCCCTTGCGCTGGCGCTGCGCTTCGTGCCGGAGATCTGGCGCAATTTCCAGGAGATCCGCGAGGCGCAGGCCGCGCGCGGTCTGGGCGCAAACCCGGTCGCGCTGATCGTGCCGCTGATCGTGTTGACCTTGAAGCGGGCCCAGGAAGTGTCCGAAGCGATCGACGCGCGCAGCTTCTGACCGCACGCGCCCAACATTCATATCCGAGGGGAACCCCATGAAATCGAACAATACGGTGCTGGTCGCGTTGTTTGCGGCGCTGATCGTCGTCCTGAGCCTGATGCCGCCCATTCCCATGCCCGGCATTCCCGTGCCCATCACCTTGCAGACGCTTGGCGCGATGCTGGCCGGCGCCATGCTCGGCCCCGTGCGTGGCGCGCTGGCGTGCCTGCTGTATCTGGCGCTGGCGGCGGTCGGCCTGCCCGTGCTGCCCGGCGGCCGCGGCGGACTGGGCGCGTTCTTCGGTCCGACGGGCGGGTTCCTGGTCGGCATGGTGGCCGGCGCATTCGTGACGGGCTGGCTGACGCGCCGCCTGGCCGCGCGCGCATCCGGCACGTGGATGGGGCTGGCGGGCTACGTGGCCGCCTGCGTCGTCGGCGGCATTGCGGTGGTGTACGCGTTTGGCGTGCCGTGGCTGGCGGCGGTGGCGAAGATGGACATGGCCAAGGCCGCCGGTGCGGTCGCGGTGTTCCTGCCGGGCGATCTGGTCAAGGCCGTGGTGGCCGCCTGGGTTGCGTCGCGCGTCGAACGGGTGTGGCCGATGCTGGGCCGTTGAGCCCCCCTTGAAAACCCCAGTCGCCCCAAGGGAATCCCCCAACATGACGCCTGCGACCCTTTCAAGTACAAGTTCGCCATTAACAAATGCGTTTGCCAAATCACGATTTCCGTAGCACATCAGGGAATTACCGTAGTTGCGCTACGTCATCTGATACTGTTTTAACCATATAATATTTTTTTCTGTATAACTTTAAACAGGCTCGCTTCGCCTCGTTCGAGGCACATAAGAGCCAACCACAGGAGACAAAAACATGCGCAAGCACTTCGGCTTGTCCGCGGCCGCCGCCGCTGTAGCCCTGACTCTGCCGCTTCTGGCGAGCGCACAGGTCAAGGTTGGCGTCACGGTTGCCAGCACCGGCCCCGCCGCCTCGCTGGGCATCCCCGAGCGCAACACCGTGGCCCTGCTGCCCAAGGAAGTCGCCGGCCAGAAGATCGAATGGATCGTGCTGGACGATGCCACCGACACCACGCAGGCCGTCAAGAACTCGCGCAAGCTGGCTTCCGACGACAAGGTCGACGTGCTGATCGGCACGTCCATCACCCCGGGCTCGCTCGCGATGGTCGATGTGGCCGCCGAAGCCAAGGTGCCGATGATCAGCGTGGCCGCCAGCGCCAAGATCGTCGAACCCGTGGACGACAAGCGCCGCTGGGTCTTCAAGACCCCGCAGAACGACGCGCTGATGGCCGGCGCCCTGGCTGACGCCATGGCCAAGTCCAAGGTCAAGACGCTGGGGTTCATCGGTTTTGCCGACGCCTACGGCGACGGCTGGCTGGACGTGATGCAGAAGGCCGCCAAGGCCAAGGGCATCGAGATCGTCGCCATCGAAAAATACGGCCGCACCGACACCAGCGTGACGGGCCAGGTGCTCAAGCTGGTCGGCGCCAAGCCCGACGCCATCCTGATCGCCGGCGCCGGCACCCCGTCGGCGCTGCCGCAAAAGGAATTGAAGGCCCGCAACTACGGCGGCACCATCTACCAGACCCACGGCGCCGCCAACAACGACGTGCTGCGCGTCTGCGGCAAGGACTGCGACGGCATGTACCTGCCGGCCGGCCCGCTGCTGGTCGCCGCGCAACTGCCTGACAGCAACCCGGTCAAGAAGTCGGCCCTGGCCTACGTGGAAACCTACGAAAAGGCCAATGGCGCCGGTTCGACCAACACGTTCGGCGGCCACATGTGGGATGCCGGCCAACTGGTCGTCGCCGCGCTGCCCGTGGCGCTCAAGACGGGCGCCAAGCCCGGCACGCCCGAATTCCGTGCCGCGATGCGCGACGCGCTGGAAGGCGTGAAGGACCTGGCCGTGTCGCAAGGCGTGTTCAACATGTCGCCCACGGACCACGCCGGCTTTGACGAGCGCTCGCGCGTCATGGTCAAGGTGGAAAACGGCAAGTGGGTCTACCAGCCCGGCCTGTAATGCCCCAGGATCGCCCGAGCGCGGGCTGCCCATAGCGGGCGCCCGAGGCGCGGGGGCGGCACACCGCCCGCCGCGCCGCGCCCGGCAGGACTTCGCACCGGCCTTTCCGGCCGGTGTGTCGTATCAGTGTTCCGGGTGGGGCCGGAACACCAAGAAACCACAAGGTAGTTGTTAGATGGATTCATCAATTGCGCTGATCCTGCTGCAAGACGGTGTCGTCAACGGCGCCATCTATGCCCTCCTGGGCATGGCTCTGGTACTGGTTTTCGCCGTCACGCGCGTCATTTTCATTCCCCAGGGCGAGTTCGTGGCGTTTGGCGCCCTGACCCTGGCCATGCTGGTCGACGGCAAGGTGCCGGGCACCGCCTACCTGCTGCCGTTGCTGGGCCTGGTGTGCCTGGCGCTCGAGCTGATGCGCGCCGTGCGCACCCGTAGCGCCGCCGGCCTGCCCAAGACCATTGCGACCTGCGTCGTGCTGCCGCTGGCGCTGTTCTGGCTGACCCGTAGCTATACCGGTCCGGAGAACTCGCTGTGGCTGAACATGCTGCTGACGCTGTTGCTGGTGATTCCGATGGGCCCGATGGTCTACCGCATCGTCTACCAGCCGCTCGCCGAAGCCACCGTGCTGGTGCTGCTGATCGTTTCCGTCGCCGTGCACTTCGCGCTGATGGGCCTGGCGCTCGTGTTCTTTGGCGCCGAAGGCTGGCGCACGCCCGCATTCGTGAGCGGGCAGGTCGACCTGGGCTTCATGACGTGGTCCGCGCAGAGCCTGTTCGTGGTCGCCACGTGCGCGCTGCTCATCCTGGCCTTGTGGATCTTCTTCGGCAAGACGCTGTACGGCCGCGCGCTGCGCGCCACCGCCGTCAACCGCCGCGGCGCGCGCCTGGTCGGCATCAGCACCAACATGTCGGGTTCGCTGACGTTCACGCTGGCCGTGGGCATCGGCGCCATGTCCGGCATGCTGATCGCGCCCATCACCACGGTCTATTACGACACGGGCTTTTTGATCGGCCTGAAGGGCTTCGTCGGCGCCATCATTGGCGGTCTGGCCAGCTATCCCATCGCGGCGGCCGGCTCGCTGCTCGTCGGCGTGCTCGAATCCTTCTCGTCGTTCTGGGCCAGCGCATACAAGGAAGTGATCGTCTTCACCCTGATCATCCCGGTTCTGGTCTGGCGTTCGTTCAGCACCCATCACGCGGACGAAGAGGAATAAGCCATGAACCGCATTCTGCTTGCTGTTTTTCTCGTCGTCCTGGCGGGCCTGCCGATGGTGTCGGCCACGCCCGAATTCTGGGTGACGCAACTGAACTACATCGGTCTGGCCAGCCTGGTCGTGCTGGGCCTGGTGCTGCTGACCGGCGTCGGCGGCCTGACGTCCTTCGGCCAGGCCGCGTTCGTGGGGCTGGGCGCCTACACGACGGCCTACCTGACGACGCAATACGACGTGTCGCCCTGGCTGGCGCTGCCCGCGGGCCTTATCCTGACCGCCGCCGTGGCTTACCTGCTGGGCGCGATCACGCTGCGCCTGTCGGGTCACTACCTGCCGCTGGGCACCATCGCCTGGGGCCTGTCGCTGTATTACCTGTTCGGCAACATCGACTGGCTGGGCAAGCATGACGGCATTGCCGGCATCGAGCCCATCAGCATCTTCGGCATGTCGCTGGCCAGCGGCCGCCACATCTACTACCTGATCTGGGTCTGCGTCCTCTTGGCGCTGTGGGCCACGCGCAACCTGCTCAACTCGCGTCCTGGCCGTGCCATCCGCGCGTTGAAGAGCGGGGCGGGCATGGCCGAGTCCATGGGCGTGAACACCGCCGCGTACAAGATCGTGATCTTCGTCTGGGCGGCGCTGCTGGCTTGCCTGTCGGGCTGGCTCTATGCGCACATGCAGCGCGCGGTCAGCCCCAGCCCCTTCGGCCTGAACTACGGCATCGAATACCTGTTCATGGCGGTGGTCGGGGGCGCGGGCTACGTCTGGGGCGCCCTCTTGGGTTCCAGCGTCATCCTGGTGCTGAAGGACCAGTTGCAGAACCTCCTGCCCAAGCTGCTGGACACCAACGCCAACTTCGAGATGATCGTCTTCGGCGTGTTGCTGATCCTGATGCTGCAGTACGCGCGCAACGGCCTGTGGCCGATCCTGTCGGGCTGGTGGGGCAGCATCACCGGCGCCGATGGCTCGCGCCGCAACCTGGCGCCGCCCGCGGCGGCCCCGGCCCTGCCGACGCGCGAGCGCCCGCAGCCCGGCCAGGTCGTGCTGGAAGTCGATGCCATCCGCAAGGAATTCGGCGGCCTGGTGGCCGTGAACGACATCACCTTCAAGGTGCGTTCGGGCGAGATCATGGGTCTCATCGGCCCGAACGGCGCCGGCAAGAGCACCACCTTCAACCTCATCAGCGGCGTGCTGCCGGTGACGCGTGGCCAGGTCACGTTCATGGACCAGCGCATCGACAGCCGTTCGGCGCGTGAAATCGCCAAGATGGGCGTGGGGCGCACGTTCCAGCACGTGCAGCTGCTGCCGGGCATGACCGTGCTGGAAAACGTGGCGCTGGGCGCGCACCTGCGTTCGGACGTGGGCGTGCTGTCGGGCGCGTTGCATTCGGACCGTGCGCGCGAAGCACAGCTGCTGCATGAGGCGGCCGAGCAGCTCAAGCGCGTGGGCCTGGGTGAATATCTGTACGAACAGGCCGGCAACCTTGCGCTGGGCCAGCAGCGCATCCTGGAAATCGCCCGAGCGCTGGCCTGCGATCCCTTGCTGCTGCTGCTCGATGAGCCGGCCGCCGGCCTGCGCTACAAGGAAAAGCAGGACCTGGCGCGCGTGCTGGAACAGCTGCGCGCGGAAGGCATGAGCATTCTGCTCGTGGAACATGACATGGATTTTGTGATGCGCCTGACCAACCACCTCGTGGTGATGGATTTCGGCACGAAGCTGGCCGAAGGCGTGCCGGCCGACGTGCAAAAGAACCCGGCGGTGCTGGAGGCTTACCTGGGCGGGATCGATGACGACCTGCCCGAGGCCGACCAGGCCAAGGCCGTGCCCGCGGGAGGTGTGTGATGAGCGCAACCAATTCCCCCGTCCTGGAAGTCAGCAACCTGTCGGCCCGCTACGGCAAGGTTGGCGCGCTGGCAGGCGCCTCGCTCAGCGTGCCGGCCGGCAGCATCGTCACGGTGATCGGCGCCAACGGCGCCGGCAAGTCCACGATGCTCAACGCCATCATGGGCTCGCTACCGCAGACCGGCCACGCCGCCGGCGCCGTGCATTACGCCGGCGCGGACGTGTCGGGCTGGATGGTCGAGCGCCGCGTGGCGGCCGGCATGTCGCTGGTGCCCGAGCGCCGCGAACTCTTCGGCACCATGTCCGTGGAAGACAACCTGCTGCTCGGCGGCTTTCGCCGGTATCGCGCCCGCGAAAGCGGCTGGCGCGACACGCTGAACGAAGTCTTCGACCTGTTTCCGCGGTTGCGCGAGCGCCGCGCCCAGCAGGCCGGCACCTTGTCGGGCGGCGAACGCCAGATGCTGGCCGTGGGCCGCGCGCTCATGGCCAAGCCCACCCTCCTGATGCTGGACGAACCCAGCCTGGGCCTCGCGCCGCGCATCGTGCGCGAGATCTTCCACATCATTGCGCGCCTGCGCGAGACCGGCGTGGCGATCTTGCTGGTCGAGCAGAACGCCCGCGCGGCGCTGCAGGTGGCCGACTACGGCTACGTGCTGGAAACCGGCGAGGTCATCCTGCACGGCCCGGCGCGCGAGCTGGCTGGTGACCCCAAGGTCATCGAAAGCTACCTGGGGCTGGGCAAGGGCGCCGAAGCGGCCTGACGCCACGCGCCAGACCAGAACGCCGGCTGCCGCGAGGGGCCGGCGTTTTCTTTTACGGCGCGGCTTGCCGACGAATGGCGCGGCGGCGCCGTTTTTTCAGAGGGCGGCGTCAAGGCACAGGCGTCCATCGCACGATCAATTCCTCTCCCATTGCGGGATCCGATGTCGAGTCGGCGCCGGTTTCGATGCGCCCCGCAAAGCGGCGCAGAAAGGACGGATCCTGCCTGTCGCGCACGCTGATGTCGTACCAGCCGCCGCTGCGTGACATTTCCCAGGCAAGTTCGCGGGATTCGCCGGCAGCCAGCTCGGCTTCGGTGTCGCCGGGGTATCCATAGGCATTGGCGTCGATGCGGTAGACGCGCGGCTGGGTGCCCGGATTATGCAATGACACGCGCAGCCGCGCGCCCGCGCCGTCGCAAGCCGCCACGACCGCCAGCGACGGCTGCCCGATACGCCCGGCGCAGTGCCGGTGAAAGCCGTTGGGGCCCAGCACCCACAGGTCATAGCGCCCGTCTGGCGCGGCGGGCCACCTGCCGTCGAGCGTCTTGCCGGCCTCCACGGTGTACCGGCGCGGCCCGCGCTCCAGGTCCAGCCGGTCGTAGACGTGAAACACCGCGCCCGCCGTGCCCACGTTTTCGAACCGCAGGGTGACGCCATCGTCCTGGACGCGGGCGTGTACCTGCAGCGCATAGGGAAGGGTGCGCGACGGACGTGTGCCGGCGTGTTGGCGGGCGGGCGCGGGGTCGAGCGGGGCGGGCGGCTTGACCGTGCCGTCCAACGCGGCGGCGCGGGCCGCGCGTTCGGCCGTGGCGGGAAGGCCGCGCAACAGGTCGCCGTCGTCGGGCACCGCGAAATCGAACACGCTGGTCAGATCGCCGCAGACCGCCAGCCGCCATGGCGAGATGTTTGGCTCGGCCACGCCGAAGCGCCGCTCGATGAAGCGCAACACCGACGTGTGATCGAACACCTGCGAATTGACCCAGCCGCCCTTGGTCCACGGCGACAACACATACATGGGCACGCGCGGCCCCAGCCCGTAGGCGCCATGCAGATGCGCCGGCGTGTCGTCCTTTTCAACGCCGGATAGATGTTCGTGATACTCGCCCGCGGTGTCGGCCGTGGAGGCGCCGGCCAGCTCGCCGGAGGGAAGACGCGATGGCGGCGCCGGGGGCGGCATGTGGTCGAAAAAGCCGTCGTTCTCGTCGAACATCAGCAGCAGCACCGTCTTGCTCCACACGGCGGGATTCGCGGTCAGTGCGTCGAGCACACGCGCCGTGTAGTCGGCGCCCTGCGCGGGGCTGGACGGGCTGGGATGTTCCGAGCCCGCCTTGGTCGCGCAAATCCAGGACACCTGCGGCAGCGTGCCGTCCAGCACGTCCTGGCGCAGCAGGTCCAGGTCGCGCGTGGCCAGCGCCTTGTGCTTGAGCGCCGCCAGCGCGCCCGGCAGTTCCTGGTACGCATCGCGATAGGCCTTGAAGCCCGCCGTGGGATTGAGGGAATAGTTGTCCGCCATGTTCTGGTAGATGCGCCAGCTCACGCCGGCCCGCTCCAGCCGTTCGGGATAGGTCGTCCAGGTGTAGGCGCCGGCCGGGTCGCCGCCGGTGAGCTTGTTGTAGACATTGCCCATCGCCGGGCCATTGCCGCGCGCCAGGCCGTCATTGGTGCCGGTCCACAGGAACAGGCGGTTGGTGTTGGTGCCGCCGGTGAACGAGCAATGGTAGGCGTCGCAGACGGTGAAGGCGCGGGCCATGGCGTACTGGAAGGGCAGGTCGCCTTCCGTGTAGTAGGCCATCGAATGATTCTTCTTGGCGGCGGGCCAGTTGCCCATGCGGCCGGCGTCCCAGGCGTCCTGCGCGTTGGACCAGGTGTGCGGCGTGCTCGCCACGCGCATGGCCTCGTAGGCTTCGCGCGTATCTAGCCGGTACGGCAGGACGGTGCGCGGCGCGCCTTCATCCGGCTTGTCGTTGTACTGGGCCCAGACGGTGCGATGCCGCGCATCGGGACTGTCCGGCACCGGGATGGGAAAGCGGTCGCCAAAGCCGCGCACGCCCGCCAGACCGCCGAAGTAGTGATCGAACGAGCGGTTTTCCTGCATGAAGACCACGATGTGCTCGACATCGCGGATCGTGCCGGTGCGGCGGTCGGCCGGAATGGCCAGCGCGCGGCGGATCGCGGGGGGAAACAGCGACAGGGCGGCGGCGGCGCCGGTCAGGGTGGCGCTGTGGCGCAGGAATTCGCGTCTGCTTTGCATGATCGGGCCTCACGGTCGGAAGCCCACAGCGTACGCCGCCTTGCTGTTATTTGCCTGACGGCCCGCGCGGGGTGCGCGCGGGCTTGCGGCTGCGTTGTCAGCGGCGCGTGCTTTCCGCGTATTCCATGTATAGCTGGTGCGCACGGCGTGCGATCGGGCCGTATTCCAGCGCACGGTCCTCGACGCGGTTTACGTGCACCACCTTGCCGTAGTTGCCCGACGAAAACACTTCGTCGGCGGCTTCGACGTCGGCGCGCGTCAGGCTGCGTTCCTGGACCTCGATGCCATCGGCCTTCAGCAGCGCCAGCACGCGGCGGCGCGTGATGCCGTTCAGGAACGTGCCGTTGTCCACCGGGGTGGATACGACGCCGTCCTTGGCCAGCCACAGGTTGCTGGTGGCGAACTCGGCCAGATTGCCCGCGCCGTCCAGCATGATGGCGTTGTCGAACCCCTTCTCGGCGGCTTCGCGGATGGCGCGCTGGCCGTTGGGGTACAGGCACGAGGCCTTGGCGTCGGTGGGCGCCATGTTGGGCCACGAGCGCGCGAAGCTGGAGAAGCAGGCGGAAAAGCCCTGGTCGCCCGGCATCGGCACCTTGAAGACATGCAGCACGAACTGGGTCTTGTCGGCGTCGGGCAGCAGGAAGCCGTCGGCGCAGAAGAACATGGGCTTGATGTAGAGCTCGGCGCCTTCGGGGAAACGCGCCACGGCCTGCAGGCACAGGTCCTGGATTTCTTCCCAGGCCATCTGCGGCTTCATCAGCATCTTTTCGGCCGAGCGCACGACGCGCTGGCAGTGCAGGTCCAGGTCGGGCGTCAGGCCGCGGAAGGCGCGCGCGCCGTCAAAGACCATGCTGGCCATCCAGAAGGCGTGGTCGGCCGGGCCGAGCAGTTTGGGGTTTTCAGTGGTCCAGTGACCGTTGTGCCAGAACAAGGCATCCATGATTGTCATCCTTAGCTTGAATCGGGTTGGCGATCGGGCGCGAAGCGGGTCCAGAACGCCGAATCGCCAGAATACATGAGCCGGACTGCTATTCCTTGGCCAGCGCCGCCTGCACGCGATCGGCGACGTCCGCGGGCATCCATTGCCGCCAGACGGGCGCGTACTGCTTGAGGAAATAGCGCGCGGCGTCCTCCGGTTCCTTGCCCTCGTTTTCCAGCCATCCCAGCGTCACGTCGATAGCTTCGTCGGGCACCGTCAGCTTGGACAGGAACTCGGTCACGCGCGGCGCCTGCTTGGCAAAATCGGCGTTCACGCCGGTAACGACCGGATTGGGCTTGAACTGCGTGGGCACGGGGTCCGCGCACTTGGGATCGGTCATGCAGGTATAGGCCGCCTGGTCGAACGCGGGCAGTTCCAGCTTGACCAGGTCCAGCGCGCCAACCAGCGACGTGGGCGTCCAGTAGTAGAAGACGATGTCGCGTTTGCGCTTGTAGGCCGACACGATGGCGGCCTTCTGCGCGGCGCCGGAGCCGGGCGCGAACAGCGAATAGTCCTTGTCCAGTTTCAGCGCGCGCAGCAGGTTGTCGTTCAGCGTGCCGCAGGCCCAGCCGGCCGGGCATCCGTAGATGCGGCCGCGGCCCGGGTCTTCGGGGTCGGCGAACACCTCCTTGAAGCGCGCCAGGTCGGCGGCGGACTTGAGCTCCGGGTGCCGCTCGACGGTGTAGCGCGGCACGTACCAGCCTTCACCGGCGTCATAGACGTGGCCCACGCCCAGCACCTTGCCGCTGGCCAGCGCCTTCTTCCAGGCGCCTTCGATCTGGCCGGGCCAGACCTCGGGCGTGACATCGACGTCGCCGCGTTGCAGCGCGGCCAGCATGGGCAGGGTTTCGCCGATTTCAACAGACGTCTTGCAGCCGTAGCCGTGTTCCAGCACGAAGCGCTCGATGCCGGCCAGGACAAGATTGGATTCCCAGTTCAGTCCGCTGAAACGGACGGGCCGGTCGACTTCGCAAACGGGGGCGGCGGGCGCGGCCTGGGCCGCGGCGGGGGACAGCAGGGCGGCGGCCAGCGCGAGCGCGCCGAGGCCGGGAACGAGATGCGTGATGCGCATGGTCGGCACCTGTGTAGTAGGGTGCCTGCCATTGTACGGGGCGCTGCCGCGCGCCCCAATGCAACGGGGCCGCTTTGCGCGGCCCCGGGGTCAATCAACCGATAAATCGGATCAAGCGCGGGCAGCGCGCCGGCGGTTGAAGAGCGCGCCCAGTTCGCCCACGATGCCGCGCCGGAACGCCAGCACGCAGACCACGAAGATCAGGCCGCTCACGATGGTGACGGACTCGCCCAGGCGCAGGAACCATTCGACGCCGGTCAGGTTGGCCATCATCTGGCCGAAGTCGCCCACCTTGTTCTCCAGCAGCACCACGATGAACGCGCCCAGCACCGGACCGGTCAATGTGCCCAGGCCGCCGATCAGCGTCATCAGGATCACCAGCCCGGACATCTGCCAGGTGGCGTCCGACAGCGTGGCCGACACGAACACCAGCGTCTTGGTGGCGCCGGCCAGGCCCGCCAGGGCGGCCGACAGCACGAAGGCCACCAGCTTGAAGCGGTCGACGTCGTAACCCAGCGAGATGGCGCGCGGCTCGTTTTCGCGCAGCGCCTGCAGCACCTGCCCGAAGGGCGAGTTCACCGTGCGCCAGATGATGAAGTAGCCGATGATGAAGATGGCCATCACCAGGTAGTACAGGTTGATGTCCTTGGACAGGTCGACCAGCCCGAACAGCGTGCCGCGCGGCACGCTTTGCAGGCCGTCCTCGCCACCCGTGAACTTGGCCTGCAGGAAGAAGAAGAACACCATCTGCGACAGCGCCAGCGTGATCATGGCGAAGTAGATGCCGCTGCGGCGGATGGCCAGCGCGCCCATGGCCAGGCCCAGCAGCGCCGCCACGGCCACGCCGAACAGCAGGCCCAGCTCGGTGGGCAGGCCCCAGACCTTCATGCTGTGCCCGGCCGCATAGGCCGCGCTGCCCAAAAAGGCGGCGTGGCCGAAGGACAAGAGCCCCGTGAAGCCCAGCAGCAGGTTGAAGGCGCACGCGAAGAGGGCGTAGCACATGACCTTCATGGCGAAGATCGGATACACGCCTGCGAAGGGAAGCAAGGCCACCACGATGGCCAAGACCGCATAGCCCAGGAATTGACGATTCATTTTTCTTTTCCGAACAGCCCGGCCGGGCGGATCAACAGAACAATGGCCATGATGATGAAGACGACCGTGCTGGACGCTTCGGGCCAGAACACCTTGGTCAGGCCTTCGATCACGCCCAGGCCCAACCCGGTGACGATGGCGCCAAGAATGGAGCCCATGCCGCCGATCACGACCACCGCGAACACGACGATGATGAGGTTCGATCCCATCAGCGGCGAGATCTGCAGCACCGGCGCGGCCAGCACCCCGGCAAAGCCCGCCAGCGCCACGCCGAACCCATAGGTCAGCGTGATCATGCGGGGCACGTTCACGCCGAAGGATTCGACAAGGCGAGGATTCTCGGTGCCGGCGCGCAGCAGGGCGCCCAGGCGGGTGCGTTCAATGACGTACCACGTGGCAAAGCAGACGATGATCGATGCCGCCACGACCCAGCCACGGTAGTTCGGCAGGATCATGAAACCCAGGTTGGTCGCGCCGCGCAGGGCCTCGGGCGTGGGATAGGGCTGGCCCGATACGCCGTAGAAGCTGCGGAACAGCCCTTCGATCAGCAGCGTCAGCCCGAAGGTGAGCAGCAGCCCGTACAGGTGGTCGAGCTTGTAAAGGTGCTTGAGCAGCAGCTTTTCGATGATGATGCCGAACAGGCCCACGATCAGCGGCGCCAGGATCAGCATGATCCAGTAATTCAGGCCAAAGTACGACAGCCCCATCCATGCGACGAAGGCGCCCAGCATGTAGAGAGCGCCGTGGGCGAAGTTGATGACGTTGAGCAGCCCGAAGATGACGGCGAGTCCGAGCGACAGCATTGCATAGAAGGAACCGTTGACCAGGCCCAATAACAGCTGGCCGAACAAGGCCTGTACGGGGATGCCGAAAATGTCAGTCATCGTGTGAAAGTCCTGCGCGGTACGGAAGGAAGCGAGCTAGTCAGGAAGGATGCGGCCGGGCTGTCGGCCCGGACCGCATCCGGGATCACATGCGCCGGTTTATTTCTTGACCAGCTTGCAGGTGGACTCGGACAACTTGGTGTAGACCTCGTCGCCAGGCAGCGTCGCCACCACCTTGTAGTAGTCCCACGGGCCCTTGGATTCGGCCGGGGTCTTCACTTGCATCAGGTACATATCGTGGACCATGCGGCCGTCCTCGCGCACGACGCCGCCCTGGGCGAAGA
Organism: Achromobacter sp. GbtcB20; assembly: GCF_019091095.1. Taxonomy (NCBI): domain Bacteria; kingdom Pseudomonadati; phylum Pseudomonadota; class Betaproteobacteria; order Burkholderiales; family Alcaligenaceae; genus Achromobacter; species Achromobacter sp. GbtcB20. The sequence continues at coordinate 304,657 of NZ_JAGXJZ010000002.1, read as the reverse complement.
AGTCGTTCACCTTGTTCGACTTCATCCACTTCATCACGTCGTCGCCGTTATCCGAGCCGGTGGCCTTGACGGCGTTCAGGTAGAACATCGCCGACGAGTAATCGCCCGCCTGCAGCATGGACGGCTTGCGGCCGACCTTGGACTCGAACTTCTTGGACCAGGCGCGCGAGGCGTCGGATTGATCCCAGTACCAGCCGTCGGTCAGGTACATGCCCTTGGTTGCGTCCAGGCCGAGCGAGTGCACGTCGTTGATGAACACCAGCAGGCCGGCCAGCTTCATGCTCTTGGTGACGCCGAATTCGTTGGCGGCCTTGACCGTGTTGATGGTGTCGCCGCCGGCGTTGGCCATGCCCAGGATCTGCGCCTTGGAGGCTTGCGCCTGCAGCAGGAACGACGAGAAGTCCGAAGCGCCCAGCGGTGCGCGCACCTGGCCCTTCACTTCGCCGCCCGCGGCCTTGACGACCGCCATCGTGTCACGTTCCAGCGCGTGGCCGAACGCGTAGTCCGCGGTCAGGAAGAACCAGCTCTTGCCGCCGTCCTTCACGACTGCCGAGCCGGTGCCGCGCGCCAGCGCCACGGTGTCGTAGGCGTAGTGCACGGTGTAAGGCGAACATTGGGCGTTGGTCAGGTCGGACGAGCCGGCGCCCACTGCGATGAAGGGCTTCTTCTTTTCAGCGGCCACCGCCGCCATGGCCAGGCTGGTGGCCGAGTTGGTGCCGGCGATGATGACGTCGACCTTCTGCTGGTCGAACCATTCGCGGGCGCGGGCCGAAGCGACGTCGGCCTTGTTCTGGTGGTCGGCGGAGACGATTTCGATCTTCTTGCCGTTGACCGTGCCGCCGAAGTCCTCGACCGCCATGCGCACGGCTTCCAGGCCCGCCTTGCCGTCGATGTCGGAGTAAACGCCCGACATGTCGGTGATGAATCCGATGCGGATGACATCGTCGGAGATACCTTGAGCGTGGGCGGTTGCCCCCGCGAATCCCAGGCCCGCCATGGCCAGTGCAGCAGTGATGGTGTGCAGCTTCATGGGATGACTCCTCTTCCCTACGGTGTGGTGTTTGCCGGGGTTCCGGCGGATGACACAGGTTGCTTTAGACGCCCAACAGTTCGTTGAGCGTGTCCTGTTTTTCTGAAAGTTCGGCAGCTTCGAAGTGCTCGACGATCTGGCCGTGCTCCATGACGTAGAAGCGGTCGGCCAGCGGTGCGGCGAAGCGGAAATTCTGTTCCACCATGACGATGGTGTAGCCCCGCTGCTTGAGCGCCGTGATCATGCGGGCCAGCGCCTGCACGATGACGGGCGCGAGGCCTTCGGAGATCTCGTCGAGCAGCAGCAGGTTTGCGCCGGTGCGCAGGATGCGCGCCACGGCCAGCATCTGCTGTTCGCCGCCCGACAGGCGCGTGCCCGGGGAATTGCGGCGTTCCTGCAGATTGGGGAACATGTCGTAGATCTCGGCCAGCGACATGCCGCCGCCAAGCGAGCCCACGACCGGCGGAAGCAGCAGGTTCTCTTCGCAAGACAGGCTAGCGAAGATGCCGCGTTCCTCGGGGCAATAGCCCACGCCCAGGTGGGCAATCTTGTAAGTGGGCAGGTCGATGGCCTCGGTGCCATGGATGCGGACCGAGCCCTTGCGCGAACCGGTCAGGCCCAGGATGGCGCGCAGCGTCGTGGTGCGGCCGGCGCCATTGCGGCCCAGCAGCGTGACGACCTCGCCTTGTCCAACGCGCATGTCCACGCCGTGCAGGATATGCGATTCCCCGTACCAGGCGTTCAAGCCCGAGATTTCGAGTGCGGGGGTGCTCATGCGTGCGCTCCTTGAAGTTCGCCGTCGGTCGTGCCCATGTAAGCCTGCATCACGGCCGGATGGCGGGAGACTTCGGCGTAGGAACCTTCGGCCAGCACCGATCCGCGCGCCAGCACGGTGATGGTGTTGGCGATGGAGGACACGACGTTCATGTTGTGTTCCACCATGAGGATGGTGCGCCCGGCGCTCACGCGCTTGATCAATTGCGTGACGCGGTCCACGTCTTCGTGGCCCATGCCCTGGGTGGGTTCGTCCAGCAGCATCAGCTCGGGCTCCATCGCCAGCGTGGTGGCAATCTCGAGCGCGCGCTTGCGGCCGTACGGCAGGTTGACGGTGGTTTCATCGGCAAAGTCGCCCAGGTCCACCTGTTCAAGCAGCGCGCGCGCCGGCTCGTTCAAGGAGGCGAGCCGCTTGTCGCTTTGCCAGAAGTGATAGGACAGGCCGGTCTTGCGCTGCAGGCCGATCCGCACGTTCTCGAGCACGGTCAGGTGCGGGAACACCGCCGAGATCTGGAACGACCGGATGATGCCGCGCCGCGCGATCTGCGCGGGCCGCTCGCCGGTGATGTCGATGCCATTGAACCTGATGCTGCCCGACGTGGGAGCGAGGAATTTCGTAAGCAGGTTGAAGCATGTGGTCTTGCCCGCGCCGTTAGGCCCGATCAAGGCATGAATCTCGCCCCGCTTGATACGCAAATCGACCCCGTTGACCGCGACAAAGCCGCGGAACTCCTTGGTGAGGCCTTTTGTCTCCAGGATTGTGTCATCCATGTTCGCTGCACCAGCGTTGTATTTATATGGTCTCTGCCTGACGTTATTGCGTCGGGCCCCCGCAGGGTTGGAAAACTGTTTGCGTGCGCAGTTTTCTTATGAGTTGCCGGCGAGTATGCGGACGTCGCAATCAAAATTCCATGAGGGTTTGTCATAGGTTTTGCACTGCGGAAAGGCCAATTGTCGGCATGCCGACAATGCAGTGCGCATATGGGGAGAAAGGTCGCCCGATATGCAAATGCGTTGCAGCAATTACGCGTTGAGCGTCATCAAGATGTCACGCGGCAAAAGGCGAGGGAAAACCCGGTTTTCCGCTCGCATAATCGCAGGTGAATACCCGCGCGGTGATGTCAGGCAGGCGTTTTCTGCTTGAATTCGCAGAGGTCGGAAATGCCGCATTGCGGGCACTTCGGCTTGCGCGCCACGCAAACGTAGCGGCCGTGCAGGATAAGCCAGTGATGCGCATCCAGCAGATATTCGCTGGGCACGAACTTCATGAGCTTTTGCTCGACTTCCAGCACATTTTTTCCCGGCGCGATGCCGGTGCGATTCGAGACGCGGAATATATGCGTGTCCACCGCCATGGCCGCTTGTCCGAACGCGGTGTTGAGCACCACGTTGGCCGTCTTGCGGCCGACGCCGGGCAGGGCCTCCAGGGACTCGCGTGTTTGCGGCACCTGGCCGCCGTGCTGCTCGATCAGGATCTTGCAGGTGGCGATCGCGTTCTTGGCCTTGGTGCGAAACAGGCCGATGGTCTTGATGTAGTCGGCAAGCCCTTCCTCGCCCAGCGCCAAGAGGGTCTCGGGCGTGCCGTACTGCGGGAAGAACTTGCGCGTGGCGATGTTGACCGACTTGTCGGTCGCCTGTGCCGACAGCAGCACGGCGATCAGCAACTGGAACGGCGTGGCGTATTCCAGTTCGGTGGTGGGAGTGGGATTGGCCGCCTTCAGGCGGGCGAAGATCTCTCGACGTTTGGCGGCGTTCATGACTGCGTGGGATTGCGGCGGGCCCGGGCGCGGGCCAGCGCGGATTCGATGGCGGAGCGCTTGCGGTCTTCCTTTTGCGCATCCTCGGCGGCGGGCGCCACGGGCGCGGGCGCTTCGGGCACGTCCGGTGCCATCAGGCGCGCGTTGTCGGCAGCCAGGCGCTCGGCGCGCGCCTGATGACGGCGATGACGCTCGCGGCTGACGGCGGCGTCCTCGCTGGTCCATGCGCGCCCGGCCGGCACCATCTCGATGCAGTCGACGGGACAGGGCGCCACGCACAGGTCGCAGCCGGTGCACCAGTCGTCCAGCACGGTGTGCATGTGCTTGTTGGCCCCGACGATGGCGTCGACCGGACAGGCCTGGATGCACAGCGTACAGCCGATGCAATGCGATTCGTCGATGCGCGCGACGAGCAGCGGGCCGGGTTCCCCGCGTGACAGATCGAGCGGCAGCAGGGGCGTGCCGAGCAGCGCGGACAACGCGGCGACGCCGTCCTCGCCGCCGGGCGGACAGCGGTTGATCGGGGCGGCGCCCTGGGCGATGGCCTCGGCATAGGGCCGGCAGCCGTCGTAACCGCATTTGGTGCATTGCGTCTGAGGCAGCAAGGCATCAACGCGGTCGGCTAATGAGCGACAGGACATGTAAAGCCAGTAATGAAAAGGGGCCGCTTGGGCCCCGGGGATACGGATCAGGCTGCTGGCGGCGCCGGGCTTACGCCCGTGCCCCGCCGGATGGACGGCGCGGCGCCTTCCTCAAGCCGATTGCCGGATGAACTCGGCAATTTTAGGACAGATCATTTCGCGCCACCGGCGGCCCGAGAAAATGCCGTAATGGCCGCAGTTCGGCGCGGTGTAGTGCGCCTTGCGGTCGGCGGGGATGTTCTTGCACAGCTTGATCGCCGCGCGCGTCTGTCCCTGGCCGGAAATGTCGTCCAGCTCGCCTTCGATGGTGAACAGGGCCACGTCCTTGATGTCGGCCGGGCGCACCAGCTTGCCGTCCACTTCCCAGGTGCCGCTGGGCAGCGCGAACTCCTGGAAAACCATGCGGATCGTGTCCAGGTAGAACTCGGCCGGCATGTCCAGCACCGCGTTGTATTCGTCGTAGAAACGGCGATGCGCTTCGGCGTCGCTGTCGTCGCCGCGCAGCAGGTCCAGGTAGAAGTCGTAATGCGACTTCATGTGGCGGTCCGGATTCATGGCCATGAATCCCGCATGTTGCAGGAAGCCCGGATAAACCCGGCGGCCGGCCCCCGGATAACGGGGCGGAACGGGGTGGATCACCTGGTTCTCGAACCAGGCGTAGGGCTTGGTCGTGGCCAGGCGGTTGACCTGCGTCGGCGACTGGCGCGGGTCGATGGGACCGCCCATCATCACCATGCTGCGCGGCTGGCAGGGATCGTTGGCAGAGGCCATCAGGGACACGGCGGCCAGCACCGGCACCGTGGGCTGGCACACGGAAATGACGTGCACGTCGGGGCCCAGGTGGCGGATGAAGTCCTGCACGTAGCGCACGTAGTCGTTCAGATGGAACGGCCCGGCCGACAGCGGCACCATGCGCGCGTCGACCCAGTCGGTCACATAGAGGTCGTGGTTGGGCAGCAGGGCGCGCACGGTGTCGCGCAGCAGGGTGGCGTGGTGCCCGGAAAGTGGTGCCACCAGCAGCACCTTGGGATCGTTCTTGCCTGCCAGGCGCACGTCGCGCTGGAAGTGCACCAGTCGGCAGAACGGCTTGTCCATGGCCACGGCTTCGATCACGCGCACGGACTTGCCGCCGATCTGGGTGGTGGGAAGATTCCAGGCGGGCTTCTGGTATTCCTTGCCGATACGGGTCATCAGCTCATACCCGGCGGCCATCTGGCGCGAAATCGGGGTATAGGCGAGCGGGCTGTAGGGGCTGGAGAACAGCTGAGAACCGGCGTCCGTGAATGCAGCGAACGGAGTCAGGAAGGCGCGCTGCATTTCGTGCAATTGGTACAGCATTTCGGGGAAGTCCTTCTGGGTCGAGCGTGTGCCCCGATTATTGCTCCGAGGCGTAACGATATTTCCAATCAGACTGAAGAATGTCAGGCAAAGTGCCTGATTTTGTTGCTAAAAAGCGACCCGTCATGTGTTTCGCACCAGTTTAGGGCCGCGTTCATGCCTTGCGGTGACGCCAAAAGGTGGATTTATGCACTACGCCATGCAGTGCGGGATCACCAGTAGTTTTCGACTGCCAGGTTGCCCGGAATGCCGCGGCGTCCCGGCTTGAATCCCCGATCACCCAGCAATTTTCGTGCCTCCGCCAGCATGGCGGGGTTGCCGCACAGCATGACCTTGGCGGTCTCGGGATCCAGCGGCTGGCCGGCCAGCTGCTCCAGGCGGCCATCGGCGATCAGCGTGGTGATGCGCGCTTGCGGCATGCCGGGCATGGCTTCGCGCGTGGCGATGGGCAGGTAGACGAGCTTGCCGGGGTCGGCGGCAAACATCTCGGCCAGGGCCGGATCGCGGCGCCAGGACTCGATTTCGTCGCGATAGGCCAGTTCGGCTGCGGTGCGCACGCCGTGCACCAGGACGATGCGGCGGTAAGCGCGCCAGACGGCCGGGTCGCGCAGGATGGACAGGTAGGCCGACAGACCGGTGCCCGAGGCCAGCAGCCACAGGTCGCCGCCGGGCGCAAAGCGCTCCAGCGTGAGAAAGCCGTAGGGGGCCTTTTCGACGTAAAGCGCATCGCCAGGCTGCAGACGCGCCATGCGCGGACTGAACAGACCGTCCGGGACAACGATGGAATAGAACTCCAGCCAGGGCTCATGCGGGGCCGAGACCATGGAATAGGCGCGCCAGATCGTGGGCGCGCCGTCCGGGTCTTCAGCGCCGGGCAGACCCACCCGGGCGAACTGGCCGGGCACGAACGTGAAGGCCTCGTCCCGCGTCACGCGCACGGAGAACAGTTTGTCCGGCACCCAGGTGTGGACGCTGGTGATGGTCTGGCGCGTGTATTTGGAGTCGTCGGTCATCGGGACATCGCACGGAAAGCGCCGGTCCGGCTTGCGGCCGGCGCCCGTGGATTACTTTTCCAGGTATTGCAGCTTGTCCTGCTTGCCGTTCCATTCGTCGGCGTCGGGCAGGGGCTTCTTGGCGCGGCTGATGCTGGCGAATTCCGGGGAGAGTTCGGCGTTCAGCGCGATGAAATTGAGTTGGTCCTGCGGCACGTCTTCTTCGGCGTAGATCGCGTTGGCCGGGCATTCGGGGATGCAGACCGCGCAATCGATGCATTCGTCGGGGTCGATCACGAGGAAGTTCGGACCCTCACGAAAACAGTCCACCGGGCACACGTCGACGCAATCGGTGTACTTGCACTTGATACAGTTTTCGGTGACTACGTGGGTCATTCAGGAACTCCGGGGATCGGCGGCAGATGTGTCTTAATGGGCGGATTTTACCCAATGCCGCGCGGATGTGCCGGCAATACCCGTATTGACAGCGTGGCCCATCGTGTCGAAGGCCCGCTGCTTCATGCTATGGTGTCGCGAAACGAAACGCGCAATCATGATTATTACTTCGCTGCTCGACACCGACCTGTATAAATTCAGCATGATGCAAGTGGTGCTGCATCACTTCCCGGCTGCCCAGGTCGAGTACCGGTACAAATGCCGGACGCAAGGCGTGGATTTGCGCCCCTATCTGGACGAAATCCGCGACGAAGTGCATCAGCTATGTCAGTTGCGCTTCACGGAAGACGAGCTTAAATATCTCGGCGGCTTGCGCTTTATCAAAAGCGACTTCGTTGATTTCCTGGGTTTGTTCCACATGCCGGAGCGCTGCATTCACATCAGCGAAGGCGAAGGCCCCGGCGAAATCAGCATCGAGGTCAAGGGGCCGTGGCTGCACACGATCCTGTTCGAGATCCCCGTGCTGGCCATCGTCAACGAGGTCTATTTCCGAAACACCCGCAAGCATCCGGACTGGGAAGAGGGCCGCAAGCGCCTGCAGTCCAAGATGCATCTGGTGCTGGACGATCCCGCGCTGGCGGATTTCCGCGTGGCCGAATACGGCACGCGGCGCCGCTTCTCCAAGGCCTGGCACGAAGAAATCGTCTCCACCATGAAAGCCGAGATGGGTCCGCATTTCGCGGGCACCAGCAACGTGCTGCTGGCCAAGGAACACGACGTGCTTCCGCTGGGCACCATGGGCCACGAATATCTGCAGGCCTGCCAGGCGCTCGGTCCGCGGCTGCGCGATTCACAGGTGTTCGCGCTGGAAGTCTGGGCCAAGGAATACCGCGGCGACCTCGGCATCGCGCTGTCGGACGTCTACGGCATGGATGCGTTCCTGCGCGACTTCGACATGTATTTCTGCAAGCTTTTTGACGGCGCGCGCCACGATTCCGGCGATCCCTTCATCTGGGGCGAGCGTCTGCTCGAGCACTACCGCAAGAACCGCGTCGATCCGCGCGCCAAGACGCTGGTGTTCTCGGATGCGCTGACCTTCCCGCGCGCCATCGAGCTGGCGCGCCAGTTCTCGGGCCGCTGCAAGGTGTCGTTCGGCATCGGCACCAATCTCACCAACGACCTGGGCCACGAGCCGCTGCAGATCGTCATGAAGATGGTCCGCTGCAATGGCCAGCCGGTGGCCAAGGTGTCGGATGCGCCCGAAAAGACGATGTGCGACGATCCCGCCTACCTGGCCTATCTGCGCCAGGTTTTCCAGTTGCCGCCTGCCTGACGACGCCCGGGCGTCGCGCGCGGGCAGCCTTACCCAGTTCCAACCAAACCACTCGACTCTAGGGGAATTCTCATGAGCAGCATCAAGCGCTTTCACGTGACCAAGCGCCTGTCGGACATGGCCGTGTACAACGGCGTTGCCTACCTGGCGGGCCAGGTGCCGGACGATGCCACGCTGGACATCACGGGCCAGACCGAGCAAGTGCTCGCCACGATCGACCGTCTGCTGGCCGAAGCCGGCACCGACAAGACCAAGATCCTGATGGCCCAGATCTACGTGGCCAACATGAAGGAATTCGACGGCATGAACAAGGCCTGGGACGCATGGGTTGCCGACGGCAACTCGCCCCCCCGCGCCACCGTCGAGGCCCGCCTCGCCAACCCCGACTACAAGGTCGAGATCGTGGTGACGGCTGCACTGTGATGCACGCACGCTGAATGCCGGCCTCGTCCGGCAACCTGAAAAGCCCTCTGGCTTACGCCGAGGGCTTTTTCTTTGCGCGGATGTCAGCTACCCACGCCGCGTTACGCGCCCATCAGCATGATGCCCGTCAGCAGACCGCCCAGTTCCTCGCAACGCGCCAGATCCGCCGCCGGCACGGTCTTGGGCGCCAGGATCTGCGCGGCGGTCTGGGCGCCCAGGTTCACGATGACGGCGGGCGCGACCGGGGTCAGCCGCCAGCCGGTGCAGATGCGTTCGACCTGCCGGGCGGCGCCCGCGCCGTCGCTGCCCGCGCTGATCATGGCCGCGTAGGGCAGTCCCTGCAGGCGGTCCAGCACCGCGTAGTAGTTGCGATCAAAGAACTCCTTCATCTCGCCGCTCAGGCTGGCGAGGTTTTCGGGAGCGCAGAAAAGGAACCCGTGGCTGGCCAGCAAAGCGTCGTCGCCGGCATCCTGCGCGCGCATCAACGTAACGCGCAGATCGTCCGGTTGCTCCAGCGCGGCCGCGGCTTCAGTGGCCCCGCGCGCGGCGGCGCGCGCCATCTGCTGTGCCGCGCCCGTGCGCGAATGCCAGACGATCAGCAATTCCTTCATGCGTAGCGCTCCGCCGGGTCCTGCCGGTAATACGCCCGCAGCATCGCATACCACTCGGGCAGGGCCTGCTGCATGGGATGGGGATCCACGAAGAAGTGCTCCGAACTGACGGCAAAGAACTCGCCTTCGTCCGTGGCCGCGTAGGGATCCATCGGCAGCTGCCCGTACCAGGCGTCCGCTTCCTCGCTCTCGGGATCCACGTCGCGCGGGATCGCCGCCTCCACGGCGTCGACCGCCGCAATGAAGCGGTCCAGGCTGTCGTCCAGCACCTGGCGCCACGCGCGCGGCTGGATCTCGGGATGCGCCGACAGGGACGGCATGCCGTCCGCAAATCCCGAGCGCAGGTCCAGCTTGTGGGCAAATTCGTGGATGACCACGTTAAAGCCGCCTTCGGACAATTGCGTGTCCTCCCAGGACAGGACAAGCGGCCCGCCTTCCCAGGCTTCGCCCGCGGCGTCCTCGATGTACTCGTGGACCACGCCGTCCTCGTCCTGACGCGAGCGCGGAATGCGGAAGCTGGCGGGATACACGATGATCTCGTCCCAGCCTTCGTACAGCTCGGGCGTGAGGTTCAGGATGGGCATGCAGGCCTGCGCGGCGATGGACAGCCGCATGAAGTCCGAGACCTCTAGCCCCTGCGCGCCGTTGATGATCTTGCTGGCGAGCAGCCACGCGGCGCGCGACTGCAGCTGGGCGGCTTCGCCCTGCGTCAGCACGGCCAGAAACGGATAGGTGTCCAGCACCTGCCGCCACAGTTCGGGCGGGATGCGGGCCTGCATTTCGGCGACCTCGGACGGGCGGGCGCCGCGCCCCTTCAGCCAGCGCAACATAAGCTTTGGTTCCTTCCATATGCCGGGATGCGGCAGGGTGTTCAGGGTGATTGAACCCTAGTGTAGAGTGTCGGGATATTCAACCAGATACCTGTGCTACGCCCGTCATGTCCGCCCCGCCTGTTCCCGATGCGCCTTCGCCATTCGACGCTTCCTGGCGGCAGGAAGCCGGGGCGGGCCTGGATGCCGATGGCCTGACGTTGCTGGACCGGGCCGTCGCCTGGGCCGAGCCGCGTTTCCACGGCCAGAATGCGCTCACGGGCGAGCCCCTGGCCGGCCACGGCGCCGGCGTGGTCCGTATCCTGGCCGCCATGCACACCGACGCGGCCACGCGCACCGCCGCGCTCCTGGCCGCGCTGCCCACCGACCTGATGGCCCCCGCGCCGTCCCTGCGAAACGACCCCCTCGCCGCTGCCTTTGGCACGGAGGTCGCGCGGTTGGTGCAGGGCGCCTATGCCCTGCTGCGCCTGGGCGTGGTCGCCCGCCAGGCCAGCGACGCCGCCGCGGTAAGCGGCTCGCAAAAGGAAATGCAGCGCAAGATGCTGCTGGCCATGGCCGCCGATCTGCGCATCGTACTGATGCGGTTGGCCTCGCGGTTGCGCACGCTGCGCTGGCACGCCGAAAGCAAGGCCCCGTGCTCGCCCGACTTTGCCCGCGAGACCCTGGACCTGTACGCGCCGCTGGCCAACCGGCTGGGCATCTGGCAGATCAAATGGGAAATGGAAGACCTGTCCTTCCGGTTTCTTGAGCCCGAAAAGTACAAGCACATCGCCCGCCTGCTGGAAGAAAAGCGGGTCGAGCGCGAGGCCTTCATCGCCGGCGCTATCGCTCGCCTGGAACAAGCTCTTGCCAAAAGCGGCATCCAGGCCGAGGTCAGCGGCCGGCCCAAGCACATCTACAGCATCTGGAACAAGATGCGCGTCAAGCGCCTGGACTTCTCGCAGATGTACGACCTGCGGGCGCTGCGCGTCATCGTCGACGACGTGCGCGCGTGCTACACGGCGTTGGGCATGGTGCACGAGATGTGGACGCCGCTGTCCGAGGAATTCGACGACTACATCTCGCGGCCCAAGCCCAACGGCTACCGGTCCCTGCACACGGTGGTCACCGATGACGATGGCCGCCCCTTCGAAGTGCAGATCCGCACGCGCGAGATGCATCAGTTCGCCGAATACGGGATGGCCGCGCACTGGCGCTACAAGGAAGCGGGCGCCAAGGGCGGCCAGGTGGCCGCCTCCAGCGAATACGACCGGCAACTTGCGTGGATGCGCCAGTTGCTGGCCTGGAACAGCGAAGTCGAGGGCGGCGCGGACACGCCGCCCGAACCGGCCAAGCCCGCCTCGGGCAGGGCCGCCGCGGGCAAGAACCGCGGCGCGGTGGCGGCGCCCGCGCACACCGACGAGCGCATCTATGTGCTGACGCCCCAGGCGCGCGTGATCGAGCTGCCCGCCGGCGCCACGCCGGTGGATTTTGCCTACCACCTGCATACCGACCTGGGCCACCGCTGCCGGGGCGCGCGCGTCGACGGGCAGATGGTGCCGCTGCAGACGCATCTGTCCACCGGACAGACCGTGGAGATCATCTCCGCCAAGTCCGGCGGCCCGTCGCGCGACTGGCTCAATCCGCAGCTGGGCTTTCTGGCCAGCCCCCGCGCACGCGCCAAGGTGCGCATGTGGTTCAACGCCATTGAACTGCAGCAGCGCATCACGCAGGGCCAGGCGCTCGTCGAGAAGGAATTGCAGCGCCTGGGCAAGACGGCCATCAACCTGGAACAGCTGGCCCAAAACCTGGGTTTTGCCCGCGCCGACGACCTGTATGTTGCCGCGGCCAAGGAAGAATTCAGCCTGCGCCAGATCGATGCGGTGTTCCAGCAGCCGGCGCCCGCGGCCGAGCCCACGCCGGCCGCGCTGCGCCACGCCAGCGCGGGCAGCGCCGAGAAAAGCGGCAAGAGCGGTGTGCTGGTGGTCGGGGTGGGGTCGCTATTGACGCAGCTTGCCCGCTGCTGCCGTCCCGCGCCGCCGGATGCGATCTCCGGGTTCGTGACGCGCGGCCGTGGCGTGTCCATCCACCGCCGCGACTGCCACAGCTACCTGGCGCTTTCGGCGCGCGAGCCCGAACGCGTCATCGAGGTGGCGTGGGGCGAAACCGCCGATACCTTCTATCCGGTCGACATCAGCGTGCGCGCGCACGACCGGTCGGGCCTCTTGCGCGACCTGTCGGAAGTGTTTGCGCGCCTGCGTCTGAACGTGGTGGGCGTGAACACGCAGAGCAAGCAGTCGCTGGCTCACATGGTGTTCACGGTGGAAGTGCGCGGCGGCGAATCGCTGTCGCGCGCGCTCGATGCGCTGGCCGAAGTGCCAGGCGTGTCGTCGGCGACGCGCCGCTAGCGGGGTGTCCGGCAGCGGCGCCGCTGCCGGAGATCGCCCCGCGCGCTGAACAACGCGGGGCGGGGGCGGTTCAGGCCTCAGTGCTCCAGGTCTTCATGCGCGCGATCACGCATGTAGAACGCGGCAACCAGACCCAGGGCCACGCCAAACATCACGTAGTAGGCGGGCGCCATGGGCGAGCCGGTGGTCTTGATGAGCCAGGTCACGATGAACTGCGCGAACCCGCCAAAGATCATCACGGCCACGTTATAGGCCAGCGACAGGCCCACCGAACGCACGCGCGCCGGGAACAGCTCGGCCATCACCGTGCTGAACACGCCAAAGAACGCCGACACGAAAATGCAGACCACGACCTGCACGGTCAGCAGGCGGCCGATCGACGGCGCGTCCGACAGCCAGAAGTACAGCGGGTACAGCACGATCAGGTAGCCGATCAGCGAGCCGATCACGAGCGGACGGCGGCCGATGCGGTCGGACCAGGCGCCCATGAACGGGGTCAGCACCACCATCAGCGCCGCGCCCGCCATCTGCACCAGGAAGGTCTGGTTCAGCGGCAGCATCAGCACCTTGGTCGAATAGGTGACCAGATACGTGAAGGTGATGTAGATGGACACCGTGGCCGTCACCACCAGGCCCACGCCGATCAGCGTCTCGCGCGTGTGGGTGCGCAGCATCTGACCCAGCGACAGACGCTTGACCTCGCCGCGCTCGGCGGCCTGGCGGTCGGCTTCCTTCATCTGCTTGAAGGCGTCCGTTTCGTCGACGTTGCGGCGGATATAGATGGCGATCGGCACGATCACCAGGCCGAAGGCGAACGGCAGGCGCCACGCCCAGTCGGCGATCTGCTGCTCGGTGAAGAACTCGGTGATCAGCGTGCCGCAGGCCGCGCCAATCAGCAGCGCCAGCATCTGGCCCGCCATCTGCCACGAGCCATAGAAGCCGCGCTTGCCGTTGGGCGCCATTTCGATCAGCAGCGCCGTCGACGTGCCGAACTCGCCGCCGGCCGAGAAGCCTTGCAGCAGGCGAGCGATGAGGATGAAGATCGGCGCCAGGATGCCGGCCGCGTGGTAGGTGGGCGCCACCGTGATCAGCGCGATGGACACGGCCATCAGCGAGGTCACCAGCACCATGGCGGCCTTGCGGCCCTTGCGGTCGCCATACAGGCCCAGGATGATGCCGCCCACCGGGCGCATGAAGAACCCGACGCCGAAGATGGCGGTGGTCATGAGGATGGCGTTCAGTTCGCTGCCGGGGACGCTGGGGTCCGTGGGAAAGAACAATTTGGCGATGATCGGCGTCATGAACGCGAACACCAGGAAGTCATACCATTCGAGGGCGTTGCCGATTACCGCTGCCACGATGTTGCGTGTGGGAACTGCTTTGTGCTGCACGGGATCTCCTTGGGGGCTTTTTAAAATCCGGCCGACATTCTAGGCGGTGCCGCCCCGGCCGTCCCGGCAATCGTCCGGATGGGGGCCGAGACGCGGCCGCTGCCTGGCTTTACACTGCGTCTTTTCCCCACGAGAGTAGTGACATGAACGCGCGCACCTGGCTGGAAACGCTGGTTGGCTTTGACACCACCAGCCGCAATTCCAATCTTGCCCTGATCGAAACCGTCCGTGACTGGCTCAAGGGCCAGGGCGTCGAGGCATGGCTGGCGCACAACCCCGAGCGCACCAAGGCCAACCTCTTTGCCACGCTGCCGGCGCAAGACGGCAACCAGCAGGGCGGTATCGTCCTGTCGGGCCACACCGACGTGGTGCCCGTGGATGGCCAGGACTGGAGCACGGACCCGTTCAAACTCGTCGAAAAAGACGGTCTGCTCTATGGCCGCGGCAGCTGCGACATGAAGGGCTTCATTGCCGGATCCCTGGCCCTCGTGCCGGAATTCATGGCCATGCCGCGCAAGAAGCCCATCCACCTGGCGTTCTCCTACGACGAGGAAGTCGGCTGCGCGGGCGCGCCGTACATGCTGGCCGACCTGCACGAACGCGGCATCCGCCCCGAGGGCTGCGTCGTGGGCGAACCCACCGGCATGCAGGTCGTGGTGGCCCACAAGGGGATCAATCTCTTCCGTTGCAAGGTCCACGGCAAGGCGGCGCATTCCTCGCTCACGCCGCGCGGCTGCAACGCCATCGAATACGCCGCCCGCCTGATCTGCCGCATCCGCGACCTCGCGGACAGCTTCAAGGCCAACGGCCCCTACGATCAGTTCTACGACGTGCCGTTCTCCACTATGACCACCAACCAGATCCGGGGCGGCATCGCGGTCAACACCATTCCCGAACTGTGCGAATTCACCTACGAATTCCGCAATCTGCCGGGCATGCGTCCCGACGACATCCAGGCCGAAGTCGAAAAATACGTGCGCGAAGAGCTGCTGCCGAAGATGAAGGCCGAATTCGACGGCGCCAGCATCGAAATCGAGACCGGCGCCGCCGCGCCCGCCCTGGAAGCCTCGGAAGAAGCCGCCATCACCCAGCTCGTGCGCGCCCTGACCGAAGACCGCGCCACGCGCAAGGTGGCCTACGGCACCGAGGCGGGGCTTTTCCAGGGGATCGGCATTCCCACGGTGGTCTGCGGCCCCGGCCACATCGAACAGGCCCACAAGCCCAACGAATACGTGGCGCTGGACCAGCTTGCCGCCTGCGAAACCTTCCTGCGCCGCATGGGGCAGTCGCTCTGACGAGCGGACCTCCTGGGGGCGGGCGGCACGCCGGTGCCGTCCGCGTCAGGTAAAATGACGGGTTGCAAACCGGATTTGCGGCCGGCAGTGGCCTGCCGCGATGCCGGGGGAGATGCTTTGGTGAAACCTTACGACTTTCCGGATGCCAAGGGCCATTTCGGGCCTTATGGCGGTGTTTTCGTGGCGGAAACGCTGATGCACGCGCTCGATGAACTGCGCGCGTCCTATGACCGTTATCGGGTCGATCCCGCCTTCCTGGAAGAGTTCAACTACGAACTCAAGCATTTCGTGGGCCGGCCCAGCCCCGTCTACCACGCCCGGCGCTGGTCCGAGCTGGTCGGCGGCGCCCAGATCTGGTTCAAGCGCGAAGACCTGAACCACACCGGCGCGCACAAGATCAACAACTGCATCGGCCAGGCCCTGCTGGCCAAGCGCATGGGCAAGCCGCGCGTCATCGCCGAAACCGGCGCGGGCCAGCACGGCGTGGCCACCGCCACCGTCGCGGCCCGCTACGGCATGGAATGCGTGGTGTACATGGGCAGCGAAGACGTCCGCCGCCAGGCCTCCAACGTCTACCGCATGAAGCTCTTGGGCGCGACCGTGGTGCCCGTGACTTCCGGTTCGCGCACCCTGAAGGACGCGCTGAACGAAGCCATGCGCGACTGGGTCACCAACATCGAAAACACGTTCTACATCATCGGCACGGTGGCGGGTCCCGACCCCTATCCCCGCATGGTGCGCGATTTCCAGACCGTCATCGGCAACGAATGCCTGACGCAGATGCCCGAGGCCATCGGCCGCCAGCCCGACTACGTCGTGGCGTCGGTGGGCGGCGGCTCCAACGCCATGGGCATCTTCCATCCCTACATCCCCCACGAAGAAGTGCGCCTGATCGGCGTCGAAGCGGCGGGCGAGGGCATGGACAGCGGCAAGCACGCCGCATCGCTGGCCGCGGGCCAGGTGGGCGTGCTGCACGGCAACCGTACCTACGTCATGCAGAACGCGGACGGCCAGGTCCAGGAAACGCATTCCGTCTCCGCCGGCCTGGACTACCCGGGCGTCGGCCCGGAACACGCGTGGCTCAAGGATTCTGGCCGCGCCGAATACGTCGGCATCACCGACGAGGAAGCCCTGAAGGCTTTTCACGATTGCTGCCGCATCGAAGGCATCATGCCCGCGCTGGAGTCCTCGCACGCCATCGCGCAGGCCGTCAAAATGGCCGCCACGCTGCCGCGCGACGCCGTGATCCTGGTCAATCTGTCGGGCCGCGGCGACAAGGACATGCACACCGTCGCCGAACGCGCCGGCATCGAGCTCTGAACATGACAACCCGCACTGATCGCATTGCCGCGGCTTTCGCGCGCACCGCAGAGTCCGGCCGCGCCGCGGCCCTGATTCCCTACATCGCCGCCGGCGATCCTTCCCCCGGCGCCACCGTGCCGCTGATGCACGCGCTGGTGGATGCCGGCGCCGACGTCATCGAACTGGGCGTGCCGTTCTCGGATCCCATGGCCGATGGCCCCGTCATCCAACGCGCCGCCGACCGCGCCATCGCGCAGGGCGTGGGCCTGGCCCGCGTGCTCGAACTGGTGGCAGATTTCCGCCAGCGCGACACCGCGACGCCGGTGGTGCTGATGGGCTACGCCAATCCCATCGAACGCATGGGGCAGGCAGAATTCGCCAGCCGCGCCGCCGAGGCCGGCGTGGACGGCGTGCTGGTCGTGGACTATCCGCCCGAGGAAGTCATCGAGTTCGCCGCCACCCTGGGTGAGCACGGCATTGCGCCCATCTTCCTTTTGGCACCCACGTCCACCGAAGAACGCATCAAGGCCGTCGCCACGGTGGCGCGCGGCTACGTGTATTACGTGTCGCTCAAGGGTGTGACGGGCGCGGGTTCGCTGAACACCGACGACGTCGCCGACCGCGTGGCCCTGATTCGCCGCCACGTGCGCGACATTCCGGTCGGCGTGGGATTCGGCATCCGCGATGCCGAAAGCGCCCAGCGCGTGGCCCGATCGGCGGATGCCGTGGTCATTGGCAGCAAACTGATTGAAACCATGGAGCAGGCGGTCGCCAACGCGCCGGCTGCCCAGCAAACCGACGCCGCAGTCGCCGCCGCCAGCGGCTGGCTGCGCACCATCCGGCAGGCGCTGGATCAAGTAAAACGAGAGAACGCGTCGGCCTGAGCGGCCGGGTCGCGATCTCAAACGGGATGAATACTCAATGAGCTGGATCGATAAACTCCTGCCGCCTCGCATCAACAAAACCAGCGACAGCGGCGCCCGCCGCGTTCCCGAAGGCCTTTGGGTGAAATGCCCGTCGTGCGAATCGGTGCTGTATAGCGAAGACCTGGCAGCCAACCTTCACGTCTGCCCCAAGTGCGACCACCACATGCGGATCGGGGCTCGCGCCCGGATCGATTCGCTGCTCGACATGGAAGGCCGCGTCGAAATCGGCCAGACCACGCGTTCGGTCGACACCCTGAAGTTCAAGGACACGCGCAAGTATCCCGAGCGCCTGCAAGAGGCCGTCAAGGCCACGGGCGAATCCGACGCGCTGGTGGTCATGAGCGGCTCGATCCGCGGCGTGCCTGCCACGCTGGCCTGCTTTGAATTCGAATTCATGGGCGGCTCGATGGGCTCGGTGGTGGGCGAGCGCTTTGCGCGCGGCGCGCAGGCAGCCCTGGACAACAAGACGCCGTTCATCTGCGTGGCCGCTTCGGGTGGCGCGCGCATGCAGGAAAGCCTGCTGTCGCTCATGCAGATGGCCAAGACGAACGCCATGCTGACCCGTCTGTCGGCCGCCGGCCTGCCGTTCATCAGCGTCCTGACCGATCCCACGATGGGCGGTGTGTCGGCCAGCTTTGCGTTCATGGGTGACGTCGTCATTGCCGAACCCAAGGCCCTGATCGGCTTTGCCGGCCCGCGCGTGATCGAACAGACCGTGCGGGAAAAGCTGCCGGAAGGCTTCCAGCGCGCGGAATTCCTGCTGCAAAAGGGCGCCATCGACATGGTCGTGGATCGCCGCCAGCTTCGCGAAGAAATCGCCCGCCTGCTGGCGCTGCTGACCAATCAGCCGGCCGACGTGGTGACTGCCTGACAATGCTGCCGGCGCCGGGCTGCCGCATGACGGCCGCCGGCTTCGGAAAATGCCGCCAGCAGCTTCGTGCTTCGGGCGGCATTTTTGTTTTTGCGTTCCGGGTCAAAGCCTGGGCACGCCACTTGCTAAGGCGGCCTAGCGCAAAATCGCAAGCTTGAATTACGCGTGGTCCGGAACAGTCTTTTTCATATCCGTTTGTTGCCATATTGCGACATGCGTAAGGCGGGTTGGTCCGGATTTTGCTAATGTTCCCCGTTAGTCCAGAAATAGATGGAGTTAATCCCATGCAGTCGACGAAGAAGAAAATGCTGACGCGCCTTGCCGGCCTGGCCCTGGCAAGCGTTGCCACCTTTGCCAGCGCCCAGTCGTCCGAGGGCACGCAGGGCGGCGTCAGCCTGCACTACGGCATCGGCGATCACTACAAGCGCCTGACCCTGAACTACGAAACTGCTTCGCTCTGGACCTATCAATTCGGCGGCAACTGGGGCCGGCTGGACCTGACGCCGGAATTCGGCGCCTCGTACTGGCAGGCTGACGGTTCGCGTTCGCCCGGCCATGTGTGGCAGTTCAGCGCCATCCCGATGTTCCGCTGGTGGACCGGCGAACGCTTCTACATCGAAGCGGGTATCGGCGCCACGCTGTTCTCCAGCACGCGCTTTGCCGACGAAAATATCAGCACGGCCTTCCAGTTCGGCGACCACGTCGGCGTTGGCTTCCTGCTCACGCCGAATAACCGCATCGGCGTGCGCTATTCGCACTTCTCGAATGCCAGCATCAAGCGCCCGAACCCGGGCCTGGACGTGGTGCAACTCACCTACACGTACCAGTTCTGATCGAATCGTGACGTCCTGAGCGTTCCCGCCTGCCGGAACGTTCCGGGCGCAGATCTTAAAAACCACCCGTTCACGGGTGGTTTTTTTTGTGCGTCGCCTGGGCCGCCGGTCATCCCGGGGCCACCGCTAAAACCACAAAAAAATTATCGTTTGACTGTGTGTTCACGTACTTGTTGGTGTTGAGTGCAATGGCCAGAATGCCCTGGCAACACCCAAAACCACAACGAGCCGTCGTGGGAGGCTTCGATCCGCCGCCGCATGCGTGATCGGGGCAGGGCCCGGCAGGCGGCACACGGAGACGCAGATGAAATACCCCTGTACGAAGGCGCGCCGCTTGGCGCGCATTGCCGGCGCCGCCGGTCTTGTCCTGTCGCTGGCCGCCGCCCCGGGCGCCGTGCTGGCCGACGAATTTCCCGCCAAGCCCCTGCGCATGGTCGTGGGCTTCGCGCCGGGCGGCGGCGCGGATATCGTGGCGCGGCTGGTGGGCGCCAAGATGGCCGACAGCCTGGGTCAGCAGGTGGTGGTGGAAAACCGCGCCGGCGCCACGGGCACGATCGCGGCCGACAACGTGGCCCGCTCGCCCGCCGATGGCTACTCGCTGTTCCTGGGATCGCAATCCACCATGGTCGTGGCTCCGTCCCTGTTCCCCACGCTGCCGTTCAAACCCGAGACCGACTTCGAACCGGTATCGCAGATCGTGACGATGCCCCTCATCCTCGTGGTCAACCCCGCGATGATCGATGTGAAGAGCGTCGGCGAGCTGACCGAGCACATCCGCAAGGCGGGCAACGGCGCGCTCAGTTATGCGTCCTCCGGCCAGGGCGGCCCGCAACACATCGCGGGTGAGTTGTACGCGCACCGGGTCGGCACCAAGGTCACGCACGTGCCCTACAAGGGCGAATCGGCGGCGATCGCCGACGTGCTGGGCGGGCACGTGCCCTACATGTTTGCGAACCTGCCGGTGGCGCTGCCGCACATCGCCTCGGGCAAGGTGCGTCCGCTGGCGATCACCAGCCTGAAGCGCGATCCCAAGGCGCCGCAGATTCCCACGCTGGCCGAATCGGGCTTCAAGGACTTCGAGGTGTCGACCTGGTATGGCGTGTTCGCGCCGGCCAAGACGCCCAAGCCGGTGATCGAGAAGCTGTCCAATTCCATCCGCACCGCGCTGGCGCAACAGGACATGCAGGCCAAGCTGAGCGAGCAGGGGTTCACGGTGGTGGGCAGCGATTCGGCGGCCTTCAGCCAATTCGTGGGCGCCGAACTGCCGCGCTGGTCGGTGCTGATCCGCGACATCGGCATCAAGCCGGAATAACGCGGTCACCACGTGCTGGCGCCCCTGGGCGGGCGTCAGCGGGAGCCGTTCACCGGCGGCTCCCATTCATTCACCCGAGACAATGACATGATCGACTTCACCGAAAAACGCGCCGCCGGCCCCGTCATCCGGCTGCATTCCGCAGACAACGTCGTGGTGGCTCGCGTGCCCATCGGCATCGGCACTGCCGTGCCCTCCGAAAACCTTGTCAGCCGCAGCCAGGTGCCCGCCGGCCACAAGATCGCGGCGCGCGATCTGCGCGCCGGCGAACCCATCCTGAAATACAACGTCTGCATCGGCTTTGCCGCCACCGACATCCCGGCGGGCACGTACGTGCATTCGCACAACATGGATTTCCAGGAATTCGACCGCGACTATGCCCACGCGCGGGACTACGTCCCGACGCAAATCCTGCCCGAATCGGAGCAGGCGAAATTCCAGGGCATCGTGCGCGCCAACGGGCAGGTGGGCACGCGCAACTACATCGGGATTCTTGCCACGGTGAACTGTTCGGCGACGGTGGTGCATCGGATTGCGGCCGCGTTCGCACAGGATGTCATGGACGCTTATCCCAACGTGGATGGTGTGGTGGCGTTGAGTCACGGCATGGGCTGTGGCATGGAGATGTCCGGCGAGCCGATGGATCTCTTGCGGCGCACGATGGGCGGATACGCCTGTCATGCAAATTTTGCGGGCGTGCTGATCGTCGGCCTGGGGTGCGAACGCAATCAGCTCGATGCGTTGCTCAAGGACCAGGGCCTGGAGGCGGGCGCGCGGCTGCAGACCTTCATCATGCAGGAGACGGGCGGCACCCGAAAAACGATCGAGGCCGGCGTCGCCGCGGTGAAGGCGATGCTGCCGGCCGCGAACGACGTGCGACGCGAGCCGGTGCCGGCGCGGCACCTGAAGATCGGCCTGCAATGCGGCGGATCGGATGGCTTTTCGTCGATCACCGCCAATCCGGCGCTGGGCGCGGCCATGGATATCCTGGTGCGGCATGGCGGCACTGCCATCCTCTCGGAGACGCCGGAAATCTATGGCGTCGAGCATACGCTGACGTCACGGGCGCGCAATCGCGAAGTCGGCGAGAAGCTGGTCCAGCGCATCCGCTGGTGGAAGGAAGAGTATTCGCCGGGGCGCGACGTGCAGATCAACGGCAAGGTCAGTCCGGGCAACCAGATGGGCGGCCTGGCCAACATCTTTGAAAAATCGTTGGGCTCGTCGATGAAGGGCGGCACCACGGCGCTGATGGAGGTCTACCGCTACGCGGAACCTGTCCGGCAGCCGGGCATGGTGTTCATGGACACGCCGGGGTTCGATCCCGTGTCGGCGACGGGGCAGATCGCGGGCGGCGCCAACATCATCTGCTTTACGACCGGCCGCGGCTCGATGTTCGGCGCCAAACCGGTGCCCTCGATCAAGCTGGCCACCAATACGCCGATGTTCGACCGGCTGACTGAAGACATGGACGTCAACTGCGGCGACATCCTGGACGGCACGGCAACGCTGCAAGAGGTGGCGCAGCGGATCTTCGAGGAAATCCTGCGGGTGGCCTCCGGCGACCGCAGCAAGAGCGAGTTGCTGGGCCTGGGGGACCACGAATTCGTGCCCTGGAATATCGGCGTGGTGAGCTGACCGCCTCGCAAGACGGCGGCACCGCGGACGGTCAGCGTATTCGACCGTCCGCGTTTGGGATTGTCCGCGTGTTGACCCTGCGCGTGTGGTGCAGAAACGCTCAGGCGTCGGACAGCGTGGCGGCGCCCGGCATCTCAAACCCATTGGCCTGCAACGCAGCCTTCAGCCCCTCTGTCTGCGAGGCATTCAGTTCCACCAGCGGCGGCCTTACCGTGGCCCACGCCGCATCGCCGGACTTCCAGGCGATGGCCGCCTTCATGGCGGGAATCATCGGAAACTGCTGGAACACGTTGCGCGTGGCGTTCAGGCCCGCCTGACGCTCGTCGGCATCCGCCTCTTGCCAGCGCTGCTGGAGCGCCACGATCGGACCCGGGTTGACGTTGCCCGTGGCCGTGATGCAGCCCACGCCGCCCGCGCGCAGGGTCTGCAGCAGGAATGCCTCGCTGCCCGCATAGACCTGGAATCCGCGGGGCGAAAATCGCTCGATCATCGCGGCAGTGTTGGCCCAATCGCCGCCGCTGTCCTTCACGCCGGCGACGATGCCGGGATAGCGATCGAGCAGACGCTCGATGAGGGCCAGGCTCAGCGGCACCTGGCTCACGGGCGGGATGTGATAGAGATACATGCGCAGCTTGTCGTCGCCCACGCCCTCGATCAGCTCGGCGTAGTAGCGGAAAAGGCCTTCGTCGCTGACCCCTTTGTAATAAAAGGGCGGCAGGACCAGCACACCCATGCTGCCGCTGCGCACGGCATGCTGCGTCAGCGAAATGGCATCGGGCAGCGCGCAGGCGCCCGTGCCCGGCATCAGCGCCGACGGTTCCACCCCCGCTTCGAGCAGCGCGTCCAGCAGCGTGTGCTTCTCTTCCAGCGACAGCGAGTTGGCCTCGGAGTTGGTGCCGAAGATGGCCAGTCCGACGGACTGTTCGCGCAGCCAGCGGCAGTGCTTCACGTAACGCCCCAGTGCCGGGCGGTAGCGCTCGTCGAACGGCGTCAGGACAGGAGAAAAAACGCCGGGAATGCGGGCAGGGGTCGTCATGTCTCTACTCGTTATTGGAAGGATGGAAAAAGCGCGCCGCGGTCGCGCGGCTGCGATTTCCGATTCTGGCATTGATCTGTCCTGCGAACATCTGCTGTTTAATGGCTTCAATCCATAAAATTGTTGTGGTTTGCCACACGTCAAGAAAAGGGGGAGATCGTGGAAACGCGCTATGTGCAGAGCTTTGTGTCGGTCATCGAGAGCGGCTCGCTCGCCGAGGCCGCGCGGCGGCTGGACCTGACCCCCGCCGCCATCGCGGCGCGCGTGCGCACGCTGGAAGAAGAGCTGGGCGCCACGCTGATCAAGCGTGTGGGCCGCAGCGTCAAGGCGACCGAAGCCGGCCTGAAGGTGCTCGAGCGCGCCCGCAGCGTGCTGCGCGAGGTGCGCGACCTGCGGGCCAGCGCCGCGGACGACGCGCCGCTCGGCGAGCTGCGCCTGGGCGTCTCGGCGTCGGCCTTGACCGGCATCATGCCCATCGTGCTGGCCCGGCTGTACCGGCGCATGCCCAAGCTGGCGGTCTTCATGGAACCCGGCACGTCCAACCATCTGTACCACCGCGTCATCAATGCAGACCTGGATGCGGCGTTCATCGTCAAGCCGCAATTCAACCTGTCCAAGGGCTACGCCTGGAAGCAGGTGACCGAGGAGCCGCTGGTCGTGCTTGCCCCGCCCGACACGCCGGGCAACGACGCGCACGAGCTGATGCGCACGCAACCCTTCATCCGCTACGACCGCAATGTCTGGGGTGGGCGGCTGGCCGACCAGTACCTGCGCCAGCATGGCATTGCGCCCCGCGAGCGGCTGGAGGTCGACGGCCTGATGGGCATTGCCTGCATGGTCTCGGAGGGGCTGGGCGTGTCGCTGGTGCCGGATTGGGCGCCGGATTGGCTCGACAGCCGCCGCGTCAAGCGTGTGCTGCTGCCCGGCCGAGCGCCGCTGCGCCGGATGGGCATTCTGTGGGCGCGTCACATGCCGCATTCGGCCCTGGCGGAAGCCTTTGTGGAGGAAGCGGGCCGCGCACTGGATCCGCAGGCGCGCCATTCGGCAAGCGACTGACGCCGCTCGAGGCAAAAAAACACCCCGCAGACCGTTTCCGGTGTGCGGGGTGTTGTGCTTCTCAGGGCCGGGCCCTGGCGGCCTAGCGGCTTAGTGGCGCGTTTCGACCTGAACCAGCGGCTCGTTCGAGACGGGCGTCACGGGCTTGCGCTCGCGGCCCAGGCGGACCGGCGCATACGAGGCGGCAATGCGTTGCTGCGTCTGTGCGTGGCGTTCCGGATCGGTTTCCACCCACTTCAGGCCAGCGGCGTTGACCACGTCGTGCAAGGCCTGCGCCTTGGCGGCGGGGGCAGCGGCGGGCACCACGATGGGCTGCTGCGCGCTGGCCGGAGCCACGGGCGAGGGGGCCGGCGCGACGGGCGCGGGGGCGGGCGCAGCTGCCGGAGCCGGGACGACCGGTTCGACGGCGGGCGCTTCCACCGGCGCCTGCTCCGGCGCGGCGGGGACCGAAGCCTCGCTTGCGGGTTGCACGGCGACGGGCGGGGTCGCTTCGGGCGCCGTCTGGACCGGTTGGGCGACAGGTTCAGCCGCGGCTTGGGTCAGGGGCTCGATCGCGGGCTCAGCCGCGCGCTCAGCGGCGGGCTCTGCTGCGGCCTGGACAGGTTCAGCCTTGGGCGCTTGAACCGGCTCGGCCGGGGCTTGCTCGGGCTGCGCGGCGGTCTGCGCGGGCTGGGCCGGCGCTTGAACCTGCTGGGCTGCGGCGGGCGCTGCCTCGGCGGCTGCGGTTTGAACCGGCTCGGCGGCTTGGGCGTCGACGCCTTCGGCCTGCTGCTCGCCAGCGTCTTCGGCGCCGTCTTCCTGCTGCTCGTCGCTGCCGGCCAAGCCAGCTTCGTCCTGGCTGCGGCGGCCACGGCGGCTGCGGCGGCGGCGGCGCTTGCGCTCGGGATCGGCCGCGCCTTCGGCGCCTTCAACGCCCGGGATCGCTTCGGCGGACAGATCGTCGGCGTCAGCCGTGTCCATGGCAGCTTCGGCGGCGGGCTTGGCATCCGACTTGGCGTCGGGCAGCGCGGTGGCGACCGTCTGGGCCAGCGCGGCGACCATGCTTTCCTGTTCGCTCATCGGCGCGTCGGCCTGGCCTTCCTCGCGGCGGTTGCGGCCACGGCCACGACGGCGGTTGCGGCCTGCGCCGGTGTCCTCGCCATTGAGCTCAGGGGTTTGTTCAGGACGGGCGGACGCCAGGGCTGCCTGGGTGGCGGCCGGCGCGTCGCGCTCGCCGCGGCCTTCGCCACGGTTGTTGCGTTCGCCGCGCTCGGCGTCCGAGCGGCGATTGCCACGCACGTGGTGACGGCCGCCTTCGGTGGCCTCGGCGCCTTCGCCACGGCCTTCGCCACGGCGATTGCGGTTGCGGTCGGAGCCGTGGCGTTCACCGCGGCGGTCCTGGCCGTCATGGCCGTTACGGCCCTTGCCCCGGGCCGGGGCGGCGCGCTTGGCGGTTTCCTCGGCGGCGGCAGGCGCGGGCTTGGCGGGCTCGGAGCCGCCGGTCAGCCAGCCGACCAACCGCTTGAACAGACCGCCCAGACCGGCGCCTGCTGCGGGCGCGGCAGGTGCCGCGGCCGGCGCTGCGGGCGTGGAGACGGGAGCGGGCTGCGAGGGCGTGATGCCCTTGACCAGGGCTTCCGGGCGCGACTTGATTTCGCTTTCGCGGGGCTGCCAGGGCGCATCCGTGGCCGGCGCTTCCACCAGTTCGAAGCTGGTCTTCACTTCTTCCAGGCGGGGGTCGTCGTGGCGCAGGCGCTCGATGTGGTGGTGCGGCGTTTCCAGATGCTTGTTGGGGATCAGCATCAGGTTGACCTTCAGGCGGGCTTCCATCTTGGTGATGTCGGCGCGCTTTTCGTTCAGCAGGTAGGTGGCCACGTCGACGGGCACCTGGGCGTGGACCGCCGCGGTGTTCTCCTTCATGGCTTCTTCCTGCAGCAGGCGCAGCACGTGCAGGGCGCTGGACTCGGCGTCGCGGATCACGCCGGTGCCGTTGCAGCGCGGGCAGGTGATGTGCGAGCCTTCGTTCAGGGCGGGGCGCAGGCGCTGGCGAGACAGTTCCATCAGGCCAAAGCGCGAGATCTTGCCCATCTGGACGCGGGCACGGTCGAAATGGAGGGCATCACGCAGGCGCTGTTCGACGGCGCGCTGGTTCTTGCTGTC
Organism: Achromobacter sp. GbtcB20; assembly: GCF_019091095.1. Lineage (NCBI taxonomy): Bacteria > Pseudomonadati > Pseudomonadota > Betaproteobacteria > Burkholderiales > Alcaligenaceae > Achromobacter > Achromobacter sp. GbtcB20. The sequence continues at coordinate 278,349 of NZ_JAGXJZ010000002.1, read as the reverse complement.
TTCCATGTCGATGAAGTCGATGACGATCAGTCCGCCCAGGTCGCGCAGGCGCAACTGGCGGGCCACTTCGTCTGCCGCTTCCGAGTTGGTGCGCAGCGCGGTTTCCTCGATGTCGGCGCCGCGGGTCGAGCGGGCCGAGTTCACGTCGACGGACACCAGCGCTTCGGTGTGGTCAATGACGATGGCGCCGCCCGAGGGCAGTTGCACGGTGCGCGAGTAGGCCGTCTCGATCTGGTGTTCGATCTGGAAGCGCGAGAAGAGGGGGATGTCGTCACGGTAGCGTTTGACGCGCTGGACGTTGTCCGGCATCACCACGCTCATGAAGGCGGTGGCCTGGTCGGCGATCTCGTCGGTATCGATCAGGATCTCGCCGATTTCCGGCGAGAAGTAATCGCGGATCGCGCGGATGACCAGGCTGGATTCGAGGTAGATCAGGATGGGCGCGGAGTTGTCGCGCGCGGCGCCGTCGATGGCGGTCCAGAGTTGCAGCAGATAGGACAGGTCCCATTGCAGCTCTTCGACGTTGCGGCCGATGCCTGCGGTGCGGGCGATGATGCTCATGCCCTGGGGCAGGTCAAGCTGCTCCATCGTGTCGCGCAGTTCCTGGCGGTCCTCGCCCTCGACGCGGCGCGAAACACCACCGCCGCGGGGGTTGTTGGGCATCAGGACCAGGTAGCGGCCGGCCAGCGAGATGAACGTGGTCAGGGCAGCGCCCTTGTTGCCGCGTTCTTCCTTTTCGACCTGGACGATCAGTTCCTGGCCTTCGCGCAGGGCGTCCTGGATACGGGCGGTGCGGACATCGACGCCTTCCTTGAAGAAGCTGCGGGCGACTTCCTTGAAGGGCAGAAAGCCGTGGCGATCCTCGCCGTAGTTGACGAAGCAAGCTTCGAGGCCGGGTTCGATCCGGGTAATGACACCTTTGTAGATGTTGCCTTTGCGCTGTTCGCGGCCGGCAGTCTCGATGTCAAGGTCGATGAGTTTTTGCCCATCGACGATAGCGACGCGTAATTCTTCCTGATGCGTCGCATTAAACAGCATGCGCTTCATGAGAGGGTTTCTCCGTTGTCATGACGCGCCGATATCGGCGCGTGACCTCGGGCCACTCGGGCTGCGGCTGAAGCGGGCAAGAAGATGCGGACCGTACCTGGGCGGCGCCCAGGCGTATCCGCCGCGGGTCAGGCGGGCACGTCGTGCCGTGGGGCACGGGGTTCTTTCAGCAGGAGGGTCAGCTTCACTGAATGTGGTTTGACGGAGTTGTGCTGGGGAACGGCAGCTGCGGTCGGATTGGTTGCCTACACGCAGCTGGTGCTTTAAATATGCGACGATTCTTGCAGTGCTTCAGAGCCGCTTGCGGCATGCAACGGACCTGCCGGAAAAGCGGGCAAGATGAATGCCACACCACTATTCCACAGGGCTCGGTTGCGCCGGCGACCAAGAGACCCAGGGGTTGAATGAGCAGGCAGTACAATGGCGGCCCGCGCGCTCGACGGAGTTGCGTGTTGGTTGCATCTCTACGCCAGGCGGCTTGTTCAGCCCCTTTAGGCTGTCCCGATTATATGTCGCTTTCCGCAATGCGCAAAGAAACTTCCTCCCCTGTATCCGCCTCTAAAGCAGCCCCCGTCGTCCGCATGGTCGAAGTGGGCGCCGAGCACGCCGGCCAGCGCCTGGACAACTTCCTCATGCGGCTGTGCAAGGGGGTGCCCAAGACGCATATCTACAAGGCCATCCGGGGCGGCGAAGTGCGCGTCAACAAGGGACGCATCCAGGTCGATTACCGGGTGCAAGAGGGCGATGTGGTCCGCATTCCGCCCTTGCGCCTGCCCGACCCCGGCAAGCCCCGGCCCGTGCCCGCGGCCGAATTCCCCATCGTGTTTGAAGACGATGCGATGCTGGTGGTGGACAAGCCCGCCGGCGTGGCGGTCCACGGGGGCAGCGGCGTGTCGTTCGGCGTGATCGAGCAATTGCGCGCGGCCCGTCCCCAGGCAAAGTTCCTGGAATTGGTGCACCGGCTGGACCGCGAGACCTCCGGGCTGCTGATGGTCGCCAAGAAGCGCAGCGCGCTGTTGGCCCTGCACGCCATGCTGCGCGAGGGCCGGAGCGACAAGCATTACTTCGCGCTGGTCGAGGGCGACTGGGTGAACGATCGCCAGCACATCAAGCTGTCCTTGTCCAAATGGACCACGCAGTCGGGCGAGCGCCGCGTCAAGGTGGACCCGGACGGGCAGGCGGCGCACACCATCGTCACGCTCAAGCAACGTTTTGGCGGTTACAGTCTGGTCGACGCCGAGCTGCGCACCGGGCGCACGCACCAGATCCGCGTGCATCTGGCCGCAAGCGGCTTTCCCATCGTCGGCGACGACAAATACGGCAGTGACGACGTGCGGGCGCAATTTGCGCGCCAAGGCTTCAACCGCATGTTCCTGCACGCCCACAGCCTCACCCTTCCTCACCCCCTGACGGGCGAGGTCATGACACTGACCGCCGAGCTGCCGCCTGCTTGCCGGAACATACTGAAATCACTGGAGTCTGCCTGATATGTCGTATTCGCTGGTCGTTTTTGACTGGGATGGCACCCTGATGGATTCCACGCACAGCATCGTGGCCGCCATCCAGGGCGCGTGCCGCGACCTTGAGCTGGCGGTGCCGTCCGCCTCCGAGGCCAGCTGGGTCATCGGCCTTTCCCTCGAAAGCGCATTGCGACGTGCTGTCCCCGAATTGACGCAGGCCATGTTGCCGCGCTTTCTTGAGCGTTATCGCACCCACTACCTGCTGCGCGATCCCGAATTGCGCCTGTTCGAGGGCATCAACGAGTTGCTGACCGACCTGGCCAACCAGAACGTGCGGCTGGCGGTCGCGACGGGCAAAAGCCGCGTCGGTCTCACGCGCGCGCTGGCCGCCACCGGCCTGGGCCCCCTTTTTGACGCCACCCGCACCGCCGACGAGACCTTCAGCAAGCCGCATCCGGCCATGTTGCACGAATTGATGCAGGAGCTGGACGTGGATCCGTCGGGGGTCATCATGGTTGGCGATACCTCGCACGATTTGCAGATGGCCTGCAATGCCGGCGTGCACGGGCTGGGCGTTACCTATGGCGCGCATACCTTGAAAGAGCTTCAGGGGTGTGCCCCCCAAGCCGTGCTCGACTCGGTTCCGCTGATGCGTGAGTGGCTGATGCCGCGAGTTGTCGCACGCGGCTAGCCGGTTGCAGGCAAGGGGCGGCAGGAACGTCCGCCCGGCAGGCAAGTCTATCTGGAAGGTTCGCCGCGTGCATTGCGTGGGTGTTTCATGTTGCAGGCCGGCGCCGTGGAATAACTTGGTCCCGTCCATCGTCCATGATTGATGCGGGGCGCGCGCAAGGCGCGCTGCCATACCGGAGATTACGATGCTGATACGCAAACCCGACGACGTTCTCCCTTCCGAGATCACCTCCGAGGCGGTGTGGCGATCCCGCCGCGACCTGATGCTGCGGGCCGGCGCCGCCGCGGCGGCTGTAGGGTTATCCGGCTGGGCAACGCGCGCCGCGCGTGCCCAGGAGGCCGGTGCGCTGCCCGGCAAGCCCAGTCCCGCGTTCAGCGTCATGGACAAGCAGACGTCGCTGTCGGATGTCACGTCCTACAACAATTACTACGAGTTCGGCGTAGATAAGGGTGATCCGGCCAAAAATGCCGGCAAGTTGCAGACGCAGCCGTGGACCGTCAGCGTCGAGGGCGAGGTCAGCAAGCCCCGCACCTTCACCATCGAAGATCTGCTCAAGCTCGCGCCAATGGAAGATCGCGTGTATCGCCTGCGCTGCGTCGAAGGCTGGTCGATGGTCATTCCGTGGGTGGGTTATTCCCTGTCCGAAGTGCTCAAGCAGGTGGAGCCGACCGGCAACGCCAAGTATGTCGAGTTCGTCACTGCCGTGCAGCGGGAAAACATGCCCGGCGTGCGTACGGCCATCCTGGACTGGCCCTACGTGGAGGGACTGCGCCTCGATGAGGCCATGCACCCGCTGGCGATGCTGGTCTTCGGGGTCTATGGGCGCGTGCTGCCCAACCAGAATGGTGCGCCGCTGCGGTTGGCCGTGCCCTGGAAATACGGTTTCAAGTCCGGCAAGTCGCTCGTGAAGATCCGGCTGGTGGAAAAGCCGCCGGTGACCTCGTGGGTAAAGTCCGCGCCCCAGGAATACGGCTTCTACGCCAATGTGAACCCCAACGTCGCGCATCCTCGCTGGAGCCAGGCCACCGAGCGGCGCATCGGCGAGGACGGCCTGTTCAGTCCCAAGCGCAAGACCTTGATGTTCAACGGCTATGGCGACCAGGTGGCATCGCTCTATCAGGGCATGGACCTGAAGGCCAATTACTGAGGGCGCCTCCATGTCTGTGACGCCCCGCGCGGCCTCGGCTGCGGCTTACCCGAAGGCGCAGCTATCGGCCCGCACCGTCGGGCGCTTCAAGCCGCTGCTGTTTCTGCTGGGCATCGCGCCCTTCGCGCGCTGGATATGGCTGGGCGTGAACAATGGGCTCACTGCCAATCCCGTGGAATTTCTGACCCGATCCTCGGGGACCTGGGCGCTGGTCTGCCTGCTGGTCACGCTGGCGATCACGCCGCTGCGGCGATTGACGGGCCAGCCCGCGCTGGTGCGCGTGCGGCGCATGTGCGGGCTGTTTGCATTCTTCTACGCCGCGCTCCATTTCATGGCCTGGGTGTGGTGGGATCGTGGTTTCGATCCGGCCGCAATGGTGCGTGACATCGCCGAACGTCCCTTCATCATGGTGGGATTTTCGGCCTTCGTGTTGATGGCGGCCCTGGCTGCAACGTCGACGCAGTGGGCGATGCGCCGGCTGGGAAAACACTGGCAGACGCTGCATCGGGCCATCTACGCGATTGGCCTGCTAGCCATCTTGCACTACTGGTGGCATAAGGCCGGCAAGAATGACCTGACAGAGCCGGCAATCTACGCCGCCGTGTTGGCGGTGCTGCTGGGGTGGCGCCTCGCCACCTGGTGGCGGCGGCGGGCATAGGGCGGCAGCGAGGCTACAGGATGGCCAGCATGATGGCCGCGGTTTCTGCGTCGGGCTGGCCGTCGTGCAGGGCAGGGCGATAGTGCATCTGGAAGGCGGCCAACGTGTTGATCGTTGCGCGGTCCAGCACGCCGTCCTGGGGGCAGGCGTAGCCTAGCCGCTGAAGCTGCTTCTGAAACCACGCGATATCCGGAACGCCTTGAGTCTGCAGGCGCGCCAGGTGCTCGGCCGCGCCGGCCTCGTTGTACCAGCGTCCTATCCCCGCATCCGCCAGCGACTTCCAGGGAAAGAGGGGGCCGGGGTCCACCTTGCGTTGCGGCGCGATGTCGCTGTGGCCCACCACGTTTTCCGGGGCGATGTTGTGCCGTTGGACGATGTCGCGCAACAGGATGGTCAGCGCCCGGACCTGGCGGCTGTCATAGGGATGCCAGACGCGCTCGCCGTTGCTGCCCTCGGTCCAGCCGGGATTGACGATCTCGATGCCAATGGACGTGCTGTTCATCGCGATGTTGCCGTACCAGGAGCTGGCCCCGGCGTGCCACGCGGCGCGGTTTTCGTCGACCAGCCGGTACGCGCGACCGTCCAGGTCGATCAGGTAGTGGGCGCTGACTTTGCCTTTGGATAGCAGGCGCAGCGACTCGGCATCGTCGACCGTGGTGTAGTGCACGACCACGGACCGCACCCGGCTGCTCTGGCTGGCGGCGGTGATGGAAGTGTCCAGATCGAGGCCGGCGGGGCCGCGCGCGGCGCAGCCCGCCAGGAGCGCCGCGGCAAGCAGCGTGCAGGAAAGGCGGATCATGGTCAGCGGGCCAGGTACAGGAACAGCGTGGGCAGCTTGTCCAGCTGGGGCGCGGGCAGCTTTTTCCAGTCGGCCACCGTGTGCGTGACCACCCATTCGTCCGCCGTCGTCATCGAGCGTGCCACGCAGAGCTTGGTGTCGCCCTTCAGGGTGGCGATCAGCGTGGCGAACATCGCGGCATTGCGGTAGGGCGTTTCGATCAGGAGCTGCGTCTGGTTGTGGCGGGCAGAGTGCTGCTCCCAGGCGCGCAATTGCTTGGCGCGTTCGCCGGGGTCCACGGGCGCGTAGCCATGAAAGGCGAAGCGCTGCCCGTCCAGGCCGCTTGCCATGAGGCCCAGCAGGATGGAAGAGGGTCCCACCCAAGGCTTGACGGGGATCCCCAGGCGATGGGCCGCGTCCACGACCTTGGCGCCGGGGTCGGCGACGGCCGGGCAGCCCGCCTCGGAAACCAGCCCGATTTCCGCGCCCCGCCTGGCCGGCTCGAGCCATGCCTTGATCTGCGCGGCATCAGCCATGTCGGTCAGGGTGTGGATGGTGATTTCCTGCAGCGGCCGGGTGGTTCCGACAAGCTTCAGAAAGGCCCGCGCCGTTTTGGCGTTCTCGGCGATATACGTGTCCAGCCGGCCGGCCAGCGCGCGCACGTCGGCGGGCAGCCAGCGCTCGGGCGGGGCTTCGCCCAGGCTGACGGGAATCAGGTGCAGGGCGCCGGTCATGCGGGCGCTCCGGGGGCGTCCAGCGGATCCAGTCCGAAAGTGGCCAGCATGCGCGTCAGTTCGATCAGCGGCAGGCCTATGATGGCGGTGGGATCGTCGCTCTGGATGCTTTCCATCAGGGCAATGCCCAGGCTTTCCGCCTTGGCGCTGCCTGCGGTATCGTAAGGTTCCTCGGCCCGCAGATAGGCGTCGATGGCATGGTCGGACAACTGGCGGAAGCGGCAGCGGGTAATGACGTCGGCCTTTGCCACCCGGTCGCCATCGGTCACGGCAAGCGCACTGTGAAATTCCACCATCCGGCCCGACAGGGCGCGCAACTGCGCCTGTGCCCGCGCGAAGTCGCCCGGTTTGCCGATTGGGGTTCCATCCACGGTCGCCACCTGGTCAGAGCCGATCACGATGCTGCCCGGGTGGCTGGTGGCCACCGCCATTGCCTTGGCAACGGACAGGCGCAGCGCCAGTGCCTCGGGGGTTTCGCCGGATTGTGGCGTTTCGTCTACATCGGGGGAAATCGCGGTGAAGGGCAGGCGCAGGCGCGACAACAGTTCTTTGCGGTATCGCGAGCTGGACGCGAGGATCAGGCTAGGCTTTGAGGGCATGCGGCATTTGACGGTAATACGTAAGTCACAGTATTATCTAACGTTTTGCGGCATTTTTGCAGGAACATCAACATGACACCGAAGGGAAAGCCTGGCGACTTGAGTCGCCGCGCGGACGGATCGGCCGGTGCTCGTGTGAATGCAGCACCGGCGGACAAAGCTCTGGCCGACAAAGCCTTAGCCGACAAAGCACTGGAAGCCGCGCCCGTGGATACCGGTGTAAAGCGCATCGACGCCTTTGCCTTTGCTCGACTGGGCAAGAGCGCGCAGGGCGCCATCGCCTTGGTGCGGCTTGGCCGCGTGGTTGACGGCTTGCCCGAGCAACCGCTGGGCGAAGCCGGGCTTGTGACCTGGTCCGTGCAAGGCGAAGAAGGCAAGACCGGCTTGCTGTTGGGCCAGCCGATTTTGCGCCTGCATGTGCGGGCCAATCCGGTGGTGATGTGCCAGCGGTGCAATGTGCCGTTTGCCTATCCGGTGGACAGCGAAGTCGTGCTGCAACTGGTCAAATCCGAAGACGACCTCGACGACGATCATTCCTTTGCCGATCACGGCGACGATGACGACGACGAGGGCGACGAAGGCGTAGGAAGGGATTCTGTGGCCCACCTGCCTGAAAAGGTGGTGGGTTCGCATCATTTTGATCTGTTGGCCCAGATCGAAGATGAGCTCATTCTGAGCATTCCGTATGTGCCCAAGCATGATGTATGCCCGGGCGCGCAGGCCAAGGCCAGCGAAGCTCCTGAAGAGGAGCCCGCTGTCAAGCGTCCGTCGCCGTTTGCGGTGCTGGAACAACTGAAGCACAAAGATTGAGATCAACATCGGGCCGCATCGCGTACAATGCGCCCCGTTTCTAGGAGTCATCATGGCCGTTCAACAAAACAAGAAGTCCCCCTCCAAGCGCGGTATGCACCGTTCGCACGATTTTCTGGTGGCCCCGTCGACCGCCATCGAACCCAACACCGGTGAAACGCACCTGCGTCACCACATCAGCCCCAACGGCTTCTATCGTGGCCGCAAGGTCCTGAAGACCAAGGCCGACGAATAAGGCCCCCGGGCCGAACTCGTACTCGGACCATTTCGGCTGAGCGCTGATACCTGGCACCCGTGATACGCATCGCCATAGACTGTATGGGCGGAGACTTCGGTCTGCCCGTCACGATTCCGGCTGCGATCGAGTTCGCCCGGCAATTTCCGGACACCCGGCTATTGTTGGTCGGGCTTCCCGACGCCATCGAAGCGGCGCTCGCCGAGCACCGCAACGTGGCGCGCGATCGCATTGAGATCGTGGCGGCTTCCGAAGTCGTCACCATGGACGACCCGGTCGAGGTCGCCCTGCGCCGCAAAAAAGACTCCTCCATGCGCCTCGCTGCCCAGTCCGTCAAGGATGGGCGGGCGGACGCCTGCGTTTCCGCGGGCAACACCGGCGCCTGGATGGCCATTTCCCGTTATGTGCTCAAGACGCTGGACGGCATTGACCGCCCGGCGATCGCCACGTCCATTCCGAACCAGACGGGCCGCGCCACCACGGTGCTGGACCTTGGCGCGAACGTGGACTGCACGGCCGAGCACCTGCTGCAATTCGCCATCATGGGCGCCGCGCTGTCGCAGGCGGTGGACCATCGCGACAACCCCACCGTGGGTTTGCTGAACATTGGCGAAGAAGTCATCAAGGGCAACGAAGTCGTCAAGGAAGCCGCCGAGCTTCTGCGCGGCAGCCCGCTGAACTTCTACGGCAACGTCGAAGGCAATGACATCTTCAAGGGCACGGTCGACGTCGTCGTCTGCGACGGCTTTGTCGGCAACGTCGTGCTCAAGTCCGTCGAAGGACTGGCGAAGATGCTGTCCAGCATCATTCGCGAAGAGTTCAAGCGCAATCTGATCACGCTGATCGCCGGCGCGGTGGCCAAGCCTGTGCTGAACCGCCTGCGCAACCGCGTAGACAACCGCCGCTACAACGGCGCAGCCTTGCTGGGCTTGCGCGGCGTGGTCATCAAGAGCCACGGTTCCGCGGACGTTTACGCCTTCGGTTTTGCCTTGCAACGCGCCCGCGAAGCCGTAGTGAGTAAACTGCTGGAGCGCACCGCGCAGACGGTCGCTCAAATTACCAAGCGCGTTCAATCCGGCGATCGCCCCTCGGCGGCGTCGCCCAACGTGGCTGGGGATACCGCTTGATGGATACCGCAATGAAATACTCCGTGATCGCGGGCACCGGCAGCTTCCTGCCGGAACGCGTGGTTTCGAATGACGAACTGGCTGCGGAACTGGCGACGCGCGACATCGCCACCTCGGACGAATGGATTGTCGAGCGCACGGGCATCCGTCAGCGCCATCTGGCTGAGCGTGGGGTGACCACCAGCCAGCTGGCCACCGAGGCCTCGCGCCGCGCGCTGGCCGATGCGGGCGTCGACGCTTCCGAAATCGACCTCGTCATCGTGGCCACGTCCACCCCCGATTTCGTGTTCCCCAGCACGGCTTGCCTGGTGCAGGCCAACCTCGGCGCCAAGGGCTCGGCCGCGTTCGACGTACAGGCCGTGTGCAGCGGCTTCGTCTACGCGCTCACCACCGCCGACAGCTTCATCCGCGCGGGCCGCGCGCGCTGCGCGCTGGTGATCGGCGCCGAAGTGTTCTCGCGCATCCTCGACTGGAACGACCGCAGCACCTGCGTGCTGTTCGGCGACGGCGCAGGCGCCGTGGTGCTCAAGGCGTCCGACAAGCCCGGCATCATGGCCGCGCAACTGCATGCCGACGGCAGCCAGATGAAGATCCTGAGCGCGGCCGGCAACGTGGCCTATGGCGACGTCACGGGCGATCCTTTCCTGCGCATGGACGGCCAGGCCGTCTTCAAGCAAGCCGTCACCGTCCTGGACCGCTCCGCACGCGACACCTGCGCCGAGGCCGGCGTCACCGTTGCCGACGTCGATTGGCTGATCCCGCATCAGGCCAACGTGCGCATCCTGAATTTCCTTGCCCGCAAGCTGGACGTGCCGGTCGAGAAGGTCGTCATCACCGTCGACAGTCACGCCAACACGTCCGCGGCCAGCGTGCCGCTCGCGCTCGATGCCGCGCGCCGCGACGGCCGCGTCAAGCCGGGCCAGCTCATCCTGATGCAAGGCGTCGGCGGCGGATTCACCTGGGGCTCGGTACTGGCCCGCATGTAAGGGCGTGCCCGGGCTGCGGCGGCACGTGTGCCGCCGGCGGCCTGAGAGCGCGCCTGGCATCCCACTCAGACACTGAATCAATCCACACGCTCAATCATGAAAATCGCTTTTGTCTTTCCTGGCCAGGGTTCGCAAGCTGTCGGCATGCTGGACGCCTGGTCCGGCGTGGCGGCGGTCACCGACACCGTGGCGCGTGCCTCCGAGGCCCTGGGGCAGGACCTGGGCGCGCTGATCGCGCAGGGGCCCGCGGAACAACTGAACCTGACCACCAACACCCAGCCGGCCATGCTGACCGCTGGCGTGGCGTTCTACAACGCATGGGTGGCCGCGGGCGGCCGCAAGCCTGATGTCGTGGCCGGCCACAGCCTGGGCGAATACGCCGCGCTGACTGCCGCGGGCTCGCTGACGCTGGAAGACGCCGTGCGCCTGGTGCGCGTGCGCGCCGATGCCATGCAGGCCGCCGTGCCGGTCGGCACCGGCGCCATGGCCGCCATCCTCGGCCTGGACGACGATGCCGTGCGCGCCGCGTGTGCGCAAGCCGCGCAAGGCGAAGTCGTCGAAGCCGTCAACTTCAATGCGCCGGCGCAAGTCGTGATCGCCGGCCACAAGGCCGCCGTCGAACGCGCCTGCGAACTGGCCAAGGCCGCCGGCGCCAAGCGCGCCTTGCTGCTGCCCGTTTCCGCGCCGTTCCATTCCAGCCTGCTCAAGCCGGCCGCCGACGTGCTGGCTGGCGCGCTTGCCAGCGCCGCCGTGTCCGCGCCGCAGGTGCAGGTCATCAACAACGTCGATGTGGCCTCGCCCACGGAACCCGGGGCAATCCGCGATGCGCTGGTGCGCCAGGCGTGGCATCCTGTGCGCTGGGTCGAAACCCTGCGCGCCATGAAGGCGCAAGGCGTCACGCACGTCATCGAGTGTGGTCCCGGCAAGGTGCTCGCCGGCCTGACCAAACGCATCGACCCCGAACTCACCGGCCTGGCCATCACCGATCCCGCTTCGCTGGAAGCGGCTTTGGCTGCCGTCAACGGAAACTGATCAATGGACAACACCTCGACCGAACTGCAGGGCAAGATCGCGCTCGTCACGGGCGCCACGCGCGGCATTGGCCGGGCGATCGCCCTGGAACTGGCCGCACGCGGCGCAACCGTCGTCGGCACTGCCACGTCCGAATCGGGCGCGGCGGGCATCACCGAAGCGCTGGCGCCGTTTGGCGGCCGCGGCGTGGTGCTCGACGTGACCGACGCTGCCGCTTGCGACGCGTTGATCGACGCGTTGGGTAAGGAAGGCGGCGGTCCGCACATCCTCGTCAATAACGCCGGCATCACCCGTGATACGCTGGCGATGCGCATGAAGGACGACGACTGGTCGGCGGTCATCGACACCAACCTCGCGTCGGTCTTCCGCCTGTCGCGCGCCGTGCTGCGCAGCATGATGAAGGCTCGTTGGGGACGCATCATCAATGTGACTTCCGTGGTGGGTTCCAGCGGCAACGCGGGCCAAGCCAACTACGCCGCCGCGAAGGCCGGCGTGGCAGGCATGTCCCGTGCGCTGGCGCGTGAACTGGGCAGCCGCAACATCACCGTGAACTGCGTGGCCCCTGGCTTCATCGATACCGACATGACGCGTGCGCTGGGCGAAAACCAGACCGCGGCGCTGCTGCAGCAGATTCCGCTGGGCCGTCTGGGCTCTCCGACTGACATTGCGCATGCCGTGGCCTTTTTGTCCGGGCCTCAGGCGGGTTACATTACCGGCACCACCCTGCACGTCAACGGCGGGATGTACATGCAATAAATCACGAATCGCGCGTCGCCGCCGGGCAACCGGCAAGGCGGGGCGCGATTCTCCGGAAACGCCGCACATGGTCTTCCCGCGCCGCTCTCGGCGACAGAACAAATGCGCGGTGTTATTTTTGTCACGGTCAGGCGTTGCATCACTCCGCGCTTGGCTATAATTCGCGGGATTTTTCCCAATTGGAGATCTGCATGGAAAGCATCGAACAGCGCGTCAAGAAGATCGTCGCTGAACAACTTGGCGTCAACGAAGCCGAGATCAAGAACGAGTCCTCCTTCCTTGACGACCTCGGTGCCGATTCGCTCGACATGGTCGAACTGGTCATGGCCCTCGAAGACGAATTCGAGACCGAGATCCCCGACGAAGAGGCCGAAAAGATCACGACCGTGCAACAAGCGATTGACTACATCAATTCGCACGGTAAGCAGTAAGCTCAGCCTATATCGTCCTGGTTGCCCGATATCGTCGGCCAACCTGGAATCAGGGCGGTTTCAGGAGTGCCGTGTGGTCCACCGGCAGGCAAGGCGTTATAACGCCTCGCCTGCCTTCATGTGGTCCACACGCGCAGCGCATCCCGAAAACCGCCTTTCTTTTGTCTGTTTGAGGAGTCATCCGTGAAGCGACGTGTCGTCATCACCGGCCTGGGTATCGTTTCCCCCGTAGGAAATGATCTGACCACCGCTTGGGACAATATCGTCAACGGACGTTCTGGCATCAGCCGCATCACCCGTTTCGATCCCTCGGCCATCACCACCCACATTGCTGGCGAAGTCAAAAACTTCGACATCAGTACCTATATTTCGGCCAAGGAAGCCCGCCAGATGGATACGTTCATCCATTACGGCCTGGCTGCCGGAATGCAGGCCTGGCGCGATTGCGGCCTGGAAGTCACCGAAGAAAACGCCGAGCGTATCGGCGTGATCGTGGGGTCCGGCATCGGCGGTCTGCCGCGCATCGAAGAAACCCAGGTCGAGTACCTTGCCAAGGGCCCGCGGCGCATTTCGCCGTTCTTCGTGCCGGGTTCGCTGATCAACCTGATTTCCGGGCATCTGTCGATCGCCTATGGCATGAAGGGCCCCAGCTACGCCGTGGTGTCGGCCTGCACGACCGGCCTGCACTGCATCGGCGATGCTGCCCGCCTGATCGAATACGGCGATGCCGACGTCATGGTGGCCGGCGGCGCCGAGTCGACCGTGTCGCCGCTGGGCATCGGCGGCTTTGCCGCCATGCGCGCGCTGTCGACCCGCAACGATGACCCTCAGACCGCTTCGCGTCCCTGGGACCGCGATCGCGACGGCTTTGTGCTGGGCGAGGGCGCAGGCGTCCTGGTTCTGGAAGAGTACGAGCACGCCAAGAAGCGCGGCGCGCGCATCTACGGTGAACTGGCTGGCTACGGCATGAGCTCCGACGCTCACCACATCACCGCGCCGGACAAGGACGGCCCGCGCCGCGGCGTGATCAACGCGCTGCGCAACGGCGGCCTGAATCCCGAAGACGTCCAGTACGTCAACGCGCACGGCACGTCCACGCCGCTGGGCGACAAGAACGAAACCGATGCGCTGAAGCTGGCGTTCGGCGATCACGCCAAGAAGCTGGTGGTCAACTCGACCAAGTCCATGACGGGCCACCTGCTGGGCGCGGCCGGCGGCATCGAAGCCGTGTTCACGACCTTGGCCGTCTACAACCAGGTCTCGCCTCCGACGATCAACATCTTCAATCAGGATCCGGAATGCGATCTGGATTACTGCGCCAACGAGGCGCGGCCGATGAAGATCGACGTGGGCCTGTCCAATTCGTTCGGCTTTGGCGGCACCAACGGCTCGATGGCCGTTCGCCGGGTCTGATTTGGAAGGCTCGGTCGGGGGGCGCTGGTCATTCCGCGTGCCAGTCTCGCCGCCCAGGAGCGCCGTCGCGCTCTTCGGGCTGGCCCTGGCCGCGGCCGTGGCCTGCGTGTTGACGGCGGCGTCCTGGCACGGTCATGCCTGGATGGCCGCCGCGTTGCTCGCGTTTCTGTTTCTGTTGGCCGGGCTGTTACACTCGGCACGGAGCACCCCGTCCCCGGTAACGGCGCTACGCACCGCGACCGGGGCTGACCATTGGCAGCTACGCTGGCCGCAAGGCTGGCAGGATGCGCTGCTGCTGGATCAGCAAAGGGGGCCAGCGTGGCTGACGCTTGTCTTGCAGCCCTTGCCCACCGGGAGTACGGCCTTTACCACCAGCAAAATCACCCTCACCGTCTGGAAGCACACGTTGCGACCCGAATCCTGGCGCCGTCTGCGCCTCGTCGCGGGCACGGCGCGGCAGGCACAACCTGCGCGTCGTTTGCGGGAGGCCTCATGAGCGAACGCGAAGTCGACGCAGAGCTCGTAGCGCGCGTGCAGCGGGGCGACAAGAAGGCCTTCGATCTCCTGGTGCTGAAATACCAGCGCAAGATCCTCCGCCTGCTCGCCCGCATGATCCGCGATCCGGCCGAAATCGAGGATGTGGCGCAGGAAGCCTTCATCAAGGCCTACCGCGCCTTGCCCCAATTCCGTGGCGAAAGCGCCTTCTACACCTGGCTTTACCGCATCGCCATCAACACCGCGCGCAACTGGCTTGCCTCGCAGGGACGCCGCCCCAGCGCACCCAATGCGATTGAAACGGAAGACGGTGAAACTTTTAACGAAACCGACAACCTAACGGATATAAGCACGCCGGAATCCATGGTTGCCAGCCGCGAAATCGCCGAGACGGTGAACGCGGCCATTGAGGAATTGCCTGAAGAATTGCGCACCGCAATTGTCCTGCGTGAAATCGAAGGTATGAGTTACGAAGACATCGCCCAGAGCATGGACTGCCCGATCGGTACGGTGCGCTCCCGCATTTTTCGTGCGCGTGAAGCCATTGCCACCAAGTTGCGTCCACTGCTCGACACCGATGTCGAGCGTCGCTGGTAAGGAGTGGCAGTCATGCAAATAGCAGCCAAATCCGTTGAAATCACCGAGTCTTCCTGGGAAGAATCGGTTTCCGCCTGGATGGACGGAGAGGATTCCGACGATATTCTTCCCAGTCTGTTGTCCAAAGAGGGACGTCAGACTTGGGACACCTATCATCTGATTGGTGATTCCCTGCGCAACGCCGATCTGGCGCTGACGCCCAGCGCGGCCTTTTCGGCCCGGCTGGCGCGCGCGTTGGATGCGGAATTGCCCATCGTAGCGGCGCCTCGGCGCCGCTCTCCTTTGCGCATGGGCCTGTCGGGCCTGGCCGTCGCCGCCGCCGTGGCCACGGTCGCATGGGTGGCGCAGCCGTACGTCACCGGCTCGCCTTCGACGGACGTCCGCGTGCTGGCCGACGCCAGTTCGTCGGGTTCGGCCTCGGCGTCCGACGACTCGGGCCTGCGTGATTACCTGGAGGCCCATCGCCAGATGGCCGGCCCCAGCGCGGTCCGCCAGGTGTCGTTCGATGGCGGAGCGGGACGCTGATGGCGCTTGTGCTTGCATCACGCTGGCCCGTATTGGGACGCGCTGCCTCGTGGCACGCTCACCGCGCCGGCTGGTTCGCCGCCACGCTCCTGACTGCTTTCCTTGCCGCGCACGGTCCCGCGGCCGCCGCCGGCGCCACGCCGGCCGGCCAGACCGAGGACGTGGTGCAACTGCTCACGCGCATCCAGCAGGCGGCCCGCAAGCAGGATTACGCCGGCGTCTTCATGTATCAGCAGGGCGATGTGATCCAGTCCTCGCGCCTGGTGCATGTCCTTGACGGCACTGGTGAGCGCGAACGCCTCGAGATTCTTGACGGCCAGCCGCGCGAATACCTGCGTCACAACGACGATGTGCAGTGCCTGATCCCCGAGCGCAAGACGGTGCTGATCGAGCGTCGCCGCGGTGATCGCTTTCCCGGCCTGCTGCTGGGCGACGCCGCCAATCTGTCCGAACACTACAAGATCCGCACCGAACCCACGCCGCATCGCGTCGCGGGCCGCGAATGCCGGCTCATCACGATCGAACCCCTGGACAAGCTGCGCTATGGCTATCGCCTGTGCGCGGACGTCGAAACCAATCTGCTGCTGAAGGCCCAGACGCTGAACGCCGCGCGCGGCGTGGTCGAGCAGGTGTCGTTCACTTCGCTGCGATTGGGTTCCGAAGTGGATCCGCAGTCGCTGTCCTCGCGCTGGAACACGCGTGACTGGAAGGTGCTCGAGGCCAACATGAAGCCCGTGGACCTTGCGGCCCAGGGGTGGCGCATTCCGGCGCCCGATGGCTTCAAGACGATCATGCAGGTGTCGCGCGCCATGAAGCGCGGATCGCCCGTCAGCCAGATGGTACTGTCCGACGGCCTGGCGGCGATTTCGGTCTTCATCGAGCCCTACGACAGCCAGCGCAATCACCAGCCGTTGCATGGCGCGTCGCAGCGCGGCGCGATCAACGTCTATGGCGCGCGCATCGCGGACTTCTGGTTGACGGCGGTTGGCGAAGTGCCCGCCGCCACGCTGGAACAACTTGCGCAAGCCACTGAGTACGTGCCGCCCGCACCCGCGGCAGCCGCACCCGCGGAGGGCGGGGCCAAATGATTCCCGCCGTTCCGCAAGCAGCAATTTCGGAGTGACATATGAAAGCAATGACGGTCTCGAACGCTTTTTTCCGGCGCTTTCTGGCGGCTGTCGCGGCGGGGACGTTGCTGTCCACCGCCTATGTGCCCGTGACGGTGGCGCAGACGACGGCGCCCGCCGCGGTCGGTTTGCCCGATTTCACGGCTATCGTTGAAAAGGCCGATCCGGCCGTCGTCAACATCCGCACCACGGCCACCGTGCCCGTGCGCGGGGGCAATGGTCCCGGCGGCAGCGATCCCTACGAACTGTTCCGCTGGTTCTTCGGCCCCGAATTCCAGCCGCCCGGCCAATCGCCCAATCCGCGCCAGCGTCCGCAGCCGACGCCGCCTGAAGAGCGCACCGTGCCGCGCGGCGTGGGGTCGGGCTTCTTCATCTCAGCCGACGGCTATATCCTGACCAACAACCACGTCGTGGTCGACGCGACGGACATCTATGTCACGCTGACCGACGGACGCGAGTTCAAGGCCAAGGTCATCGGTACGGACGAGCGCACGGACGTGGCGCTCATCAAGATCGAAGCCAAGGACATGACGCCGCTGGTCATCGGCAACCCGAAGACGCTGAAGAAGGGTCAGTGGGTGCTGGCCATCGGCTCGCCGTTCGGCCTGGACTCCACCGTGACCTCCGGCATCGTCAGCGCCATCGGCCGCGATACCGGCGAATACCTGCCGTTCATCCAGACCGACGTTGCGGTCAATCCCGGCAATTCGGGCGGGCCGCTCATCAACCTGGACGGCGAGGTCGTGGGCATCAACTCCCAGATCATCTCGCGCAGCGGCGGCTTCATGGGCATTTCGCTGGCCATTCCGATCGACGAAGCCATGCGCGTCGTGGAGCAACTTCGCACGACGGGCAAGGTCACGCGCGGCCGCGTTGGCGTGCAGATCGGCGAAGTCGGCAAGGATGTGGCCGAGGCCATCGGCCTGCCCAAGGCGGAAGGCGCGCTGGTCAGCAGCGTCGAAGCCGAGGGTCCTGCCGAACAGGCGGGCGTGCAGCCGGGCGACGTGATCCTGAAGTTCAACAAGGAACCCATCAAGCGTTGGTCCGATCTGCCGCGCATCGTCGGTGAGACCAAGCCGGGCACGCGCGCCGACATGGAAATCTGGCGCAAGGGCAAGAGCATGACGCTGTCGGTCAAGGTCGGTGAGATCCCGGCCGAGAAGGCGGCAGGCGCCGGCAAGAAGCCCGCGCCCGAGCCCGAAGTGACGAACGCGCTGGGCCTTAGCGTCATCGACGTGCCGGCCGATGTCCAGAAGAAGCTGCGCATCAAGGGCGGCGTCCAGGTGAAGGTTGCCGATGGCGCGGCCGGGAAGGCGGGCCTGCAGGAAGGCGACATCGTGTTGGCCCTGAACGACACCGACGTGACCGGCGCCAAGCAGTTCGGCGAGCTGGTCGCCAAGCTGGACAAGAGCCGCGCGACGGGTCTGCTGGTGCGCCGCGGCGACCAGACGCAGTGGGTGGCGGTACCTGCTGGCAAGTGATGTGACGGCCCTGCCGGCCGGTGCCCTCGGGCGCCAGGTCCGGCCGGCGGCTCGGCCGGACACCGGCGGGCGCTGGCATCTCAGGGCGCTTTTTGTCCCGGGGCGCAGCCGTGACAAATAAAATGGCTCAAGACCGGCTAAAATGGCTGGTTGCCGCAAGAGGGGGCGCCAGGCGCCCCCTCAGTTTTGTCCGGGCCCAGCCCGTCAGCGCCTCACACCTCGGCCGTGCACACTCCGGCGGCGGTGTCTCCCGGCAATATGCCGTCTGTTCCGTCCCTTATAAATTCAAGCATGCAGCATATCCGCAACTTTTCCATCATTGCCCACATCGATCATGGCAAGTCGACCCTGGCTGATCGCCTGATCCAGCGCTGCGGCGGACTGGCGGATCGCGAGATGTCGGCGCAGGTTCTCGATTCCATGGAAATCGAGCGCGAGCGCGGCATCACCATCAAGGCCCAGACGGCTGCCCTGCATTACAAGGCGCAGGACGGCAAGATCTACAACCTGAACCTGATCGACACCCCGGGGCACGTGGACTTCTCGTACGAAGTCAGCCGTTCCCTGTCCGCCTGCGAAGGCGCGCTGCTGGTGGTGGACGCGTCGCAGGGCGTGGAAGCGCAGACCGTGGCCAACTGCTACACCGCGATCGAGTTGGGCGTGGAAGTCGTGCCGGTTCTGAACAAGATGGACCTGCCGCAGGCCGATCCCGAAGGCGCGCGCCAGGAAGTCGAGGACGTGATCGGCATTGACGCCTCGGACGCGGTGCTGGCCAGCGCCAAGACCGGCATGGGCATCGACGAGATCCTGGAAACCATCGTTGCCCGCGTTCCCGCGCCCAAAGGCGATCCCGACGCGCCGCTGCAGGCGCTGATCATCGATTCGTGGTTCGACAACTACGTCGGCGTGGTCATGCTGGTGCGCATCATCAACGGCGTGCTCAAGCCCAAGGACAAGATCCTGCTGATGGCGTCCGGCGCCACCCACCTGTGCGAGCAGACGGGCGTGTTCACGCCCAAGTCGCAGCAGCGTCCGCATCTGTCGGCGGGCGAGGTGGGCTTCATCATCGCCGGCATCAAGCAACTGGAAGACGCCAAGGTCGGCGATACGGTGACGCTGGCCAACAAGCCGGCCGCCAACCCGCTGCCGGGCTTCAAGGAAGTCAAGCCGCAGGTGTTCGCCGGCCTGTATCCGGTGGAGAGCTCCGAATACGACCAGCTGCGCGATTCGCTCGAAAAGCTCAAGCTCAACGACGCCGCGCTGATGTTCGAGCCCGAGGTGTCGCAAGCGCTGGGCTTCGGGTTCCGCTGCGGCTTCCTGGGCCTCTTGCACATGGAAATCGTGCAGGAGCGCCTGGAGCGCGAATTCGACATGGACATCATCACCACCGCGCCGTCGGTGGTGTACGAGGTCGAGCAGCGCGACGGGTCCGTGATCACCGTGGAAAGCCCCTCGCGCATGCCCGAGATCGGCAAGATCCAGGACATTCGCGAACCCATCGTGAAGGTCACGCTGTTCATGCCGCAGGACTATGTGGGCCCCGTCATGACGCTGTGCAACAACAAGCGCGGCGTGCAGGTCAACATGAGCTACCACGGCCGCCAGGTCCATCTGGTCTATGAGATCCCGCTGGCCGAAATCGTGCTCGACTTCTTCGACAAGCTGAAGTCGGTGTCGCGCGGTTATGCGTCGATGGACTACGAATTCCTGGAGTACCGCTCCGCGGACGTGGTGCGTGTCGACCTGCTGATCAACAACGACCGCGTCGATGCGCTGGCCGTCATCGTCCACCGCAGCAATGCGCGCCACCGCGCGCGCGATGTGGTGACGCGCATGCGCGGCCTGATCCCGCGCCAGATGTTCGACGTGGTCATCCAGGCGGCCATCGGCGCGGAAATCATTGCGCGCGAGAACGTGAAGGCGCTGCGCAAGAATGTGCTGGCCAAGTGCTACGGCGGCGATATCTCGCGCAAGAAGAAGCTGCTTGAAAAGCAGAAGGCGGGCAAGAAGCGCATGAAGCAGGTGGGCAGCGTGGAAATTCCGCAGGAGGCGTTCCTTGCCATCCTGCAAGTGGAAGACAAATAGAACCCCAGAAGGCGATTAGCTGATGAGTTGGAACTTTGCCCTGATCCTTTTTATTCTGCTGGTGGTTACCGGCGTCATCTGGGCGCTCGATCTGGCCGTGCTGCGCAAGGGGCGAGAGCGCCGGGCGCAGGCCGCGATGGCGCAGTACGACACGGCGTTGGTGGGCGACGCGCAAGAGGCCGAGCGTCTGCGGCGCGAAGCTGGCGACGCTGCCCGGCGCGTGCCCTGGTGGGTCGAGTACGCGGTCAGCTTTTTCCCCGTCATTCTGTTCGTGTTCATGCTGCGCTCGTTTGTCGTCGAGCCGTTTCGCATTCCGTCCGGATCGATGCTGCCCACGCTGCAATCGGGCGATCTGATTCTGGTGAACAAATTCAGCTATGGCCTTCGCCTGCCGGTGATCGACAAGAAGGTCATCCCCATCGGCTCGCCGCAGCGCGGCGACGTGTTCGTGTTCCGGTATCCGGTGGATCCGGACGTCGATTACATCAAGCGCGTGGTGGGCTTGCCGGGCGACGAGGTCGCATACATCGACAAGAAGCTGTATGTCAATGGCGAACTGGTGCCGCATGTGCGCGATGGCGACTATTTCGAGCCGGATC
The DNA here is from genome assembly GCF_019091095.1 of Achromobacter sp. GbtcB20. Taxonomy (NCBI): domain Bacteria; kingdom Pseudomonadati; phylum Pseudomonadota; class Betaproteobacteria; order Burkholderiales; family Alcaligenaceae; genus Achromobacter; species Achromobacter sp. GbtcB20. The sequence goes on along the minus strand of NZ_JAGXJZ010000002.1, from coordinate 257,536 downwards.
GTGTGTCTTATATCGCGCAATATAAAGAGAAGTTGGGCGACGTTGAGCACAAGATTCTGCTAGATGAGAACGTTCCGCAGCGCTATACCCCGCAGGAGTGGCGTTTTCCCTACCGCGAAAACTGCCAATACAGCCACAATGGGGTACGCTGCAAAGTACCCGAAGGGAATTATTTCGCCATGGGCGATAATCGGGACAACAGCGCGGACAGCCGGTATTGGGGGTTTGTCCCGGAAGCCAACATCGTCGGCCGCGCTTTCTTCATCTGGATGAACTTCAGCGATCTGAGCCGCATCGGCCGATTCAACTGATTATGTCGCTAGCCACGCTAGAAAACCGCCTGGATCACCACTTCGGTGATCCAGCCTTGCTTGAACAGGCGCTGACGCACCGCAGCCACGGGGCGCGCCATAACGAGCGATTGGAATTCCTTGGGGATTCCGTGCTGAACTTCGTCGTGGCGGCGATGCTGTTCGAACGCTACTCGAAGATCGACGAGGGCGATCTGTCGCGCCTGCGCGCCAACCTGGTCAAACAGGCATCGCTGGCCGACATCGCCCAGCGGCTGGAGCTGTCCCAGTACCTGCGCCTGGGCGAGGGCGAGCTCAAGAGCGGCGGATTCCGCCGGCCTTCCATCCTGGCCGACACGGTCGAGGCCATCTTCGGCGCCGTCTTCCTGGACGCGGGCTTTGACGCGGCGCGACGCGTGATCGTGCGCCAATACCAGCCGGTGCTGGCGTCGGTGGACCCCAAGACGCTTGGCAAGGATGCCAAGACCTTGCTCCAGGAATTTCTGCAGGGCCGCAAGATGGCCCTGCCGCTGTATACGGTGGTGGCCACGCACGGCGCGGCCCACAGCCAGCAGTTCGAAGTCGAATGCGCCATTCCGGCGCTCGATATCAAGGTGATGGCGCCTGGCGCCAGCCGTCGCGCCGCCGAGCAATCCGCGGCCAAGCTGGCGCTCGAGGCCGCGCTGGCCGTCAGCCCGGCCGCCAAGGCTGCCCGCAAATCGGGCAAGGCGCGCAAAACCGCGCAATTGTCGCTGCCCGTGGCAGTGGCTCAAGAGACTAAATGAGCGATACCCCTTTTCGTACTGGCTTCGTTGCCATCGTTGGCCGCCCCAATGTGGGCAAATCCACGCTGACGAACGCCCTGATCGGTTCCAAGATCTCCATCGTCTCGCGCAAGGCGCAGACCACCCGCCACCGCATCCACGGTGTGCTCACGCGCGAGCACGAACAGTTCGTGTTCGTCGATACCCCGGGTTTCCAGACGCGCCACGGCGGGGCCATGAACCGCATGATGAACCGCGTCGTGACGCAGGCGCTGGCCGACGTCGACGTGGTGGTGCATGTGGTGGAAGCCGGCAAGTGGTCGGAGGGCGACGCCAAGCTGCTGCCGCTCCTGCCCAATCCCGAGCGCACGATTCTCGTGGTGTCCAAGATCGACGCCCTGAAGAACCGCGACGACCTGTTCGCGTTCGTCTCCAAGATCATGGCGCAGCATCCGTTCGGCGCGGTGGTGCCTGTCAGCGCCACCAAGAACCAGCAACTGGATCAACTGCTCGACGAAATCGCGTCGCGCCTGCCGGAAGGCGAGCCGATGTTCGAGGAAGATACGCTCACCGATCGTCCCATGCGCTTCATCGCGGCCGAACTCGTGCGCGAGAAGATCTTCCGCCTGGTGGGCGACGAACTGCCGTATGGCTGCACGGTCGTCATCGAGCAATGGGAAGAGACCGCCAAGGGCGCCACCATCAATGCCTGTGTCGTCGTTGAACGCGACAGCCACAAGCCGATCCTGCTGGGCACCGGCGGCATGCACATGAAGCGGATCGCCACGGAGGCGCGGCAGGACATCGCCAAGCTGCTGGACAAGCCCGTGCATCTGGAGGTCTACATCAAGGTGCGCAAGGGCTGGTCTGACCGCGAGGGTGCGCTGCGCGATCTGGGTTATGAGTAGACGGGCGCCACGCGTCCAGGATCGCCCGGGGTTCATGCTCCACGCCACGGCGTGGCGCGAAACCTCTCTGATTGTTCAGACCTTCTCTCGCGATCACGGCTGCGTGGCCATGGTCGCGAAGGGCGCCAAGCGCCCTTATTCCGTTTTGCGCCCCGTCCTGTCAGCCTTTCAGCCGCTGCTGCTGTCATGGACCGGCAACGGCGAGGTCAAGACGCTGACCCGCGCCGAGATCGCCGGCATCCGGCCGCTGGCCGGCGCCGCGCTGATGTCGGCGTGGTACATGAACGAACTGCTGCTGCGCCTTCTGCCCCGCGAGGACGCCCACCCGCTGCTGTTCGATGCGTATGACATGGCGCTGCAGCAATTGTCCGCTGGCACCCGCGCGGCCGGTGCGCTGCGCCGCTTTGAGTGGACCCTGCTGCGCGAGACGGGCTACGGCGTGGACGAAGCGCCGCCCGATTTCGATGATCCGGTGATCGAGCCCGCGCTGCGCAGCGATCTGCGCGCGCGCCTGGCCGAAATTCTGGCGGGCCGTCCGCTTTCCACGCGGCGCGTGCTGCTGGACCTGCAGCGCATCTGATTGCGGCCCGGCCTCATGACGTTCACGCTCAAGCAGGTCGAAACCTTCCGCACGGTCTACGAAACCGAAAGCGTTACCGCTGCCGCGCGGCGTCTGGACGTGTCGCCCGCAACCGTCAGCGCGACGCTGGCCGCGCTGGAAGCCAGCATCGAGCTGCGCCTTTTCGAGCGCGTGCGCCAGCGGATGCAACGCACGCCCGAGGCTACCCTCCTGTACGAAGAGATCCGCCGCCTGAATGTCGGACTGGAAAGCCTGGGACGCAAGATCCGGGCGATCCGCGGCGCCGCGCAGCCGCGGCTGCGGATCGGCTGCATCCACGCCTACAGCGGCGCCATCGTCACCGATGCCATCTCGCGCTTTCGCGTGCGCTACCCCGATACGCCGCTTTACTTGCAGATACGCGATTCCAACACCTTGCGCGACATGGTGGTGTCCGGTGAGCTGGATCTGGCGGCAGTGGCCGACGAGTCCGAACTGGAAGGGCTGCGCGGGCATCGTCTGGCAAGCTTGCGGGCGGTGGCGGTGTTTCCGGCCGGACACGCGCTGGCGCGGCTGGAGTCGGTGAATTTTTCGCAGTTGGCCGAAGTCGATGTGATTGCGCTGAACGCCGAGGACGGCTCGCGCAAGCGGCTGGATGCGCTGTTGCGCCAGGCCGGCCAAAGCTTGCGCGTCGCGATCGAGACGCCGTATTCCAGCACGGTCTGTCAGCTTGCGCTGGCGGGGCATGGCGTGGGCATCGCCAATCCGGCAACGGCGCTAGGCATGGAGGCTGCGGGACTCAGCTTCCGGCCGCTTCAAGCCCCCGTGCATTTCGAATGCCACATGATCGTGCATGGCAGCCGCCCCTTGTCCGAAGCCGGCAAGTTCTGGGCGACGTGCCTGCGCGCCGCCCTGGCCCCGCTGATCGATCGATTCGGCGTGTAGCGGTGGCGGTCAGCCCCGGCGCCCGTCCGAGGTCAGCATCAACACCACCGCCGACTCCGCGTCGAGCTTGCCGGCGCGCCTGAGCCGCGCCACGGCCGCCAGGGCGGCGGCCGACGATAATTCCGCACCCAGGCCCATGCGTTCAAGGCGCAGGCGCGCGTCGCCGGCTTGCGCATCGGATGTCTCCACCGGCATGCCGCCCGAGCGCGACAGCGCCTCCAGGGCCTGCAGCGTGCACGTGCCGCCCGCAATGGAGTATTGCTGTGTCGCGCTTTCCCACTGGCCCCGGGCATCGCCGGTCGTGAGTGCGCGTGACAGACGGGCGTAGGGTTCCACGGCGTGTAGCCGCGGCAGGCGCGTAATGCGGCCAGCCGCCAAGAGGTGCTGCCAGCCCAGGTAGATGCCCCACAGCAGGTCGCCGCGCGCCGTCGGCACGATGATGTCCGTGGGCACGCCGCAGTCGTCCAGGATCTCCTGGGCGATGGGCTTGTAGCCTTCAACGCCATAGGGGTGCGTGCCCACCGGCGGATTCAGGTAGTTCGTGCCCGCGAACGCGCCGTGGTTGCGGCACAGGTCGGCCACGTAGGGCCACCGGCCCAGGCTGTCTTCGAACGCCCGCAGCCGGGCGCCGAAGCGCTCCATGGCTTCGCGTTGCAGTGGCGGGCAGTTGCGGGTGATGGCGATGTCGGCCTCCAGGCCTGCCGCGGCGCAGTAGGCGGCCAGCGACACGCCCGCGTTGCCGCTGGAAGCCGCCGCCACGCGGGTGGCGCCAGCCAGCCGCGCGCGCGAGACCAGCTGCGCCGACATGCGGTCCTTGTGGCTGCCTGTGGGATTGGCGCTTTCGCACTTGAGCCACAACGCGCCCACGCCTTCTTCACGCGCCAGGTCGGGCGCGGCAAGGCAAGGCGTGCCGCCTTCGCCCAACGTCACGGGCGACAGCACGGGCAGGGGCATGACCTCGTCCACCGCGTGCGCGTCATACTGGCACTCCAGCGTGGCGGGGTGGCCGGCCGCCAGGCAAGCGGGACAGCCTTCGGGGTAGTCGCCTGCGGGCCAAAGGGTTGCGCAGCGGATGCAGCGCAGGCCGGTCAATCTGGGGTTCATCTGCATGAGTCAGTATCTTGTTGCAAGAGCGTCCAAGGGGAGGGCGGGGGCGACCTGCAGCAGGCAATCGCCGTCGTCGCTGCGCGCGATGGGTCGAAGGCACACCACCGTGCCGGCCTGCGGGCTGAGCAGGGCGCGCGGCGGGGCGTCGGGCCGTGCCGGTTCGATCAGGCGGCCGATGCGCTGGTGCGCGTCCACGGATTGTCCCAGTTCCACGGCGGGGACGAAGACGCCGGATTCACGTGACCGCAGCGTCGCGGCGGGCGTGTCGAGGTCGTAGAGGCGGACTTGCGCGGCGGAGGCGGGCGCCCGGCCATGCAGGAGCCCCAATTCGGCCAGGCAGCCCAGCAATCCGTCCCGGCAACGGTCCGCCAGTAACTGGCTGGTCTCTCGGCCGCCGCCGATCTCGGCAGACAGGCGCAGCACGCCGTGCCGGCTGGCTGCGGCGGGCATGGAACCGGCTTCGCCGCCGCGAAAGAACACGCAGTCGGGCAGCCCGAACGCGCGCGCGAGCGCGGGCAGGCGTTCGTCGTAGGGATCGTTGCCGTAGCGGGTGATGACCGACGACGGCAGGTAGCGCAGCGACGCGCCGCCGCTGTGCACGTCCACCAGGGCCTGTACGCGGGGCAGCAGCCGCGCTTCCAGGGCGGCTGCCACGCTTTCGGTATAGCCGCGCGCTGGTTCGCCGAGGAAGGCGCGGTTCAGGTTGCCGCCGTCAGACGGGGACAGCCGGGTGCCGGCAAGCGATGCTTCCGCGTTGACCGCGGGCAGCAGATAGACGGTGCCGCGCTGCAGGATGTCCGGCAACTGATGCCACAAATCCAGGATGGCGGCCTGGCCTTCCCATTCGTCGCCGTGCACGCCGGCGATCAGCGCGACGGCGGGTCCCGGGCCTGCCTCGATCCGCAGGACGGGGATCGTGATGCGACGGTATGCCGACGCGTTGGTGGCGGCGGCCACGGAAAAATCCTCGCGAGTTACGCTGGCCATGCGGGGGCTCCGGGGAAAGGTGTCGGACGCGCGGGGGGCGCGGGTCAGTCCAGCGTGGCGGCCTTGATGATGCTTTCCCACTTGGGCAGCTCCTTTTTGATCTGGGCCTGAACATCCTGCGGCGTGCCGCCCAGGGGCTCCTGAGAGCGGCTGCGCAACTCCCGGCTCACGGCGTCGGAGCGCAGCGCCTGATTCAGCGCGGCGTTCAGCCGCGAGATCGCGGCGGGCGGCGTGCCTGCCGGGGCCACCAGCGCGCTCCACGCGGACTGCTCGTAATCCGGATAGCCCTGTTCGGCCACCGTTGGCACGTCGGGATTGGACGCGGCGCGCTTGCGGGTTGTGACGGCCAGCGCGCGCAGGCGCCCGTCCTTCAGATTGCCGATCAACGGCGGCAGGTTTTCCATCATGGAATCCACATGGCCGCCAAGCAGGTCCGAGAGCTGCGCGGCGGTGGCCTTGTACGGAATCTGGCGCACGGCGGCGCCGGTCTGGGCAATGAAGAGCTTGACGCCCACTTCGCTGGTCGTGCCCGGGTCCGCCGAGGTCATGGTCAGGCGGTCTGGCTGCGCGCGGCTGGCCTCGATGAAGCCTTTCAGGTCCCGATACGGCGAGGCGGCGTTCACGACGATCACGTTGGGCGTCTCGGCAACCAGGCCGATGGGTTTCAGGTCACGGTCCAGGTCGTACATCTGCTGCTTGAAGAGATAACGGTGCAGCACCAGCGTGCCGACGTGGGCATAGCCGATGGTGTAGCCGTCCGCGGGGGCCCGGACCACGGCTTGCGTGCCGATGCGGCCGCCGGCGCCCACGCGGTTTTCAACGACGACCGGCTGGCCAAGCAGGCGGCTCATTTCCTGGCCGATGAGACGGGCCGTGATGTCGGCATTGCCGCCCGCGGCAGCTGGCACGATCAGCGTGATGGCGCGTTCGGGGTAGTCGGCGTGCGCGTGAGGCGCGGCGAGGCAAAGCAACAGGGCGGCAAGGCAGGCAGAGCGTTTCATGACGATTCCCGAGGCGTTGAGGGCTGCGCCATTGTGCGACTGCACGACGCAGCTGCCGTTTGGTTGAATCACATGGTTGTTTGCCTAAATCTAATTACTGTCGCCGTTTCGCCGATCGGCCTGTTTGCCCAATCCATGGCCCACCGCAGCCGCGCACAGCGCCACGACCGCGCCCAACAGGGCGATCAGTGCCGCGCCGTAACCCAGCGTGTCGATGCCGGCCTTCACCCAGCCGCTGGCAGCGTCGCCGCCGCGATAGACCACGGTGTCGATGACGTTCTTCGTCTTGTACTTGTCCTCGGGCGTGACTGCCGTGAACAGCATCTCGCGCCCTGGCCGGATCAGCGCATACTCGCCGGCGCGGCGCAGGATCATGGCGGCTGCCAGCACGGCGAACACGGGCAAGGCGGCCAGCGCCAGAAAGGCGACCGCCACCGCCAGCGGGACGGCAGTCAGCAGGAACCGCAATCCCAGGCGGGCGGCCACGCGCCCGGTGATGAAGATCTGCGACAGCAGTGCGAGCGTCTGCACGGTGAAATCCAGCGCGCTGAAGACCCGGATGCGCTGAGCGGTGTCGGGGAACGCGTCGGCGACCAGCCGCGCCTGTTCCATGTAGAGAAAGGTGTTCAAGGTGGCCAGCAGCACGACCAGCAGGGAAATGCCCAAGAGGTAACGGGACTGGAAGATGCGCGACAGCCCGGCCAGGATGCCGCCTTCGATGGGACGCTGCATGTCTGCAAGGCCGACGTCGGGCCGGGATGCGGCGCGCCAGGCCAGCAGCCATTGCTTGAGCGGCAGCGTGGCGGTCAGCAGCAGGGCCGACAGCACCAGCAAGCCCGCCGGGCCCAGCACGCCCGCCAGCAGGGCGCCAAGCAGCGGGCCGCAAAGACCGCCCGCGCTGGCGCCCGCGGCGATCAGCGCGAACAGCCGCTTGGCCGATTCCATGCGGAACACGTCGGCCATGAGGCTCCAGGCGATGGAGACGACGAACAGGTTGAACACCGATAGCCAGACGTAGAACGCGCGCGCGGCCCAGACGCTGCCGGGTTGCAGGTGGAGCCGGGCGGCAAAGCCCACCATCGTCAGCGCGAAGATGGCGTAGACCCAGGTCACCAGCGTGGCACGCGGCACGCGGTTGGATATCCAGCCAAACAGCGGCACGACGGCCAGCGTGGCAAGGAAGGTGGCGGTGAACAGCCATTGCAACTGGTTCACGCCCGCCTGGATCCCCATCGTTTCCCGGATGGGGCGCAGCATGAAATAACCGCAGAAAAGGAAAAAGAAGAACGCGAAGCCGCACGCGGCAGGCGCGAGCTCGGTTTCCTGGATGCCCAGCGCCCGTGCGGCACGGGCACGCCAGGACAGAGGGGCGGCCGCCATCGCGTCAGGCGAGCAGTGCGGCGATGCGGTCGCGCAGGGCGGCGTCGGGCTGGCGGCCAAAGCCGGCGCGCGCGTTGTCCGCCATGTTGGCGGGCTTGGACGTGGCGGGGATGACGGCCGTGACGGCGGGATGGCCAATGATGAACTTCAGGAAGATCTGCGCCCAGGAGGTGCAATCGATCTCGGCGGCCAGCTTGGGCAGCGCCACGCCCTTGACCTGGCGGAACAGCGCGCCGTCTTCGAACGGCCGGTTGATCAATACCGCGACGCCGTTGGCCTGGCACGCGGGCAGCAGGCGTTTTTCGGCGCTGCGCGAGGCGATCGACAGGTTCACCTGCAGGAAATCGGGCTTTTCCTTTTCGACCAGCTCGGTCAGGTCGTCGTGCGCATGGTCCGTGTAATGCGTGATGCCGATATAGCGCGTCACGCCCTGCTGTGTCAGATCGCGCAGCAAGGCGAGCTGGTTGCGGGTGTCGATCAGGTTATGGACCTGGATCAGGTCCAGCTTGTCGCTGCGCAGCGCCTGTTGCGACTCCCGCACCTGGCGCATCGCGGATTCGTGGCCGCGCGTGCTGATTTTGGTCGCCAGGAACACGCGCTTGCGCAGGCCGCCTTCGCGGGCCAGGAGGGCGCCGGTGACGGCTTCGGCCTGGCCATAGCTGGGCGCCGTGTCGATCAGGTTGCCGCCCGCCTTCATGAGCGTTTCAAGCACCTGGGCCAGCGGCGCCATGGCCGCGGCGTCGCCGGGCGACACGTTGAACGTGTCCGCGGTGCCCAGTCCCACCACGGGCAGGGTCTCGCCCGACGACGGAATCGGGCGCTTTAGCATGGCCTGCCCCGGCGTGGCTGCCCATGCCGGCCACGCGGCCCCCATTAGGGCTGCGCTGGCGGTGGTCTGCAGGAAGCGGCGGCGGTCAGGCATGGCAAGGCTCCGGCTATTCAAGAGGAAAGGGGGCGGCCCAATGAAAAAGGGCCTACATGTGCATGCAGGCCCTTTCGGTGCTGGTCTGACGACGGCGCGTTACTCGCGGTTGCCGCCGAAGATGCCCAGCAGCATCAGCAGGTTCGAGAAGACGTTGTAGACGTCCAGGTAGATGGCCAGGGTGGCCGAGACGTAGTTGGTCTCGCCGCCGTTGACCACGCGCTGCAGGTCCACCAGCATGAACGCCGAGAAGATCACGATGGCGAGCACCGAGATGGTCAGCATCAGGGCCGGCAGTTGCAGGAAGATGTTGGCCAGTGCCGCCACCAGGATCACGACCGCGCCGATGAACAGGAATTTCTGCAGTCCCGACAGATCGCGCTTGATGGTCGTGGCCAGGGTGGCCATGGTGCCGAACACGATCGCGGTGCCGCCGAACGCCGTCATGACGAGCTGCGAACCGTTGCTCATGCCCATCACGAAGCCAAGCAGGCGCGAAAGCATGACGCCCATGAAGAACGTGAACGCCAGAAGCAGGACCACGCCCAGCGAGCTGTTCTTGTTCTTCTCGATGGCGAACATCAGGCCGAAGGCGCCGACCAGGAAGACGATGGCCGACAGGCCGGGGCTGGCGCCCATGACGCGGTTGATGCCGGTGTAGAGGCCGACGGCCGCGCCCAGGACCGTCGGGATCAGCGACAGGGCAAGGAGCCAGTACGTATTGCGCAGGACCTGGTTGCGAGCGACCTCGCCCGGCGCGCCGGCGACCGCGCCGGAACGGTTAAAAGGGGACGGACGATATTCGTTCATGGAGAACTCCTGTATACGGCAAGTATGGTGATTGCCTAGAAGGCTTAGATGCGAAGGATACCTTACAGTTCCCTGAAGAATCCAGTCAGCCTTGCCTGACCTCATTGAGCACACGGGAAACGATAGCAGGCAATTCCGCATCCATGCGTGCCTGTAATTGCGCCACGGCGTCGGCAAGCGCCTGTCGCATGACCTGTTCCACCTCGGCCTGCAAGCGGGCGGCGAGCACGGTGGCGTCCGGCAGGGCGCGTAGTGCGGGGGCGGCGGGCGGCGGCTGGCACGCGGTCGGCGCCGGGCTGGCGGCTGGCGCAGCAGGCCCGTCGTCGTCGGCCACATCCGTCAGCACGGGAAACGGGTCGTGCTCGTAAACCGGGCCGGCCTCGTCGGCCAGTTCGGTCAAGAGCGGCGCATCGGCGTCGTCGTCCGCCGGGTCGTGGAACGAGGGCTCGGCGCGATGAGTCAGGGTGGGGATGCCGGGGTCGGGTGTGCGAGCGGGCATGGAAACTCCCGAGATTCTGGTGGACGCGGCGCGCGGGCGCGCGTGGGGGACGGTTCAGCCGCCTTGGGCCTTGCGGCTCAGGTCGTGGCTTTGCGGTACATGACCGGCCGTCTGGTAGGTGCGCCAGCGCTGCCTTGCCGCCTGCTTGTCGTCCGGATCGTCCGAGACGATTTCAAGGAGGCGTTCGAAAGCGTCGAAGCCGGGCGGGCAATCGTCGTCCAGATTCAGCAGCCAGGGCTGCGGCTGATCGGGCTGCCCTGCCGCCTGCAAGGCCTGCAGCGGCTCTCCTGCGGTAAGCACCACCGGCGTTTCAGGGGCCAGGGGATCGTTTGCCAACACGTGCGGCACGAACGCCGTGTCGTCGAACGCCCACAGCATCCGGTCGAACGCCGCCAGGCGCGAACCGTCTTTACAGTACACCACCAGCCGCTGGCCTGCCAGGACGCGCTTGCGCACGACCTGGCAGGCCATGCGCAGGCGGTCGGGCGCGCCGAATGCGAAATCGATGCGCGTCATGGGGCTTTTGGCGTCAGTCGCTTCAAACCTGGTCCAGCAGGTATTGCATCAGGAGCGGCACCGGACGGCCGGTCGCGCCCTTGTCCTTGCCGCCGCGCCAGGCCGTGCCGGCGATGTCCAGGTGCGCCCAGGGGTAAGCCTTGGCAAAGCGGGACAGGAAGCAGGCCGCGGTGACGGCGCCGGCCGGCGGACCGCCGATGTTGGCCAGGTCGGCGAAATTGGACTTGAGCTGTTCCTGGTAGGCGTCGTCCATGGGCATGCGCCAGGCGGTGTCCAGCGCACGGCGGCCCGCCGACGCCAGGGCGTCAGCCAGCGCGTCGTCCTTGGAGAACAGGCCGGTATTGACGTTGCCCAGCGCGACGACGCAGGCGCCGGTCAGCGTGGCGATGTCGATCACGGCAGACGGCTTGAAGCGTTCGGCGTAGGTGAGGGCGTCGCACAGGACCAGGCGGCCCTCGGCGTCGGTGTTCAGGATCTCGATGGTGAGGCCGGCCATGCTGGTGACGACGTCGCCCGGCTTGTTGGCCTTGCCGCTGGGCAGGTTCTCGCAAGCGGGAATCAGGCCGACGACGTCCAGCGGCAGTTCCAGTTCGGCCAGGGCGCGGAACGAGCCCAGCACGCTGGCGGCGCCGCACATGTCGTACTTCATTTCGTCCATGGTGGCCGCGGGCTTGAGCGAGATGCCGCCGGCGTCGAACGTGATGCCCTTGCCGACCAGCACGATCGGGCCTTGCGCGGACTTGGCGCCCTTCTTGGCGGTCTTGGCGCCGGCGTGGCGCAGGACGATGAAGCGCAGCGCTTCCTCGGAGCCGCGGGCGACGGACAGGAACGAGCCCATGCCCAGCGCTTCGACCTGCTTGCGGTCCATGACCTCGACCTTCAGCGACTTGAATTCGCGCGCCAGGCGTTTGGCGGTGTCGCCGAGGTAAGTGGGGGTGCAGACGTTGCCCGGCAGGTTGCCCAGCGTGCGGGTCAGCTCCATGCCGTTGGCGATGGCGCTGCCTTCGCGCAGGCCTTTCTGGGCTTGCGTGGCATCGGCGCGCTCGACGACCTGCACGATCTTCTTGAGCTTGGGGCGCGCGTCGCGGTCGGGCTTGCCGAAGCTTGCGTCGTAGTAGTAGGCCGCGCCGCCGGCCGCGATCGCGGCGCTGCGGGCGCGCGTAATGACGTCGACGCCGGCGATGGGATTGGCGACCAGCGTGGACACGCCTTCGGTGAGTTGGGCCGAGACGCAGGCCGAGGCAAATGCCTGTTCGGCCGACGCGTGAGTGCGGGCCGAATATTCATCCTGCTTGCCCAGGCCAACCAGGACGACGCGCTGCGCGGAGACGCCCGGCAGCGTGCGCAGCGTCAGGGTCGAGCCGGCGCGGCCGCGGAATTCACTTTTGACCACCGCACGGACGGCGCCATTGGAAGCGCGGTCGATGATGTCGGCGGCGGGGCTCAACACGCCGTCCGCGTACACGCCGACGGCGAGGGCGGCGGTTTTGACCTGGTGCAGGGAAGCAGTGGTCTGTGTGCTAAATTCCATGAGGGTTTCCCGTGTGCGTCTGTGTATGATGCGGTCGATTATCCCGCATATTCTCCCATGTCTCTATTCAAACGCTCTGTCGTCAGCGAGATCACCAGTCACGCTGGCGTTGTCTTTTCCACGTTGCTCGTCGTGTGGCTCAGCGTGCTTCTCGTGCGCCTGCTCGGCGAGGCCGCGGGAGGCAACATCGGAGCGGACGTGGTGGTGGTGCTTGCCGCGCTCTCTACCATCACCGCGCTGCCGACCATTCTGGCGGTCTCGATCTTCATTGCCGTGCTGACCACGGTCACGCGCAACTACCGCGAATCCGAAATGGTGGTGTGGTTTGCCAGCGGCCTGTCGCTGGCCGACTGGCTCAAGCCGGTGCTGCGCGTGGCGGTGCCCGTCGCGATCGCCGTGGCGGGGCTGACGCTGGTGGCCTCGCCCTGGGCCTACCGCCAGATCGGCGAATACCACGAACGCTTCGAGCAGCGCTCGGACCTGTCCAAGGTCACGGCTGGCCAATTCGCCGAGTCCTCGGGCGGCAACCGCGTGTTCTTTGCCGAAGACCCGGTCAATCCCACCGACGAACTTGGCAATGTGTTCGCGCGCGAGATCGGTCCCGAATGGCTGAGCGTGCTGACCGCGAGCAGCGCGCATATCGAAACCCTGCCCAACGGCGACCGCTTTCTGGTGCTGGGCGAAGGGCATCGCTACGACCTGAAGCCTGGCACGCCCGAGCTGCGCCTTGTGCACTTCGAAAAATACGGTCTGCGCCTGGAAAGCAAGGGGGGCGGCGACCCGGTGGCCGAGGCCCGCGCGGCGGCAGAGCGATCCTCGAAGGCGCGCAGCACGCCGCAACTGATCGAGGACAACACCAACAGCAGCTGGTCGCAGGTGATGTGGCGGATTTCGCTGCCGCTTGCGGCGCTGAATCTTGCGCTGCTGGCCATTCCGCTTGGCGCGGTGAATCCGCGGCTGGGGCGTTCGGGCGACCTGCTCATCGCCGGTCTGGTCGGTCTGCTCTACATGAACCTGATCAACCTGTCGCGCGCCTGGATCTCCAACGGCAAGCTCAGTTTCGGTCTGGGGGTATGGGCCATCCACGGCGCCGTCGCGCTGTTGACCGTCTTCCTGCTGATGCGCCGCCTGCGCGTCAAGGCGCCCAAGAACAACACCTAGCAAGACAGGCGCCGTCATGCGCGCCTGTCAGGGCAGATACTTCATCGTCCCGCGCCGGCCTGCCAGCAGGTCGGCGTTTCTCAAGACCGATTTGCGGATGAACTCCCACAGCGCGGTCACGCGCTTGAGCTTGCGCAGGTCTTCATGGCAATACATCCAGAACGAGCGCGTGATGGCGATCTCGCCTTCCAGCACCGGCTTTAGCCGCGGATCCTGAGCCGCGATGAAGCACGGCAGGATGGCAAGCGACTGGCCTTGCAGCACCGCGTGGTATTGGGCCACGACGCTCGTGCTGCGCAACACCACCTTGCTTGCCGGCAGCAGGTCTTCCAGATAGCGCAGGCGCTCGCTGAACAACAGCTCGTCCACATAGCCGATGAACGTGTGATCCGCCAGGTCGTCGCGGCGAGTGATGGGCGCATGGTTGGCCAGATAACCCGGCGTGCCGTACAGCCGCAACGTGTAGTCGCACAGCTTGCTGCACACGTACGGGCCGCGCTGCGGCCGTTCGATGGTGATGGCCAGGTCGGCTTCGCGCTTGGACAGGCTGACAAAGCGCGGCACGGGCAGGATGTCCAGCGTGATGTGCGGATAGCGCCGCTGGAAGTCGGCCGCGAGCGGGGTCAACACGTAGCTGCCAAAGCCTTCGGTGGCGCCGATGCGCAGGTGACCCGACAGCGCCTGTCCGATGCCGGACAGGTTTTCGCGCGCCGTGTGCACCACGCTTTCCATTTGCTCGGCGTGGACGAAGAGGCGCTGGCCGTCGTCCGTCAGCACGAACCCCGCGCTGCGCGACTTCTCGAATAGCAGCGTATCCAGCTCGGTTTCCAGCGCCCGGATCCGGCGCGACACGGTGGTGTGCTCCACGCCCAGCTTGCGCGCCGCGGCGCTGACGCGCTGGGTGCGGGCCACTTCCAGGAAATACCGCAGGCTGTCCCAATCAAGCAAGATCCGTCGCTCCAGGCCTCCGGCAGCATGTTGCGCCGGCGACATTTTTGTATGTGCACGAATGCACAAGGAATGTGCATTTCTGGTGTTGCTTGTTGATTTTCACACATCTACACTGGTTCGGCTGGCCTTGGGCTATGCCCTGGGACCGCAAGCCGCGAAGACGGCGCCAAAACGCTACTACTCAGCGCATAAAAACTCAGGAGACAAATCCATGAAATTGCACGCACGCGGGCTCGCCGCAGGCTTGTGTCTGGGCGCCGGTTTGATTGGGCAGGCCCATGCGGCGGACAAGCCGCCAGTGAAGATCGGCATTCTGACGGATATGTCCGGCACCTACGCCGGCATGGGGGGCGCAGGCTCGGTCGCGGCGGCGCAATTGGCCATCGACGACTGCCTTGCCGCGCAGTGCAAGGGCATGAAGATCGATCTGGTGTCCGCGGACAACCAGAACAAGGCCGACGTGGGCGCCGCCCGGGCGCGCGAATGGTTCGACCGCGACGGCGTCACCGCCATCGCCGACCTGACCAATTCCGCAGTCGCGCTCGCCGTGCAGGGCATTGCCCGCGAAAAGAACAAGGTCGTGATGTTCTCCGGCCCGGCCACCACGGCGTTGACCAACAAGGACTGCTCGCCGGTCGGCTTTCACTGGATGTTCGACACCTACTCGCAGTCCGCGGGCGGCGCCAAGGCCACCGTGCGCGAGGGCGGCAAATCCTGGTTCTTCATCACCGTCGACTACGCGTTCGGTCATTCGCTGGAAGCCGACACGGCCAAGGCGGTGAAGGCGCTGGGCGGCACGGTGGCCGGCAATGTGCGCCACCCGCTGAACGCGCCCGACTTCGCGTCCTATCTGCTGCAGGCGCAGAGCTCCAAGGCGCAGGTGGTGGCGCTGGCCAATGGCGGCCAGGACACCGTCAATGCGGTCAAGCAGGCGCGCGAGTTCGGCATCGTGGCAGGCGGGCAACGGCTGGTTTCCCTGCTGATCTTCCTGTCGGACCTGCGTGCGCTCGGCCTGGAGAACGCGCAGGGGCTGTCTTACGTGGATGGCTTTTACTGGGATTACGACGACGCCACGCGTGAGTGGTCGGGGCGCTTCGAGAAGGCGTTCCGCGGCCTGAAGCCCACGATGACGCAGGCGGGCGTGTATTCCAGCGTGCTGCATTACCTGCGCGCGGTGGCCGCCGCCAACAGCACCGACGGCAAGGTTGTCGCCGACAAGATGCGCGAGATCCCCATCAAGGATCCCATCATGCGCAATGCGTCGATCCGCCCGGACGGCCGCGTGATCCACGATATGTACCTGTACGAAGTCAAGAAGCCCGCGGACTCCAAGGGCGGCTGGGACTATTCGAAGCTGGTGGCCACCATTCCGGCGGCCGAAGCCTTCCAGCCCCTGGCCGATTCGACCTGCCCGCTGGTGAAGAAATAGCGCCAAGCCCGCGGGCGCTGTCCCGCGGGCGCGGCTCGATCCAAGAACGCGGATTTTCATCCGCATCGACTACGCAGTGTGAGGAGCAACAAAATGAGTGAAGTCCCGCGCGTTCCGCTACTGATCGGCGGCAAGCTTGTGCAGTCCAAAACCACCGAATGGCGAGACGTGATCAACCCCGCCACCCAGGAGGTCGTTGCCAAGGTGCCCTTCGCCACGCGCGAAGAACTGGACCTGGCCGTCTCCAACGCCAAGGAGGCCTTCAAGACCTGGCGCAACGCCGGGCAGGGCACGCGCATGCGCGTCATGCTCAAGTTCCAGGAACTGCTGCGCGCCAATACCGGCAAGCTGGCCGAGATGATCACCCGCGAACACGGCAAGACGCTGCCGGACGCCGAGGGTGAAGTCGGCCGTGGCCTGGAAGTGGTCGAGCACGCCTGCTCGATCGCCAACCTGCAACTGGGCGAGTACGCGGAGAACGCGGCGTCCGGCATCGATGTCTACACCCTGATCCAGCCGCTGGGCGTGTGCGCGGGCATCACCGCGTTCAACTTCCCGGTCATGCTGCCGTGCTTCATGTTTCCCATCGCCGTGGCGTGCGGCAACACGTTCGTGTTGAAGCCTTCTGAGCAGGATCCGACGTCGTCGCTGTTCCTGGCGGAATTGGCGCTGGAAGCCGGCCTGCCCCCGGGCGTGCTGAACGTGGTGCACGGCGGTCCTGAAACGGCCAACGGCCTGTGCGAGCACCCCGACATCAAGGCGGTGTCGTTCATCGGCTCGACCCGCGTGGGCACCGAGATCTACAACCGCGCGTCGGCCGCCGGCAAGCGCTGCCAGTCCATGATGGGCGCGAAGAACCACTGCGTGGTCCTGCCGGATGCCGATCCCGAAGTGGCGCTGAACCAGCTGCTGGGCGCCGCCTTTGGTGCGGCCGGCCAGCGCTGCATGGCCTCGTCCGTGGCGGTGCTGGTGGGCGAAGCCCGCAACTGGCTGCCCGACTTCGTCGAGCGCGCCAAGAAGCTCAAGGTCAACGCCGGCACGGATCGCGAAGCCGACCTGGGTCCGCTGGTGTCGCCCAACGCCAAGAAGCGCGTCGAAAGCCTGATCCAGAAGGGCGTGGACGAAGGCGCCAAGCTGCTGCTGGACGGCCGCAACCTGAAGGTGGCCGGCTTCGAGGAAGGCAACTTCGTCGGCCCGACCGTGTTCGACGGCGTCGCCGAGAACATGACCATCTACACGGAAGAGATCTTCGGGCCGGTCCTGTGCTGCGTCGGTGTCGAGACCCTGGAAGACGCGGTGGCGTTCATCAACCGCAACCCCAACGGCAACGGCGTCGCGCTGTTCACGCAGGACGGGGGCGCGGCGCGCTACTTCCAGAACAACATCGACGTGGGGCAGGTGGGCATCAACGTGCCGATCCCCGTGCCGGTGGCGTGGTTCAGCTTCACGGGTTCGCGCGGCTCCAAGCTGGGCGACCTGGGCCCCAACGGCAAGCAGGCGGTGCAGTTCTGGACGCAGACCAAGACGGTGACCGCGCGCTGGTCGGCACACGCCAAGACCGTGAACACCACGATCTCGATGCGCTGAAAGAGGGACGCCTTGCTCCTAAGCTTATATCGATAATTCATATAGAAAGGCGTTCTTATTACTTATAATTGGCCGGTCTATCAGGGGCCAATTAATGAACCTCCAGCAATTTCGTTTCGTGCGTGAAACCATCCGGCGCGACTTCAACCTGACTGAAGCCGCCCGGATGCTCTACACGTCGCAGCCCGGCGTTTCGAAGGCCATCATCGAGTTCGAGGACGAGCTGGGCATCAAGATCTTCGAACGTCATGGCAAGCGCATCAAGGGGCTGACCAAGCCCGGCCTGGCCGTGTCGCAGGTGATTGACCGCATCATGCGCGAGGTCGACAACCTGAAAAAAGTCAGCGACGAATTCGCACGCCGCGACGAAGGCGGCCTGGTCATTGCCTGCACCCACACGCAGGCGCGCTATCTGCTGCCCCGCGTGATCCCGGCGTTCCGCAAGCAGTTCCCCAAGGTTCACCTGTCGCTGGCCGAGGGCAGCCCCGCCCAGCTGGCCGAAATGGTGCTGCATGAACAGGCGGATCTGGCGCTGGCGACCGAATCGCTGGCGCTGACGCCGGGCCTGGCCACGCTGCCGGTCTACGCGTGGGAGCACACGGTGGTGGTGCGGCCCGATCATCCGCTGGCCGAGCTGACCTCCAGCGCCGCCAAGCGCCTGTCGCTGGCGCAACTGGCCGAATACCCCATCGTGACCTACGACCGGGCTTTTACCGGCCGCAGCACGATCGACGAGATCTTCGCCAACCAGGGCATTCATCCGGATATCGTGCTCGAAGCGATCGACGCCGATGTGATCAAGACCTACGTGGACGTGGGCCTGGGCATCGGCATCATCGCAGGCGTTGCCTATGATCCGCGCCGCGACTCGAATCTGGTCGGCCTGCCCGTGGGACACCTGTTCGGCACGCATACCACGCGCGTGGGCGTGAAGGCCGGCGTGTTCCTGCGCGACTACGTCTACACATTCCTGGAGATGCTGGCGCCGTCGCTGACCCGGGCCGTCGTCACCGACGCGGTGCAGGGCACGCCGAAGTAGCCCGCAACGCCGCAGCATGCGTGAAAAAGCGCGACGTCCTTACGACGTCGCGTTTTTTTTGCCTGCGATTCAGGCGGGGAGGGTGAGACGGCTATCCCATTCGACAAGCTCATAAAAATAATTAAATAAGAACTGATCTCATTTAAGTTGACGAAAAAATAGGAATCATTATCATTACATCCAGGCTCAACGACCCAGTGAGGTAAATCATGACGGCAGGACTTAGTGCAGTGGTAGTGGGCGCCGACCGCCTCGGCAATATTCCCGATCTGCTAAAAGGTCACAACATCTCGATCACGCACCACATCAGCGGGCGCGATCCCTCGCATCAAAAGAAGACGTTGCAACTACCTTCCGGCACGCAACTGGTCATTCTGCTGACCGATTTTCTTGGCCACAATGTCATGAAGACCTTCCGCAACGCGGCGCAGCGCGGCGGCATCCGGGTCGTGGCTTGTCGCCGTTCCGTGTGCAGCATGCAGCAAGCCCTGCAGCAATGCGGCCTGTGCCCGCGCGCCGGCACCGTTCATTGACGGGACGCGTCTTGCCGCGCATCCAAGACAAACTGGGGAGGCCGATACGGCCTGCGGCCTGATCGCCGCGAAGAGAAAAAACAAAAACGCCGCCGGACGGAAAGTCGGGCGGCGTTTTGCATTTGGACGATGGCGGCAGGTTGGCCTGCGTGCGAAGATGTTGCCCAGAAGACGGGCGGGGAAGAAGACGAGCCGTGGTCCGGCAGGGCGGTCAGTTGGACGCGCGGGCCGACGCCATCAGGGTGTTGTCCAGGCGGCGGGCGCCGTTGTAGCGCTTGGACCAGTAGGCCATGGTCATGCTTTCGACGCGCACCACGCCACCGGCGCTGGGCGAATGCACGAAGCGGTCGTCGCCCAGGTAGATGCCAACGTGGGAATAGCGGCGGCCCATGGTGTTGAAGAAGACGAGGTCGCCGACCTGCAGTTCGTTCTTGGCGACGGCCACGCCTTGCTGGGCGATTTCTGCGGCGTTGCGGGGCAGCTTCAGGCCCAGACCGCGTTCGGCCGAGTAAGCGACCAGGCCGCTGCAGTCAAAGCCGGTTTCGGGGGTACTGCCGCCGAAGCGGTAGCGGATGCCCAGGTGATTCAGGGCTTCGCTGACCATGGCGTTGTCGCTGCCGACACCCGAATGGGTGCGCTGGCGTTCACGCTTGAATTTCTGGACCACCAGCATGCCGATCGGGTCATCGGCGGTGGCAACCCATTCCATCTCGTAGGGATCGATCTCGGACGTATGGGCGGTTGACTTTTGACTAGTGCTTGCACAACCGGCCAGACCCGCAAAGCAAGCAACCAACGCGAGCATGCGCAGACCGCGCTTTGCATGGCCAGTGGTTGAATTGAATCGCGCGGGGTTGGAGTGTCGATGCATTCGCCTGGGGATGAATCACTGAATGACAGCAAAAACCCGCGCTTTAGCCGCGGATGGGGCCGAAATGTCAGCAAATTCAACAATTATGTGCAACTTCGCGGGGATTCTACCAAACTTTTAAGGCCGATTCGTGACGTAACGGCCCTAAATATCCATGCAGCGTGGACATCTGGAAGAATTTTTTGACTTGCGGCAAGCCTCGTGCAAGGTTTGCCTACCAGAATGGCTGAAAAGATTAGACAAAAAATCAATCAGCCTTAAGGCCTATGAACAATACCAGGAGACAAACATGCAAAGAACCCGGGATTTCCACTATCGCTCGGTTCATGACCGCGACGCGTTCTGGCGCGAAGAGGCCACGCGCATTCACTGGGAAACGCCATTTGACAGTGTGCTGGATTTCTCGCGCCCGCCCTTTGCCAAGTGGTTCGTTGGCGGGCGCACCAACCTGTGCCACAACGCGGTAGACCGCTGGCTGCCCACGCAGGCGGACAAGCCGGCCCTCATCTGGGTGTCCACGGAAGTGGATCGCGAACAGGTCTATACGCGGCAGGACGTCTTTGAAGAAGTGAACGCCGCCGCCGCCATGCTGCGCGAACTGGGGGTGGGACGCGGCGACCGGGTCCTGCTTTACATGCCCATGGTGCCCGAAGCGGTGTTCACGATGCTGGCGTGCGCCCGGATCGGCGCGGTCCACTCGGTGGTGTTCGGCGGGTTTGCATCCGTGAACCTCGCGCAGCGCATCGACGACGCCGCGCCCAAGGTGGTGGTGTGCACGGACGGCGGCTCGCGCGCCGGCAAGGTCGTGCCGTACAAGCCGCTGCTGGATCGTGCGTTGGGCCTGGCCAAGTCGCCGCCCGCGTCGGTGGTGGTGTTCGATCGCGGCCTGGCGCCGTTCGAGCCGGTGGCCGGGCGCGACCTGGATTACGCGACGCTGCGCGAACGCCACCGCGGCGCCCGGGTGCCCGTCGAATGGCTGGAATCGTCCGAGCCCAGCTACATCCTTTACACCTCCGGCACCACCGGCCGTCCCAAGGGCGTGCAGCGCGACACCGGCGGCTACGCCGTGGCGCTGGCCTCGTCGATGGAATACCTGTTCGACGGCCGACCTGGCGACACTTATTTCTGCACCAGCGACATCGGCTGGGTGGTGGGGCATTCCTATATCGTCTACGGACCGCTCATTGGCGGGCAATCGACCATCCTGTACGAAGGGACGCCCGTGCGCCCGGATGGCGCGATCCTCTGGAAGCTGGTCGAGCAGTACGGCGTGAATACGCTCTTCTCGGCGCCCACGGCCGTACGCGTGCTCAAGCGCCAGGATCCCGAACTGCTCAAGCGGCATGACCTGTCCACCCTGCGCGCGGTCTACCTGGCCGGGGAGCCGCTCGACGAGCCGACCGCGCAATGGATCTCCGAAGGGCTGGGCAAGCCCATCATCGACAACTACTGGCAGACGGAATCGGGCTGGCCCATCCTGTCGGCGCAGCCCGGCATCGAAAAAGTCCCCACCCGGTTTGGCAGCCCCTCGTTCCCGGTCTACGGCTTTGACGCGCGCATCGTCAGCGAGTCCACCGGCGAAGACCTGGGCCCCGAGCAGAAGGGCGTGGTGGCCATCGTGCCGCCGCTGCCGCCCGGCGCCATGTCCACCATCTGGGGCGACGACGCGCGCTTCGTCGAGACCTATTTCACGTCGATTCCGGGCCGGCAGGTGTATTCGACCTTCGACTGGGGGCGGGTGGACGCCGACGGCTACTGGTTCATCCTGGGCCGCACGGACGACGTGATCAACGTGGCGGGCCATCGGTTGGGCACGCGCGAAATCGAGGAATCGGTCAACAGCCACAGCGGCATTGCTGAGTGCGCGGTGGTGGGTGTGTCCGACCCGTTGAAGGGGCAGGTCGCCATGGCGTTTGCCGTGCTGAAGAATCCCGCCGGCGCCGACACGCCGGAAGCGGCAAAGCAGCTGGAAGGCGATATCATGCGCCTGGTGGAAGAACAGCTTGGGGCGGTGGCAAGGCCGGCCAGGATCCGGTTCGTGGGCGCGCTGCCCAAGACCCGTTCCGGCAAGGTGCTGCGCCGCGCGATCGTCGCGGTATGCGAGTCGCGCGATCCCGGCGACCTGACCACCATGGAAGACCCTAACGCCCTCGAACAGATCAAGGAGTCACTGCAATGAAAACCAAACCCGTGCTGAGCGCCGACGACGTCAAAAAGATCCTGGCCGCGGCCGAAGCACACGCCTTGCAGAACAAGTGGGCCGTCACCATCGCCGTGACCGACGATGGCGGCCATCTGCTGGGCATGCTGCGACTGGACGATGCGGCTCCCATCTCGTCGCACATCGCGCCGGCCAAGGCCAAGACGGCCGCGCTGGGCCGCCGCGAATCGCGCATCTACGAAGAACTCATCAACAACGGCCGCTACTCGTTCCTGTCGGCGCCCCTGATCGAAGGCATGCTCGAGGGCGGCGTTCCGGTCATCGCCGACGGCCAGGTCATCGGCGCGGTGGGCGTCTCGGGCGTGAAGTCGACCGAAGACGTGCAGATTGCACAAGCAGGCATCGCCGCGCTGGGCCTATGAGCCAGGCGCAGCCGCCGGAAACGCCGGCCGGCGTTTCCGCGCAGGAACCCCGGGGGGCGGGCGACGGTCCGCTGAACCCGGGCGTCACCCGGCGCGAAGTCCTGGCCTGGGCCATGTACGACTTCGCGAACTCCGGCTATACCACCGTGATCCTCACGGCGGTCTTCAGCACCTATTTCGTCGGCGTGGTGGGCGGGCGCGCCTCGTGGGCCACGCTGGCCTGGACGGCGGCGCTGTCGCTGTCGTACCTGCTCATCATGCTGACCATGCCCACGCTGGGCGCGCGCGCCGATGCGCGGGCCAGCAAGCGGCGGCTGCTCTACACCAGCACGATCGGCTGCGTGGCCGCCACGCTGGTGCTCACGCAGGCTGGGCCGGGCGACGTGTGGCTCGCGCTGGCCGCCATCGTCGTGTCCAACTACTGCTATTGCGTCGGCGAGTCCGTGGTCGCTGCCTTTTTGCCCGAACTCGCCCGGCCGCAGGCACTGGGCCGCGTGTCGGGCTGGGGCTGGAGCTTCGGCTATTGCGGCGGCATGCTGACGCTGGGCCTGTCGCTCGTCGTGGTGACGCTGGCTGAGGCCCGCGGCGCCACCGCCGAAGAATTCGTGCCGTGGGTCATCGTGGTCACGGCGTCTGTCTTTGCGCTGGCTGCGCTGCCGTCGTTCTTCCTGCTGCGCGAGCGCGCTCGGCCGCAGCCGGGCAATCCGGCCGCGCTGCACATGCTAAAGCGGCTGGCGTACGCCTGGCGTGAAACGGGCCTGCACTTTCCGGAATTCCGCCGCCTCTTGATGTGCATTGCCTGCTACCAGGCCGGGATCTCCGTCGTGATCACGCTGGCGGCCGTGTATGCGTCCGAAGTCATGGGCTTCACCACGCCGCAGATCATGCTGCTGGTGTTCACGGTGAACATCGGCGCGGCGGCGGGGGCGTTTTCGTTCGGCTACGTGCAGGACCGCATCGGCCACAAACCGGCGCTGGCCATCACGCTGGCCGGGTGGATCGTGATGGTGCTGGTGGCCTACTCGGCCGTCACCGCGCCCGTGTTCTGGGTGGCGGCCGCGCTGGCCGGGCTGTGCATGGGCACCACGCAAAGCGCGGGCCGCGCCATGACCGGCGCCTTGGCGCCCGCGGGCCGGCTGGCCGAGTTCTATTCGCTGTGGACCTTTGCCGTGCAGCTTGCCGCCGTGATCGGTCCGTTGACGTACGGGCTGGTGACGTGGGGCACGGACGGCAATCACCGCCTGGCCATCCTCGTCACAGGGTTGTTCTTCGTCGGAGGACTGGCCCTGCTGTCGCGGGTGGACATGAAACGCGGCCTCGCCCGGCAGACCGGCTGAACGCCGTATTCGTCAAGCCTGATGCGGCTGCTATCCTTATGGACTGCCTTGCGCCGGCGCGTTTCGATGCGACGGCGCATGCTGATTGCTTGGCATTGTTGGCGCGCCGCGTGACGGCGCGCCGTTGGCTTGTGCATGCTGCCCGGTTGGCGCCTTGGGGCGTCTCCCTGCCCAGATCCGGCGCAGACGTATCGCCTTGGGCCTCGTCAATCTGCGGGCTCCGGCCCGCATTTTGCGTAAGGTGCCCGTAAGAGCGCGGCGATACGGTTGCAGGTGGGTAATAAAAAAGCAGCATAAACAACAGAATCACCGTTTGGAGACAAGATCATGTCGAACGCTATTCAGTCCGTCCTGGTGGAAAACCGCGTGTTTCCGCCGCCCGAGCGCGCCGCGCAGGGCGCCGCGATTCCCAGCATGGACGCCTATAACGCGCTGTGCGCGCAGGTCGAGAACGACTTCGACGGATTCTGGGCCGGCCAGGCCCGCGACAATCTGCAATGGACCAAGCCGTTCACGCAGGTCCTGGACGAATCCGACGCGCCGTTCTACCGCTGGTTCGGCGACGGCGAACTGAACGTCTCGGCCAATTGCCTGGACGTCCACCTGACCAACGGCAATGCCGACAAGACCGCCATCATCTTCGAATCCGATGACGGCAAGGTCAACAAGGTGACCTACCGCGAACTGCTGGCGCGCGTGTGCCGCTTCGCCAACGGGCTGGCGGCGCTGGGCTACAAGAAGGGCGACCGCGCCATCATCTACATGCCCATGTCCATCGAAGCCGTGGTGGCCATGCAGGCCTGCGCGCGTCTGGGCGTGACGCACTCGGTGGTGTTCGGCGGCTTCTCGGCCAAGAGCCTGCAGGAGCGCATCGTCGACGTGGGCGCCTCGCTCATCATCACCGCCGACGAGCAGGTGCGCGGCGGCAAGACCATCCCGCTCAAGCCCGCCGTCGAAGAGGCCATCGCCATGGGCGGCTGCGAGGCCGTCAAGAAGGTCGTCGTGTACCGCCGCACGGGCGGCAAGGTGCAATGGAACGACAGCCGCGACCTCTGGATGCACGAGGTCGAGGACGGCCAGCCCGACACCTGCGAGCCGGTTCCGGTCAACGCCGAGCACCCGCTCTTCATCCTGTATACCTCCGGTTCGACCGGCAAGCCCAAGGGCGTGCAGCATTCGTCCGCCGGCTACCTGCTGTGGGCGCTGCTGACCGTCAAATGGACCTTCGACGCGCGCAAGGACGACGTCTACTGGTGTACCGCGGACGTGGGCTGGGTCACCGGCCACACGTACATCACGTACGGTCCGCTGGCCGCCGGCCTGACGCAGATCGTCTTCGAAGGCGTGCCCACCTATCCGAACGCCGGCCGCTTCTGGGACATGATCGCGCGCCACAAGGTCACCACGTTCTACACCGCGCCCACCGCGATCCGTTCGCTGATCAAGGCTGCCGAGGCCACGCCGGAAGCGCACCCCAAGAATTTCGACCTGGACTCGCTGCGCATCATCGGCACGGTGGGCGAGCCCATCAATCCCGAAGCGTGGATCTGGTATCACAAGAACGTGGGTCGCGAACGCTGCCCCATCGTGGACACCTGGTGGCAGACCGAGACCGGCGGCCACATGATCACGCCGCTGCCGGGCGCCACGCCCACCAAGCCGGGCTCGTGCACGCTGCCCCTGCCGGGCATTGCCGCGGCCATCGTCGATGAAACCGGCGGCGACGTCGAAAAGGGCAATGGCGGCTTCCTGGTCATCAAGCGTCCGTGGCCGGCCATGATCCGCAACATCTGGGGCGACCCGGAGCGCTTCAAGAAAAGCTACTTCCCGGCCGAACTGCGCGGCTATTACCTGGCGGGCGATGGCGCGCAGCGCGATGCGGACGGCTACTTCTGGATCATGGGGCGCATCGACGACGTCCTGAACGTGTCGGGCCACCGCCTGGGCACGATGGAAGTGGAATCGGCGCTGGTGGCGCACGAAATGGTGGCCGAGGCCGCCGTCGTGGGCCGTCCCGACGACACGACCGGCGAGGCCGTGGTGGCCTTCGTGGTGCTCAAGCGTTCGCGTCCGGAGGGCGAGGAGGCCCAGGCCATCGCCAAGCAATTGCGCGACTGGGTGGCCCGCGAGATCGGCCCCATCGCCAAGCCCAAGGACATCCGCTTTGGCGACAATCTGCCCAAGACGCGTTCGGGCAAGATCATGCGCCGCCTCTTGCGCGTGGTCGCCAAGGGCGAGGAAGTGACGCAGGACGTCTCGACGCTGGAAAATCCCGCCATCCTGGAGCAGCTCTCCAAGCCGCTGTAGTCGCATCGGGCCGGATCCCACCGGCCATTTGCATCGCGACAGGCGCATAATGAAGACGCCCGTGCCGGCATGTTGCGGCACGGGCGTCTTCATTCCTGATCGCCAGATCCCCTTGCATGGAGCCACACTCGTGAGCAGCAGTTTCGATCGCGCAGGGCTTGCCCTGATGTTCAGCACCATCCTGGTCTGGGCCGGTAGCTGGATTGCGATGAAGCTGATCGTCCCCTACATCGGCCCCTTCGACTTCGTGGCGCTGCGCTACGTGGTGGGCAGCCTGGTGCTCTTCGCGCTGGCGATCGCAACGCGCCGGCCGCTGTCGATGCCGCCCTGGAAACTGACGCTCTTGATCGGCCTGACGCCGACCGCGGGATTCCAGGGCTTTGTGCAGACCGCGCTGGTGGACGGCGGGGTGGGCAAGGTGTCGCTCATGGCGTACACCATGCCGTTCTGGGTCGTGCTGTTTGCCTGGTGGCTGCTGGGCGAGCGGCCCACCGCCCGCCACGCGGCCGGCATCGCGCTGGCTGCTGTCGGGCTGGTCTGTTTCGTCGAGCCCTGGAACGGCCTGGGCGACATCCGCCCCGTGCTGCTGGGCCTGGGCAGCGGCCTGTGCTGGGGCGTGGGCACGGTGTTGTCCAAGCGCATGTTCGATCGCCACGCGCCGGATGTGATGACGTTCACGGCCTGGCAGATGCTGTTCGGCGGCCTGGTCATGACGCCCGTGGCCTGGCTGGTGCCGCAGATGCCCGCCCAATGGGGTTGGCAGCTCTGGGCCGGCATGACATACATTGTGCTGATCGCCACCGCGGCAGGCTGGCTGCTGTGGCTGCAGGTCGTGCGCCGGGTGCCCGCGTCGATCGCCGGTCTGTCCAGCCTCGGTGTGCCGGTCGTGGCCATGCTGCTGGCCTGGGCGTTCCTGTCCGAGCAGCCCACGCCGGTCGAGCTGGGCGGCATGGCGCTGATCCTGGCGGGCATTTTTGTCGTCAGCCGCGCGGCGCCGGCAGCGAAAGCCGATTGACCCTTCCGACTTCCCGTTTCCCCGTTTTCCTGGAACCTTCATGATTGATCTGCGTAGCGATACCGTCACCCGGCCCGGCGCCGCCATGTTGCAGGCGATGGCCACTGCCCCCGTGGGCGACGACGTGATGGGCGACGATCCCACCGTGATCCGCCTGCAAAAAACCCTGGCCGAACGCACCGGCAAGGCCGCGGGCCTGTTCTTTCCGTCGGGCACGCAAAGCAACCTGGCCGCGCTCATGGCGCATTGCGAGCGGGGCGACGAATACCTGGTCGGCCAGCTTGCGCACACCTACAAATACGAAGGCGGCGGCGCGGCGGTGCTGGGCAGCATCCAGCCGCAACCCATCGAGCACGCGCCCGACGGATCCCTGCCGCTGGAAAAGCTGGCCGCGGCCGTCAAGCCCAAAGGCGATCCGCACTTTGCGCGCACGCGTCTGCTGGCGCTGGAGAACACCTTTCACGGCAAGCTGATCCCGGCGGCCTACATCCAGGCGGCCACGTCGTGGGCGCGCGAGCAGGGGCTTTCCACGCACCTGGACGGCGCGCGTGTGTTCAATGCGGCGGTCGCAAGCGGCAAGCCCGTGGCCGAGCTGTGCGCGCCCTTCGATACGGTGTCCATCTGCTTTTCCAAGGGGTTGGGCGCGCCGATCGGGTCGGTGCTGGTCGGTAGCAAGGAACTGATCGAACGCGCGCATCGCTGGCGCAAGATGCTGGGCGGCGGGCTGCGCCAGGCGGGCGTGCTGGCGGCCGCGTGCCTGTACGCGCTGGAGCATAACGTTGAACGGCTGGCCCAGGATCACGACAATGCGCGCCTGCTGGCCGAAGGCCTGCGCGCCATCCCGGGCGTGGACGTGCTGAGCCAGGACACCAACATGGTGTTCGCGCGGTTCGAGCCGTCGCGCTGCGACGCGCTGACCGAGGCGCTGGGCAAGGAAGGCATCCTGATGCGCGCCGTCTACGGCGGTCCGACCCGCCTGGTGACGCACCTGGACGTGTCGGCCGAGGACGTGCGGCGCGTGGTCGAGACGGTGGGCCGTCTGCTGCGGTAGGCGGTCAGGGGGCAAAGGGATGGCGTCCCGGACGAGCGCGTCCCGGACTAACGCGTCCCGGACTAACGCGTCCCGGCGGTTTCACCCGTGGCGCTGGCGGCTGTCGGCGGGCGCCTCGTCCCGCTCCTGCATGCCGTAGTCGCGCACCACCTGCGCAACGCGAAGGCGGTAGTTCTGAAACACCCCGCCACGCCCGGCCTGCTGGGCGCGGCGGTGCGATTCCAGCGAACGCCAGCGCTTGACTGCCGCTTCGTCGCGCCAGAATGACAGCGACAGCAGCTTGCCTGGCGTGGACAGGCTTTGAAATCGTTCGACGGAAATGAAACCGTCCACGGTGCGCAGTTCATCGATCAGGCCGGCGGCGATGTCCAGGTACGGGGCAGGGTCGCCATGGGCGGGCTCGACTTCGAATATCACGGCAATCATCGGTTGTGGTCCTCGGGAAAATCAAACTGGGGCACGCGGGCGTTGGGCAGCGGACGATGGCGAAAGCGCGCCGCCAGCGGGGCAGGGTCCATACCCTGCCGCAACAGGTGCAGCAGCGCATCGGCTGCATGGCTTCGCGCCAGCGACGCGCCGGGGCAGGCATGGCGGTGCGCGCCAAAGATCCATCCCGCCTCGGGTTCGATCATGGCGGCGGCGGCGAGCACCAGCAGGACGGTCTGGCCGGCTTCGATGCGTTGTCCGCCGACATCAAGCGGCGCAGCCATGAACCGCCGCGTGTTGTGCAAGGGCGGATCGCGGCGCACGGTGTCGTCGATCAGGCGCAGGGCGTCCTCGCGTGTCTGCACGCCCGACGCGCCGCGCCGGCCGGCCATGATGAGCGCATTGCCCAGCAGTCCCGCGCCCGCTTCGCAAGATTGGAACAGCAGGCCCGCCAGGTTGGCGGCCAGCTGTTCGGGCGTAATGCCTGCTTGCAGTGCGTCTGCATGCAATGCGCGCAGTGCCGGGGTGGCCTCGGGCCCCGCCAGATGCGCCTGCATGCGGGCTTGCAGGCGCGCGGCGGCGGCATGGCCCGCCGAGGTCCGGTCTGCGCCCGCATCGGCGGGCAGGGCGGAAAGGAAAGCGGCGATATCGGCCGCGCAATCCGCATGAACGGCTTTGGATAGTCCCAGGAATGCTGCCTGCGCGTGCACGGGCGCCGTGTACAGATAGCGGTCGACGGCGGCGGGGTCGTGCGGCGCGGCGGCAAGCCAATCCTGCGATGCCGGGACGGCTGGTTGCAGCGGAAGGCGCGGCAATGGTCCTTCGTGATGCGCTTGCACCGGTTCCGACGCCCGGTGCGCGATGAACCCCGTCAGCAGCGGCTTCAAGCGCGCATGCGCCGCGCCGTCGTTCATGCGCACGAACCGGCCGAACAGGTCTCCCGCAGGGCCGGGGCACAAGCCGCGCGGCACGGGCTCATCCGCGGGACGCACGTGTGCGCCGGGATGCCGCAGGATGGCCGCGATGGTGTCGGGATGCGAGGCGATCCACATGCCCAGTGCCGTATCCCGGTACAGCGGACGCTCGCGCGCCAGCTGGGCATAGTAGGGATACGGATCGGGGTGTGTGACGGCGGCCAGGGGATGGGCGGGCGGCATGGTGACGGCGGGCAATGGAGACGGCCACCAGTATCCGCCCGCGCCGGCGGCAACGATTCGGCGAGGGCCGAACTATGCCTGCGACGCGCCGTCCTCAGCCAGCAGGGCGGCGTAGCCTTGGCGCGAGTCCGGCCATTGCAGCGACAGGCCGCTGGCGCGCAACCGGGCATTGCTGAGTTTCTTGCTGCCCACGTTGGCCGGCGCGGGCGCCTCGCGCGGCGCGGGGGCGCCGATCAGCGCGGCCAGTTCGGCATACAGCGTGTGCAGCGGCAGGGGCGTGTCGTCGCAGCCCACATACACCGGCGCAACCTGCGGCAGCAGCGCCAGATGCGCCACCGCGGCAGCCGCGTCGTCGATGTGGATGCGGTTGGCCCAGTGTTCGGGCTGTACCGGCGCGCCGGCCGCGCCGCTGCGCAACCGCTCGATGAGCTGCATGCGGCCGGGCCCATACAGGCCCGCCAGCCGCAATGCCGTCGACGAGACCGGCTGCGCCGCCAGCGCAGCTTCGGCTTCGAGCAGCACGCGGCCGTTGAAGCCCTGCGGTGCAGGCGGCGTGTCCTCGTCCACCCAGGCGCCATGATGCTCGCCATACACCGCGCTGGACGAGACGAACACGATGCGCTTGAGCTGGGATCGATCCAGCGCGTGCAGCACGTTTGCCAGCCCCTCCACGAACACGCCGCGGTAGGCCTGCGGATCGCGCGCGCCAGGCGTGGGCAGGTGGATGAGCCGGGTCACGCCTGGCGGCAGCGCGTGCAGCGTGTCGGGGCGGGTGATGTCGCCCTGCAGCCACTGGATGCCGCTCGTGTCGCCGGCGGGGGGATGGCGCCGCAGGGCATGGACCTCGTCGCCGCGCGCCAGAAAGCGTTGCGCCGCGCGCTGGCCCAGGTCGCCGCAGCCGATGAGAAGTACGCGTTCGCGCATGGTGTCGCTCCAGGCAGTCGGAAAAAAAGGCGCCCCGCGGGGCGCCTTTCGGGCGGGCGCAATGCGCCCGGGGTATTACATGCCGCTGTAGACCGGCCCTTCGCCGCCTTGCGGCGCCACCCAGACGATGTTCTGCGTGGGGTCCTTGATGTCGCAGGTCTTGCAATGCACACAGTTCTGCGCGTTGATCTGCAGACGGTCGTCGCCGTGGTCGTCCTTGACGAACTCGTACACGCCGGCCGGGCAATAGCGCGACTCGGGGCCGCCGTACTTGGCCAGGTTCACCTTGACCGGCACGGACGGATCCTTGAGGGTCAGGTGGACGGGTTCGTTCTCGTCGTGGTTGGTATTGGAGATGAACACCGAACTCAGCTTGTCGAACGTGAGCTTGCCGTCGGGCTTGGGATAGTCGATGCGTGCGCATTGCGACGCGGGCTGCAGACAGGCGTGGTCGGGCTTGTTGTGGCGCAGCGTCCAGGGCATCTTGCCCTTGAGCAGCAGTTGCTCGATGCCGGTCATCAGCGTGGCGACCGTGCGGCCCTTCTTGAACCACTGCTTGAAATTGCGGGCCTTGTTCAATTCCGCGTGCAGCCACGAGGCCTCGAAGGCCTTGGGGTATGCAGTCAGTTCGTCCTGGCGGCGGTCCGCAACCAGGGCGTCGAACGCGGCTTCGGCGGCCAGCTTGCCCGACTTGATGGCGGCGTGGCTGCCCTTGATGCGCGAGGCGTTCAGGAAACCGGCTTCGCAGCCGACCAGCACGCCGCCCGGGAACGTGAGCTTGGGCAGCGCCAGCAGGCCGCCCGCCGTGATGGCGCGGGCGCCGTAAGCGATGCGCTTGCCGCCTTCGAACGTGCCGCGGATGGCGGGGTGCGTCTTGTAGCGCTGGAACTCATCGAAGGGCGACAGCCACGGATTGGCGTAATCCAGGCCGACGATCATGCCCACGGCGACGAGGTTGTTGTCCAGGTGATAGAGGAACGAGCCGCCGTACGTGTCCGAATCCAGCGGCCAGCCGGCGGTGTGGATCACCAGGCCGGGCTTGGACTGGGCCGGATCGACTTCCCACATTTCCTTGATGCCGATGCCGTACGACTGCGGATTGCGGCCGTCGTCCAGCTTGAAGCGCTCGATGAGCTGGCGGCCGAGCTGGCCGCGCGAGCCTTCGCTGAACACGGTGTAGCGGGCGTGCAATTCCATGCCCGGCTGGTAGTGGTCGGTGTGGCTGCCGTCCCGGGCCACGCCCATGTCGCCCGTGGCCACGCCGCGGACGGCGCCGTTCTCGTCGTACAGCACTTCGACGGCCGCAAAGCCGGGGAAGATGTCCACGCCCAGCGCTTCGGCCTGCTCGCCCATCCACTTGACGACGTCGCCCAGACGGACGATGTAGTTGCCTTCGTTGTGAAAGCAGGGGGGCAGCAGCCAGTTGGGCGTGGCGCGCGCGCCGGTCTCGGACAGGAACAGGAACTTGTCCTGCGTGACGGCCACGTTCAGCGGCGCGCCCTTTTCCTTCCAGTCGGGGATGAGCTCGGTCAGCGCCAGCGGGTCCATCACGGCGCCGGACAGGATGTGCGCGCCCAGTTCCGCACCCTTCTCAAGTACGCAGACGCCAATCTCCTGATTCTTCTCAGCAGCCAGCTGCTTCAGACGGATTGCTGTGGCCAGGCCGGCGGGACCACCGCCAACCACGACCACGTCATATTCCATCGACTCGCGTTCAGACATTTGCAAAGCTCCCCGTATGTATTCCATATATGGCTGGAAGTATTATCGGCGATTGTATTGCAGGCGAGGGTCCTGTATGCCTTCGCATTTCTTTTAGCCTTCAGGAGTTATTGGTGAACCCGGACAATCTGTCTGCGCGGCTGCTATCGGTGGGCGACACCCATCAGCTCGAATTGCCTTTGCGCTGGGGCGATTCAGACGCCTTGAACCATCTGAACAACACGCTGTATTTCCGCCTCATGGAAGAGGCCCGCATGCAGATTCTGTATAACGCGGGCTTCAAGCTGCCGGCCGACGATGGCGCGATCCTGGCGCATGCGTCGTGCGATTTCCTGCGTCCGCTGACCTATCCTGCCACCGTGCGCGTGACGCACAAGGTCACGCGCATCGGCCGCTCCAGCGCCGAATTCGAGCTGCTGCTCGAGAAGGTCGGCGATGAGGCTGGCCCCTATGCGCGCGGCCGCAATGTGCTGGTCTGGATGGATTACGTGGCCAATACGTCCGCACCGTGGCCGCCCGAAGTCCTGGCGCAGATGGCCACGCAGTTCACGCCGGCCGAGTAAGCGCGCGCGGCCACGGGCCGCGCACCGGCCAAAATAGCGCGTGCTTTGGCCGGTCATGCCGGTAAAATCTAGCGCAAAATCAAAAAAGCAATGAGGGCGCGCCACCCTCGGCGCCGCCGCTTCACGGAAATCGGGCTTCGCCGCGATGCCCGGGTAGCGGGCGCCAACAGCCGCGCCCCAAGGAACGACTGGGCTTGTCCCGATTCCCCGATTTTTCCGGGACCCGTGCGCGGGTAGCGGCGGGGCGGGCTCACTTTGGTTAGACCTTAACTAGGAGTTGGAGCGATGGA
Source organism: Achromobacter sp. GbtcB20 (assembly GCF_019091095.1). NCBI lineage: Bacteria > Pseudomonadati > Pseudomonadota > Betaproteobacteria > Burkholderiales > Alcaligenaceae > Achromobacter > Achromobacter sp. GbtcB20. Next base: position 224,371 of record NZ_JAGXJZ010000002.1, on the reverse strand, counting down.
CAAGGTTTATGCAAGCGCCCAGGAGGCGCTGGCAGGCATCGTCAAGGACGGTCAGATGATCGCCGTGGGCGGTTTCGGCCTGTGCGGTATTCCCGAGGCGCTGATCGCCGCGCTGCGCGATTCGGGCGTCAAGGATCTCACCTGCATCAGCAACAACGCGGGCGTCGATGGGTTTGGTCTGGGCCAGCTGCTCAACACGCGCCAGGTGCGCAAGATGATCGCGTCCTACGTGGGCGAGAACAAGGAATTCGAACGCCAATACCTGTCGGGCGAACTCGAGCTTGAATTCACGCCGCAGGGCACGCTGGCCGAAAAGCTGCGTGCCGGCGGCGCTGGCATTCCGGCGTTCTTCACCCGCACTGGCGTGGGCACCATCGTGGCCGAGGGCAAGGAAATCCGCGAGTTCGACGGCCAGCAGTACGTGATGGAACGCTCGCTGGTGCCGGACGTGTCCCTGGTCAAGGCGCACATCGCCGACCGCAGCGGCAATCTGGTGTTTCGCAAGACGGCCCGCAACTTCAATCCGAACGTCGCCATGGCGGGCAAGTTCACGGTGGTCGAAGTCGAGGAAATCGTCGACACCGGCAGCCTGGACCCGGATCAGATCCACCTGCCCGGCATCTATGTGCAACGGATCGTGCTGAACGACACGCCCGAAAAGCGCATCGAACAACGCACCACTCGCCCGGCCTAAGGAGAAGACGACATGGCATGGTCCCGCGATGAAATGGCGGCGCGCGCCGCGCGCGAGCTGCAAGACGGCTTTTATGTGAACCTGGGCATCGGCCTGCCCACGCTGGTTGCCAACCACGTCCCCGCGGGCGTGGAAGTGTGGCTCCAATCCGAAAACGGCCTGCTGGGCATCGGCCCGTTCCCCACCGACGATCAGGTCGACGCCGACCTCATCAACGCCGGCAAGCAGACCGTCACGACGCTGCCCGGCTCCTCGATCTTCTCGTCGGCCGACTCGTTCGCGATGATCCGCGGCGGCAAGATCAACCTGGCGATCCTGGGCGCGATGCAGGTCTCCGAGAAGGGCGATCTGGCCAACTGGATGATCCCGGGCAAGATGGTCAAGGGCATGGGCGGCGCGATGGACCTGGTGGCCGGCGTCGGCCGCGTGGTCGTGCTGATGGAACACGTGGCCAAGAAAAAGGACGGCACCGAGGACATCAAGCTGCTGCCCGAGTGCAACCTGCCGCTGACCGGCGTGGGTGTGGTCGATCTCATCATCACCGACCTGGGCGTGATGGAAGTCACCGAAAACGGCCTGAAGCTGCTGGAAACGGCGCCCGGCGTGACGGTGGACGAGATCAAGTCCAAGACGGCGGCGAAGCTGGACGTGTCTGCGGTGCAGTAACGCTGCTGAACGCCAGGCTGGTCAGGCCGGCTGATGATGCCGGCCGCCGGCAGCCAAAATCAAAGCGCCCGTTCAAACGGGCGCTTTTTTTTGTTCCTGCTTGATGCAGAGGCGGGGCGCCGCGCGCTACGCCGTCTCCTGCAACAGCATCCCCACATGCGGGATGCCGTCTTCCATGTATTCCTCGGTGACCGGCACGAAACCGTGGCCGCCGTAATAACCCTTCAATCGTGCCTGCGCGCCCAGGTACACCGGCTGATCCGGCCACAGACGCTGCACTTCTTCCTTGGCGCGGCGCATGAGTTCGTGGCCCAGGCCCGTGCCGCGGGCGGCGGGGGCGGTGATCACGCGGCCGATGACGGCGCGGCCGTCGTTCAGGGCCGGCTCCAGCAGGCGGCAATAGGCCACCAGTTCGCCGTCGTGCCAGGCCATCAGGTGCTCGGTCTGCCCTTGCAGGTCCTTGCCGTCCATGTCGAGAAACACGCAGTTCTGTTCCACCACGAACACCTCCGAGCGCAGCCGCAGGATGGCGTAGAGCTCAGCGGGGGTCAGGTCGGCGTGGGGCTTGCAGATCCAGGCGGGTGTCATGCGGGTCATTCCAGATAGCGGGACAAAAACAGGGCAACTAGCGTAACGCAAACCGGCCCCGATTTCTCAGGCCCGATTGTTACATCTATTCACGGGTATACCCTTAGTATGAAAATCTATTTTCTTAACTAAAATTTGTGTGTAAACAGATTTACATAAACCCGCCGCCCGATTTCCACCACGCTGTTCGATGACCAAGTCCGCCATTACGATCGCTGATCGGATCGCCCGGGCCCAGCCCGCGCTGAGCCGGACCCAGCACAAGATGGCCGAGTACGTGCTGGCGCACCAGTTCCGCGTCGCCACCATGACCATCGATGAGTTCGCGGCGGCAGTGGGCGTGTCGGTCGCCACGGCCAACCGGTTTGCGCGCGCCCTGGACCTGCCGGGCTATCCGCAGTTCCGCGCCGAACTGGCCCGCGGCTTCGAAGCCGCGCTGGAACCGGTCGAGAAGCTGCGCACCGAGCTGGCCCACTCGGCCAGCGCCGTCCAGATCTTTGCGGCAACCCTCGAAGAAGACATCCGCAACGCGCAGCGCAACCTGCAGGCGTTGGATTCCGCGGCCTGTGAACAGGCGGTCGACGCCATCCTGGCCGCCGATCGCGTCTTCATCATCGGTTTCGGCGCCAGCGGGTTCCTCGCAGGCCTCTTGCAGCGCGGCCTGTGCATGCACCTGCATTCGGTCGAATCGCTGGCCGGTCCCGGCGGCGTGTCGCACGCGGCGCGTCAGATGTCGCGCATGACCAGCAACGACCTGGTGATCGCCATCGGTTTTCCGCGTTACCTGGCCGACACCGTGACGCTGGCCGGCGCGGCCAAACAGGCCGGGGTGCCGGTGCTGGTGCTGACGGACAAGCCCACCTCGCCGCTGGCGCCCACGGCGTCCGTCGTGCTGTACGCCTTCTCGGCGCGCCAGCTCATTCCCAATTCCGAAACCGCCGCGTTGGGGCTCATCGAAGCCTTGTCCGCGGCGGTGGCCTATCGGGCCAAGAATTCCGTTGCGGCCGCCGCTGGGGTGACCCAGTCCGTGATGCCGTGGCTCATCCATGGAGTAGGTAAACGATGATTCAACCCGTGATTGCCATTCACGGTGGCGCCGGCGCGATGTCCCGCGCGGCCATGTCTGCCGAGAAAGAACAGGAATACCTCGCGGCGCTGGAGTCGATCCTGACCGCCGGCCAGGCCGTGCTGGCCAAGGGCGGCAGCGCCCTGGACGCCGTCACCGAGGCCGTGCGCCTGCTCGAAGACTGCCCCCTGTTCAACGCCGGCCACGGCGCCGTGTTCACCAGTGCCGGCACCCATGAACTGGACGCCGCCATCATGGACGGCGCCACGCTGCGTTCCGGCGCCATCGCCAATGTGAACCGCGTGCGCAATCCCATCTTTGCCGCGCGCAAGGTCATGGAAAACAGCAAGCACGTGTTCTTCGTGGGCGAGGGCGCTGAAGCGTTCGCCGCCCAGGAAGGCGTGGAACTCGTGGACCCCTCGTATTTTTCGACCGACGCCCGCCGCGAGCAGCTGCTGCGCGTGCAGCGCGAAACGCCGGACGCCGCCGTGCTGGATCACGACGGCCAGGCCATGGTCGCGCGCGGCCAGCCCGCGCCCGCCGATCCGCTGGACGCCGACAAGAAGTTCGGCACCGTGGGTGCCGTGGCCGTCGATGCCCAGGGCAACCTGGCCGCCGCCACCTCCACCGGCGGCATCACCAACAAGCAGGTCGGCCGCGTGGGCGATGCGCCCCTGATCGGCGCCGGCACGTATGCCAGCAACAAGACCTGCGCCGTGTCCACCACGGGCACGGGCGAAATGTTCATCCGCATGGTTGCCGCGTACGACGTGGCCGCCCAGATGGAATACTGCGGCGCCTCGCTGGAAGCGGCGGCGGACCGCGTCGTAATGGAAAAACTGCCCACCATCGGCGGCAAGGGCGGCCTGGTGGCCGTCGACGCCCAGGGCAATGTGGCCTTGCCGTTCAACACGGAAGGCATGTACCGGGGTTACGCCCGCGTTGGCGAGAAGCCGGTAACCGCCATCTACCGATGAGCGGCGGCGGTTTGGATCAGTAGGTTTATTTTGGGAATGAGAAGAGATGGTTGATCGCGCAAACAGCCTGGCGCTGCCGGATAACCGCGTGGTCCAGGTCGACGACCTGACGGTGCGCTTCGTGGGTTCCGAGCGCACGGTCGAAGCCGTGCGCAATCTGTCGTTTCATGTGGACCGGGGCGAGACCCTGGCCATCGTGGGCGAATCGGGTTCGGGCAAGTCGGTGACGTCGCTGGCGCTGATGCGTCTGGTGGAACATGGCGGTGGCCGCATCGCCCAGGGCAGCATGGCCTTGCGCCGGCGCAACGGCTCCGTGATCGACCTGGCCAATGCCAGCCAGCGCGTGATGCGCGATGTGCGCGGCGCCGACATGGCGATGATTTTCCAGGAGCCGATGACCTCCTTGAATCCGGTGTTCACGGCCGGCGACCAGATCGCCGAATCGATCCGCGAGCACCAGGGCATGGATGGCGCCTCGGCACGCGCCGAAGCGCTGCGCATGCTGGAACAGGTCCGCATTCCCGAAGCCAAGTCGGTGCTGGACCGCTATCCCCATCAACTGTCGGGCGGCATGCGCCAGCGCGTCATGATCGCCATGGCGCTGGCCTGCAAGCCGGCGCTGCTGATCGCCGACGAACCGACCACCGCGCTGGACGTGACGATCCAGGCCCAGATCCTGCAGCTCATTCGCCAGCTTCAAGATGAAATGCACATGGGCGTGGTGTTCATCACCCACGACATGGGCGTGGTGGCCGAAGTGGCCGACCGCGTGCTGGTCATGTTCCGCGGCGACAAGGTCGAGGAAGGCCCGTCGGACCGCGTGTTTGCCGCGCCCCAGCACAGCTACACCAAGGCGCTGCTGTCGGCGGTGCCCAAGCTGGGCGCCATGCAGGGCACGGACCTGCCCGCGCGCTTCCCGCTGCTGCAGGTCGATGGCAAGGCCCAGCCCGTGGCAGAGGCCGGCGCTGTCAGCACCCAGGAAGTGCCCGCCGGCAAGCGCGAGCCCATCCTGAGCGTGCGCAACCTGGTGACGCGCTTTGACTTGCGCGGCGGCATCATGAGCCGCGTCCAGCGCCGCGTGCACGCCGTGGAAAAGGTCAGCTTCGATCTGTACCCGGGCGAGACCCTGTCGCTGGTCGGCGAATCCGGCTGCGGCAAGTCCACGACCGGCCGCTCGCTGCTGCGCCTGGTGGAAAGCCAGGGCGGCGAAATCCGCTTCGGCGGCCGCGACATCGTGCGCCTGAAGAACAGCGAACTGCAGTCCCTGCGCCGCGACATCCAGTTCGTGTTCCAGGACCCGTTCGCGTCGCTGGATCCGCGCGTGACCGTGGGCTTCTCGATCATGGAGCCGCTGCTGGTGCACGGCGTGGCCAAGGGCAAGGATGCCGAGCGCCGCGTCGCCGAACTGCTCGAGCGCGTGGGCATGCCGCCGGAAATGGCGCAGCGCTATCCGCACGAGTTCTCGGGCGGCCAGCGCCAGCGCATCTGCATTGCGCGCGCCCTGGCCCTGAATCCGAAGGTCGTGATCGCGGACGAATCCGTGTCGGCGCTGGACGTGTCGATCCAGGCGCAGATCGTGAACCTGCTGATCGACCTGCAGCGCGACATGGGCATCTCGTTCCTGTTCATCTCGCACGACATGGCCGTGGTCGAACGCGTCAGCCACCGCGTGGCGGTGATGTACCTGGGCCAGATCGTCGAGATCGGCCCGCGCCGCGCGATCTTCGAGAATCCCCAGCATCCCTACACCAAGAAGCTGATGTCGGCCGTGCCGATCGCCGATCCGGCGCGCCGTCACATGAAGCGCACCTTGCTGTCCGATGAAATCCCCAGCCCGATCCGCAAACTGAACGACGAACCGGTGGTGCAGCCGCTGGTGCAGGTCGGTACGGATCATTTTGTAGCCCGCCATCCCGTCGGCGGCGCGTATTGACTCAGTAGTTGACCTTTTTTTGGAACCAGGAGTTGCAATGATGAAAGTTCTGCGCCCCACCAAGCTGATGGCCGCTGCCGCGCTGGCCTTCGGCGTGCTCGCCGCGCCGATGGCCCATGCCGCCAAGGACGTGACGTTCGCCGTTTCCATCGCGCTGGAAACGCTTGATCCCTACAACACCAACAGCACGCTGAACCAGGCGGCTGGCAAGGCCTACTATGAAGGCCTGTTCGAGTTCGACAAGGACCTGAAGGTGCAGAAGGTCCTGGCGACCGACTACACGGTCAGCGAAGACGGCCTGGTCTACACGTTCAAGCTGCGTCCCGGCGTGAAGTTCCACGACGGCACCGACTTCAACGCCGAAGCGGTCAAGATCAACTTCGATCGTCCGGCCAACCCGGACAACCGCCTGTCGCGCTACATCCAGTTCAGCGTCATCGAGAAGACCGAAGTGGTCGATCCGATGACCGTCAAGATCACGCTGAAGAAGCCGTTCTCGGCCTTCATCAACGCGCTGGCCCACCCGGCCGCCATGATGATCTCGCCCGCTGCCCTGGCCAAGTACGGCAAGGAAATCGGCTTTCACCCGGTCGGCACGGGCCCGTTCGAATTCGTCGAATGGAAGCCGGCTGAGTACCTGAAGGTCAAGAAGTTCGACGGTTACTGGAAGAAGGGCTACCCGAAGGTCGACACGCTGACCTTCCGCACCGTGACCGACAACAACACCCGCGCCGCCGTGGTGCAGACGGGTGAAGCGCACTTCGCCTTCCCGGTGCCGTTCGAGCAGGCCGCCGTGCTGAAGAAGAACGAAAAGCTGGACGTGGTCGATCACAAGAACTCGATCATGGCCCGCTACCTGTCGATGAACACGCAGCAAAAGCCGTTCGACAACGTCAAGGTGCGCGAAGCCATCAACTACGCCATCAACAAGGACGCCCTGGCCAAGGTCGCGTTCTCGGGCTACGCCACCGTCATCGACGGCGTCGTGCCGCAAGGCGTGGACTACGCGCACAAGATCGGTGCATGGCCCTACGACATCAAGAAGGCCAAGGCCCTGCTGGCCGAAGCCGGCTACCCCAACGGCTTCGAAAGCACGCTGTGGTCCGCCTATAACGACGGCACCTCGGTGAAGGTCGTTCAGTTCCTGCAGCAGCAGCTCGCCCAGGTCGGCATCAAGGTTTCCGTGGAAGTCCTGGAATCCGGCCAGCGCGTGCAGCGCGTTCAACAGGTGCAAAAGCCTGAAGACGCCAAGGTCCGCATGTACTACGCCGGCTGGTCGTCCTCGACCGGTGAAGCCGACTGGGGCCTGCGTCCGCTCCTGACCACCGCCGCGTTCCCGCCGGTGCTGAACAACGTGTCGTACTACTCGAACAAGTCGGTTGACGAAGGCGTCCAGCAAGCGCTGGCCACGACCGACCGCGAGAAGAAGACCGAGATCTACAAGAACGTTCAGGAAACCATCTGGAAGGACGCCCCGTGGGCCTTCCTGGTGACCCAGAACAACCTGTACGTCAAGTCGAAGAACCTGTCGGGCGTGTACGTGGAACCGGACACCTCGTTCTGGTTCGGCGACATCGACCTGAAGCAGTAAACCAAGCAGTAACTCTCGGGGCCTTCGGGCCCTTGTAAGGCCACATACGGCGGGGACGCGGTGTCCCCGCCGATGTTGCAGGAATTTCAATGCTGACCTACATCGTCAAACGTCTTTTGGGCATGATCCCCACGCTGCTGCTGGTAGCGGTGGTCGTGTTCCTGTTTGTGCACATGCTTCCGGGCGACCCGGCGCGACTGGCCGCCGGGCCCGAAGCCGACCAGCAAACCGTCGAGCTCGTGCGCAAGGAACTTGGGCTGGATCTGCCCCTGCCGCAGCAGTTCGTGCGCTACTTCAGCCACATGCTGCAGGGCGACCTCGGGACCTCGCTGCGCACCAAGCGCCCCGTCTCGACCGAAATCGCCGACCGTTTCATGCCCACCTTGTGGCTCACCCTTGCGAGCATGGTGTGGTCCGTTGGCTTTGGCATGATCATCGGCATCGTGTCGGCGGTATGGCGCAATCGCTGGCCCGACCGTCTTGGCATGACGCTGGCGGTGTCCGGCATCTCGTTCCCCGCGTTCGCGCTGGGCATGATGCTGATGCAGATTTTCTCGGTGAACCTTGGCTGGCTTCCCACGGTGGGCGCCTCGACCTGGCAACACTACATTCTTCCTTCCATCACGCTGGGCGCCGCCGTGGCCGCCGTGATGGCGCGCTTCACGCGGGCGTCGTTCGTGGAAGTCGTGCAGGAAGACTTCGTGCGCACGGCCCGCGCCAAGGGCCTGTCCGAGCGCCGCGTCATCATCAAGCACGCGCTGCGCAACGCGCTGATTCCCGTCGTGACCATGATGGGCCTGCAGTTCGGCTTCCTCCTGGGCGGCTCGATCGTGGTCGAGACCGTGTTCAACTGGCCCGGCCTAGGCCGCCTGCTGGTGGACGCCGTGACCCAGCGCGACTATCCGGTGATCCAGGGCCTCGTGCTGCTGTTCTCGCTGGAATTCATCCTGATCAACCTGATTGTCGACGTGCTGTATGGCGTCATCAATCCCAGCATCCGTTACAAGTGAGGCGGCCATGAGCAATACGACACCCGCCGCAACCATCGCCGCCGTTCCCAAGAACGACGTGCGCACGCCCGCCACCGAGTTCTGGCGCAAATTCAAGAAGCAGAAGCTTGCCGTCGGCGCGGGCCTCTTCGTCCTGCTGCTGGTCATCGTCGCGGTCTTCGCGCCGTGGATCGTGCCGTACGACCCGGAGAACTTCTTCGACTACGATGCGCTGAACGCCGGTCCGTCCCTCGCGCACTGGCTGGGCGTGGATTCGCTGGGCCGCGACATCTTCAGCCGAATCATCATGGGCGCACGCATCTCGCTGGCCGCCGGCTTTCTGTCGGTCGCCATGGGCGCCATCGTCGGCACGTTCATGGGCCTGATGGCCGGCTACTACGAAGGCTGGTGGGAACGCATCACGATGCGTATCTCCGACGTGCTGCTGGCATTCCCCGGCATGCTGCTGGCCATTGGCGTGGTCGCCATCCTGGGCTCCAGCATGGTCAACGTGATCGTGGCCGTGGCCGTGTTCAGCGTGCCCGCGTTTGCCCGCCTGGTGCGCGGCAACACGCTGTCGATCAAGCAGATGACGTACGTCGAAGCCGTCAAGAGCGTGGGCGCGTCCGACTGGACGATCATCATGCGCCACATCCTGCCCGGCACGATCTCGCCGATCGTGGTGTACGGCACTATGCGGATCGGCACCTCGATCATCACCGCGGCCAGCCTGTCGTTCCTGGGCATGGGCGCTTCGCCTCCCACGCCGGAGTGGGGCGCGATGCTGAACGAAGCGCGCGCCGACATGGTCATCGCACCGCACGTCGCCATCTTCCCGGCGCTTGCCATCTTCCTGACGGTGCTGGCGTTCAACCTGCTGGGCGACGGCCTGCGCGACGCGCTCGATCCCAAGATCGACCGCAAGTAAACCTGCCGCCGGCCTGTTTGCCCAGGCCGGCGTGGAGGGCGATTATTCCGCCGCCGCCTCCGTCCGCCACGCGCTGCACCGCGCGTGTCCCGGACCCAGGGTGGCGGCGTTTTGCATTCTGGAGCGTGGCGACACGTAGACGAACATGGACAAACAAGCGCTGGACATCCCGCGGATCGGCGTACTGCCCTCGGGTCCGCTGGACTCGATCTGCGACGTGGGCGAGATCACCGTCGGCCACTGCACGCTGGCCGATGGCCCGCTGCAGACGGGCGTGACCGTCGTGCGCCCGCATGACGGCGATCCCTTCCTGGACAAGACGCCGGCCGCGGCCACCGTGCTGAACGGCTTTGGCAAGAGCACGGGTCTGGTTCAGGTGCAGGAACTGGGCGTGCTGGAAACGCCGATCGCGCTGACCAATACGTTCGGCGTGGGCACGGTGGCCAATGCGCAGATCCGCGCCGCGGTCGCCGCCAACCCCGGCATCGGCCGCGGCATGGCGACCGTGAATCCGCTGGTCTTCGAGTGCAACGACGGGTTCCTGAACGACATCCAGGCGATGGCGGTTCAGGAATCGCATTACGCCGACGCGCTGACCGCCGCCGGCAAGCGTTTCGCGCAGGGCGCCGTTGGCGCCGGCCGGGGCATGTCCAGCTTTTCGTTCAAGGGCGGCATCGGCTCGGCTTCGCGCGTTGCGCGGATCAAGGACGGACCGCAGTACACCGTGGGCGCGCTGGTGCTTTCCAACTTCGGCCGGTTGCCCAACCTGACGGTGGCGGGCAGGCCGTTCGGCCGCCGGCTGGCGGACCAGCTTGACGTCAAGCTGGCGCAGCAAGGCGAAAACGCGGTGATCGCGCCCGAGAAGGGATCGATCATCCTGCTGGTGGCCACCGACGCGCCGCTCGATTCCCGGCAGTTGCGCCGGCTGTCGCTGCGCGCGGGCGCGGGGCTGGCGCGCACCGGCTCGGTGTTCGGCCACGGCAGCGGCGACATTGCGCTGGCGTTTTCGACGGCATACACGATTCCGCAATTGGCCGAGTCGCTCATGCCCGCGATCGCCATGTTGCACGAGGCCCGCATCGATCCGCTCTTCGAGGCCGCCGCCGAAGCCTGCGAACAGGCCATCATTGCGGCGCTGTGGCACGCCGAAAGCGTGACCGGGCGCGACGGGAACCACCGCGATTGCATCCGCCACGCCGCGCCCGATTGGCGCCAGTGGCTGTCCGACACCGAACTCTGAACATTTTCAAGGCCCCTTTCATGAAAATCCTTATTTCCACCGATATCGAAGGCGTCGCCGGCGTCTTCCATGCCGAGCAGGTCCGTGCCGGCAACGGCGAGTACGAGCGTGCCCGCGCCTGGATGACCGCCGAGGCCAACGCGGCCGTGCAAGGCGCCATCGCGGGCGGCGCCGAAGAGATCCTGGTCAACGATTCGCACGGCGGCTTTCGCAACCTGCTGCCCGATGGCCTGGACGAGCGCGCCCGCCTGGTGCTGGGCAAGCCGCGCTACCTGGGCATGATGGGCGGGCTGGAAGAGGCGTGCGACGCCGTCTTCATGATCGGCTACCACTCGCGCTCGCAAGGCCGCGGCATCCTGGCCCACACCATCAACAGCTTCGCGTTCGCGCGCGTTGTCATCAACGGCATGGAGCTGGGCGAAGCGGGCCTGTACGGCGCGCTGGCCGGCGAGTTGGGCGTGCCCGTCATCCTGGGCACGGGCGACGACGTGTTCATCGAGGAAACCCGCGACACCTTTCCCGGCGCCGAATGGGTGCAGACCAAGGTTGCGCACGGGCAGGGCAGCGGCATCACGTTGTCGCCCGCCGCCTCGCGCCGCGCGATTGCCGCGGCCGCCGAAAGCGCGGTGCGTAATTTCAAGCGCGGCGGCGACAAGAAAGCCGTTCCTTTCCGCATTCCCGCGCCTATAGAATGCCGGTTGCAGACGCAGAGCTCGGCGCTCGCCGATCTGTTCTGCATGTGGCCCACGCTCGACCGCGTGGACGGCGTCACCTTGCGATTCACCACGGATAGCATGCAGTCCGCCATCCGCACGTTGAACAGCCTGGCCGCCATGTCTTTCATGTTGCGCTAAGGATCCCATCTTCCATGTCTAGCACCGACGCCCGTATTGCCCAATTGCGGCAGGCCATGACCCGCCGCGGTCTGACTGCCTACGTCGTTCCTTCTTCGGACCCGCACCTGTCCGAATACCTGCCGGCCCGCTGGCAGGGGCGGCGCTGGCTGTCGGGCTTCACGGGGTCGGTGGGCACGCTGGTGGTTACGCCAAGCTTTGCCGGCCTGTGGGTGGACAGCCGCTACTGGGTTCAGGCCGAAGCCCAGCTTGCGGGCACGGGCGTGCAACTGATGAAGATTGCGCTGGCCACGACGCCGGGCCATGTCGATTGGCTGGCCGCAAACACCGGCACGGGCGACGTCATCGGGGTGGACGGCCAGGTGCTGGGCCTGGGCGCTTTCCGCGCCTTGTCCGCTGCCGCAGCCGCCTCTGGCGCCGTGCTGGAAATCCGCGAAGACCTGCTGGACGAGGTCTGGGCCGATCGCGCCGGGCTGCCGGACGCCAAGATCTACGAACACGTCGCGCCCGACGCCTGCGTGACCCGCGCCGACAAGTTGGCTCAGGTTCGCGACGCCATGCGCGAGCATGGCGCCGACGTGCATTTCATTTCCACGCTTGACGATATTGCCTGGCTGTTCAACCTGCGCGGCGCGGACGTGGACTTCAACCCGGTCTTTGTCGGCCACGCGCTGGTCGGCCTGGACCACGCCACGCTCTTTGTGGCGGACGGCAAGATCGACGACAGCCTGCGCGCCATCCTGGCCGCCGATGGCGTCGAAGTCGCGGACTACGCCCAGGCCGCGGATGCGCTGGCCTCCTTGGAAGTGGACCAGAAGCTGCTGATCGATCCGGCCCGCGTCACCTGCGGGGTGTTCCACGCCATGGATCCGGCCGTGCCGCGCGTGGAAGCGATCAATCCGTCCACGCTGCTCAAGTCGCGCAAGACCGACGCCGAACTGGCGAACGTGCGTCAGGCGATGGCGCAGGACGGCGCCGCGCTCTGCGAATTCTTCGCCTGGTTCGAAGGCGCGCTGGGCAAGGAAACCATCACCGAACTGACTATCGATGAGCAGATCACGGCCGCCCGCGCGCGCCGTCCTGCGTACGTCTGCCCCAGCTTTGCCACCATTGCGGGCTTTAACGCCAACGGCGCCATGCCGCATTACCGCGCCACCCCGGAATCGCACGCCACGATCGAAGGCGACGGCCTGCTGCTGATCGACTCGGGCGGCCAGTACCTCGGCGGCACGACGGACATCACGCGCGTGGTCGCGGTGGGCACGCCCAGCGCGGACCAGAAGGTCGACTTCACGCTGGTCCTCAAGGGCATGATCGCGCTGTCGCGCGCGTCGTTCCCGCGTGGCACGCCGTCGCCCATGCTCGATGCCATCGCGCGCGCGCCCATCTGGGAAGGCGGCGCGGAATACGGCCATGGCACGGGCCACGGCGTGGGCTATTTCCTGAACGTGCACGAAGGCCCGCAGGTCATTTCGTACCGCGCGATGCCGGGTCCGCACACGGCCATGGAGCCGGGCATGATCACCTCGAACGAACCGGGCATCTACCGCCCGGGCCGCTGGGGCGTGCGCATCGAGAACCTGGTCGCCAACCGCAGCTGGCTGACCTCGGAGCTGGGTGAATTCCTGTGCTTCGAGACGCTGACGATGTGCCCCATCGACACGCGCTGCATCGAGCCCTCGCTGATGCGCGAAGACGAGATCGACTGGCTGAACGACTATCACAAGACGGTGTTCGAGCGCCTGTCGCCGCTGGTCGAGGGCGAGGCGCTGGCGTGGCTGACGCTGCGCTGCGCGGCGATCTGACCTGACGGTATTGCCGGCAGGGCCGGCGCAAAAAAAGGCCGCGGCGCAATGACGCCACGGCCTTTTTTCATGGCGCGGCGCGCCGCCGGTTACCGCGCCGGCGCGTCCTGCTTGCGGTGAAGCAGGCGTGTGGCCGTCAGGCAACCCAGCGCCAGCAGCGCGCCGTAAGCGAGCAGCGCCAGCGCGGCGGACGCGTGCGATTGGACGGCCCAGGCCAGTTGATCCCAGGTCATGGACTTGAGCACGGCAATACCCAGGCCAATGCCCAGCACCTGGGCGATCCAGAACGCCACGCTGCCCAGCGCCACGGCGCGGCCGATGCCAAAACGTTCCAGCGGGCGCGGCAGCACTTTCAGGCAAACGAGCGTGGTCAGCGCCAGCAGGGCGATGGGCAGCACCCAATATCCCAGCGCATACTGGGCCCAGCCCGCTTCCAGCGTCTGCATCTGCAGATAGCCGCCCAGCATGATCGACACGCTGGACTGCCAGATCAGCATGGTCAGCCCGCTGATCCATGCCGCATGCCGGCGGGTCAGCGCTGAGCCGACGCCGGGGACGGCCGGGGTGGTGGTCCAGGCGGCGATGCGCAGCGCCAGGCAGATACCGGCGATCTCCAGCGCCACCGTGACGACGCGGATCCCCAGGTTCATGACGATGAAACGTCCGGCCACATCCAGGCCGAGGGCCGTCTGGAGCCAGGAACCTTCCTTGATCAGGCCGCTCATCAACAGGTGCTGCGCGTAGGCCATGCCGCTGGACAGGCACAGCGTGTAGAGCGCCTGCAAAGCCAGGAACGTGCCCAGCAGCCTGCCCGGCTGGTCCACGGTTGCCGCATCGCGGCGCGCAAGCCACTGGCGCATTGCGCCCCAGGCCGCGAGCCCGACGATGAGCAGGGTCGAGACGATGTTGGCCAGCAGCGGGGCCAGCACCGGCGGCTGCGTGTAGCTCTCACGCAGTTGCTCCACATAGGGCGTCGGGCTCAACAAGGTGTAGGCCTGCACCAGCGCGATATACGTCAGCCGCAGCAGGACGGCGGCGACGGCGATGCGCCAGGCAAGGGAGGGAACGGGGCGGGAAAGGGCGGTCATCGGCGCGGGGGCGGGGATGGGAGGGCGCCGCCCGCACGGGCAGCGGTTCAAAATTAGGGAGCGACCATACCATGCGGGCGCCGTGGGGCTTGTGGCAATGGGCTTGCCGAGTGCAGCCAATTGTTACCCGCACAGAGCTAGGGGAAAACCCAAACAAGTCGCGTCGCCCGGCTATAATCCAAATTTCCCGCACGCGCCCGCTCGTCCCGGGTGCTCATTACGATGACCAAATACGTATTTGTCACCGGCGGTGTGGTGTCTTCCCTGGGCAAGGGCATCGCCGCCGCGTCGCTTGCCGCCATCCTTGAGTCGCGTGGTTTGCAAGTCACCATGCTGAAGCTCGACCCCTACATCAACGTCGATCCGGGCACGATGAGCCCCTTCCAGCATGGTGAGGTGTTCGTCACGGAAGACGGCGCCGAGACCGACCTGGACCTGGGCCACTACGAGCGTTTCATTTCCGCTCGCATGCACAAGGTGAACAACTTCACCACCGGCCAGATCTACGAATCCGTGCTGCGCAAGGAACGGCGTGGCGACTACCTGGGCAAGACCGTCCAGGTGATTCCGCACATCACGAACGAAATCCAGGACTTCATCGCCCGTGGCGCCGAAGCCGGCTGGAATGGCAACACCGACGTCGCCATCGTGGAAATCGGCGGCACGGTGGGCGACATCGAATCGCTGCCGTTCCTCGAAGCCGCCCGCCAGATGAGCCTGCGCATGGGCCGCAACAACGCGGCCTTCGTCCATCTGACGCTCGTGCCCTTCATCGCCTCCGCCGGCGAACTGAAGACCAAGCCCACGCAACACTCGGTGCAGAAGCTGCGCGAAATCGGCATCTACCCGAACGCGCTGCTGTGCCGCGCCGACCGCCGCATTCCGGACGACGAGCGCGCCAAGATCTCGTTGTTCTCCAACGTGCCCCTGGACGCGGTCATTTCCGTCTGGGACGCCGACTCCATCTACAAGATCCCCGCCATGCTGCACAAGCAGGGCGTGGACAACATCGTCTGCGAGGCCCTGGGCCTGACCCCGCCGCCGGCCGATCTGTCCATGTGGGACAACCTGGTCGAGGCGCTGGAACACCCCGAGCACCAGCTCACCATCGGCATGGTCGGCAAGTACGTCGACCTGACCGAGTCGTACAAGTCGCTGACCGAAGCCCTGGTTCACGCCGGCATCCACACGCGCTCGAAGATCAACATCGAGTACATCGACTCGGAAGACATCGAAACCCGCGGCACCGATCAGTTGAAGCACCTGGACGCCATTCTGGTTCCGGGCGGCTTCGGCAAGCGCGGCACCGAAGGCAAGATCGCCGCGATCCGCTACGCCCGCGAAAACGGCGTGCCGTACCTGGGCATCTGTCTGGGCATGCAGCTGGCGGTCATCGAATTCGCGCGTCACGTCGCGGGTCTGGGCGGCGCCAACAGCACGGAATTCGATCCCTCCGCGCCGCACCCGGTGGTCGCACTCATCACCGAGTGGATGGACCGCGAAGGCAAGGTCGAGAAGCGCGACACGTCGTCCGACATGGGCGGCACCATGCGCAAGGGCGCGCAACGCGTGCCGATCAAGCCCGGCACCCGCGCGCAGGCCATCTATGGCGACGAGGTGAACGAACGTCACCGCCATCGCTACGAGGTCAACAACGTCTACGTGCCGCGCCTCGAAGAAGCCGGCATGGTGATCAGCGCCCGCACGCCGACCGAGAACCTGCCCGAAATGATGGAACTGCCCAACCACCCGTGGTTCGTCGGCGTCCAGTTCCACCCGGAGTTCACGTCCACCCCGCGCGACGGCCACCCGCTGTTCTCCAGCTACATCCGCGCCGCCATCGAGCAGAAGGCTCGCCGCGGCCAGGAGGCCTGATGCGTGTCCGCGGTCCTGAGTTCCGTAAGCGGATCCTCGGGGCCGCGGGCCGATTCCCCAGCGCCGCCCTATACGGCGGCGCTTCTTTCGGATACAACCGATTAGCATCGGATATGCGTCGCCCGTGCGCCTTGCGCGACACTGGCGGCGGCGCCGTATCCGGCGTCAGACCGAAACCAACGCAACTGCTCTGAAGGAACCCCATGAGTGCCTATCTGATCGCCGACGTCAAAGTGACCAAGCCCGCGCAGTACGAGGACTACAAGCGTCTGTCCACGCTCGCCATGCGCGCGTACGATGCCAAGATCCTGGTGCGCGGCGGCGAATCGAAGCACCTCGAGGGGCGTGAACCCGTCCGCACCGTCGTCATGGAATTTCCGTCCATGGCCGCGGCGCAGGCGTTCTACGATTCCTGGCAGTACCGCCGTGCCCGCAATGCCCGCGAAGGCGCGGCCGTCATGAATATGTTTATCGTTCAGGGAATGTAAAGTCATGAGTGCAATCGTCGACATCATCGGCCGCGAGATTCTGGATTCGCGCGGCAACCCCACCGTGGAATGCGATGTGCTGCTGGAATCCGGCGCCATGGGCCGTGCGGCCGTGCCGTCGGGCGCATCCACCGGCGCCCGCGAAGCCATCGAGCTGCGCGACGGCGACAAGGGCCGTTATCTGGGCAAGGGCGTGCTGCGCGCCGTTGAAAACCTCAACACCGAAATCTCCGAAGCCCTGATGGGCCTGGATGCTCAGGAACAGACGTTCGTCGATCGCACGCTGATCGAACTGGACGGCACCGAGTCCAAGGAGCGCCTGGGCGCCAACGCCATCCTGGCCGCCAGCATGGCCGTGGCCCGCGCCGCCGCCGACGAGTCTGGCCTGTCCCTGTACCGCTATTTCGGCGGCAGCGGCCCCATGAGCATGCCCGTCCCGATGATGAACGTCATCAACGGCGGCGCGCACGCCAACAACACGCTGGACCTGCAGGAACTGATGATTCTGCCGGTGGGCGCGGGCAGCTTCCGCGAAGCCCTGCGTTGGGGCGCCGAAGTCTTTCACATGCTCAAGAAGCTGATCCACAGCCAGGGCATGTCGACCGCCGTGGGCGACGAGGGCGGTTTCGCGCCCAACGTGCCCAGCCATGAAGCCGCCATTCAGCTCATCCTGAAGGCCATCACCGAAGCCGGCTACGAGCCGGGCACGCAGATCGCCCTGGGCCTGGACTGCGCCAGCTCCGAGTTCTACCGCGACGGCAAGTACACGCTGGCCGGCGAAGGCGGCATCTCGCTGTCCTCGCAAGAATTCACGAACCTCCTGGCCACGTGGTGCGACAAGTACCCGATCATCTCGATCGAAGACGGCATGGCCGAAAACGACTGGGAAGGCTGGAAGCTCCTGACCGACCAGCTCGGCAAGAAGGTCCAGCTGGTGGGCGACGACCTGTTCGTCACCAACACCAAGATCCTGCGTGAAGGCATCCAGAAGGGCGTGGCCAACTCGATCCTCATCAAGATCAACCAGATCGGCACGCTGACGGAAACGTTTGCCGCCATCGAAATGGCCAAGCGCGCCGGCTACACCGCCGTCGTCTCGCACCGCTCGGGCGAAACCGAAGACTCGACCATTGCCGACATCGCCGTGGCGACCAACGCCATGCAGATCAAGACCGGCTCGCTGTCGCGCTCGGATCGCATGGCCAAGTACAACCAGCTGCTGCGCATCGAAGAAGAGCTGGCTGAAGTCGCGTCGTATCCCGGCCTGGAAGCTTTCTACAACCTGCGTTGATAAAAAGCGCGGCCCTGGCGTGTTGCCTGGGCCGCATCCACGCCACGACAGTTGAGGTTCCCGCGTATGCGCCTGTTGTTCCTGGTGCTGTTCGTGCTGCTAGGCCTGATCCAATACCCGCTGTGGCTGGGTAAGGGCGGCTGGTTCAAGGTCTGGGATCTGCAACGCCAGGTGGCCGAGCAGCGCGAGACCAACGAAGGCCTGCGCGCGCGCAATGCCGCCCTTGAGGCGGAAGTGCGCGATCTGGAAGGCGGATCGGGGGCCATCGAGGAACGGGCGCGCGGTGAACTGGGCATGATGCGCGACGGCGAAGTGTTCGTGCACATCCTGCCCCAGAACACCCAGCCTCCCGCGGGCGCCTCGCTCTCCGCCGAGGCGCCGCCCAAGCCTGCCGCCACCGGCACGCCCGCACGCGCCAACGCCCCCGCCACCCGGCCGGCCTCTGCAGCAACCCCATCCCGGCCCGCGGCGGCAACGCCAGCCAGGCCCGCCGCCACCGGCGCCAACCATTCCAATTCCACCGCCCGGCAGTGATGCCCGGCGGTTTTTTTTAGCCTTGCCAGCGGCGGCCCGGCTTATCCCGGGCCGCAACGCATCTGGCGGCACGGTCCATACACCACGCCTTCGGGATGGGGGCGCCTGCGCGCCCAGTCCACCGGATGCGTGTGCATTTCCTGATCCAGCTCCACCACGATCGGCAACACGCCCTTGGCCAGCGCGTGCCCGGCGTAGCTGCCGTCCTGCCGGCCCAGCCCCGCCAGCAGCGCCCGCAACGGCGGCAGCAGCGGTTTGTGCAGATACGTCAGACGCAGCCTGAGCGTGTTGGCCAGGAAGATGTCCTGGCCGCCAGGGCGTGGCGGGCGGCGGGCGTGTTGCAGGTCCTGGTAGCCGTTGTTGATGGCGCGCAAGCCGGGCGCGGCGGCCACCTGCAAGCCCGCGTGCCCGTGCTCGCGGAACGACTGGTCGTCCGGCAGCAGCACTTCGATGCGCCAGGGCGCAACGCCCGTCAACGCCTTCAGATTGGCCATCGCGGTGTCCAGGCGCCGCCGCGCGCCCGACGGGCCCTCGGCGTGGGCGTGCAACGGCAGCAACGCCCGCAGAAAGGCGGCTTGCATGCGGGCCGGGTCGCCGTGGCCCGTGGCGCCGGCGCGCGCTGCTTCTGTCAGCGCCAGATGGGCCATCTGGCGCGCGCCGTGCCACTGGACGGCT
This sequence comes from Achromobacter sp. GbtcB20, assembly GCF_019091095.1. NCBI lineage: Bacteria > Pseudomonadati > Pseudomonadota > Betaproteobacteria > Burkholderiales > Alcaligenaceae > Achromobacter > Achromobacter sp. GbtcB20. The sequence continues at coordinate 205,089 of NZ_JAGXJZ010000002.1, read as the reverse complement.
TCGATGCACAGCAGACCCAGCAGCAGCACCGCGGCGCCCGCCACGGCAAATTCAAGGGCGGACGCGCCATGCTGTCGGCGGACGGCGCGAAACACGGCAGGAAAAATAAAGGCGGTCATGGCTGCGCAGTGTGGCGCGCCCATGACCGCCCGTCGATGAGGACAATCCGGTGTGACGAAACCGTCCCGGCGGGCTTGCCGCCGGGGGGCATCAATGCACGGTGGGAGGTTCGTCTCCGGCTGCCGGCTGGTTTGCCGAGAAAAGCGCCGCGCAGTCGACGGTGTCGAACTTGTAGGGCTTGCCGCAGAAGTCGCAGGCCACGTCGACCTGTCCACGTTCTTCGAGGAGGCTGTTGACCTCGGCTTCGCCCAGCGAACGCAGCATGTTGGCCACGCGCTCGCGCGTGCACGGACAGTGCCAGCTGACGGGCTGCGGGTCGAAGGCGATGAGCGTTTCTTCCCAGAACAGGCGGTGGATCAGCGTGTCGATGTCCGTGGCCAGGATTTCGTCGCGCTTGAGCGTGCCGGCCAGGGCATTGATGCGCTCCCAGGTTTCGGCAGCCACCTGTTCGGTCAGGGCGCGGTCGGTTTCTCCGCCGCCGTGATGCGGCAGGCGTTGCAGCAGCATGCCGGCGGCGTGATCGGCATCGGCCGACAGCCACAGACGCGTGTCGAGCTGTTCGGAGGCCTTCATGTAGTGTTGCAGCGCCTCGGCGACCGTGTCGCCTTCGAGCGGCACGATGCCCTGGTAGGCCTGCTGGCCGGGCAGCTTGCGCTGCGGGTCCAGCACCACGATGAAGCGCCCGTTGCCGCCGGGGTTCAACAGACTTTGCATGTCGCCGGCGCTGGGCACCTCGTGGCCTTCGCGCATCTTGACGGTGGCGCGCAGGCTGAGGTCCGAGCGGCATTCCACCACGAGCAGGGCGATGGGGCCATCGCCCTGGATCTGGAGCACCAGCGAGCCATCGAACTTGATGTTGGCGGCGAGCAGGGTGGATGCCGCCACCAGTTCACCCAACAGGTCGGTGATGGCGGGCGGGTAGTCGTGGTTGGCCTGGACGGCCTTCCACGTGTCAGACAGGCGCACCGCTTGGACGCGGACGCTGCGGTCTTCGGTGAGGTATTTCTTGAGCTGATCGGTCATAGCGGAATGTTAGCCGATCGCGGTGGGGTATTCCCCCTGCTGGCAGCAGGGGTTGGGACGGTTGCGAAGGCGGTGAGGGGGCCCTCGGGGGAGCCGTCAGCCGATCCGTTTCAGGGCGGTCTTGTACTGTTGGCCGCGCGCCACGTAATGGGCAGTGTTCTTGTGCATGTTGGCAATTTCGTCGGCGGAAAGCTCCCGCACGATCTTGCCGATGCCGATGACCAGCGAATTGTCCGGGATGACGCGGTCTTCGGGGATGATCGCGCCGGCGCCGATCAGGCAGTTGCGGCCGATGACGGCATTGTTCAGCACGATGGCCTGCATGCCGACCAGCGCGCCTTCATGGATGGTGCAGCCGTGCAGCATGGCCTGGTGACCGACCGTGACGTTCGGGCCGATGGTCATGGGACAGCCCTCGTCGACGTGCAGGACGCTGGATTCCTGAATGTTGGTGCCTTCGCGGATCAGGATGGCGTCGTTGTCGGCGCGGATGGAGACATGCGACCAGATGCTGACGCCGGCTTCCAGCGTGACGTTGCCGATGAGATCCGCGCTGTCGGCCACGTAGGCTTGCGGGTCGATGCGGGGAATCAGGTCGCCCAGTTGGTAAATGGCCATGCTATGTCTCCGTTTGTCGCGCGGGGGCGGCAACGGGCACGCCAGCGTCGGTTTGGGGCGCGTGTGCCAGCGCGCGTTCTTCTTCGCGCTGCCGCAGGATGCGCCGCTGAATCTTGCCCGTGGTGGTCATGGGCAGTTCGTCCACGTATTCGATTTCCTTGGGGTACTCGTACGGCGCCAGGCGCTCGCGCACGTGCTCCTGCAGGTTCTCGGTGATTTCGCCGTGGTCCCGCTGGGCAAATTCCGGCGTCAGCACCACGTAGGCCTTGACCAGCGCGCCGCGCTCGGCATCCGGCTTGGGCACGACTGCCGCGTTGGCCACGGCCGGATGGCCGACCAGGCAGCTTTCGATCTCGCCCGGGCCGATCCGGTATCCGGCCGATTTGAACACGTCATCGGCGCGGCCGGCGTACCAGAGGTAACCGTCCTCGTCGATGGTGGCGAGGTCGCCCGTCAGGCACCAGTCGCCCTTGAACTTGGCCTGCGTGGCCGCTTCGTTGCGCCAGTACCCAAGGAACATCACCGGGTCGGGAAAGCCGTGGATGTCGAGCCGGTTCACGGCGATTTCGCCGGTTCCGCCCGGGGGAACCGGCACACCGTCGCTGTCCAGCACCGCCACGTTGTGGCCCGGATACGGGCGGCCCATGGAACCGGGTTTGGCGGGCCAGCGCTTGTTGCTGTTGCCCACCACGTAGTTCATCTCGGTCTGGCCGAACATCTCGTTTGGCGTGACGCCCAGGGCCGTGCGGCACCATTCGAAGACCGTATCGCCCACGCTTTCCCCGGCGCTCATGATGGAACGCAGGGCCAGCTGGTAGCGTTGGCGGGGCTCGGGCACCGCCTTCATCATCATCTTCAGGGCGGTGGGGAACAGGAACGTGTTGGTGACCTGATAACGTTCCAGGAGTTCGAAGGCGCGCTCGACCGAGAAACGCCCGCGGGTGCCGACGATGGGATGGCCGAAGTACAGGGTGGGCAGCAGCGCGTCCATCATGCCGCCGGTCCAGGCCCAGTCCGCGGGCGACCAGAACACATCCGCGGGTTTGGGGAACCAGTCCTGCGAGGCGACGAAGCCCGGCAGGTTGCCGATCAGCACGCTGTGGGGCAGCAGGGCGCCCTTGGGCGCGCCGGTGGTGCCGGAGGTATAGAGCAGGATGGCCGGATCCGACGAGCGCGTCTGGACGGCCTTGAATTCGTTTGGCTGGCGGGCCAGCAGGCTGCGCCACGGCAGCACGCGTTCGTCGGCGAAACCGATGCCGATGACCTGTTGCAGGGCGGGGCAGTTTTCAGTGACGGCCAGCAGATTGGCGCTGGAGGCGTGGTCGACGATGGCAACGCGCGCTTCGGCATCGCACAGGCGGCTTTGCAGCGCCTCGGGACCGAAGAGCGCGGACAGGGGCAGGACCACCGCGCCCACGCTGTAGATGGCCATGTGGGCGACCACGGTCTCAGGGCGTTGTCCCAATACCACACCGACCCTGTCGCCCCGGCCGACGCCCATTTTCACCAGGCCGTTGGCCAGCTGATTGGCGGCTTCCGCCAGACGGGCGAAGGTCCAGACCTCGCGGTTGCCGGACTCATCTTCGTAGTAGATGGCAATGCGCCGCGCATCCGGACTACTGGATGCCCAGCGGTGGCAGCACGCTTCCGCGATGTTGAACTGGGTGGGCACCAGCCAGCGGAATGATTGGTAGAGCGCCTGATATTGGTCGTTCATGGCCCTATGTTGTGAGCATGTTGCAGCGTGAACGGGCCATGACGCCCGCTAACCAGTTGCAAGCATGACCTAGAGGGGCTTGAACTGCAATATCCGCGTTGCGTAACGGGGACGCATAAGGGTTATCACGGGTATTTGCCTTGGCGGCGCAGGGCGGACGGCAGGGCCGGCAAGGTCAGCGACCGGGGCGGGCGGTTGGCCGGGTCGCGCTGGCGTTCGGCTTGCAATACGGCCCAGTCCAGGAGCTGGAGCTGCCCGTCGTGCGTTTCGGCCAGCGCCGTAAGGCTTTCCACCCAGTCGCCGTCGTTGCAATACAGGATGCCGCCGACGTCGCGCAGTTCGGCCTTGTGGATATGGCCGCACACCACGCCATCCAGGCCGCGGCGCCGCGCCTCGCCGGCCAACGCCTCCTCGAAGTCGGTGATGAACGACACCGCGTTCTTGACCTTGTGCTTCAGGTACTGGGACAGCGACCAGTAATGCAGGCCCAGCCGGTGGCGCAGGCGGTTGAAGTGGTGGTTGATCCACAGAGCAAGCTGGTAGAGCCCGTCGCCCAGGTGCGCCAGCCAGCGGCTGTGCTGGATGACGCCGTCGAACTGGTCCCCGTGCAGCACGAGCAGCCGCAGCCCCTTGGCCGTGACATGCACGTCCTCGTCCAGGACCTCGATGTCGCCGAAGGCGAAACCCGCGAACTCCCGGGCGAACTCGTCATGGTTGCCGGGGATGAACACCACGCGGGTGCCGTTGCGGGCCTTGCGCAGGATGCGCTGGATCACGTCGTTGTGCGCGCGGGGCCAATGCCAGTGCTTGCGCAGCTGCCAGCCGTCGACGATGTCGCCGACCAGATAGAGGGTGTCCGAATCGTTGTGATCCAGGAAATCGAGGAGGAATTCCGCCTTGCACCCGGCAGTGCCCAGGTGAATATCGGAAATCCAGAGGGCGCGCCAATGCGCGGGTTGGATTTCGTTCACGGTCGCTTCCCTGTGGGCAGTGGTCATGCTTGAGCATGAGACCATCTCGCGATGACGTGTGCGTGACGGATCCGTGACACGGTTGTGACGGCGCGCGCGGGCAGGGGCCGCGCGCGCCGGTCCGGCGGATCAGGACTGTTCGGTGCCCTTCTTGCCCTTCAGACGCTTCCAGGCCGCGCCGCCCAGCGCGGCCGCGGCCAGGATGCCCACCTTGGCAAACTTGGCCAGGAATGCCGCGATCACCGCGAACAGCCCGAGCTTCTTGGCGGCCACGCCCGCCACGAGGGCCGCCAGACCGTACTCGGCAACCTTGTCGCTCGAGGCGTCGAAATCGGCGTAGCGCTTGCCTTGCACGTAATGCAGGTTGTCCAGCAGGGCCAGCACCGCGGCCTTGTCCGTGGGCACCTTCTTCTTTTCGGTGATCAAATCCAGCGTGATATAGCCGTCGCGGCCCAGCGCATAGGTGTTGTAGTTGACCGTGCCGTCTTCGTCCGCAGCCGCGCCCTTGTGCTTGGCAGCCACCGACCAGACCAGGCGCTGGTTGTTGCTGTCGTACTTGGGCGTCTCCACCCAGCCGTCCACCGTCAATTCGGGAAAGCCGCGCTTCTTGCGTTCCTCGTTGGACGCCTCGGTGCCTTCACGCAGGCTGTCCAGCAACTCGCCCACGTTCCAGTTCCGGGCGTCGTCGTCCTTGATATAGCCCGCCTTGTCGAAATTGATGGTGACGACCCAGTCCTCATCGTCGCTCTTGGGCATCACGACGCCCAGCAGCGAGGGATCCTTGCCGTTGCCGTAGGCCTGCATCAGCCGCTCGGCTTGCGGGCGGGGCACGAAAAACATGTTCTGGGGCAGCTTCAGGGTTGCCTGATCGCCAAGCGTTACGTCGTCAGGACCTTGCCGGGCCGCGGCAAAGGCGGCTTTGGACGCCGCTTCGATCTCCTGCTGGGCCGAGGCGTTTTGGGCGGACGCGCCTGCGTGCAGGAACAACAGCGCGCTGGCGAAGGCCAGCGACAGGCGGGAAAGGAATGCGCGCATGGTGATGATGAAGCCGTAAATTAATTGGGGCCTCATTGTCCCGGCGTGCGGCTGTCATCTTTCTGAACAGGGCGCGCTAGAGGGTCTGCGCCTTGGCCCGCATCAAACCGGGGCGGCGCCCGCATGCCGGCGCACCGGCGGCGCGGTTCAGCGGGCCTTTTTGCCCTTGGCCTGCGGCGCATTGCGCAGGCGCGTGCCCAGGATCCGGTCGTGCAGGAACTGGCCGTCGGGATCCAGCCAGGACCAGATGAAGATGGCAAAGGGGGCGGCGACGATGAACATGTCCACCGATGGCCATCCCGTGGCCAGCGCCGCCGCCCAGACCACGGCGGCCCCCGCCAGCACCAGCGGCCAGGCAAGGATGTAGCGCAGGATCAGCAGGCCGGTCGACGGGGTGTTGCCGTGGCGATCCACCAGCCGGATGTTCCACGTCTTCATGGGCAGCGTCTGCCCGCGGCGTCGCCAGCACAACACGAAATAGGCACCGATCGCCACGAACAGCCACGCCTGGCGGGCGGCCCGCAATTCCAGCGCGTTGCGGCTCTGGGTAAGCGTGTCCAGCAGGTAGCCCGCCAGAAACACGACGCCGAACAGCAGCACGGCTTCGTACATCATGCAGGCAAACCGGCGCAGCCGGTTCGGAGTCTGGTCGAGGGTGGCATCATTCATGGACCGGTATTATCCATAAAATGCTGCTGCCCCGCCTTCGGGCGGCCGGGCGGCCGGGCGGCGGGGCGCCGCCGCTGCGCTTCGGTGTGCGCGCGAAAAAAAACCCGCCGTTGAGGGCGGGTCTATAAAAGGGGCTATGCAGCCCCCAAGGGGAAAATCGTTGGGCCAGCGGCCCAGGCCTTGCTTAGGCAGCGGAATGCGCGTTCTTGGCGCTCGTCTTGCCAGCCAGGGCCTTGATGCCGTGGGCCAGCTTGCGCAGGCCTGCAGCCAACGCCCGCATCGGATGCGGGCGGAATTGTTCTTCGATAGCCTGGAGCATCAGTTGACGCTCGAGTTCGTCGGTCAGGCGAATGGTGTTGTTCGGGTTGATCACTATAGCCTCCACGGGCTTGCACAGTTGTTTGCTACTAGGGATAACCCGGATTATAGGGGTTTACCCTGAAACTATGCAAGTGGCCGATGCAGGCTGGTGCAACTTGGCAACACCTTGGTGCTGATGATGCCCCAAAACCGCGCGGCGGGGCACCATAAGCAAAGATAGGCGCGCCATGTTGCGGCGCTTTTACAACGTGCTCAGGCGTCGCGGTAGCCGGCGGCAACCAGTTCAAAGCCGAACAAGCGGCAGTCGAGCGCCCCGTTGTGCAGCGGGATGCGCCGCTTGGGCTTCAGGCGCATCTGATTGGGCAGCGTCAGGTCGCTGGTGATGACGTGCAGCTGCCAGCCCGCGAAATTACGCTTCAGGCAACTGGCCCAGTCGCGCCACAGGTCCGCGTCCTGCTCCGCGCCCATGCGCTCGCCGTAGGGCGGGTTGGTGACGATCCAGCCGTGGTCGGCGGGCGCCGTCACCTCGCGCGCATCACCCACTTCAAAGCGGATCGAATCGGCCGTCAGCCAGGCGCGCTCGGCGTTGTTGCGGGCGTATTCGATGGCCAGGGGGTTCAGGTCGTATCCGACCAGCGGCGCATCGAGCTGGGGCAGGATGCGGGCGCGGGCGTCGTCCTTCAGGTCGCGCCAGCGGTAGGCATCGTGGTCGCGCAGGCGCTCGAATCCGAACGGGCGGGAAATGCCCGGGGGCACGCCCAGGGCAATCCAGGCCGCTTCGATCAGGATGGTGCCGGACCCGCAGAAGGGGTCCAGCAGCGGCGCGGCCGGATCCCAGCCCGCCAGCGCCAGCATGCCCGCCGCCAGGTTTTCGCGCAGCGGGGCCTCACCCTTGTCCAGGCGCCAGCCGCGCTTGAACAGGGATTCGCCCGACGTGTCCAGATACAGCGTCGCCGTGTGACCCGTCAGAAAGAGGTGCACGCGTGCGTCCGGGCGCACCGTGTCGATGCTGGGGCGCTCGCCTTCGAGCTCGCGAAGGCGGTCGCAGATGCCGTCCTTGGCGCGCAGATTGCAGTACTGCAGGCTTTGCACCGGACTCTTGATGGCCGACGTGTCCACGCGCAGCGTCTGTTCGGCGCCGAACCAGCGCTCCCAGGGGGTGTCGCGGGCCAGATCCAGGATGTCGTCTTCGTGCGAAATCTCGGCATGCGCCACCTGCACCAGAATGCGGGTTGCCAGCCGCGAATACAGGTTGGCGCGCTGGATGCCCGACCAGTCGGACGTGAACGAACAGCCCGCCCGGCCGGCCTTGGCGTCTTCGTAGCCAAGCGCCTGCATTTCGGCGGTCAGCGCTTCTTCCAGGCCTTGCGGGCAGGGCGCGAATACCGTGAAGGTTTCCGCCTGGCGCGGTTCGCGCGGGCGGCGGCTGCGCACGTCGACGCGGGGCGCAGCGCGCTCGCTTCGTACATCCGGCTCATGAGCGAAATCGGACTCGCCCGCAAACTCGGTGTCGTGCGCGTGTTCGGGTTCGGGCGCGAATTCGGGGGCGGGACCGTCGTCTTCGAATGGGTCGTAGAAGCGGCCGGCAGGCGTGGCCGGCGCGATGTACTGGTCGTCCAGGCGCGGCGCGCGCTGCGGCGTGCGTCCGGCGCGCGGGCCGGGGGCGTCATCGCGGCGGGCGTCGCCCGCGCGGTCGCGGTCGGGAGCGCCACGGCGCGGCGCGGGACGGTCGGACGGACCCCGGTTGGCGGGACCGCGGTCGTACTGGCCGCGTTCAGACTGGCCGGGGCGCGAGGACGTGCCGCGGGCGGGCTTGCGGGCGCCGCGCGCCTCTTCTTCCTGACGCCGCTGGTAGCCGGCGGGGTCCTTCTGGCGTTCGGTGTTTTCGCGGGTGCGCTCGATCTGCGCCACCAGGCGCGCGCGGGCGCCCGTGCGGGTGCGCTTGCCCGCGCCTTCGGCTTGGGCGTCGCGGGCCGTTTTCTTGATCGTCAGCGTCTTGCGCGGGCGGTCCTGTTCATCAGAGGACATACGGATCCTGGCGAATGTGCAAAGGTAGGGGTATCAGAAGGGTTTGACGACGACCAGCGCCACCACCACCAAGAGCAGCAAGACGGGAACTTCGTTGAACCAGCGATAGAACTTGTGCGAACGGGTGTTCTTGCCCTGTTCGAATTTGCGCAGCATGAGGCCACAGGCGTGATGGTAGCCGATGACGAGCAGCACGAAAAAGAGCTTGGCGTGCATCCAGCCATTGCCGGGGCCCACGCCAATACGGTAACCCACGTAAAGCCACATCCCGAAAATGATGGCCACGACCGCCAGAATGGTGGTGAAGCGGTACAGTCGGCGCGCCATGCCGAGCAGCGTCGTCTGCACGGCGGGATCCGACTGCTGGGCCAGGTTCACAAAGATGCGCGGCAGATAGAACAGGCCGGCAAACCAGGAGGCGATGAAGACGATGTGAAAGGTCTTGACCCAGAGCATGGCCATGGCGCGATCCAATTGAGGAAAGCCGCATTGTATGCGCGCCGGTGGCCGATACCCGTGGCCGCCGGTGTCTGACACCCGCGTGCGCGCGGCGTCAGATTGGGCGGCTGCGTCGGGGGCTGGCGCCCCTTAGATCACATAGAGGTCCATGTACTCATGGACCGGCATCGACTCCAGGGTTGCCTGCGCCAGCGATGCGTCCAGGATGCGCTGCTGCTGGCGCGGCGGGAATATGCGGGCCAGATTGGTGCGGAACTTGGCTTCCAGCAGCGGGATGCCGTCGGCGCGGCGGCGCTTGTGGCCGATGGGGTATTCGCAGACGATCTCGTCGAGCGCCGTGCCATCGTTGAACTGCACGGTCAGCGCATTGGCGATCGAGCGCTTGGCGGGGTTGTGATAGTCGCTGGTGAAGGCCGGATCCTCGACGCAGACGATCTTGGCGCGCAGCGCGTCGATACGCGGATCCTGCGCGATCTCGTCCTCGTAGTCGCCCGCCGTCAGGCGCCCGAACAGCAGCGGCACGGCCACCATGTACTGGATGCAGTGGTCGCGGTCGGCGGGATTGTTCAGCGGCCCCTTCTTGTCGATGATGCGGATGCACGCCTCGTGCGTGCGTATCCGGATCTGCTTGATGTCGTCGGCCGTCTTGCCCAGCGACTTGAGCTGCCCGTGGATCTGCATGGCGCATTCGACGGCGGTCTGCGCATGGAATTCGGCTGGAAACGAAATCTTGAACAGCACGTTTTCCATCACGTAGCTGCCGTAGGGCCGCTGGAACTTGAACGGCTGGCCCTTGAACAGCACGTCGTAAAAGCCCCAGGTCTTGGCGGTCAGCACCGAGGGATACCCCATTTCGCCGGTGCGGGCGATCAGCGCCAGGCGCACCGCGCGGCTGGTGGCATCGCCCGCGGCCCAGCTTTTGCGGCTGCCGGTGTTGGGGGCGTGGCGGTAGGTGCGCAGGCTCTGGCCGTCGACCCAGGCGAGCGACACGGCGTTGATGACTTCGTCGCGGGACAGCCCAAGCATTTGCGCCACGACCGCCGTGGAGGCCACCTTGACCAGCACGACGTGGTCCAGGCCGACCTTGTTGAAAGAGTTCTCCAGGGCGATGCACCCCTGGATCTCGTGCGCCTTGATCATGCCGGTCAGCACGTCGCGCATCGTGAGCGGGGGCTTGCCCGACGCGACCGCCGTGCGCGACAGCCAGTCGGCCGTGGCGAGGATGCCGCCCAGGTTGTCCGACGGATGGCCCCATTCGGCCGCGAGCCACGTGTCGTTGAAGTCCAGCCAGCGGATCATGGCGCCGATGTTGAACGCGGCCTGGACGGGGTCGAGCTGGAATTGCGTGCCGGGCACCTTGGCGCCCTGGGGCACCACGGTGCCCGGCACGACCGGGCCCAGCAGTTTGCGGCACGCCGGATACTCCAGCGCTTCCAGGCCGCAGCCCAGGGTGTCGATCAGGCAGTTGCGTGCCGTCTCGTAGGCCAGGTCGCTGCGGACTTCAAAATTCAGAACGTAGTCCGCGATATCGGCCAGGACCTGGTCGGGCTCGGGACGTACGTTCGAGATCGGGGCAGACATAGCAGTACCTCTTCGGAAAAGTGAATACAGGTGGCCATGCCGCGCCCTCGATCGTTTTTACTTCCGCTTGGCTTTACTTGCGCTTGTCGATGGGCACGAACTTCTGGTCTTCCGGGCCCACGTAGTTGGCGGTGGGGCGGATGATCTTGTTGTCGATGCGCTGTTCGATGATGTGGGCCGACCAGCCCGCGGTGCGCGCAATGACGAACAGCGGGGTGAACATGGCGGTGGGCACGCCCATCATGTGGTAGCTGACGGCCGAGAACCAGTCCAGGTTGGGGAACATCTTCTTGACGTCCCACATGACGGTTTCCAGGCGTTCGGCGATGTCGAACATCTTGGTCGTGCCGGCCTTCTTGGACAGCTTCTTGGCGACGTCCTTGATAACCTTGTTGCGCGGATCGGAAACCGTGTAGACCGGGTGACCGAATCCGATGATGACTTCCTTGGCTTCCACGCGGCGGCGGATGTCGGCCTCGGCTTCGTCCGGGGTTTCATAGCGCTTCTGCACTTCGAACGCCACTTCGTTGGCGCCGCCGTGCTTGGGGCCGCGCAGCGCGCCGATGGCGCCCGAGATGGCCGAGAACATGTCCGAACCCGTGCCGGCGATGACGCGGGCCGTGAACGTGGAGGCGTTGAATTCGTGCTCGGCGTACAGGTTCAGCGAAATGTGCATCGCCTTGACCCATTCGTCGCTTGGCTTTTCGCCATGCAGCAGATGCAGGAAGTGGCCGCCGATGCTGTCGTCGTCCGTCTGCACGTCGATGACGCGGCCGTTGTGGCTGTAGTGGTACCAGTAGAGCAGGGCCGAGCCCAGGTTGGCCATCAGGCGGTCGGCGATGTCGCGCGCGCCCGGGGTGTTGTGGTCGTCCTTTTCAGGCAGCACGCAGCCCAGCACCGACACGGCCGTGCGCATCACGTCCATCGGATGGCTGGCGGCGGGCAGGGCTTCCAGGGCGACCTGCAGCTGCGCGGGCAGGCCGCGCAGGCTGCGCAGCTTTTCCTTGTAGGCCTTCAACTCGGCCTTGTTGGGCAGCTTGCCATGGACCAGCAAGTGAGCAATTTCCTCGAACTCGCTGGTATCGGCGATGTCTAGGATGTCGTAGCCGCGATAGTGCAGGTCGTTGCCGCTGCGGCCGACCGTGCACAGGGCGGTGTTGCCCGCGACCACGCCGGACAGCGCAACCGACTTCTTGGGCTTGAAACCGGCCTTTTCTTCCGGCTTGGCGTCCGATTTGGCTTCTTGCTTCTTGGGAGCCGTGCTCATGTCTCTACTCCTTTCCTTACGCGATGGAAGATGCAATGGGTGGCGGACGGCGCCGCGGGGTTGCCGCGGCGGCGCCTGGACGTTGCGGGATTACGCCTTGCCCTTCTGGAAGAGCGCATCCAGTCTGGATTCGAACTCGTGATAGCCGATGCGATCGTACAGTTCCTCGCGGGTCTGCATCAGGTCGACCACGTTCTTCTGGTGGCCGTCGCGGCGGATCGCGGTGTAGACGGCCTCGGCGGCCTTGTTCATGGCGCGGAAGGCCGACAGCGGGTACAGCACCATGCCCACGCCGACGCTCTTCAGTTCTTCGACCGAGAAGAGCGGCGTCTTGCCGAATTCGGTGATGTTGGCCAGCACGGGCACCTTGACGGCCTTCACGAAGCGGTCGTAGGTGGGCAGGTCGTAGGCGGCTTCGGCGAAGATCGCGTCGGCTCCGGCTTCCACGCAGGCCAGCGCGCGCTCGATCGCGGCGTCCACGCCGTGCGAGGCAATCGCGTCGGTGCGGGCGATCAGGTAGAAGTCGCTGTCGGTGCGCGCGTCGGCGGCGGCCTTCACGCGGTCGGCCATTTCCTCGGTCGTGACGATTTCCTTGCCGGGACGGTGACCGCAGCGCTTGGCGCCCACCTGGTCCTCGATGTGGCAGGCGGCCGCGCCGAACTTGATCAGGCTTTTGACCGTGCGGGCGATGTTGAACGCCGACGGGCCAAAGCCGGTGTCGATGTCCACCAGCAGCGGCACATCGCACACGTCGGTGATGCGGCGCACGTCGGTCAGGACGTCGTCCATGGTGTTGATGCCCAGGTCCGGCAGGCCCAGCGAACCGGCCGCGACGCCGCCGCCGGACAGGTAGATGGCGCGATAGCCGGCGCGCTTGGCCAACAGGGCGTGGTTGGCGTTGATGGCGCCGATGATCTGCAGGGGATTTTCTTCGGCGAGCGCGCGGCGAAAGAGGGCGCCGGGCGAGTCGGGTCTGGACATGGTTGTCTCCTGTTCTTGGTAGCCCACGACGTTATCGCGGGTCCGAAAAATAAATCTGTCCCCTGCGCGACAATCCCGCGGCGCGTACCTTTGCGGCTTGGCAAAGAGACAGGTGTATTTCCCGGTGCTGCCTGCATGGCGGGCCGCGCGTGGCGGACCCGCCTAAGGAATGGGCCCGCATGAACGGGCCCAAACCTTTACTGCGCGCTGCTTACTTCAGCAGGTCCTTGACGCCGTCGCGCTCTTCGAGGAGCTCTTTCAGCGTGAAGTCCAGGCGCTCACGCGAGAAGGCGTCGATTTCCAGGCCTTCGACGCGCTTGTATTCGCCGTTTTCGGTCGTGACCGGCACGCCGTAGATGATGCCTTCGGGGATGCCGTAGGAGCCGTCCGACGGGATGCCCATCGTGACCCACTTGCCGTTGCTGCCCAGGACCCAGTCACGGACGTGGTCGATGGCGGCGTTGGCGGCCGAAGCGGCCGAGGACAGGCCACGGGCTTCGATGATGGCGGCGCCGCGCTTGCCCACGGTGGGGATGAACGTGTCGCGGTTCCAGGCGTCGTCGTTGATGAGCTTGGACAGCGATTCGCCGCCGACGGTGGCGAAGCGGTAGTCGGGGTACATCGTGGGCGAGTGGTTGCCCCAGACGATCAGATTTTCGATGTCGGCCACGGCCTTGCCCGACTTGGCGGCCAGTTGCGACAGCGCGCGGTTGTGGTCCAGGCGCAGCATGGCGGTGAAGTTCTTGGCGGGCAGGTCCGGCGCCGACTTCATGGCGATGTAGGCGTTGGTGTTGGCGGGGTTGCCCACGACCAGCACCTTGACGTTGCGGCTGGCGACGTCGTTCAGGGCCTTGCCCTGCGCCGTGAAGATCTGCGCGTTGACGGACAGCAGGTCCTTGCGCTCCATGCCCGGGCCGCGGGGGCGGGCGCCCACCAGCAGGGCCACGTCGGCGTCCTTGAAAGCGGTGCGCGGATCGCTGTGCGCGGTCACTTCCTGCAGCAGCGGGAAGGCGCAGTCATCCAGTTCCATGATGACGCCCTTCAGGGCCTTTTGCGCTTTCTCGTCGGGGATTTCCAGCAGTTGCAGGATGACGGGTTGATCTTTACCCAGCATTTCGCCCGAGGCGATGCGGAAGAGCAGTGCGTAACCGATTTGGCCGGCGGCGCCGGTGACGGCGACACGCAAGGCAGGCTTGGACATGAACGTTCTCCGTAATGGTTTGGCGAGAAAGAAATCTCACCAATCAGTGTAATCGTTGGGCGCGGAAATTCAGGCGGCCGGCAGGGCCGCCGCGCGTCGCGCGGGCAGCTTTGAATCCTAGTTCGAATTAACGTAAGCGTCAATCGCTCTTCTATCTTATATAAGACATAAGACGTTGGACAGCTCGCCTCCCGATATGCCACAATAGAGCGTTTATTCGAATGCGCCGCGGCCCCGCTCGGCCGTGCGTCTGCATCAAGCCTGAAGACCGGCGGCAGCAGCGCATGCGGATGAGTTTGCATCCCTGGCGTTGTCTTCTCATTCATCCGGATAAACATGACACTCTCAAGAAGATCCATGGCAGAGCCTCGGCCCGAAACCTCCTTACGCAATCGCGCCGCCCGTCCGACGGGCGAGGGAGCCGCTTTCAGTCCGCTCTACCGCCAGATCAAGGATCTGCTTGTTCAAAGCCTCGAACGCGGCGAATGGAAGCCCGGCGAGCTCATCCCCAGCGAAATCGATCTGGCCGCCCGTTTCCAGGTGAGCCAGGGCACGGTGCGCAAGGCGGTCGATGAGCTGGCGGCCGAGCACATGCTGCTGCGCCGCCAGGGCAAGGGCACTTTTGTCGCCACCCACCACGAAGCCCGCGTGCGCTATCGTTTCCTGCGCCTGGCCCCCGACGAAGAGGGCGAGGCCGGCCGGGCGGAAAGCCGCATCCTGGAATGCCGCCGCACGCGCGCGCCCGCCGAGATCGCCCGCGCGCTCGATCTGCGCGCCGGCGAAACCGTCGTCATGATCCGCCGCCTGCTGTCCATGGGGCAGACACCCACCGTGCTGGACGACATCTGGCTGCCCGGTTCGATCTTCCGTGGTCTCACCCTGGAGCTGCTGACCGCCAACAAGGCGCCGCTCTATGGCCTTTTTGAATCCGAGTTCGGCGTCAGCATGGTGCGCGCGGACGAGAAGCTGCGCGCGGTCGCCGCGCCGGCCGAAGTCTGTACGCTGCTTAATGTTGCCGCCGGAACGCCGTTGTTGCAGGTAGACCGGGTGTCTTACACGTACGGTGACCGCCCCATGGAAATCCGCCGGGGGTTGTACTTGACCGATCGATACCACTACCGCAATAGTCTGAATTGATGAGCTTTTTACCTACGATTTGATACCAACCCGTCTCTGGGCGAAAATACCGCGTTTGCCCGCAAGGGCCGCGGCAATTTTGCCGTAACGATTCCCTAGTTCCGAAACACCGAGGCCGTCATGTCCGACACCGCTGCCAAGCCACGTCCGCAGTTTCGCAATATTGGTATTGCGCAACTTGCCAGTTACCGCCTGCCCCTGGCCGGCAAGCTGTCCATTCTGCACCGCGTCAGCGGCGCGTTGTTGTTCCTCTGTCTTCCCTTGGTCATCCTGCCGCTGTTCGCGGCCAGCGTGGCCGCGCCCCAGACGTTCGCCGCCGTGGCCGCGTACGCCGGCAACCCGATCGTCAAGCTCGTTTTCCTCGTCCTCGTGTGGGGTTACCTGCACCACTTCTGTGCGGGCATCCGCTATCTGATGCTGGATCTGCACATCGGCATCGACAAGCAATCGTCCAAGAAGAGCGCCGGCGTGGTGTTCGGCGTCAGCCTCGCGCTGACCCTGGTGTTTGCTCTCAAACTGTTCGGAGTGCTGTAAATGGCCGCCGCTAAAAACTACGGACCCAAGCGCCTGGTCGTCGGCGCGCACTATGGCGTCATGGACTTCATCATCCAGCGCATCACCGCCGTCATTATGGCCGTGTACACGCTGGTGCTGCTCATCGGCATCCTCATGATGCCTGCCTTCACGTACGAGCACTGGACCGCGCTGTTCAATTTCTACGTGGGCGTTCTTCCGGTTGGCCAGATCCTGGCCACCCTTGCATTCATTGCGCTGGCCTGGCATGCCTGGATTGGCGTGCGCGACATCTGGATGGACTACGTCAAGTCGGTGGGCGTGCGCCTGCTGCTGCAAGTGCTGACGATCCTCTGGCTGGTCGGTTCGGTCGTTTACTTCGCGCAAATCCTCTGGAGCATTTAAGCCGTGGTCTCTGTCATGAAATCCCTGCCGCGCCGCCAGTTTGATGTGGTGGTCGTTGGCGCCGGCGGAGCCGGCATGCGTTGTTCGCTGCAACTGTCCCAAGCGGGGCTGTCCGTTGCGGTGCTCTCCAAAGTGTTCCCCACGCGCTCGCACACCGTTGCCGCGCAGGGCGGCGTCAGCGCCTCCCTGGGCAACATGAGCGAAGACAACTGGTACTGGCACATGTACGACACCGTCAAGGGTTCGGACTGGCTGGGCGACCAGGACGCCATCGAATTCATGTGCCGTGAAGCCCCGAACGCCGTGTACGAGCTCGAGCACTTCGGCATGCCGTTCGACCGCAACCCCGACGGCACGATCTATCAGCGTCCGTTCGGCGGCCATACCGCGAACTTCGGCGAAAAGCCCGTCCAGCGCGCCTGTGCCGCTGCCGACCGTACCGGCCACGCCCTGCTGCACACGCTCTATCAGCGCAACGTTGCCGCGCGTACCCAGTTCTTCGTCGAATGGATGGCGCTGGACCTGCTGCGCAACGAAGCCGGCGACGTCGTGGGCGTGACCGCCCTCGAAATGGAAACGGGCGAGATCTACATCCTGGAAGCCAAGACCACGGTGCTGGCCACCGGCGGCGCGGGCCGCATCTGGGCCGCTTCCACCAACGCGTTCATCAACACCGGCGACGGCCTGGGCATGGCTGCCCGTGCCGGCATCCCGCTGCAAGACATGGAATTCTGGCAGTTCCACCCGACCGGCGTGGCCGGCGCGGGCGTGCTGATCACGGAAGGCGTGCGTGGCGAAGGCGGCATCCTCTTGAACAAGGATGGCGAGCGCTTCATGGAGCGCTATGCGCCCACCCTGAAGGATCTGGCGCCGCGTGACTTCGTGTCGCGCTCGATGGACCAGGAAATCAAGGAAGGCCGCGGTTGCGGTCCGGACGGCAGCTACGTGGTGCTCAAGCTTGACCACCTGGGCGCCGACGTCATCAACAAGCGCCTGCCCTCGATCCGCGAAATCGCCATCAAGTTCGGCAACGTGGACCCGATCAAGGAACCGATCCCCGTCGTTCCGACCATCCACTACCAGATGGGCGGCATTCCGGCCAACTACCACGGCCAGGTGCTGACGCGCGAAAACGGCGAGAACAAGATCGTCAACGGCCTGTACGCCATCGGCGAATGCGCCGCGGTGTCGGTCCACGGCGCGAACCGCCTGGGCACGAACTCGCTGCTGGACCTGATCGTGTTCGGCCGCGCCACCGGCAACCACATCGTGAATTCGCATCCTGAGCGCCAGCGCGCGCACCAGGACCTGCCGCAGCAGGCCGTCGAATTCTCGCTGGACCGCATCAACAAGCTGGAGTCGCGCACGTCCGGCGAAAAGACGCAGGACATCGGCAACGCCATCCGCTTCTCGATGCAGCGCCACTGCGGCGTGTTCCGCACGCTGGAGCTGCTGAACGAAGGCGTGACCCAGATCGAAGATCTGGCCAAGCAAGCCGACAGCATCTACTTCAAGGACAAGTCCAAGGTGTTCAACACCGCCCGCGTCGAGGCGCTGGAACTGGCGAACATGACCGAAGTGGCCCGCGCCACCATCAAGTCGGCCGCCGCCCGCACCGAAAGCCGCGGCGCGCATGCGCTTGACGACCACCCGACCCGCGACGACGAGAACTGGCTGAAGCACACGCTTTGGTACTCCGAAGGCAGCCGCCTGGATTACAAGCCTGTTCAGATGAAGCCGCTGACGGTCGAGTCCTTCCCGCCCAAGGCGCGTACCTTCTAAGTCCGGATTGAGCCTACTATGAGCACCAAGAGAATCGTCAAGTTCGAAATCTACCGCTACGATCCGGACAAGGACGAGCGTCCCTACATGCAGAAGCTGGACGTCGAACTCCAGCCCACCGACAAGATGCTGCTTGATGCGCTGGTGCGCATCAAGAACGACGTCGATGACAGCCTGGCCCTGCGCCGCTCGTGCCGTGAAGGCGTGTGCGGTTCGGACGCCATGAACATCAACGGCAAGAACGGCCTGGCCTGCACCACGAACCTGCGCGAACTGAAGGAACCGATCGTCCTGCGTCCGCTGCCTGGCCTGCCGGTCATCCGCGACCTGATCGTGGACATGACGCACTTCTTCAACCAGTACCACTCGATCCGCCCGTACCTCATCAACGACACGCCGCCGCCCGAAAAAGAGCGCCTGCAGTCGCCCGAGGCGCGCGAGGAACTCGATGGCCTGTACGAGTGCATCCTGTGCGCGTGCTGTTCCACTTCCTGCCCGTCGTTCTGGTGGAATCCCGACAAGTTCGTCGGCCCGGCCGGCCTGCTGCAAGCCTACCGCTTCATCGCCGACAGCCGCGACGAAGCCACCGGCGAGCGCCTGGACAACCTGGAAGACCCGTACCGTCTGTTCCGTTGCCACACGATCATGAATTGCGTCGACGTCTGTCCCAAGGGACTGAACCCGACCAAGGCGATCGGCAAGATCAAGGAACTGATGGTCCGCCGCACGGTCTAGTTTTTGTGTATTTGAGGTGTACGAATGAGCAGGCTGACTGAACTGGAGCGGGCGCGACTGCGTTGGCGGGCGCGCCGCGGCCTGCTCGAAAACGACTTGATCATCACTCGGTATCTGGATGCCCACGAAGCTGAGCTTACCGATGATGACGTGGCCGCATTGACCCAGCTTTTCGAGATGGGAGACAACGATCTTCTCGATCTGCTGCTGGCCAGAAAGGAACTCGAAGGCGAATTGGACACCCCCAAGCTTCGGGCGATTATTGGCCAGATGCGCTCGCTCTGATTAATTGAGAGGAATAAACATGAACCTGTCTGACAAAAAAGCCACTCTATCCTTCTCGGATGGCAGCGCACCCATTGAGTTCCCTGTCTACAAGGGCACGGTCGGTCCGGATGTGATCGACATCCGCAAGCTGTACGGCCAGACGGGCATGTTCACGTTTGACCCCGGCTTCATGTCGACGGCCGCGTGCGAATCCGGCATCACGTACATCGACGGCGACAAGGGCGAACTGCTGTACCGCGGCTACCCGATCGAACAGCTGGCCGTGAACTGCGACTTCATGGACATCTGCTACCTGATCTTGAACGGCGAACTGCCGAACCAGGAACAAAAGGCCGATTTCGACTCGCAAGTGACCCATCACACGATGGTCAACGAGCAACTGCACTTCTTCCTGCGTGGCTTCCGCCGCGACGCCCACCCGATGGCCGTCCTGACGGGCCTGGTGGGTGCGCTGTCCGCGTTCTACCACGACTCGACCGACATCACGAACCCGCAGCATCGCCACATCTCGGCCATCCGCCTGATCGCCAAGATGCCGACGCTGGTTGCGATGGCGTACAAGTACTCGCAAGGCCAACCGTTCATCTACCCGCAAAACGATCTGTCCTACACGGGCAACTTCCTGCGCATGATGTTCGCTACGCCGTGCGAAGACTACAAGGTCAATGAAGTCGTCGAGCGCGCGCTGGACCGCATCTTCATCCTGCACGCCGACCACGAGCAAAACGCGTCGACCTCGACCGTCCGCCTGTGCGGCTCGTCGGGCACCAACCCGTTCGCGGCTATCTCGGCTGGCGTGGCTTGCCTGTGGGGTCCGGCTCACGGCGGCGCCAACGAAGCTTGCCTGCAGATGCTCGAAGAACTGCAAGCCAACGGCGGCATCGACAAGGTCGGCGAGTTCATGGAGAAGGTCAAGGACAAGAACTCGGGCGTGCGCCTGATGGGCTTTGGCCACCGCGTCTACAAGAACTACGACCCGCGCGCCAAGCTGATGCAGGAAACCTGCAAGGAAGTGCTGGCCGCCCTGGGTCTGGAAAACGACCCGCTGTTCAAGCTGGCCATGGAACTGGAACGCATCGCCCTGGAAGATCCGTACTTCGTGCAGCGCAAGCTGTACCCGAACGTGGACTTCTACTCGGGTATCGTCCAGCGCGCCATCGGCATCCCGACCTCGCTGTTCACGGCCATCTTCGCGCTGGCTCGCACGGTGGGCTGGATCGCCCAGTGGAACGAAATGCTGTCGGATCCCGATTACAAGATCGGCCGTCCGCGTCAGCTGTTCACCGGTTCGGTCACGCGCGACGTGCCCCCGATGGACAAGCGTTAATTCGCAATGCGCATCCGGAAGGCAACGCCTTCCGGCAAAACGCCAGTCAGCCTTGCGCCGACTGGCGTTTTTCTTTCCGGCTACAGGTAGTTCATCGTGAAGGTGACTGCCGTGTTTGCCGAGCCCGGCGTGACCTTGTCGCCGGTTTGACGATATCTCGCCCGCAAGGGGATCTTGAAGCTGCCGCCGGCTGCGCTGTTGTATGCAGCAAACGGCAGTCTCCTTCCCAGAACGGCCGGATTGCCATCGGCGTCCAGCAACTGGACGCCGACGCCCGTTGCCGATGAACTCGCGTCCAGACCGATGACTGCATTTGCGGCGTCCACAACGGGAGTGACGGCGTCGATCCGGTAGTGGATGGTGCTCATCCCCGCCGGGCAGCCATTCAACGAAATATCGAATGCAACAACCTGACTGGACGAATCCTTGCCCGTGAAATCCGAGGACTTGGGGGTTCCGAGGAATACGGAAACGTCGGGCGTGGTGCACGCCTGTGACGTCACCGCCATCGCCATCGTGACGAACTGGATTTCGAGGTTCGGATTCGTGACGATACCGCCACCCCCTTCATTCGATGACGACGCCGCGGCGGCAAGGGTGATCGGTGCGAGAACGCCGGTGGCCACCGGTCCGATTTTGACGAACATCGCGCGTAGCTGGCCGCCGTTGGTGACGGCGCCTGCCGTGTTGCATGCGCCGCCTCTCCAGATCGGCGTCAGGGCCTGGAATGCTGCCCACCCGCAGCCGTTGATGTAGCCTCTGCCACCCAGGATGATGCCTAGACCATCGACGCCGGTCGCGTAAACCGTGTAGGTGATTCCATCAACCACCTTGGTCCAACCCGAGCTGGGAATGAGTGTGCGCATACTCGTGCCGGTGCCGATGCCCGCGGGAACATTGCAATTGAACCAATTGGTGGTGGCGTCGGTTTCCAGCCAGCCGGTCAGCGCGGTGCCGTTGGTCGCATCCCGGGGAATCGTGATGTGGGGCGGTGTGTTCACGGCAACCGAGCTTGTCGTCTGGGTGCAGATCGAGGCGGCCCACGAAGACGTGGAACCGAGCAAGGCAAGCAGCAAAATCGCCGCATGCAGGATGGCTTTTTTCATCAGTGTTCTCATCATCAGTTGATGGCTATCCGGGTAAGCGCCGACCCCTCGCAGAGCAGTCCGCTTACCCGCGGCAGCGCTGCGTCCTTGGGAGGCTGCGCGGGAAGGGCGTAGCCGAACGTGCAGGCTTGCCCA
Source organism: Achromobacter sp. GbtcB20 (assembly GCF_019091095.1). NCBI lineage: Bacteria > Pseudomonadati > Pseudomonadota > Betaproteobacteria > Burkholderiales > Alcaligenaceae > Achromobacter > Achromobacter sp. GbtcB20. The sequence continues at coordinate 183,670 of NZ_JAGXJZ010000002.1, read as the reverse complement.
TCGTTCGCGCCCCATTGCACGGTCAGGATGCCCTGCGTGTCCTTCAGTCCGCGCGCAAGGACGCGGCCGCCTTGCGCCACGACGCCCACGCTGTTTCCGTCGGCGTCCCGCACGTCGGCGCCAAACGGAAGGGGTTCGCCGCCGGGCGTTGCCACGGTCAGCAGCGCGGCACTGCCGGCGTTTTCGGTTTCGAAGCTCAGCCGAACCACCGCGCCGGCGGTAGGGGCCACGTGTTGTTCGGTCGCCTTGAGCTCGACATTGAACGGCAGACCCTTGGGATCGATTTCGATGCCGTTTCTGGCGTAGGGTGTCAACGTCGATACGATCGCGCGGCCCTTGGCGTCCAGGCGCACGCCGCTGCTGTTGAGCACCCGCGCGCCGGCAGCATCTTTCGCTTCGACGATGGCGATCGTTTCGCCAGAGACCGGCGTCATCACGACACCGCCGCCATAGCCCACGACGCCGCCGGAAATGCCCGCGCCGTATTGTGTGTAGTTCGCGCTGGTGCTGGCGTTGGCGGTCACGGCGGTCACTGGCGTGAGGTACGAGGCGTTGGCTGCGATGTTGGTGTTGGCCGGGCTGTTTGACGACACGCCGCGGCCGGCGCTGACGCCATAGTTGAACGCGTTGTCCGCGCCGAGCGAGCCCGCCACGGATTGCTGGACGCTGCCAGATCCATCCGATCCCTTCTGCAGGCTGGTCGATGCGTAGACCGGATTCTGGTTGCGGCCCAGCGGAATGCCCAGGTTGAGCATGACCTGGTTGTCCCATTTCTGGGTGCCCACGTTGAGTTGGCGGGTGGCCGAAACGCTATAGTTCACGCGCTTGTAGCTGTTGCTGTAGGCCGCCTGGATCTGCGTGTCGCGGCCGGACTTGTCCCAGTAGTCCTGGGTCGAACCCGTGAAATGCAGGGATCCATAACCGGCCGGCAGGTTTTGATTGATCGTCGCCTGCAGACGGCCTCGTTGCGTTCCATACGGGCCAGCGCCTTGCCCCAGCTCTTGCCGGGATCTCAGTTCCATGGCGTCGGCCATGCTCAGGTAGCCGCGGCTGGAATAGCGGTAGGCCGCAAGCGTGAGGTTGGTGCGCGTGGGCTCCAGGAACTTGGAGTAGCCCAGTTTGACGCTCTGCCCATTGCGGTTTTTTTCCTTGGGCAGGCGCGTGGCCGCCTGCGTGACGTCCAGGCCAAACGCGCCAAAATCCGTGTTTAGCGCAGCGCCGCCCAACACGGCGCCGTAGCCCTGAGCCCCGGTCAGGCCGCCATAGGCGGTCACCAGGTTGTTGATCCCATGCTGAACGGTCGCTTGCGCCATCAGGGGCCGATCGGCCGTCTGCGGCGTGCGGTACTGGCCCGCGGTGACGCTGTAGCGGGTCACACCCGGGCGCAACGAATTCACCGTGCTGGAGAAAGGAACCCGTGACACCAGGACGCGGCCGTCGGCTTCGTTGACCACCATCTCCAGGTCGCCGCCGTAGCCGGTGGCATACAGGTCGTCAATGATGAACGGACCGGGGGCGACGGTGGTTTCGTAGATGATGTTGCCGTTCTGGCGCACCTGGACGCGCGCGTTCGTGTTGGCGATGCCGCGCAGGGTCGGCGCAAAGCCGCGCTGCGATTCGGGATACATGCGATCGTCGCTGGACATCTGCACGCCGCGGAACCCGACGCTGTCGAAAGTCGACCCGTCCGTGAAGGCATCGCCGATCACCAGCTGGCTCTTCATGCCGGTGATGTTGCGCCGCAGATTGGTCTGCACGCTTTGATACTGCAGGCCGCTCTTGCTGCCCTTTGTTGCGTTGCCGGTGTGGCGCAAGCGCCAGGGGCCCGCGTTCGCGCCGGCGTTCAGACCCGCAAAGCTCTGCGTCGACGTCTTGCCATCGGCGCGGGAGGTGTAGAAGTTCGCGTTGTAATTCAAGAGCGCCGCCGGCACGCCTTCGTCCCAATGCTTGGGGTCCACGAACCCGCGGCCCTGCCGGATCAGCGAGGCCTGGGGCACCGTCACGTTCAGCCGCTGTTCGCCCGCGTCGAACTCCGCATGCGCTTCCTTCACCAGGTAGGTCACCGGGACACATTGGCCGGCGGTCAGCTGCCCGGCTCGCGCGGCGTCGATCTTGGCGAGGTCGATGCCCACCAGTTCGACCAGCGCCGGGTCGAAACAGGCTTGAAGCGGCGCGTTTGAGGTCGAAGGTTTGCCGATGCGCACGTCGGAACGCCCCAGCCAGCGGTCGTTCACCAGCACGTCGAGACGGTAGGAGCCCGGGATGGCGCTGTTCGAGCGCGAGAACTGGCTGACGTCCACCTCCGCGCCGCTCAGGAAGGCGTCGTTGAACTCCACGTCCGCTTCCAACGCGGCGAGCTCGGTGCTGCTGGCGGCCCAGGCAGTTGCGCTGAGCAGGCTTAGCGTGATCGCGGCGAGCGCGAAATGCGGCGTGGTGGCGAGACGTTCCATGATGGGCAGGTGCGTGGTGAGGCGCGGCGCTATCGGCTGGCTGATGCCTGCCAATGGCGCCGCCCCTGCAGGCGTCGGGTGGTGGTTTGGTAAGCGGACCGCCGGCCGGTCAGTGCGGGCCGGTCATGCTGATGCCGCGCTAGGCGGGGCTGAGGGCGCGTGTGCCTTTGACTGCGCCGCCGTGGTCATTCAGGAAGCGGTACGTGACTTCGGCGTCTGCGCCCTGGACCACGTCGCCCACAAGGGGAAGGACCTTTTTTTCGCCCGGGGCCAGCATGTCCCCGTCGGTGAACTTGGCGCGCTTGCCGTTGCTTGCCACATTGATTTCGATGAAGGTGATGTGATACGGCGTGGGGTTTGTGGCTTCGATTGCGGTGCGGTTGCCGGACTTGACCAGGCGCCAGCTGACCTGCGCGGGTGCGTCTTCGGCTTTGCCCTTGAGGTCCTTGGGCCGGTAGAACAGCTTGATTCGCGACCGGAACGCCATCTGCAAGAGGTTCTGATTGGCCTTGTCCTTGGGCGGGATTTCCAACACGTTGAGCCAGAACACGGACTCCTTGTCCTGAGGCATCGGTTCGCCCGTGTGCATCAGGCGCAGGGTCTGGCCCTTGCCCTGGTCGATGCGGGACACGGGCGGGGTCACGATAAAGGGCACCTGGATGGACCCCGGCGCCGCCTTGGCGTCGCCCGTGTCGATCCAGGTCTGGGTGAGCGCGGGCTGGTCGCCCTCGTTCTTGAGCTTGACGTTGACTTCCGCCTGGCCGGCCTCATAGACGATTCGGGTGCTGCCAATGACGACGGATGCGGTCGCCGGCGCGGCGGCGAAGATACAGCCTGCCAATGCACCGGCTGCAAGAGCTACGTTGAATGGGTTCATCGGTTTCCTCGGACTGTAAATGGGGGCTTGACTACTGATCCGGGCGGCTGCAAACGAGCGCAAGGCCAAGCCGGGCGGCTTATTGATAAATGATGGTGTATTTGGCAGTGGCGTTCACGTTGCCCGCGCCTGCCTGGCCGAGCGCGAAATACTGAGCCTGGTAATGAAGCGTGGCCTCGCCGTTGGCCAGGGAGACGGCCTTGGAGTTCTGGGCCTCGTCGGCGACGGTGACGCTGATGGGCGTCGCGTCGCCATTCAGGAGGCGGATCTCGACGTTGGCGGCCCCCCCTGCGGCGATCGTCAGGTTGCCGGTGGCGGCATTGCCGTTGGCGCCGGGTTCGAACAGGGTGTGGACCATGCCCGTACCCGGGGTGCATGCGGTCAGGCGGATGGTGAAGGGTGTGGTGCCGGCCGTTTGGCCCGCGGCCGTCAGTGAATCGACGCCGACCGTGGGCATGAGCACGTTGAAGTTCTTGCTGCCGGTGCCGTTGCCATCGATGGTGCACGTGTTGGCGGATATGGCGCCCGTGAAATTGATCGTGCCGTCCGAGGCAAAGGCCAGCTGCGACGTGGAAGCGAGGGCGCCGATGGCCAGCGCGATGATTACTTTGGATTTCATAAGTTGATGTCTATCAAATTGGCTGAAATGCAATGCGCCGACGGTGCTTTTCAGAGGTTTATGGCGTACTTCTCGGCGACATGTGTGATTACAGTCGGTCCGAGAAGTGGTGTCTTTAATAAAATTCTGATAATTAGCTAGTGAGTAATTTTGCGGATAGCATCACCGCCATGATTCCGATAGCACTTCCCAGCGCCAGTTTTTTCATTCTGCTCACGGCCGGCTTCTTCGCCGGCCTGTTGTTGTTGGGCTGGGGCATCGCCCTGGCCATCAGCGGCCGCGCCCGGCGCACCGTCCGCAAGTACTGGAAGACGTCCCTCGTGCTTTGCCTGGCGCTGGCCGCGCCGTTCAGCTTCTATGCGTGGTTCCACGCGGTGATGTGGCAGGTGGGCCGGGACATCGATCGCAAGCAGGCGGCGCTGCGCGTCACATTGCAGGAGTCGGCAACGGTCGGGGACGTGGTTATGCCCGCCGGCACGCGCCTGACGCTGCAGGACGAGGGCAAGCTCGACACCTACGTCGAAGCCAGTTTTCCGCAAGCGGTGCCCATGCTGGGCGTTCAGGCAACGTCGGCCCGGCGCTACCTGGATACCGAGTACGAAGCGCAAACCTATGCCACGCTTGGCCGGCACCCGCGCACGGTCATCCTGCGGGGCGCGGGCGTGCAGACCGTGCAAGGTTGGGCGTGCGACGGCGCGCACGACATCGAGTTCGCCGTCAAACCGGACGGCGCCATGAAGGCGTTCGAACAATGCGTGCTGGCGCCGGGCAACGAGGCCGCGGGCCTGGCCATCGCGGCAGGCACGGCGTTGCGCGGATCGAGCGGCACGGTCTACACGGATGGTTCGCGGGACGCCGACCGCTGGCGGCTTGAGGTGGAGAGCGAGGCGGCCGTGCCGCTGTTCGGGCTGTTTCTCAGCCGGCCCACGCTCTATCTGGATGCGTCGCGCAACGTATTGCGCGTCACGGACGCGGAGCTGGCGTGCCGCACGCAGTTCGGCGGCCTGACGTACCCCGCTGGCACACAGTTCAAGACCGCGCGGCGGGGCGCGGAGGAGGATCGTGAACCGTACCCGGGCGTCCTCGTCTTCAGTCCTTGGAACGGGCAGGCCGCGGTTCGGCCCGGCCACGAGGACGTGCCCGAAGGCATGTCCGTGATGCATGCGCCGCAAGGCGAGTTCATCAAGATCGTCAGCAACGAAGCGGCGGGTGTGTTCCGCTTTGACACGTTCGTCGTCGATGGCAAGGAGCCGGCGCGCCCGGCGCGCGCCCGCTGCCCATAGCCGCAGGCATCAGTAGCCGATGCCGCGCGCCATCAGCACCGCGAAGAGCGGCAGGAAGATGAACAGGTGCGAAGCGATCATCACCCAGCGGCGCGCGCGCTTGATCTCGGGCAGGGCCGGGACGAACTCTGGTTCCTGGCGCCGTTGTTTTGCCCAGCGCAGGAAGGTCAGCGTGGGCGGAATGGAACAGAGCGCGATGACGACAAAGAGCGAAATCTTGGCGTGGAACCAGGGATTGCCCATGTAGAACGCGGCGCCCTTGGCGCCGGCGGTCAGCCGCAGCACCCCGGTGACGAGGACGAGGACTGCGCTCGCGCCATAGAGGCGGTCGTAGATGATGAGGCGCTTGACGCCGGCGGGCGTCAGGTCGGGCCGCAGCAATACGGCTTCGGCGGTGAGCACCACCACCAGAACGAAGATCGCCAGGTAGTGGAACCAGGCATACATTGCATCGGCCAGCATGTCGTCTCCAGGTAAAGGTCAAGCTAGGTTTTACCATCCAAAAAAGAAAACGGGCGCCCCGTTTGAGGGGCGCCCGTGAGCGTGCAGCCAGAGGGTGCGATCAGCGGCGGCGCTTCTTGGCTTCTTCCGCGGCTTCCTGCTGCGCATCCACCACGGCCAGGGCCGTCATGTTGACGATGCGGCGCACGGTGGCGCTGGTGGTCAGGATATGCACGGGACGCGCGGCGCCCAGCAGGATCGGACCCATCGCGACGCCATTGCTGCCGGTCATCTTCAGCATGTTGTACGTGATGTTGCCGGTGTCCAGATTGGGCATGACCAGAAGGTTGGCCGGGCCCTTCAGCGTGCTGTCCGGGTAGGCCAGGACGCGGATCTTTTCGGACAGGGCGGCGTCGGCGTGCATTTCGCCGTCGACTTCCAGGTCAGGGGCACGGTCTTGCACGATCTGGCGCGCGGCGGCCATCTTGCGCGACGATTCCGTGATGCGGCTGCCGAAGTTCGAGTGCGACAGCAGCGCGATCTTGGGCACCACGCCGAAACGCAGCATTTCGTCGGCGGCCTGGATCGTGATGCTGGCGACTTCCTCGGCCGTCGGGTTTTCGTTGACGTGGGTGTCGGTGACGAACAGCGTCTGGTCGGGCAGCATCAGCACGTTCAGGGCGGCGTAGGTCTGGCCTTCCTTCTTGCCGATGATTTCGTCGATGTACTTGAGCTGGTTGTCGTACTTGCTGGCCACGCCGCACAGCAGTGCGTCGGCATCGCCACGGCGCAGCAGCATCGCGCCGATCAGCGTGTTGTGCTTGCGGATCATCGCCTTGGCGATGGCCGGCGTCACGCCTTCACGGCCCTTCAACTGGTAGTACGCGTTCCAGGTTTCGTTGAAGCGGCTGTCGTCTTCGGGATCCACGATCTCGAAGTGCTGACCGGCGATGAGGCGCAGGCCGGCCTTCTGGATGCGCATTTCGATGACGGCGGGACGGCCGATCAGGATCGGGAACGCCAGCTTCTCGTCGGCAACCGTCTGCACGGCGCGCAGCACGCGCTCGTCTTCGCCGTCGGCGTAGATGACGCGCTTGGGCGCCTTCTTGGCCTGGGCGAACAGCGGGCGCATCAGTTGGCCCGAGTGGTACACGAAGCCCATCAGCTTCTGGCGGTAGGCCTCGATGTCCTCGATGGGACGGGCGGCAACGCCGGAGTCGGCGGCGGCCTGCGCGACGGCCGGCGCGATCTGGACGATCAGGCGCGGGTCGAACGGCTTGGGGATGATGTACTCGGGACCGAACGACAGTTCCTGGCCAGCGTAGGCGCGGGCCACTTCATCGTTCTGCTCGGCCTGGGCGAGGTCGGCGATGGCCTTGACGCACGCCAGCTTCATTTCCTCGGTGATGCGCGAAGCGCCGGCATCCATGGCGCCGCGGAAGATGAAGGGGAAGCACAGGACGTTGTTGACCTGGTTCGGGTAGTCCGAACGGCCCGTCGCGATGATGCAGTCGGGGCGCGCGGCCTTGGCGATTTCGGGGCGGATTTCGGGTTCCGGGTTGGCCAGGGCCAGGATCAGCGGACGGTCGGCCATGGTCTTGACCATGTCGGCGGTCAGCACGCCAGCGGTCGAGCAGCCCAGGAACACGTCGGCGCCATTGACCACGTCGGCCAGCGTGCGCGCGTCGGTCTTTTGCGCGTAGCGCTTCTTGTTGGCTTCCATGTTCTCGTCGCGGCCGTCCCAGATGACGCCGCGCGAGTCGACCACGAAGATGTTTTCGCGCTTGATGCCCAGGTGAACCAGCAGGTCCAGGCAGGCGATGGCCGCGGCGCCGGCGCCGGAGCAGGCCAGCTTGACCGAGCCGATGTCCTTGTTCACGACCTTCAGGCCATTCAGGATGGCGGCCGACGAGATGATGGCGGTGCCGTGCTGGTCGTCGTGGAAGACGGGGATCTTCATGCGCTCGCGCAGCTTCTTTTCGATGTAGAAGCACTCGGGCGCCTTGATGTCTTCAAGGTTGACGCCGCCCAGCGTGGGCTCGAGCGCGGCAATGATGTCCACCAGCTTGTCCGGATCGTTTTCAGCGAGTTCGATGTCGAATACGTCGATGCCGGCGAATTTCTTGAACAGGCAACCCTTGCCTTCCATCACGGGCTTGGCGGCCAGCGGACCGATGTTGCCCAGGCCCAGCACGGCGGTGCCGTTGGTGATCACGCCCACGAGGTTGCCGCGCGACGTGTACTTGGAGGCGGCGTCGTCGCCCTGGTCGAAAATGGCCATGCAAGCCGCAGCCACGCCGGGGGAGTAGGCCAGGGACAGGTCGTCCTGGTTGGCCAGGGTCTTGGTCGGGGTGACCGAGATTTTGCCGGGAGTGGGATAGGCGTGGTAGTCCAACGCCAGTTTGGTGAGAGTTTCGTCCATGGGATCGGGGCCTGAAAGGGCTAACGGAAAAAAACAGGGATGCAAAAAGCGGGCTCGCGGCCCGCCGTATTCATCGCGAAATGCTTAGGGAACACCCGTATTTCACCAGAAAGCGCGGGTGCTTGGTTGCTGCAGTGCAGCGAGCGTTCGCTTTTGATCAAGCAAACGCGTGCGCGGCGCCGCCCCGATGGACGAGGTGAAATGGATGAGACCCTAGATTTCCCACGGTGGCGCCTGGCGGCTGCCGGCGTTCAAGGCGCGGCGCAAGGTGCGCGCATCGTCCTGCCTGTCCAGGCTGTCCAGCGCATGCAGCACGATCCAGTCGGCGCCGACCTCGAAGAAATCGCGCAAGCGCGCCCGCGTGTCGCTGCGCCCGAAACCGTCCGTGCCCAACGTGCGGTAGGGCGCTTTTACGTAGGCGCGAATCTGTTCGGGCACGGCGCGCACGTAGTCGCTGGCCGCGATCACCGGGGCGTCGCTGTCGGCGAGGCAGGTGTGCACCCAGTCCTGGTCCTGTGGCGCTTCCAGGCCCAGCACGCGTGCGCGCTCGGCCTGGCGGCCGCTGCGGGCCAGCTCCGAAAAGCTGGTCACGCTCCAGACTTCCGCATCCACGCCGAATTCGTCCTGCAGGCGCGCGGCAGCCAGCTCGGCTTCGCGCAGCATGGGGCCGGCGCCCAGCAGGCGGACCTGCGCCTTGCCGCGCGCGGGCCGCAGCCGGTACAGGCCGCGCAGGATGCCTTCGCGCGTCGCGGGATCCCGGGGCATGTCGGGCTGCGCCAGGTTCTCGTTCGTGACGGTCAGGTAGAAGAATTCATCGCGTTGCTCGTCCAGCATGCGCCGCATGCCATGTTCGACGATGACGGCGACCTCAAAGGCGTAGGCCGGGTCATACGCGCGGCAATTGGGCACGGTGGCGGCCATGATGTGGCTGGAGCCGTCCTGGTGCTGCAGGCCTTCGCCGCCCAGTGTCGTGCGGCCCGACGTGGCGCCGATCAGAAAGCCCCGGGCGCGCTGGTCGGCGGCTGCCCAGATCAGGTCCCCGATGCGCTGGAATCCGAACATCGAGTAATAGATATAGAACGGCAGCATCGGCAGGCCGTTGACCGAGTAACTGGTGCCGGCCGCCGTCCAGGACGAGATGGCGCCGGCCTCGGTGATGCCTTCTTCCAGGATCTGGCCGTCGCGCGCCTCGCGGTAATACAGCACCGAGCCGATGTCCTCGGGTTCATAGAGCTGGCCTTGCGCGGAATAGATGCCGATCTGCCGGAACAGGTTGGCCATGCCGAAGGTGCGCGCCTCGTCCGCGACGATGGGCACGATGCGCGGGCCCACGGTGGCGTCCTTGAGCAGCGCGGTCAGCATGCGCACGATGGCCATCGTGGACGACATCTCCTTGCCGTCGGCCGCCAGCGCAAAGCGCGCCCATTGGTCGGCGTCCGGGGGCGCGAGCCGCGGGGCCTCGGCGTTGCGGCGCGGGATATAGCCGCCCAGCGCGGCGCGGCGCGCCTGCAGATGGCGCATTTCGGCGCTGTCGTCGGCGGGGCGGTAGAACTTGAGCGCCAGGCAGTCGGCGTCGGAAATCGGCAGCGCGAAGCGGTCGCGGAACGCGAGCAGCGCTTCGTCGTCCAGCTTCTTTTGCTGATGGGTGGTCATCTTGCCCTGGCCGGCCGTCCCCATGCCAAACCCCTTCTTGGTCTGCGCGAGGATGACGGTGGGCTGGCCGCGATGGTTCGCGGCGCGGTGGTAGGCGGCGTGGATCTTCACCATGTCATGGCCGCCCCGGTGCAGGCGGTCGATGGCGTCGTCGGACCAGTCGGCCACCAGCGCCGCCAGCTCAGGATTCTGGTTGAAGAAATGGGCGCGGTTGAACGCGCCATCGTTGGCCGCGAAGGTCTGGAACTGGCCGTCCACGGTGTTGGCGAAGGCGCGGGCGAGCGCGCCGCCGGTGTCCCGGCGCAGCAGCGCGTCCCAGTCGCTGCCCCAGACGAGCTTGATGACGTTCCAGCCCGCGCCGGCATACAGGGTTTCGAGTTCGTCGATGATGCGGCCGTTGCCGCGCACCGGGCCGTCCAGGCGCTGCAGGTTGCAGTTGACGACGAAGATCAGGTTGTCGAGCTTTTCGCGCGCGGCCAGCGTGAGCGCCGCAATGGATTCGGGCTCGTCCATTTCGCCGTCGCCAAAGATGCCCCACACCTTGCGATCGGCGCCGGGCACCAGCGAGCGATGTTCCAGATAGCGCATGAAGCGCGCCTGGTAGATGGCGTTGATGGGGCCGATGCCCATCGAGCCGGTGGGGAACTGCCAGAAATCCGGCATCAGCCACGGATGGGGGTACGAGGACAGGCCGCGCAAGCCGCGCGTGGTGGCGGTAATTTCCTGGCGGAAATGCGCCAGGTCGTCTTCGCCCAGAAAGCCTTCGAGGAAGGCGCGCGCGTAGACGCCGGGCGCCGAATGCGGCTGCATGTAGACGATGTCGCCCGGGTTGCCGTCCGTGCGGGCGCGAAAGAAATGGTTGAAGCCGACTTCGAACAGGTCGGCGGCCGACGCGTAGCTGGCGATGTGGCCGCCCAGCTCGCCATGCGCCTGATTGGCGCGCACCACCATCGCCAGCGCGTTCCAGCGGTTGATGCGGGCGATGCGCTCTTCGACGGCCAGGTTGCCGGGGAAGGGCGGTTCCTGGTCGGCGGGAATGGTATTCAGGTAGGCCGTGCGGGTCTGGCTGTTGGCGCGCAGCCCGAGCGAGGCGGCGTGGCCCAGGACGCTGTCCAGCACGTAGCCCGCGCGCTCGGCCCCGTCGGCCTGCAGCAGGGACTGCAACGCTTCGCGCCATTCGGCGGTTTCGGCGGGGTCGGCGTCGTCCTGGAGGGCCGATCCGGAAAGGGGCTGGCGAGGGTCGAGCATGGTGAGTCGTCTCCTGTTTTTACTGCTCATGCTAGACCCATGCCCGAGGCATGAGTCATCAAATTCCGCAAGGAAATCCGGCGCTTTCAGCATAATCTTTCGCCAGGATCCTGCGGCACGGCAGGTTCCACTGCACGATCGCGCTTACCGCTGGTGACCACGGGGTGGACGGTCTGGCGCTAGAATGCGCGGCTATCAATAGGGAGAAACCCATGACCCAGCCCATCCGCGTTCCGCCGGAGGTCACGCTGCCCGAGCTGACCGTCCGGGGCGTCCTGCTCGGCGCGCTGATCACCGTCATCTTCACCGCCTCGAACGTGTTCCTGGGGCTCAAAGTGGGCCTGACGTTCTCGTCGGCCATTCCGGCGGCCGTGATCTCGATGTCGGTCCTTCGCATGTTCAAGGACGCCAACATCCTTGAAAACAACATGGTGCAGACGCAGGCCTCGGCGGCCGGCACGCTGTCGGCCATCATCTTTATCCTGCCGGCGCTGGTCATGATGGGCCACTGGCAGGGCTTCCCGTTCTGGCAGACGCTGGGCATCTGCGCGGCCGGCGGCATGCTGGGCGTGATGTTCACGATTCCGCTGCGCCATGTGATGGTGGTGCAGAGCAACCTGCCGTATCCGGAAGGCGTGGCGGCGGCGGAGATTCTGCGGGTGGGCAGCGCCGAGCGCGCGCAGGACGCACCGCAGACCGGCGCGCACGCGTCGGCCAAACCCGCCGCCACCGGCATGGGCGACATCGTCGCCGGGGGCGTCGCGGCGGCCGTGGTCAGCTTTGCCGCCAGCGGGCTGCGCGTGCTGGGCGACAGCGTCAGCGGCTGGTTTGCATTGGGCGGCGCCGTGTTCAGGCTGCCGATGGGCTTTTCGCTGGCGCTGCTGGGTGCGGGCTACCTGATCGGCATCGTCGCCGGGCTGGCGATGTTGACGGGGTTGGTCATTGCGTGGGGCATCGCGGTGCCCATCCTGACCGCCATGGGCGACATGCCCGCGGGCGCGACGCTGGCATCCTATGCCACGGGGCTGTGGTCCTCGCAGGTGCGCTTCATTGGCGCGGGCGTGATCGGCGTGGGCGCGATCTGGACGCTGGCGACGCTGTTCGTGCCGATGGCGCGCGGCGTGAAGGCCTCGTTTTCGGCCTTGACCAAGGAGGGCGCGGCCCGAGCGGGCACCGCGCCGCGCACCGAACGCGACCTGTCGGCGGGCTGGATCTCGGCCGTGACGCTGGTGCTGGTGGCAATCCTGGTCTTCACGTTCCAGGTGTTCCTGTCGGGCACGCCGCTGTCGGCCGGCGCCATCTGGAAGCTGGTCGCCTACGCGGTCCTCTTCGCCTTTGTGTTCGGTTTTCTGGTGGCCGCGGCTTGCGGCTACATGGCCGGCCTGGTGGGGTCGTCGACCAGCCCGATTTCCGGCGTGGGCATCGTCGCCATCGTCCTGGTGTCCGTGCTGATGCTGGGCGTGGGCGGCGAGCTGATGGCGCTGGAAAACGGCGTGCAGATGGCGATTGCCCTGGCGATCTTCAGCACCTCGGCCGTGGTGGCGGTGGCGTCGATTTCGAACGACAACCTGCAGGACCTGAAGACCGGCTGGCTGGTGGGGGCCACCCCGTGGCGTCAGCAGGTCGCGCTGCTGATCGGCTGCGTCGTGGGCGCGGCGGTGATTTCGCCGGTGCTGGAGCTGCTGTACAACGCATACGGGTTTGCGGACGCGATGCCGCGCGAGGGCATGGACGCCTCGCAGGCGCTGTCCGCGCCGCAGGCCACGCTGATGCTGGCGATCACGCGCGGCATCTTCACCCATCAGCTGAACTGGACGATGATCCTGATCGGCATGGCGGTGGGCGTGGGGCTGATCGTGGTGGACGAGATCATGAAGCGCACCTGCAAGGTGGCGCGCATTCCCGTGCTGGCGGTCGGCATCGGCATCTACCTGCCGCCGACCGTCGCCGCGCCCATCGTGGCGGGCGCGCTGCTCGCCTGGCTGCTTGAGCGCGCCCTGCGCCGCCGCGCCGCCGCCGCCAACCAGCCCTACGACCGCTTCGCCGAGGCGGCCAACCGCCGCGGCGTGCTGATCGCCTCGGGCCTGATCGTGGGCGAGAGCCTGGTGGGCGTGCTGATGGCGGCCATCATCGGCGGCACGGGCTCCGAGGCGCCGCTGGCGATCGCGGGAGAGGCGTTCGCCGGCATGGCGTCCTACCTCGGGCTGGCCGTGTTTGTCATGGTGGCCGTGCTGTTCTGGCGGCGGGTGATGCGGCTGGCTTAGTGCAGCAAATCCGCCAGCGTGCGTGCAATGACCTTCGTCGCGCGGCGCAGGTCTTCCAGATTGATGCGCTCGTCGTTGCGCTTGGCGTGCGATTCCAGCACCGTGCGCGGGCCCGCGCCGTAGATCACGCCGGGGATGCCGGCTTCGGCGTACAGGCGCACGTCGGTGTAGAGCGGTGTGCCCATCGCGGGGATGGGTTCGCCGAACACGGCCTCCCCATGTTGCTGGATGGCCTGCACCAGCGGCTGCGCGCCGGGCAGCGGGCGCATCGAATTGGCCAGCAGCAGCCGCTTGATCTCGACGCGGATACCGGGACATGAAGCCGCGGCTTCTTCGATGATGCGCCGGATGTCGGCCTCGACCTCTGTGGCGTTTTCTTCGGGAATCATGCGGCGGTCCAGCTTGAAGCTGACCTTGCCTGGGACCACGTTCGTGTTTGTGCCGCCTTCGATCCGCCCCACGTTCAGGTACGGATGCGAAATGCCCGGGACCTGCGACGTGATCGCCTGGTAATGCGCGTTCTGCGCATACAGCGCATTCAGAATCGCGACGGCGCCTTGCAAGGCGTCGACGCCGCTGCTTGGGATGGCGGCGTGGGCCATCTTGCCGTGCACCGTCACTTCCATCTGCAGGCAGCCGTTGTGCGCGGTGACGACTTCATAGCTGAAGCCGGCCGCGATCATCAGGTCGGGGCGGGTCAATCCCTGCTCCAGGAGCCAGCCCGGACCCAGCAGACCGCCGAATTCCTCGTCGTACGTAAAGTGCAGCTCCACCGCACCGCGCGACGGCATGGCGACGGCTTCCAGCGCCCGCAGCGCAAACGTGAAGCTGGCGAAGTCGCTCTTGCTGACGGCTGCGGCGCGGCCGTACAGGCAGCCGTCCTCGATCTCGGCGCCGTAGGGATCGTGCTTCCAGCCGTCGCCGGGCGGCACCACATCGCCGTGCGCGTTGAGCGCGATGCGCGGGCCTGCGCCGCCGTATTCGCGGCGCACGATGAGGTTGGTGATGGACTGCATGCCGTAGTCCGCGACGGCCTGGGCCGGCACGGGGTGCGCTTCGGCGTGCAGGCCAAAATCCTGCAGCAGTTGCGCGGTGCGCTCGGCGTGCGGGGCGTTGTTGCCGGGCGGCGTGTCGGTGGGCACGCGCACCAGTTCTTGCAGGAAGCGGACTTCTTCGTGGAAATGGGCGTCCACCCAGGCGTCGAGTCGGGCGTAATCGGTCATGGCATTATGTCGAGGTTTCGTTGGCCAGCGCGTCGAGCAAGCCCAGCATGGCTTGCGCGGCAAGTTCGATATCGTCGCTGGTGGTGGATTCGCGGGGGTTGTGGCTGATGCCGTTGTTCTGGCCGCGCACGAAGAGCATCGCCTGCGGCATGATCTCGTGCAGCTTCATGGCGTCGTGGCCGGCGCCGCTGGGCATGCGGTGCACGGGGACGCCCAGCGCGTCGACCGCGCGCTCCCAGCGCTGCTGCCAGCGAGGATCGCTGGGCGCGGCGGCGGCGCGCATGGTTTCTTCAATCGAATAGCGCAGACCGCGCCGCGCGCAGATGGCGGCCAGCTCGGCCAGCACGTCATCGACCAGCGCGTCGCGCTGCACATCGCTGGGAGCGCGCAGGTCCAGGCTGAAGCGGCACTCGCCCGGCACGACGTTGATCGATCCGCTGGGCACCTCGAACATGCCTACCGTGCCGACCGAATCGCCATCGCGGGCGGCGCGGCGTTCAACATAGAGCGCCAGCTCGGCGGCCGCGACGGCCGCGTCGCGCCGCCGGTTCATGGGCGTGGTGCCGGCATGGCTGGCCAGGCCCAGGATCTGCACCTGATGGCGCACGCAGCCGTTGATGGACGTGACGACGCCAAGCGGCAGCCCCATTTCATACAGGACCGGACCCTGCTCGATGTGCACCTCGACAAAGCCCAGGTAATCGGCCGGATCGCGCCGCAGGCGGGCAATCCCGTCGATGTCCAGGCCCGCGTGCATCATGGCCTCGCGCATGGTGATGCCGTCCGCATCCTTCTGCGCGAGCCAGTCGGGATTGAAGCTGCCAATCAACGCGCCCGAGCCCAGGAACGTGGCCCGGTAGCGCTGGCCTTCTTCCTCGGCGAAGGCGATCACCTCCATGTCGAACGGCAGGCGCCGGTTCTCGCGATGCAGCGCGCGCACGCAGGCCATGGGCACGAAGATGCCAAGCCGGCCGTCGTACTTGCCGGCGTTGCGCACCGTGTCGAAGTGGCTGCCGGTCATGAGGACCGGCGCGCCGGACTGGGCGGCGCGATAGCGTCCCACCACATTGCCGACGGCGTCGATGCCGACCTCGTCAAAGCCGCAGTCTCGCATCCATTGCGAGATGCGCGCGGCGCAGGCGCGGTGCGCGTCGGTCAGGTAGGTGACCGTGAGCTGGCCTTTTTCGGCGTAGCCCGGATCGCTGTAGACGCTGAGCGCCTCGTGCCAGTCCCAGATGTCGCTGCCCATGCCGGTTTCGCCGTGGCGGCTGTGCGGGCGCGGCTCGACGTTCGGCTCGTTCAGATTGTTGGTCATGGTCGTCCTGTTCAACGGTCGGAGAGGTAGGGGTGGGTGGTTTTCCAGTGCCGCGCGATGTCCAGCCGGCGGCACACCCAGACGCGATCGTGGCGCGCGATGTGATCCAGGAAACGCTGCAGGGCAACGATGCGGCCGGGCCGGCCCAAGAGGCGGCAGTGCATGCCGATGCTGAGCATCTTGGGCGCCTCGCCGCCTTCGGCATACAACGCGTCGAAGCTGTCCTTCAGGTACTGGAAAAAGGGATCTGCGTGGGAAAAGCCCTGCGGCAGCGCGAAGCGCATGTCGTTGCAGTCCAGCGTGTAAGGCACGATGAGCTGCGGCGCCGTGGCGCCATCCGATTTGCGCACCTGCATCCAGAAGGGCAAGTCGTCGCCGTAATAGTCGCTGTCGTACTCGAATCCACCGTCGTCGGCGACCAGCGTGCGGGTGCGGGGGCTGTCGCGGCCGGTGTACCAGCCCAGCGGCCGCGTGCCGGTCAGCGATGTGATGGCGTCGATAGCCAGGCGCATGTGCTCGCGCTCGGTGGTTTCATCCACATTCTGGTAGTGGATCCAGCGCCAGCCGTGGCAGGCAATTTCATGCCCCAGTTCCACGAACGCCGCGGTCAGGTCCGGATGGCGTTGCAGCGCCATGCCGACGCCGAACACCGTCAGCGGCAGCTGGCGCTTTTCGAATTCCCGCAGGATGCGCCACACGCCCGCCCGCGAACCGTATTCATAGATGCCTTCCATGCTGAGATGCCGGTCCGGATAGCTGGCGGGGCTGAACATTTCGGACAGGAATTGCTCGGAGCCGGCGTCGCCATGCAGCACGCTGTTTTCGCCGCCTTCCTCGTAATTCAGGACGAACTGCACCGCAATCCGCGCGTTGCCTGGCCATTGCGCGTGAGGTGGATTGCGGCCGTAGCCGACCAGGTCGCGGGGGTAGGGCTTGGTGGAATCGTAGGCGGGCATGGGCGGGCGGGGGAACGCGAAACCGTGGCATGGCAACACACGATTCGCGGGTGGATTTGTGTATACAAAGTATGTACATCAAATGTCCCTACCGCGCCATCCTGGGTTGCCCTATGGGGAGCTCGGCATCACCGCAAGTCCCCGCAAAGCCACCCCATGACGCCGAAGCCGCCGCTATCCGTTGCGGTAGAGAAAGCTGTAGGCGTTGATCGCCGGCACCCCTCCCAGGTGCGCATACAGAACCTTCGAACCGGCGGGAATCTCGCCTTTGCGGATGATGTCCATCATCCCCTGCATGGATTTCCCTTCGTACACCGGGTCGGTCATCATGCCTTCCAGGCGGGCGCAGGTACGGATGGCATCGTTGGTTTCGGCTGACGGCAGGCCATACGCGGGATAGGCGTAACGTGTGTCGAGCACCACGTCCTTGTCTTCGATGGGTCTTTCCAGTCCGACGAGGTCGGCGGTGCGCCGCGCGATGCGCAGGACCTGGGCGCGCGTCTGCTCCGGCGTGGCGGAGGAGTCGATGCCGATGACGCGGTTGGCGCGGCCGTCGGCGGCAAAGCCCACGACCATGCCGGCCTGCGTGCTGCCCGTGACCGCGCAGACGACGATGTAGTCGAACTTGAATCCCAGATCGGCTTCCTGGCGGCGCACCTCTTCGGCAAAGCCCACGTAGCCCAGCCCGCCCAGCTCATGGTCGGACGCGCCCGCGGGAATCGCATAGGGCTTGCCGCCGCGGCGTTTCACTTCTTCAAGCGCCTCTTCCCAACTGCGGCGAAAGCCGATGTCGAAACCCTGGTCGACCAGCCGCACGTCCGCGCCCATGAGGCGGCTCATCATGATGTTGCCGACGCGGTCGTAGACCGCATCCGAATAATCCACCCAGTTTTCCTGCACCAGCACGCAGGCCAATCCCAGCTTGGCGGCCACGGCCGCGACCATGCGCGTGTGGTTGGATTGGATGCCGCCGATGGTGACGAGCGTGTCGCAACCTTGCTCCAGCGCCTGCGGGATCAGGTATTCAAGCTTGCGCAGCTTGTTGCCGCCGAATGCCAGGCCGCTGTTGCAGTCCTCGCGCTTGGCGTAAATCTCGACCTTGCCGCCCAGATGCTGTGAAAGGCGGTCCAGCTTTTCGATCGGGGTATCGCCGAAGGTCAGGCGATGACGGGGAAAGCGTTGCAGATCCATGGTGGCTCCTGATGATTCGGGCGGCCTGCGCTTTTTGGCAGGGTTCGCAAAAATCATAGAAATCATGGGCTTGAGGGGTCAATTGCGTTTTTTTTCAATCCGCCAAATCGAAACTTCGTTTATTGGTGTTTATGCAATTAATATTTCTAAATTAAAAACCGCGACCAAATTTAATTTTCAGGGACGCATTCCATGGCCGCCGTGTTCACGCTGGACCGCATCGACCGCCAGATCCTGCGCATTCTTCAGGACGACGCGCAGATCACCAATCTGGACCTGAGCGCGCGCGTGCATCTCAGTCCGGCGGCGTGCCTGCGGCGCGTCGAGCGGCTCAAAAGCGAAGGCATCATCCGAAAGACGGTCGCGCTGCTGGAACCTGCCGACGTGGACATGGCCACGCTAGTCATCGTGGGCGTGGTGCTTGACCGTTCCACACCCGACTCGTTCACCGACTTCGAGGAAGCGGCCAAGAGCATCAGCGGCTGCCTGGAATGCCACCTGGTGGCAGGCGAATTCGACTACTTCCTGATGCTGCGCATCCGCGATCTGGAAAGATTCAACAAGCTGCATGCGGGCGAGATCATCAAGCTGCCTGGCGTACGCCAAATTCGCACCTTTTTCGTACTGAAAGAGATCATGTCGACCACTGCGCTGCCTGTTTGACGCGGCGTAAATGCAACACTTGCCTTTTCTGCTATTCAAAATGACGCGCTGCGGCATTTTGCATTGACCGATTTTGGTGGCGCGTAGACGGCGCATTGGAAGGGGTTGGACGGACATTCCGTTGCTGCATGACGGCATTCCGAAAGGGCTTTCGCGTCACGGAAATGCGGGAAGACGCCCGTAAACTCAAAGGGTTATACTTCTCGACCATAGGCTTTCAAGGCTTGTACGCGCCTTCTGCCCCTGCTATCCGCCTAACGGGAAGCCCGTGTCGCGGAAGGTTTTCCTGCATCGTCTCGAGTGAAGCACTCGTAAAGGTGAAGCGATATGTCTTCGGAAATAGAATCTCTATCCACGTCTTACCTCTTTGGGGGTAATGCCCCGTATGTCGAGGAGCTTTACGAAGCCTACCTCGATAACCCCGGTTCGGTACCTGACAACTGGCGCGAATATTTCGACCAATTGCAGCACGCTCCCGCAACCGACGGCCAGGAATCCACTCGCGACCAGGCCCACGCTCCCATCGTCGAATCGTTCGCCCAGCGCGCCAAGGCCAATGCCTTCGTGCAACGCTGCGCCGAACCCGACCTGAGCGTGGCCAGCAAGCAGGTTTCGGTGCAATCGCTGATTGCCGCCTACCGTTCGCTGGGTTCGCGCTGGGCCGACCTCGATCCGCTCAAGCGCCAGGAACGTCCGCCGATCCCCGAGCTCGATCCCGCCTTCTACGGCCTGACCGAAGCCGATCTGGACCAGACGTACTCGGCCACCAACACCTACTTCACGACCGCCAGCACGATGACGCTGCGCGACATCCTGAAGGCGCTGCGCGACACCTACTGCCGCAGCATCGGTGCAGAATTCACCCACATCTCCGACCCCGCCGCCAAGCGCTGGATCCAGGAACGCCTGGAAACCACGCTGGGCGCGCCCACGTACACCGCGGAAGAAAAGCGCCACATCCTTCAGCAGCTCACCGAGTCCGAAGGCCTGGAACGCTTCCTGCACACCAAGTACGTCGGCCAGAAGCGCTTCTCGCTGGAAGGCGGCGAAAGCTTCATCGCCTCGATGGACGAAGTAGTCAACCACGCCGGTGAAAACGGCGTCCAGGAAATCGTGGTCGGCATGGCCCACCGCGGCCGCCTGAACCTGCTCGTGAACATCATGGGCAAGATGCCCGGCGACCTGTTCGCCGAGTTCGAAGGCAAGCACGCCGAAGGCCTGACCGACGGCGACGTGAAGTACCACAACGGCTTCTCGAGCGACCTGTCCACGCGCGGCGGCCCCGTCCACCTGTCGCTGGCGTTCAACCCGTCGCACCTTGAAATCGTCAACCCCGTCGTCGAAGGCAGCGCACGCGCCCGCCAGGAACGCCGCGGCGATGCCGAAGGCAAGCAAGTGCTGCCGGTGCTGGTGCACGGCGACGCGGCCTTTGCCGGCCAGGGCGTCGTGATGGAAACCCTGAACCTGGCGCAGACGCGCGGCTACGGTACGGGCGGCACGCTGCACATCGTCATCAACAACCAGATCGGCTTCACCACGTCCGACCCGCGTGACTCGCGTTCGACGCTGTATTGCACCGACGTGGTCAAGATGATCGAAGCCCCGGTGTTCCACGTCAACGGCGACGATCCCGAAGCCGTGGTGTTCGTCACCAAGCTGGCGCTGGACTACCGTCTGCAGTTCCGCCACGACGTCGTCGTGGACATCGTCTGCTTCCGCAAGCTGGGCCACAACGAGCAGGACACCCCGTCGCTGACGCAGCCCCTGATGTACAAGCGCATCGGCCACCACCCCGGCACGCGCAAGCTGTACGCTGACAAGCTGACCACGCAAGGCGTGCTGGCCGACGGCGAAGCCGATCAGCTGGTCAAGGACTACCGCCAGCTCATGGAAGACGGCCAACGCACCATCGAACCGGTGCTGACCGACTACAAGAGCAAGTACGCCATCGACTGGTCGCCGTTCCTGGGCGCCAAGTGGACCGACCAGGCCGACACCGCCGTGCCGCTGGCTGAACTCAAGCGCATCGGCGAACGCATCACCACCGTGCCGGAAGGCTTCACGGTGCACCCGCTGGTCGCCAAGCTGCTGAACGACCGCCGCACGATGGCCAAGGGCGAAATGAACCTGGACTGGGGCATGGGCGAACACCTCGCCTTCGCGACCCTGGTGTCCTCGGGCTACGCCATCCGCATCACCGGCCAGGATTCGGGCCGCGGCACGTTCACGCACCGCCACGCCGTGCTGCACGACCAGAACCGCGAACGCTGGAACGACGGCACCTACATTCCGCTGCAGAACGTGTCGGAAGGCCAGGCGCCGTTCACCGTCATCGACTCCGTGCTGTCCGAAGAGGCGGTGCTGGGCTTTGAATACGGTTACTCCAGCGCCGAACCGAACACGCTGGTCATCTGGGAAGGCCAGTTCGGCGACTTCGTCAACGGCGCCCAGGTCGTGATCGACCAGTTCATCAGCTCCGGCGAAGCCAAGTGGGGCCGCCAGTCGGGCCTGACGCTGATGCTGCCGCACGGCTACGAAGGCCAGGGCCCCGAGCACTCGTCGGGCCGCATCGAGCGCTTCCTGCAGCTGTGCGCCGACAACAACATGCAGGTGATTCAGCCGACCTCGGCTTCGCAGATCTTCCACGTCCTGCGCCGCCAGATGATCCGTCCGTTCCGCAAGCCGCTGGTGCTGTTCACGCCGAAGTCGCTGCTGCGCAACAAGGACGCCGGATCGCCCCTGACCGATCTGGCCGGCGGCAGCTTCCGCCCGGTCATCGGCGAGGTCGACGAGGCCATCGACGCCAGCAAGGTCAAGCGCGTGCTGGCTTGCTCGGGCAAGGTTTACTACGACCTGGTCAACGCCCGCCGCGAGCGTGGCGCCGACAACGTCGCCATCATCCGCGTCGAGCAGCTGTATCCGTTTGCGCACAAGTCGTTCGAAGCCGAACTGCGCAAGTACCCCAAGGCAACCGAAGTGATCTGGGTGCAGGACGAACCCCAGAACCAAGGCGCCTGGTTCTACGTTCAGCATCACGTGTACGAGAACATGGTCGAAGGCCAGAAGCTTGGCTACGCAGGCCGTGCCGCGTCGGCATCGCCGGCCGTGGGCTACCTGGCCAAGCACCAGGAGCAGCAGAAGGCCCTGATCGAAACGGCCTTCGCGCCCAAGTTCAAGGTCATGTTGACGAAGTAACTCTTGCTTGATGCACGCGCCGCGGGCGGCAAGCGTTCCGGAACCCCGTTTCGAACCTTGCCGCGCCGCGTGACAAGAACACACTCTCTACGGAATAAACAAAATGGCTATTACCGACGTCGTCGTTCCCCAACTTTCCGAATCCGTTTCCGAAGCCACCCTGCTGACCTGGAAGAAGCAGCCGGGCGCTGCCGTTGAAGCCGACGAAATCCTGATCGAAGTCGAAACCGACAAGGTCGTGCTGGAAGTGCCGGCCCCCGCCTCGGGCGTGCTGTCCGAAATCGTCAAGGGCGATGGCAGCACCGTGACCTCCGGCGAAGTGCTGGCCCGCATCGACACCGCCGCCAAGGCTGCCGCCGCCGCCACCGCACCGGCCGAAGCCCCCAAGGCCGCTGAGCAAGCCGCCGCCGCGCCGGCGCCCGCCGCTGCCGCCCCGGCCTCGACCGCCGCTGCCGGCGTCGCTTCGCCCGCCGCCTCGAAGATCCTGGCCGAGAAGGGCGTTGACGCCGCTTCCGTGTCGGGCACCGGCCGCGATGGCCGCGTGACCAAGGGCGACGCCCTGGCCGCCAGCGCCCAGCCCAAGGCCGCGCCGGCCAAGGCTGCCGCCGCGCCCGCCCCGACCACGCTGTCGCTGGACGGCCGTCCGGAACAGCGCGTGCCGATGAGCCGCCTGCGCGCCCGCATCGCCGAGCGCCTGCTGCAATCGCAGCAGGAAAACGCGATCCTGACCACGTTCAACGAAGTCAACATGCAGGCCGTCATCGACCTGCGCGCCAAGTACAAGGACAAGTTCGAAAAGGAACACGGCATCAAGCTGGGCTTCATGTCGTTCTTCGTCAAGGCCGCCGTTGCCGCGCTGAAGAAGTACCCGCTGATCAACGCCTCGATCGACGGCAAGGACATCATCTACCACGGCTACTTCGACATCGGTATCGCTGTCGGCAGCCCGCGTGGCCTGGTGGTGCCGATCCTGCGCAACGCCGACCAGCTGTCGATCGCCGACATCGAGAAGACCATTGCCGACTTCGGCCGCCGCGCCGCTGACGGCAAGCTGGGCATCGAAGAAATGACCGGCGGCACGTTCTCGATCTCCAACGGCGGCGTGTTCGGCTCGATGCTGTCGACCCCGATCATCAACCCGCCGCAATCGGCCATCCTGGGCGTGCACGCCACGAAGGATCGCGCCGTCGTCGAAAACGGCCAGATCGTCATCCGCCCGATGAACTACCTGGCCCTGTCCTACGACCACCGCATCATCGACGGCCGCGAAGCCGTGCTGGGCCTGGTCGCCATGAAGGACGCCCTGGAAGATCCGCAGCGCCTGTTGCTGGACCTGTAATCTCGACGCCCCTGGCCGGCGCCGAACGCGACCCGCAAGTCGCGCGGCGCCCGGGCCGGCTCCCCGCCGGCCCGCAGCACGACCCCGCTGGGCAGGAAGTGCGCTTCTTCACCCCTCATTCGCGAGAACACTATGTCCAAACAATTTGACGTCGTCGTGATCGGCGCAGGCCCCGGCGGCTACATCGCCGCCATCCGCGCCGCGCAGCTCGGCATGTCGGTCGCCTGCATCGACGCCTGGCAGAACGGCCAAGGCGGCCCGGCTCCCGGCGGCACCTGCACCAACGTCGGCTGCATCCCGTCCAAGGCGCTGCTGCAATCGTCGGAACACTACGAGCAAGCCAACCACCACTTCGCCGAGCACGGCATCGAAGTCAAGGGCGTCAGCCTGAAGCTCGACACGCTGATCGGCCGCAAGAACACGGTGGTCAAGCAGAACAACGACGGCATCCTGTACCTGTTCAAGAAGAACAAGGTCACGTTCTTCCACGGCAAGGGCGCGTTCAGCGGCCAGGTGGAAGGCGGCTGGGCCATCAAGGTCACCGGCACCGCCGAGGAAGACCTGGTTGCCAAGCACGTCGTGGTCGCCACCGGCTCGTCGGCGCGTGAACTGCCCGGCCTGCCGTTCGACGAAAAGGTCGTGCTGTCCAACGACGGCGCACTGAACATCGGCGCCGTGCCCAAGACGCTGGGCGTCATCGGCGCTGGCGTGATCGGTCTGGAAATGGGCAGCGTGTGGCGCCGCCTGGGTTCGGAAGTCACCATCCTGGAAGCGATGCCGGAATTCCTGGCTGCCGCCGACGGGCAAGTGGCCAAGGAAGCCCTGAAGGCTTTCACCAAGCAAGGCCTGAACATCCAGATGGGCGTCAAGATCGGCGAGATCAAGGCGACCGCCAAGTCCGTGACCGTGCCTTACGTCGACGCCAAGGGCGCCGAGCAGAAGCTGGTCGTGGACAAGCTGATCGTCTCGATCGGCCGCGTGCCCTACACCGGCGGCCTGAACGCCGACGCCGTGGGCCTGAAGCTGGACGAACGCGGCTTCGTGGCCGTGGACGGCGACTGCAAGACCAACCTGCCGAACGTCTGGGCAGTGGGCGACGTGGTGCGCGGCCCGATGCTGGCGCACAAGGCTGAAGAAGAAGGCGTGGCGGTTGCCGAGCGTATCGCCGGCCAGCATGGCCACGTCAACTTCGACACCGTGCCGTGGGTCATCTACACCTCGCCGGAAATCGCCTGGGTCGGCAAGACCGAACAGCAGCTCAAGGCCGAAGGTCGCGAGTACAAGGCGGGCAGCTTCCCGTTCCTGGCCAACGGCCGCGCCCGCGCGCTGGGCGACACCACCGGCTTTGCCAAGGTGATCGCCGATGCCAAGACCGATGAAGTCCTGGGCGTGCACATCGTGGGCCCGATGGCCTCGGAACTGATCTCGGAAGCCGTGACCATCATGGAATTCCGCGGCGCCGCCGAAGACATCGCCCGCATCTGCCACGCGCACCCGACCCTGTCGGAAGCCGTGAAGGAAGCCGCGCTGGCCGTGGACAAGCGCGCGCTGAACTTCTAAGCCGCGACTGACTGCTGCAAGACCGGGGGCGGGTTCCAGGACCCGCCCTTTTCTTTACCGCCATTACCATTTCAGCCTGATCCGGTTCCCCTATGAACGTCAGCGACTACTACGAACACGCATTGGCCGAACGCGGCTACAAGCCCGACGACGCGCAGAAGAAGGCGATCGACCGCTTGCAGCGCTATTACGACGAATGGGTCAAGTTCAAGTCGATGCGCTCGAACGCGCTGAAAAAGCTGCTGAACCGTCCCGACGTGCCGCGCGGCGTGTACCTGTGGGGCGGTGTGGGCCGCGGCAAGAGCTTCCTGATGGATGCGTTCTATGCCACCGTGCCGGTGGTGCGCAAGACGCGCCTGCACTTTCACGAATTCATGCGCGGTGTGCATCGCGAGCTCGAGGACGTCAAGGGCATGCAGGATCCGCTGGACGAGGTCGCCAAGCGCGTGGCCAAGCGCTACCGGCTGATCTGCTTTGACGAATTCCATGTGTCCGACGTGGCGGACGCAATGATCTTGCACCGCCTGCTGCTCAAGCTGTTCGAATACGGCACGTCGTTCGTGATGACGTCCAACTACGAACCCTCCACGCTGTATACCGACGGCCTGCACCGTGACCGCGTGCTGCCCGCCATCGCGCTTATCCAGTCGCGCATGGACGTGATGAACGTGGATGCGGGCATCGATTACCGCCGCCGCTCGCTGGAGCAGGTGCAGAGCTATCACACGCCGCTGGACGAGCATGCGCAGAAGGCGCTGCAGGCGGCCTTCGACGCGCTGGCCGACACGCCTCCGCAAGAGCCCGTGCTGCACATCGAGCATCGCGAGATCCGCGCGTTGGCGCTGGGCGGCTCGGTGGTGTGGTTCGACTTTGCCACGCTGTGCGGCGGTCCGCGCTCGCAGAACGACTACCTGGAACTGGCCAACCGCTTCCACGCCGTGATCCTGTCGGGCGTGCCGCGCATGGGCCCGCGCCAGGCGTCCGAGGCGCGCCGCTTCACCTGGCTGATCGACGTGTTCTACGACCATCGCGTCAAGCTCATCATGTCGGCCGAGTGCGAGCCCGAAGAGATCTACACGGAAGGCGCGCTGGCCAACGAGTTTCACCGGACCGTCTCGCGCATCATGGAAATGCAGTCGCGCGAATACCTGGAATCCGAACGCCGCCTGGCCGCGACGTTGTAGTAATGCGTCACCCGGCCCGCAATTTCAGGGCCGGGTGAGGTCAATCATTGTTAATGCAAGTCATTATCAATTAAGATTTTGAGACTTTTGGTCCCGCGCCGCAGTCTCATCCGTGTCTTCCACCTTGCTTTCCTCATCGGCCCCGTGCGTCGACGCCCAGGTCGCGCCTGTCGATGGCCTGTACCGAGATCACCGCCCGTGGCTGTTCGGATGGCTGCGCCGCAAGCTGGGCTGCGAACACCGTGCAGAGGATCTGGCGCAGGACGTCTTCGTCAGGGTGATCCAGGGCCGCAAGCAGGTGCGGGCCAGCGAGGCCCGGGCGCTCCTCACCACCATCGCAAAGGGATTGGTCGTCGACCACCAGCGCCACGCCGCGCTGGAACACGCGTACCTTGCCTATCTGGCCGGCGTGCCCGAGACCTATGCGCCGTCGCCCGAGGCGCAGGCCGAGCAATTGCAGGCGCTGGTGCACTTGGATCGCCTGCTGGACGGCCTGCCGCCGAAGGCGCGCGCCGCGTTCCTGCTGTCGCAGCTTGACGGCCTGACGTATCCCGAGATCGCCGAACGCCTTGATGTGTCGTTGAGCTCCGTGCAGCAATACATGGTGCGCGCGATGTCCGCGTGCTATGCGGCGATCCATGCCTGACGCGCTGAAGCTCATGCCCCCCGCAGGCAGGTCCTCGGAGGCCGCCCCTTCGGAGGCCGTCGTGCGCGAGGCCATTGTCTGGTGGACCCGGTTGCAATCGGGCGTGGCGGACCTGCAAACGCGCGAGTCGTGCCGCGCCTGGATTGCGCAGGATCCCGCGCATCGCGTCGCGTGGGACCGCCTGCAGGACATCGGCCGCGATGCGCGCCGGGTGCCGGCGGCGTTGGCGCACACGGCGCTGAACGCGCCCGCCTCGCGCAGCCGGCGCGCCGCGCTGCGCAGCCTGTTGACCGTGGCCGGCGTGGCCGCCACCGGGTGGGCCGGCTACCGTCATGCGCCCTGGCAGCGGCTGGTCGCCGACTACAGCACCCGCGTGGGCGAACGCCAGGCCCTTGCGCTGGCGGACGGGTTGCGCGTCACCCTGAACAGCGATTCTGCCGTGCGCGTCAACGTCAGCGGCAACGTACGTGATATTGCGCTCTTGCGCGGCGAGATGCTGGTGCAGGCCGAGCCGTATCCGGGCGCGCGGACGCTGCGCGTGGACACCGGCGACGGCCAAGTGCAGGCCGAGCGCGCGCGGTTCGACCTGCGGCGAACGGCGCAAGGCGCGCGCGTGGGCGTGTACGAAGGCAGCGTGGCGCTGCTGCGCGATGGCGTCCTGACGCAGCTTGCCGCCGGTGAACGGCTGTTCCCTGCCGAAGACGGCGAACTTCAGCGCGGCGCGACGGACCCGGACCGGCTCGCGTGGGTGGACGGCATGGTGGTGGCCAAGGAATGGCGGCTGGACGACTTTGCCGAATACCTGGCCCGCCAGCGCGTGGGCGTCATCCGCGTCGATCCCGTGGTGGCGGCCTTGCGGCTTTCCGGGGTGTTTCCGCTGGACGACGCCGAGCGCGCGCTCAATGCGCTGGAACACTCCCTGCCGATCACCGTCACGCGCCACACGCACTATTGGCTGCAGGTCGGACCGCGCGACGCCTGACCGTTACAAATTTCCTGCCGGCGCATTGCAGGTTTTGCATCCCCGTACGGAAAGCAGAAAGAAACCACCGTACAGGGAGATGTTTGTGTCCGCTTCAATCCACACCCGCCTGCGCGCACCGCTGACCGCCGGCCGTCAAGCCGTCCTGGCCGTGTCGTGCGCCGGAGCGCTGGCCGCCGGCGCGCCCGCGGCCTGGGCGCAGTCCACGCCAGCCGCAGACGCGGCGGCAGCCGCCAATGGCCAGCGCAGTTTCCAGATTTCGGCAGGGCCGCTGGCCGATGCGCTGACGCAGTTCGCGCGCAGCGCGGGCGTGGTGCTGTCGTTCGATCCGGCGCTGGTGCGGGGGCGGCGTTCGGACGGGTTGAACGGCGCGTATACGGTGGGCGCGGGCTTCTCGCGCATCCTGGCGGGCAGCGGCCTGCAGGCGCGCGCGCAATCGGGCAACACGTGGACGCTGGCGCCCGCGCCAGCCTCCGCGGGCGATACGCATACGCTGGCGCCCGTGACGGTCACGGGCATGTCGGACAGCGCCTATGCGCCCACGGTGGGCTACGTGGCTACCGCCAGCGCCAGCGCCACCAAGACGGACACGCCGCTGATCGAGACGCCGCAGTCGGTGTCCGTGGTCACGCGCGAGCAGATCACCGAGCAGGGCGCGCAGACGCTGAATCAGGTGCTGCGCTACACGGCGGGCGTGGCCACCGAGTCGCGCGGCGCCACGGCGACCCGCCTGGACCAGTTCAACGTGCGCGGATTCTCGGCGTCCACGTACCTTGATGGGCTACGCGTGTTCGGCGGCCGCGATGCGCTGCCGCAGGTCGATGCCTTCCGCCTTGAGCGCGTGGACGTGCTCAAGGGGCCGGCGTCGGTCATGTACGGGCAGGGCGGTCCGGGCGGCGTGGTGAATCAGGTCAGCAAGCGGCCGCTGGACGAGCCGCTGCGCGAGGTGGAACTGCAGGTTGGCAATTACGACTTCCGCCGCGCCAACTTCGACTTCGGCGGCCCCATCGACGAAGAGGGCAAGTACCTGTATCGCCTGGTGGGATCGGGCTACATGTCGGACGGCCAGGTGCAGGACACCAAGGAACGCCGCTACTTCGTGTCACCCGCGTTCGCCTGGAAACCCAATGCCGATACCTCGCTGACCATCCTGACCAATTTCCAGCATGATCCCGACATGGGGTCGTACGGCGCGGTGCCGGCCATGCGCACCTTGCTGCGCGCGCCCGACGGCTTCCGGCTGCCCGCCGATTACTACGATGGCGACGCCAATTTCGAAAAGAGCGACCGCAAGAGCTACTCGCTGGGCTACATCCTGGACCATCGCTTCAACGACACGTTCAAGGCCTCGCAAAGCCTGCGCTGGACGCACTCGGACGCCAAGTACCGCAGCGTCTATGGCGCGATGACCAACTACTACGGCTATACGGACAGGACCTACCTGTACCATCAGCGCGCCTCGATCGCGACCGACGTGGATGTGGGGGCGCTGACCATCGACAACAACCTGCAGGCCCGCTTCAACACCGGCAAGATCGGCCACAACGTCCTGGTGGGATTCGACTACCAGCACGTCAAGACCGACACGCTGTCGGGATTTGGTTCCGCGCCGGCGCTCTACGTGAAGAATCCGGACAATTTCCAGAACATTCCCGTGCCGGCATTCTCCAGCGACGCGACCACCACGCAGTACCAGACCGGCGTGTATTTCCAGGACCAGATCAAGATCGACCGTCTGTCGTTCCTCTTGGGCGGGCGCTACGACTGGTCGCGCAACGTGGGCGAGACGACGGCGATCGCCTCGGGCCGCGTCACCCCGTCCAAGCTGAACGCCGAAGCGTTTTCGGGCCGGTTCGGCGCCATCTACAACTTCGACAACGGCGTGGCGCCGTACTTCAGTTACTCGGAATCCTTCGAGCCGCAGTCGGGCACGGGCTGGAACAACACGCCGTTCAAGCCGATCGAGGGCAAGCAGTACGAAGTGGGCATCAAGTACCAGCCGCCGGGCTCGGCCACGATGCTGACCTTCGCGGCCTTCGACATCCGCCGCGAGAACATGACGACCACCGACCCGGACCCGACGCACCTGTGCGGCACGGCGGGTGGACGTTGCTCGATCCAGGCGGGCGAGCTGCGCACGCAGGGCATCGAACTCGAGGCCAAGACCGAGCCGATGCGCGGCCTGTCGCTGATTGCCGCCTACTCGGTCATGAACAACGAATACACCAAGGCCTATCCGAATGCGGCGGGCTTTGACCTGACCGGCAAGACCCCCGCCGCGCTGCCGTCGCAGCAGGCGTCGGCCTGGGCGCGCTACCAGCTTCAGGAAGGCCCGCTGGCCGGCCTTGGCGTGGGCGGCGGCGTGCGGTACATCGGTTCGTCGTACGCCAACGAGGCCAACACGCTGAAGGTGCCGAAAGTCACGCTGGTGGACCTGATGCTGGACTATGACCTGGGCCGCGCCTCGCCCGCCCTCAAGGGCATGCAGGTTGCGCTGAACGTGCAGAACCTGTTCGACAAGGAGTACATCGCGTCGTGCTCCGGCGAGTCCTGGTGCTGGTTCGGCTACCAGCGCTCCATCAAGGCGAGCCTGCGATATCGCTGGTAAGCAGGTTGGCCGTTCCTGTATTAACGAGAATCGTTATAATTCAGGCCGGCCACGTCCCCGCAACCACCTAGAACTCCCGTGAAAGCTCCCGCAGCCGGCGCAGGCATGATGCGCTACCGATTGGCCGTCTTCTCCCGCGCGACGGCCGCCATCCTGGGCGGCTATGCCCTGGCCTCGGCGGCGGCCGCCTGCCTGGCGGTCTGGCTGCCTTTGGGGCGGCCCGATGCCGTGACCGCGGCGCAGCTGCTGTCCTTCGTGGTCTATGCCTGCGGCGTGATCTGGGTGTTCGCCACGCGCAACGCCTGGCGCGCCTGGGCGGGCATCCTGGTCCCCGCCGCGCTGCTGGGCGGCATGTTTCTCGCGCACCGGCTCGTGGGGGCGGCATGAAGGCGGCCAAGACCAGGCATCCCGGCGAAGAGGGCCTGCGCCAGTCGATGTCGTGGCTGCATACGTGGGCCGGGCTGATTTTCGGCTGGGTGCTCTTCGCGATGTTCCTGACCGGCTCGCTGGCGTTCTTCCGGCCCGAGATCACGCGCTGGATGCAGCCCGAGATCCAGGTGCAACCGGCGCCTGCCGTTCAGGCCGTCGCCACGGCGCAGCGCTATCTGGCGGAAAACGCGCCTGACGCCAAGCGCTGGTTCATCACGCCGCCGTCCGACCGCGAACCCCTCATCCAGCTGCTGTACCAGACCCCCAAGCCCAAGCCGGGCGAGCGCGGATTCGTGCGCGTCAAGCTGGACGCGGCCACCGGCCAGGCCGTGACGCCGCGCCAGACCCGCGGCGGCGACTTCTTCTACCGCTTCCATTTCGAGCTGGAAACCGCGTTTCCGTGGGGACGCTGGCTGGCCAGCATCGCGGGCATGTTCATGCTGGTGGCGATCATCAGCGGCATCATCACGCATAAGAAGATATTCACGGATTTCTTCACGTTCCGGCCCGGAAAGGGCGGCCAGCGCGCATGGATGGATGGCCACAACGTGCTGTCCGTGCTGGGCCTGCCGTTTCACCTGATGATCACCTTCAGCGGCCTGGTGCTGTTCATGGTGATGCTGATGCCGGCCGGCATCCAGGCCGTTTACGACAATCCGCGCGATTACACCAACGAGGTCTTCAAGGCCTTCAAGGTCACGCCGCCGCTGAACCAGCCCGCGCCGCTGGTTCTGATTGCCCCGTTGGTGGCGCAGGCCGAGCAGCAGTGGCAAGGCCGCGTCGGCCGGGTGACCGTCAACAATCCCAATGACGCGGGCGCCACCATCACCATCAGCCGCCACGTGGGCGACGGCGTGTCGTACGGGCTGATGGCGCCGTTCATGCGCTTTGACGGGGTGACGGGCGCGCTGCAGGAGTCCGAGGCCGGCCGCAGCGCGACCGCCCTGACCGCTGGCGTGATCACCGGCCTGCACCTTGGCCTGTTCGCCGAACCGGTGCTGCGCTGGCTGTATTTCATCGTCAGCCTGGCCGGCACGGCCATGGTGGCCACGGGCCTGGTGCTGTGGATCGCCAAGCGCCGCCAGAAGGCCCGGCCGGGCGACGCGCGCGAGGCGTTCTCGCTGCGGCTGGTGGACGGCCTGAACGCGGGCACCATCACGGGGGTCGTGTTCGGCGTGGCGGCGGTGTTCCTGGCCAACCGGCTGCTGCCCGCCGACATGCCCGGCCGCCAAGTGTGGGAGGTGCGCGCGTTCTTCATCGCCTGGGGCCTGTCGCTGGTCTATGCGTTTCTCTTCCAGCGGCGCAAATGGCAGGACCTGCTGGCGGTGGCCGCGGCCGCGCTGGCCCTGGTGCCCGTGGTCAATGCGCTGACCACGCACCGGCACCTGGGCGTCTCGTTGCCGCAGGGCGACTGGGTGATGGCGGGTTTTGACCTGACGTGCCTGGCAAGCGCCCTGTTTTTTGCATGGATGGCGCGGAAGGCTGCCCGGGCCCGCAAGGCGCCCGCCAGATCCGCGGGCAAGCCGCGCGCCGCGCGCGCCCAGGCAGTCAAGTCCGCTGCCGTTGCGCCCGCCCCGAACGACCCCGCCGTTCCGGCCGCCGTGCACCGCACCGCTTTCGAACCGCGAGGTGATACGCCATGACGCTTGCCGCCTTCTGCCTGGCCTATGCCGGGTTTTCCGCTCTGTGCCTGGCCATGGACCGGCACTACGAAGATCTGTTCGACCGCGCCTTGCCGCGCCGTCATCGGTTGCCGTTGCGGCTGTTCGGCTGGACGGCGCTTGCGCTGTCGCTGTGGGCGTCCGCGGCGGTCTGGGGCTGGAGCTACGGGACGGTCGAATGGATCGGCATTCTCAGCATTGCCGGCCTGCTGCTGATCTGGTTCCTGACCTTCCGTCCGCGCGCGGCGCTGACCGCGGGCGGCCTGTGCGCGCTGGCCGCGCCCGTGCTGGCGGTCTGGTAGGCGCAGGCTGCGTGGCGGGCGGGCAGGGCCGCGCTGCGGCACGTTACACTGACGGCTTCCCCTAGCAACCGCCTTCTCGCCTCATGAATACCCGCGTCCTTACCGGCATCACCACGACTGGAACCCCCCATCTCGGCAACTACGCGGGCGCGATCCGTCCGGCGGTGCAGGCCAGCACGCAGCCCGGCGTCGACGCATTCTTCTTTCTGGCGGACTACCACGCGCTGATCAAGTGCGACGATCCGGCACGCGTGGCGCGCTCGCGCCTGGAAATCGCCGCCACCTGGCTGGCGGTCGGTCTGGACGCCGAACGCGTGACGTTCTACCGCCAGTCGGACATTCCCGAAATCCCCGAACTGAGCTGGCTGCTGACCTGCGTGACCGCCAAGGGCCTGATGAACCGGGCGCATGCGTACAAGGCGTCGGTCGACCAGAACGTGGCCAAGAACGTGGATCCGGACGACGGCATCACCATGGGGTTGTTCTCGTACCCGATCCTGATGGCGGCCGACATCGTGATGTTCAACGCCAACAAGGTGCCGGTGGGCCGGGATCAGATCCAGCATCTTGAAATGGCGCG
Source organism: Achromobacter sp. GbtcB20 (assembly GCF_019091095.1). Classification (NCBI taxonomy): domain Bacteria; kingdom Pseudomonadati; phylum Pseudomonadota; class Betaproteobacteria; order Burkholderiales; family Alcaligenaceae; genus Achromobacter; species Achromobacter sp. GbtcB20. Next base: position 150,579 of record NZ_JAGXJZ010000002.1, on the reverse strand, counting down.
CGACATCGCGCAGCGCTTCAACCACCTGTACGGACGCGACTATTTCTCGCTGCCGGAAGTGGTCATCGAAGAAGACGTGGCGACGCTGCCGGGGCTGGACGGCCGCAAGATGTCCAAGAGCTACAACAACACCATTCCGCTGTTCGAAGGCGGCAAGAGCGCATTGCGCGCCTCGGTGATGCGCATCGTGACCGATTCGCGCGAACCCGGCGAACCCAAGGATGCCGAATCCTCCCACCTGTACACGCTGTACCGCGCGTTCGCCACGTCCGAGCAATCGGCGGCGTTCCGCCAGCAGCTCGAAGCGGGCATGGGCTGGGGCGACGCCAAGCAGGCGCTGTTCGAGCACCTGGAAGCGCTGCTTGCGCCGATGCGCGAAAAGTACGTCGACCTGATGGCCAATCCGGGCCGCATCGAAGACATCCTGCAAGCCGGCGCGGCCAAGGCGCGCAAGCTTGCCGTGCCCTTCATGCAGGAACTGCGCGAGGCCGTGGGCCTGCGCAACCTGAGCGCAGCCGCCACGGCCGGCAAGGGCGCGCAGGGCAAGAAGGAAAAATCCAAGGGCGCGCGCTTCGTCAGCTTCCGTGACGAGGACGGCGGCTTCCGCTTCCGCCTGCTGGCGGCCGACGGCGAGGAACTGCTGTTGTCGCAGCGCTTTGCCGATCCCAAGGAAGCGGGCGCCTTGATGCGCCGGTTGCAGTCCGAACCCGCTGACAGCGTCCTGCAGGCGCAGACAGAGGGCTATGCGGCGGTGATCGATGGCGTGACCGTCGCCACCGCGCCCGAGGGCATGCAGGGCGAGCCCGCGGCGCGCCTCGCCCGCACCCGCGAAGCGCTCTTGTCGCTGGCGCGGGAATAAACGGCAGCCGAAGACGGCGCGGGCAATCCGCGCCGTCGCGCATGCAGTTCAGCTGCTTGCTCCATTAACAGTGCAAAAAAAATCCCGGCGCATCGGGCGCCGGGATCTGGGCAGTGCAGCGGATCGGCGGATCAGCGCTTGAGCTTGGCGAACGCGTCGGCCATGGCGCTGTTCATCGATCCGGCCGCGCCACCGGCGTTGCGGCCGCCATCGCCCTGACGGCGGGGACGGTCACCGCCCTTGGGCGCATCGGCGCTGCGGCGGGCCGGCGCGGCGGTGTCGTTCAGGCGCATGGTAAGCGCCACGCGCTTGCGCGCGGCGTCCACTTCCAGCACCTTGACGCTGACCGTCTGGCCCACGCGCACCACATCGCGCGGATCCTTCACGAACTTCTCGGCCAGCGCCGAGATATGCACCAGGCCATCCTGGTGCACGCCGATGTCCACGAACGCGCCGAAGTTGGCCACGTTGGTCACCACGCCCTCCAGCACCATGCCGGGGTACAGGTCGTTCAGCGTTTCCACGCCTTCCTTGAACTGCGCCGTCTTGAACTCCGGGCGCGGGTCGCGGCCGGGCTTTTCGAGTTCGGCAAAGATGTCCTTCACGGTGGGCAGGCCGAAGCGCTCGTCGGTGAAGTCGGACGGCGACACGCCCTTCAGGGCCTCGCGCTGGCCGATGATCTGCTTGACCTCGGTCTTGATCTTGGCGACGATGCGCTCGACGACGGGATAGGCTTCCGGGTGCACCGCCGACGCGTCCAGCGGGTTGTCGCCGTTGGGGATGCGCAGAAAGCCCGCGGCCTGTTCAAACGCCTTGTCGCCAAAGCGCGGCACCTTGCGCAGGATGTCGCGGGTGGGGAACGCACCGTTCTCGTCGCGGAAGGCGACGATGTTCTTGGCCAGCAGCGAATTCAGGCCGGACACGCGGGCCAGCAACGCGGCCGATGCCGTGTTCACGTCCACGCCCACCGCGTTCACGCAGTCTTCGACCACGGCATCCAGCGAACGCGCCAGTTCGCGCTGGTTGACGTCGTGCTGGTACTGGCCGACACCGATGGCCTTGGGGTCGATCTTGACCAGTTCGGCCAGCGGATCCTGCAGACGGCGTGCAATGGACACGGCGCCGCGCAGCGTGACGTCCAAGTCGGGGAATTCCTGGGCGGCGGTTTCCGATGCCGAATACACCGACGCGCCTGCCTCGGACACGACGACGCGGGTGACCTTCAGGTCGGGGAAACGCTCCATCATGTCGCCCACGAGCTTTTCGCTTTCGCGCGAAGCCGTGCCGTTGCCGATGGCGATCAGGTCCACCTTGTGGCGCGCCACCAGCGCGGCCAGCGTGTTGATCGTGCCGTCGCGGTCGCGGCGCGGTTCGAACGGGTACACGGTGGTGGTGTCGACGACCTTGCCGGTCTGGTCGATGACCGCGACCTTGCAGCCCGTGCGAATACCGGGATCCAGGCCCAGCACGGCCTTGGGACCGGCGGGGGCGGCCAGCAGCAGGTCTTTCAGGTTGGCGGCGAACACGCGGATTGCCTCGGCTTCGCCGCTTTCGCGCAGGCGGCCGATCAGTTCGCTTTCGAAGGCGGTCAGGAGCTTCACGCGCCAGGTCCAGCGGCAGACTTCACCCAGCCAGCGCGCGCGCGGCGTGGCGTCCAGCGCGAAAAGACCGTTGCCCAGCTTCAGGAAGTTGGCGATGCGGGCCACGCACGGATGCGGCGTCTGCGCTTCGAGGTCGGCTTCCAGGCCGAGGCGCAGTTCAAGCACACCTTGCTGACGGCCGCGCAGCAGCGCCAGGATACGGTGCGAGGGCAGGGTGCGCAGCGGCTCGTTGAAGTCGAACCAGTCGCGGAAGTTGGCGCCTTCGGTTTCCTTGCCTTCGATCATCTTCGAGTACACGAGGCCGGTGGACCACAGGTGCTCGCGCATGTCGGCCAGCAGGTCGGCGTTTTCCGCGTAGCGTTCAGCGAGGATGTCGCGCGCCCCATCGAGCGCCGCCTTGGCGTCGTTGATGGAGGCTTCGGGATTCAGGTACTGCGCGGCCAGGGCTGCGGGATCGCAGGCGGGATCGGCCAGGATGGCGTCGGCCAGGGGTTCCAGGCCGGCTTCGCGGGCGATCTGCGCACGCGTGCGGCGCTTGGGCTTGTACGGCGCGTACAAGTCTTCGAGGCGCTGCTTGGTGTCGGCCGAAGCGATTTCCTGCTGCAGTTCGGCCGTCAGCTTTCCTTGCTGCGAAATGGATTCCAGGATGGCGCCGCGGCGGTCTTCGAGCTCGCGCAGGTAGCCCAGGCGGACTTCCAGGTTGCGCAGCACGGTGTCGTCCAGACCGCCGGTCGCTTCCTTGCGGTAGCGGGCGATGAAGGGCACGGTCGCGCCGTCATCCAGCAGTTCCACCGCCGCAGCGATTTGAGAGGCGCGGGCGCCCAGCTCGGTGGCGAGCTGCGCGACGATGCGGGCGTTGTCGACGCCGGCGGCGACGTTCGTGATAGTGGAAGTTTCAGACATCTCTATACGACGGCAAAAAGGGAAAACAAGGGGCGGATTGTGCCATAAGCCGTTGTTACGGAACGTGGCAGAAGGGACTGATCCGTCCCTCTGCCAGCGGCGTTGCGGCAGGCCGCAAGCCGGAAAACGACGCGGCAGCAGGTATCATTTGGGGCCCTACACAAGGCTGCTGTAATGCTGGACCTGGACATATCCGAATTCTTTGACGAGGACGGGCCGCTGGCCACGGCCTTGCCCGGCTACAAGCCACGTCCATCGCAGGTGGAACTGTCGCAGGCCATCGGCCAGGCCATCCAGGACCGCGCCACGCTGGTGGCCGAGGCCGGCACCGGCATCGGCAAGACCTGGGCGTATCTTGTACCCGCCTTCATCCAGGGCGGCAAGGTGCTCATCTCCACCGGCACACGCACCCTGCAGGATCAGCTCTTTGCGCGCGACCTGCCGCGCGTGCGCGCGGCGCTGGCCGCGCCCGTGACGGCCGCGCTGCTCAAGGGCCGCGGCAACTACGTGTGTCATTACCACCTGGAGCGCCTGCAGGGCGACGAACGCGCGCTCAAATCCCGCTCCGAGATCCAGCAGCTGCGCCAGATCCAGGTGTTCGCGGGCATCTCCAAAACGGGCGACCGCGGCGACCTGGCGCAGGTGCCCGAAGACGCCGACATCTGGCAACGCGTCACATCCACCCGCGAAAACTGCCTGGGCCAGGAATGTCCGCGCATCCGCGACTGCTTTGTCGTCAAGGCGCGCCGCCAGGCACAAGAGGCCGACGTCGTCGTCGTCAACCACGCGCTCTTCATGGCCGACCTGATGCTGCGCGAAGAAGGCGTCACGGATCTGCTGCCCGAAGCCGACACCGTCATCTTCGACGAAGCCCATCAATTGCCCGATACCGCCACGCGCTTTCTGGGCAGCAGCGTGTCCACGCACCAGCTCATGGATTTTGGCCGCGCGCTGGAAGTCGCGGGGCTGGCCTACGCGCGCGAAGCCGCCAAATGGAGCGACGTCAGCCGCCAACTGGAAACCGCCGCGCGCGAATTGCGGCTGGTCTGCGCGCCGCTGGACAAGATGCCGGGCCGCAAGGCCACGTTCGAGGCCATTCCCAACCCCGAGGAATTCGACGTCGCGCTGCTGTCGCTGCGCGAGGCCGTGGACAGCGCCACCAAGGCGCTGGGCGCGGTGGCCGAAAAACACCCGGACCTGCTCGCGGCTGCGCGCATGGGGGCCGAGATCTCGGTCAAGCTCAAGCGCTGGGCAACGCCCGGCCGCAGTACCGGCGTGCACGACGACGAGGGCTGGGGCCGCGACGACCAGGCGCCCGTGCAAAGCCCGCTCGGCGACGGTCCCTCCACCCCCGCGGCCCTGCTCGAAGGCGCGGCGCTGGCCGAGCAATGGACCGGCCCGGCCGTGCGCTGGGTCGAGCACGGACTGCACCACGTGCGCCTGCATTCGGCGCCGCTGTCGGTGGCGCAGGCTTTTTCCAAATTCCGCAAGCCTGGCCAGGCCTGGATCATGACCTCGGCCACGCTGTCGGTGAACGGTGAATTCACGCACTTCACCAGCCAGCTTGGCCTGGAGTCCGCGCGCACCGGCAAGTGGGAGTCCCCGTTCGACTACCCCGAGCAGGCGCTGCTGTTCGTGCCGCGCGGCATGCCCGAACCCCAATCGCCGCAGTTCCTGGACCGCTTCGTGCAGACCCTCATGCCGTTGCTGGAGGCCAGTCCGGGCGGCACGCTGGTGCTCTGTACGACACTGCGCGCCGTGGACAAGGTGGCCAATCTGCTGGCCGATGCCTTTGACGATGCGGGCCATGACTGGCCGCTGCTCAAGCAGGGCGAGGGCACGCGCCGCGATCTGCTCGACCGCTTCTGCAAGCTCAAGCACCCGGTGCTGGTGGGTAGCGCCAGCTTCTGGGAAGGCATCGACCTGCCGGGCGACGTGCTGACGCTGGTGGCGATCGACAAGCTGCCGTTCGCGCCGCCCGACGATCCCGTCATCGAGGCCCGTCTGCGCGCCTGCCGCGCGCAGGGCGGCAACCCGTTTGCGGAATACCAGCTTCCGGAAGCCGCCATCTCGCTCAAGCAGGGCGCGGGCCGGCTGATCCGCACGGAATCGGATTGGGGCGTGCTGATGGTGGGTGACGCCCGGCTGGTGGAAAAGCCCTACGGCAAGCGCCTGTGGCGCGGTCTGCCGCCATTTGCGCGCACGCGCGAGCTGGAAGAGGTGCTGGCGTTCTACCGTCGCAAGCGCGGACCGGACGACGAATAGACCGGCGCAAGGAACGCGGCTCCAGGCGGCGCCGTCCGCGCCGCGCAGGCAAAAAAAAGCCCTTCAATCTTGAAGGGCTTTTCTCTTCCCATGCGAGCGGAATCAGTTAAAGGGATTCCACCAGCTCTTGTCGGCCTTCAGGCCCTTGGTGCGGAACTCGCTGTTCGGGAAGTTCTTGTCGTAGACGCGCTGCGCGTCGTTCTTCAGGTCCGTCATGTTGAGTTTGTCGTACGACTGAACCATCAGGTAGAGCGCTTCTTCGGTGGCGGGGGCGCCCTCGAAGTCGGTGATGACGGTCTGCGCGCGGTTGGCGGCGGCCACGTAGGCGCCACGCTCGTAGTAATAGCGGGCCACGTGGACTTCGTTCATGGCAATGGTGTTGACCAGCCAGGCCACGCGCTTTTCGGCGTCGACGCTGTATTTGCTTTCCGGGTAGCGCTTGATCAGCTCGGTAAAGGCGTCATAGGACGCGCGCAGGCCCTTGGGGTCGCGCTCGGCCGGGTCCTGGCCGGTGAGGTTGCTCATGAAGGCGCTGGCCGGCGTGAAGTTGATCAGGCCCTTCAGGTAGAGCGCGTAATCGGTGCCGGGGTGATTGGGGTACAGCTGCTGGAAGCGGTCGATGGCGGCAAGCGCCTGTTCGTTCTCGCCGTCTTTCCAGTTGACGTAGGCCAGTTCAAGCAGGGCCTGCTGCGCGTAGACGCCGAAGGGGTAGCGGCTTTCGATGGCGGTCAGGCGCTCGCGCGCTTCCTTCCAGCCGCCCGACGACATTTCGGCCTTGGCGTCCGCGTAGAGTTGTTCTGCGCTCCAGTTGGTGGTCTTGTCGTACTTGCTGTCCGCCCCGCTGCAACCAGCGATGACGATGACGGCAAAAAGCGCGATGACCACGCGCAAAACCGACCCGCTGCGGGATGCGGGGTTCGAGGGAGCTGCAGGGTGGTGAATCACGAGAATCGTATCCTTGGTGTTAGCATGGCAGGCTGATTATATGATTTGTCTCCATGTCTGATACAGCCGCCCGCGCAGATCTTGTTTCCGACGAGAGCGCCGACGAAAATCTCGACGAATCCGGCCGCCCCGAGCCGCAACTTGTAACCGTGCCGTCGGCCACGCGCGCTGACCGGCTGGACAAGGTCCTGGCGGGCCTCTTGCCCGACCATTCCCGCAATCGCCTGCAAGGCTGGATCGAATCCGGCAACGTCCTGGTCAACGGGACGCCGGGCAAGATCCGCCAAACAGTCGGCCCTGGCGACGAACTCACCATCTGGGCCCAGCCCGCGCCCGACGCGCAGGCCTTCATGCCTGAACCCGTGGAATTCGGCGTGGTGGCCGAAAGCCCCGACTGGATCGTCGTCAACAAGCCGGCGGGCTTGGTTACCCACCCGGGCGCCGGCAACTGGAGCGGCACGCTGCTCAACGGCCTGCTGCATCGTTATCCGGAACTCGCACAGGTCGCCCGTGCGGGCATCGTGCACCGGCTGGACAAGGACACCTCCGGCCTGATGGTGGTGGCCCGTAACGAAATCGCCCAGACTCACCTAGTGCGCCAGCTTCAGGCGCGCACCATGGGCCGCGAGTACGTGGCGCTGGCGCACGGATGGCTGGCCGCTGCGGGCAAGGTCGACCGCGCCATCGGGCGCGATGCGCGCGTGCCGGTGCGCATGAGCGTCGAGCGCCCCGTCGCGCCCAAGCCGGCCATCACCAATTACGCGCCGGCCCGCCGCGGCTCGGTCGATCCGGGCGGGCGGGTGACCGAAGTGGTGTGCCGGCTGGAAACGGGGCGCACCCACCAGATCCGCGTGCACATGGCCAGCCTGGGACACCCCCTGCTGGCCGACACGATCTATGGCGGCAAGAACATCGCGGGGGCAGCGCGCCAGATGCTGCACGCCCGCGCGCTGCATTTCGACGACCCGGGCGGCAAGGGCGACGTCCAGTTCGCCGCGCCCGTGCCCGCCGACATGGCGCAGGTCCAGGAGAACATTGCATGGAACGCCTGATCGCAGGCCTGCCCGTCGTGACGGGACCCGACTGGCAGGGCGTGAGCTACTTTTGCACGACCCGCGCCGGCGGCGTGGGCGTGGCTCCGCACGACACCCTCAATCTGGGCCTGCGTGCCGAGGACAACCCCGAGGCCGTGGCGGAGAACCGGCGCCGGGTTTGCGCCGCAGTGTCCGCCGATCCCCTCTGGTTGCGCCAGGTTCATGGCAGCGAGGTCGTCGACGCGGACGCGCCGGACGTGCCGGCCGAGCCCGCGGTCGACGCCAGCGTCACGGCCCAACCCGGCCGCGTGCTGGCCGTCATGGTGGCCGATTGCCTGCCGGTGGTCATTGCCGATGCCGAGGGCACCGTGCTGGGTGCGGCGCACGCCGGCTGGCGCGGCCTGGCGGGCGGGGTGCTTGAAAACACGCTGCAGGCCATGCGGGCCAAGGCGCCGCAGGCGTCCGGCTGGCGCGCCTGGGTCGGACCCGGCATCGGGCCGCAGCACTTCGAAGTCGGACAGGACGTGCTGGACGCGTTCACCGCCGACGATCCGGCGACGACACGCTTTTTTGCGCCGCGCCCCGGCCTTGCCGGCAAATGGCTGGCCGACCTCGCCGGATTGGCCGATTTCCGGCTGCGGCGTGCCGGGGTACAAGAAGTGTCCCTCAGTGGGGAATGCACGGTGACCCGCGCGGACCGGTACTTTTCCTACCGCCGTGACGGCGTGACCGGACGCATGGCGCTGCTGGCCTGGTTAAGCCCGGTTTGACGTCGCGCAAAGGCCAGCGCCGGGCTTGCGTTTTACCGTAGTAAGCCTCCTTGTATACCCGCATTGACAGTCCTGAACCCGGAATGCAACATCAATCGCGAAGTTTCGATAACAAGGTGTCGAAGTGAATGCCAATCTCTCCGCAGGTCCCATTCCGGTGAGCGTGGCACCGGAAGTCCTGGCTGACATCCAGGCAGAGTTCTCGCGCGAATGGCAACGCCTTTGCGACGATGCCCGGCGTGGCGCGCTGGCGCCGCCGTCCGATCGCCGTTTCTCCGGCGACGCCTGGGCGGCGAATGCTTCGCACCTGCTCCTGGCGCACACGTATCTGCTGTCCGCGCGCGCCATGCAGCGCATGGTCGATGCCGCGCAGGTCAGCGAGCCCATGCGCGACCGCCTTCGCTTCTCGATCATGCAGTGGGTCGACGCGCTGTCGCCGGCCAACTTCCTGGCGCTCAATCCCGATGCCCAGCAATCCATCGTCGAAAGCGCCGGCCGCGCACTGAACGAAGGGCTGGCCAATCTGTTGGGCGACGTGCAGAAGGGCCGCATCACCCAGACTGACGAGTCGCAGTTCGAGATCGGCCGCAACGTGGCCACGACGCCCGGCGACGTGGTGTTCGAAAACAAGCTGTTCCAGCTGATCCAGTACGCGCCCTCGACCGCCACCGTGTACGACCGGCCGCTGGTCATCGTGCCGCCGAACATCAACAAGTTCTACATCCTGGACCTGCAGCCCGAGAACTCCTTCGTGCGCCACGCGGTGGGGCAGGGCTACACGGTCTTCCTGATTTCCTGGCGCAATCCGGTTGCTGCCGATACCGACGGCGTGGACCGCGCCACCTGGTCCGACTACCTGGACGACGCGGTGCTGCAGGCGCTGCGCGTGGCCAGCGACATCACCAAGCAGCCGCAGGTCAATGCGCTGGGCTTCTGCGTGGGCGGCACGATGCTGGCCTCGGCGCTGGCGCTGGCCGAAGCGCGCGGCGAGCACCCGGTGGCGTCGCTGACGCTGCTGACCTCGCTGCTCGATTTCCACGACACCGGCATCCTGAACGTGTTCGTCGACGAGGCCCACGCGCTGATGCGCGATCATCAACTGGGCAACGGCGGCCTGATGCCGGGCCGCGATCTCGCCACCACCTTCTCGTTCCTGCGGCCCAACGAACTGGTCTGGAACTACGTGGTGGGCAACTACCTCAAGGGGCAAAAGCCTCCGGCCTTCGACCTCCTGTTCTGGAATGGCGACAGCACGAACCTGCCGGGGCCTTTCTTTTCCTGGTATTTCCGCAATACCTACCTCGAGAACAATCTCAAGGTGCCGGGCCGCGCGCAGGCCGCCGGCCTGCCGCTGGACCTGACGCGCCTGCGCATGCCCGCCTATATATTCGGCTCGCGCGAGGACCACATCGTGCCTTGGGTGTCGGCCTACGCGTCCACGCAGGTGCTTCGCGGTCCGCAGCGTTTCGTGCTGGGCGCGTCCGGCCACATCGCGGGCGTGGTCAATCCGCCCGCCAAGAAGCGCCGCAGTTACTGGGTGGCCGATGCGCTCGAACAGCAAAGCCAGCCGCTGCCCGGCGACCCCAACACCTGGTTTTCGCAGGCGGTGGAGCATCCCGGCAGCTGGTGGCCCGATTGGACCGGTTGGCTGGCAGGACATTCGGGCAAGCAGATCAAGGCGAGGGCAAAGGCAGGCAATGCCAAGTATCGGCCGATCGAGCCGGCGCCTGGCAGATATGTAAAGGTCCGGGCGGCCTGATACCGCGCACCGCGGTCCGGTCCCCGGCAGAAAGATGTTTAATCAACGAGGCGTCCGTCGCACACAGGAGGAAGTCCAATGAGCGGAAAACTGGCTTACGTAACAGGCGGGATGGGCGGGATCGGCACCTCTATTTGCCAGCGCTTGGCCAAGGATGGCTTTCGCGTCGTGGCAGGTTGCGGCCCCAGCCGCAACTACCAGCAATGGCTGGATGAGCAGGCCGCACAGGGTTTTACGTTCTACGCGTCGGTGGGCAATGTGTCCGATTGGGACTCCACCGTAGCCGCCTTTGAAAAGGTGACGGCCGACCTCGGGCCGGTGGATGTGCTGGTCAACAATGCGGGCATCACCCGCGACGGGTTGTTCCGGAAGATGAGCGCCGACGATTGGCGCGCGGTCATCGACACCAATCTGAACAGCCTGTTCAACGTGACCAAACAGGTCATCGACGGCATGGTCGAGCGCCAGTGGGGGCGGATCATCAACATCAGCTCGGTCAACGGCCAAAAGGGGCAGTTCGGCCAGACCAACTACTCCACGGCAAAGGCCGGCATCCACGGGTTCACGATGGCGCTGGCGCAGGAAGTGGCCAGCAAGGGTGTGACCGTCAACACGATCTCGCCGGGATACATCGGCACCGACATGGTTCGCGCCATCCGGCCGGACGTGCTGGAAAAGATCATTGCCACCATTCCGGTGCGCCGCCTTGGCACGCCGGAGGAAATCGCCTCCATGACCTCGTGGCTGGCGTCCGATGAATCCGGCTTTTCGACCGGCGCGGATTTCTCGCTGAACGGCGGCCTGCACATGGGCTGACGCGACGTGGGCCGCCTCCGGGCGGCCCGCTGGCGCTGTACGGCTTCGGGCAGAGGGCCGTACGGCATTACACTCACATTATTCGAAGCCTAAAGAGATCGCCCGATCCGGGGACAACCATGACGCAAGCACAACCCGGCGCCAGCCTGCGCCTGATTAAAAAATACCCCAACCGTCGCTTATACGACACCCGGACCAGCACCTACATCACCCTGGCAGATGTCAAGCAACTGGTCCTGGCCAACGAGGAATTCCAGGTCGTCGACGCCAAGAGCAGCGAAGACCTCACGCGCAGCATTCTCTTGCAGATCATTCTTGAAGAGGAGAGCGGCGGCATGCCCATGTTCTCTTCGAACATGCTGTCGCAGATCATCCGTTTCTACGGCCACGCCATGCAAGGCATCATGGGTTCTTACCTCGAGAAGAACATCCAGGCCTTCATGGAGATCCAGCAGCGCATGGCCGAGCAGTCCAAGGGCCTGTACGGCAGCCAGTTCGGGCCGGAAGCCTGGACGCAATTCATGAATGTGCAGACGCCGATGCTGCAGAACATGATGAACAACTACATCGACCAGAGCAAAAATCTGTTCGTGCAGATGCAGGACCAGATGCAGGATCAGACCCGCGCCATGTTCTCGACCTTCCCGTTCACGCCGGGCAGCAACCCGGGCTCCGGCCGCAAGTAATCCCGCCAGATGCCGGGCCGATGTGGCCCGCCGTAGTGCAAAAAAGCCGCCTTGGCGAATGCCAGGCGGCTTTTTGCCAATTGACTGAACGCAATGATCTGGCACTTTTAGCCGGCCCAGGTTCAGGGTTGTGTCAGCAAAATCCACTAAATTAATGAAAACGGTTCTTGTTTGTGTTTTGAGAGCCGCTATTTCTTTTGTGTCTCAAGGATTATGCACATGATCAAGAAAGCCTTGGCGCTGGCCATTGTCGCGTTGAGCGTGTCCGCCGCCCATGCCGCCGAATACCCCATCGGCAAGCCTGTCGAGAAGGGCGGAATGGAAATCGGCGCGGTGTACCTGCAGCCGATCGAAATGGATCCGCCCGGAATGATGCGTCCGGCCAAGGATTCCGATGTGCACCTGGAGGCCGACATCCACGCCACCGCCGGCAACAAGACGGGCTTTCCGGAAGGCGAATGGGTGCCTTACCTGGTCGTGAACTACGAGATCCAGAAGGTCGGCAGCCAGAACGTGCAAAAGGGTACGTTCATGCCGATGGTCGCCAACGACGGCCCGCACTACGGCGAAAACATCAAGCTGGAAGGCCCGGGCAAGTACAAGCTCAAGTACACGATCCTGCCGCCGACCGCGAACAAGATGAGCCACTTCGGCCGCCACATCGACAAGGAAACCGGCGTGGCCGACTGGTTCGAGCCGTTCGACCTGGAATATGAATTTGTGTACGCCGGCACCGGCAAGAAGGGCGGTTACTGATCGTGCGCCGCCTGCTTCGCGTACTTGCCGCAATGCTGATCGGCCTGGCCGGCGTGGCGGGCATGGCGCCCGCGCAGGCGGACGAGCTGCCCACGTTCACCTTGCGGTTCAAGCCCGACGGCACGTTCGAGCCTGCCACGCTCGAAGTCCCGGCGGGCCGCTTCAAGATCGAACTCATCAATGAAAGCAATGAGCCGGTGGAATTCGAAAGCATTCCGCTGCGCAAGGAAAAAGTCCTGGGACCGGGGGTGAAATCCTTCGTGGTCATCACCATCTCGCGTCCGGGCGAGTATCCCTTTTTTGACGACTTTCACCAGAGCGTGAAAGGCACCTTGGTCGTCAAGCCCAAGGAATAACGCGGCACCAAAGCATGGAACAGGTACTTTTCATCGTCTGGCGCGAAAGCGTCGAAGCCCTGCTCGTGGTGGGCATCCTGTACACCTGGCTGCGCGCCACGCCGGAAGGCAAGCGCGGGCTGCCCTACCTGTGGGGCGGCGTCGCGGCCGGGCTGGCGCTGGCCGTCGCGCTGGCGCTGGTGCTGCTGGGCGTGTCCTCGTGGCTCAGCGATGAAGGCCAGGAATGGTTCCAGGCCATCATGTCGCTGGCGGCGTGCGCGCTGGTGGTGCAGATGGTCGTGTGGATGAAAAAGCACGGCCGCACGCTCAAGGGCGAGCTCGAGAGCGGGGCGCGCGCCTCCGTGGCGAACGACAACTGGTGGGGCCTCCTGGTGCTGGTTGCCATCGCCGTCGCCCGCGAAGGCAGCGAGACCGTCGTGTTCCTGTACGGCACGGTGTCGGCGGGCGAGGGCGGCAGCGACATGCTGATGCTGGCCGTCGCCGGCATCGCGGGTTTCGCCGTGGCGCTGCTGACGTTCTGGCTGCTGCAACTGGGCGGCAAGCTCATCACGTGGCGCCGCTTCTTCTTCGTGACCGAAATCCTGCTGCTGCTCCTGGCCGGCTCGCTGCTGGTGGGCGGGCTGGATCACCTGATTTCCCTGGATGTCCTGCCGACCCTCGTGGACCCGGTGTGGGACAGTTCCTGGCTGCTCAGCGACAGCACGGGCGTGGGCAAGGTGCTGGCCGACTTCGCGGGTTACCGCGCACTGCCGGCGCTGACCTCGGTGCTGCTGTGGGTGGCTTACTGGATCATCGTCTGGGCGCTCCTGCGCTGGGCGGGCGGACGGCCCGCACCCGTGGCCGCCGCCCGGGGAGCATCCTGATTCCGGTTTTTTTCCGGACTGAATATTTGAAGGTTTGACCATGGCTGCTGCACTCGGGAGGGCAACCTCCCGCATCGCCGACTTCCTCCGTGACCATGCCCCGCTGTTGCGCAAGCTGCAGTGGGGCATTGTCGCGTTGTACGCGTTCCTGCTGATCGTGCCGGCGCTGCTGCCGCTGCCCGACAACGCGGCGTCGGTGTTCAACAACCTGACCGTCGTGGCGCAGTTTGCGTTTTGGGGCGTGTGGTGGCCGTTCGTGCTGATCTCCATGCCGATCCTGGGACGCGCCTGGTGCGGCTGGCTCTGTCCGGAAGGCATGCTGACCGAATGGGCCAGCGAGCGCGGCCAGGGCCGCGCCATTCCGAAATGGATGCGCTGGGGCGGCTGGCCGTTCGTGGCCTTCGCGTTGACGACCATCTACGGGCAGCTCGTCAGCGTCTACCAGTACCCGCTGGCGGTGCTGGCCGTGCTGGGCGGCTCCACCGTGGCGGCCATGATCGTCGGCTGGCGTTACGGCCGCAGCAAGCGTGTGTGGTGCAAGTACCTGTGCCCGGTCAATGGCGTGTTCAATCTTCTGGCCAAGCTGGCGCCGTGGCACTTCAAGGTCGACGAAGAAAAGTGGCGCCATCCGGTCATCCGCATCGAACCCATCAACTGTGCGCCGCTGGTGCCGCTGCGCCACATGAAGGGCGCGGGCGACTGCCACGTCTGTGGCCGCTGCAGCGGCTATCGCGGCGCCATCGCGCTCACGCCGCGTTCGCCCGAGGAAGAGATCGTGCACGTGGCCGATGGCGACCCGTGGCAAACGGCGTTGCTGTGCTTCGGCCTGATGGGCATTGCGATCGGCGCGTTCCTCTGGAGCGCCAGCCCCTGGTTCGTGACGGCCAAGCAGTGGGCCGCGACGTGGCTGGTCGAGCACGACATCCTGTGGCCGCTGATGGACAACGCGCCGTGGTTCATCCTGACCCATTACCCCGACGTGAACGACAGCTTCTCGTGGCTGGACGGCGCCGGCATCCTGCTTTTTGTCGTCGGCGCCACGGTGTGCGTGGGCGGCGCGACATTCCTGTCGCTGTGGATTGCGGACCGCATTGCGCCCGCTGCGCCCGTGCCGCAGGCGCCCCTTAATTCTCATGCTGCCCATGCGCCCGTATCGCGCTGGGGGCGGGCGGGCTTGCACAAGCTGGCGCAGGCGCTGATTCCGTCGGCCGGCATTGGCGTGTTCCTGGGCCTGTCCGCCACGACGATCACGTTGCTAAAGCATGAAGGCGTGCAGGCGGCATGGGCGACGCCGGTCCGGTTCACGCTGCTGACGCTGGCGGTGCTGTGGACGCTGCGTCTCTACGCCCGCCTGCTGAACGCGCGTCCGGTTGGCATGGCGCGCAAGCTCGGCGCGGGCCTGGTGCTGGCGGCAGGTCTGGCGCCGTTCTGCATCGCGTGGGTGCTGTTCTTCGCGGTCTGGTAAGCGGGCGTGCCAGCGCTGCGATAAAGTTGGGAACCGCGCCGGCGTTGCCGGCGTCATCCCTTTCAGCTTTTCGCCATGGCCACTTACGCGTTCCGACTTCTCAACGTCTTTGCCGATTCGACATTCAGCGGCAATCAGCTCTGCGTCTTTGAAGACGCCCGCGGCATGGACGACGCCACCATGCTCAATCTCGCGGCGCAATTCAATCTGTCCGAAACCACGTTCATCCTGCCGTCCGAGCGGGCGGACGCGCGCGTGCGCGTCTTCACGCCGGGCTTTGAAATGAAGTTTGCCGGGCATCCGGCCATCGGAACCGCGCAGGTCGTGCGTGACCTGCGGCAGGCCGAAGACGCGGTGACGCTGGAGTTTCAGGCGGGCGTCGTGCCCATGACGGCGCAGGGCGATGCCTGGACCTTCACCGCGCCTTGTCCGGACGGCGTGCGCACGGCCACGCCGGCGTTGGACCGCGCGGGCATCGCGCAACTGATGGGACTGTCGGAGGAAGACCTGGCAGCCGACCCGATCTGGGTCGACACCGGCGCGGACCAGTTGCTCGTGCCGGTTGCCAGCGTGGATGCAGTGCGGCGCGCGGTCCCGGACGTGTCGCTGCTGAACCGCTGGCAGGCCAGCGCCCTGGGGCGCAAGACGATGTATCTGTTCGCCTTCGACGAAGGCAATGTTCAGGCGGGGCGGCAGGTGGTGGTGTCCCGCTACTTCTATGCCAAGCCCGGCGGCAGCATCAACGAAGACCCCGGCACCGGTTCGGCCTGCGCCAACCTGGGCGGCTGGCTGCTGCATCGCAAGGCGGCGCTGCCGGCCTGCGTGCTGGTCGAGCAGGGCGACCGGACCGGCCGTCCGTGCCGCCTGCTGCTCGATGTTCCGGCGGACGGCCGCATCCTGGTGGGCGGTCGCGCGCTGGAAATCGGGCGAGGGACCGTTACGCTATAGCATTGGCGTTTTCCGGATCGCGAACGTGAAAACGGCGCCTGTGTTTTCACAGGCGCCGTTTTCAAATCCGGCGTCGAAAGTTCGATGCCTGATTACTTGCGGTTCTTGGCCGGATCAACCTTGATGTTGTTCTTGACCTGCTTCACGCCCTCGACGCCACGGGCGACCGTCGCGGCATGATCCGCTTCGGCAGCGGTACCGACCGTACCGGTCAGCGTGGCAACGCCGTTGTTGGTTTCAACAGCGATTTCCAGCGCGCTCAGCTGCTTGTCGGCCACGAAGGCGGCCTTGACCTTGGTGGTCACGGTGGCGTCGGACGCGTATTCACCCACGGACTGTTTCGGCTTGCCGTCGTCGGCGGCAAAAGCCATGGAAGTGAAGACAGCGCCCGTACCCAGTGCGGCGGCGGCGATCAGCTTGCGAATTTCCATAGTAATGCTCCTTTTTATTGGTGTTCAGCGCGTTCGAGACGCAATGACTAACTAAAAACGTTCAGGTGCTCGTTCTATTTCTTGCGGAAGGCGCCGCCCAGAATGGACAGCAGTGCCAGAACCAGAAAGACGAAGAACAGGATCTTGGCAATCCCCGCGGCGCCGGCGGCGATGCCGCCGAAACCCAGGACAGCCGCGATGATCGCGATGACGAAGAAAACTACGGCGTAATGCAACATGACAGCTTCTCCTGGTGTTTATGTAGATCAGGGATTACGGTCGAAGAAATCCCGGACTTCCTTTTGCGCCTCGTCCTTGGTCTTGCCGTAGCGCTCCTGGATCAGACCAGCCAGGCGTTCGGCATTGCCCTCGGTGCGGGTCAGCTCGTCGTCGGTGAGTTCACCCCAAGCCGCCTTGGCCTTGCCCGTCAGTTGCTTCCACTTTCCGGCGATGATGTCGTTGTTCATGGTGACCTCTCTCTGGTTACGTGCGGCGGCAGGTTCATGGCCTATGAAGCTGCCGTGACGCGGTGTGTTGGGTACTGATCAGCTAGGTTCTAAGCTACGAGTCGCCCCCTGGGGCTGTCAAACGACGCTGTGGAGAAATGTAACTGCGCCAATGTGGAAAAAGCCCCGTGTTTGAGACGAGAAATCGCGTCCCCGGAGCAAGGGTGCCGAGTTACATTTGAGCAACGATTTGACCCCTTTTGAGCGCGGCTAGTAACCGATCCGCTCGAACGCCAGCAATGGCGCGGGTGGCCGGGCGATCCGCGGGCCGGTATAGTCCACGGGGAACCGGCTGGCGGTTCGACACATCCGAAGGGAGAAAGCCCGCATGACGAAACGACTTTGCAGCGCGATCTTGCTGGCGCTGGGCGCCATGGCTGCCGTGGGATGCACCCATGTGACCGACAGGTATCAGGCTTCGGCGCCCGTGGCCGCGCCGCAGGGCTAAGGCGGTCAGGACAAAAAAACGGGGCGCCTGAGCGCCCCGTCTTCATCCCGCGACCCGGTCAGGGTTGCGCGATGCGCTGGGCGATGTGCGCCAGCGCTTCTTCCACCTGATCCACCAGGATCAGGCACAGATCGCCCGGGTTCAGACGCGACAGCGCCGTGTCGATGGCCAGGAACTCGCCGTGGATCTCGTCGATGTGCGTGGTGCGGCTGGCGCCCACCAGGCCCTGCTGCAGCAAGGCCAGCACTTCGCCGTCCTCGCGGCCGCGTTGGCATTGATCCTGGTAGAGCAGCACGTCGTCGAAGGCGGCGCCCAGGATCTCGGTCTGCATGCGGATGTCTTCGTCGCGGCGGTCGCCCGCGCCGCTGATGACGACCGAGCGGCGCTTGGCCGGCATGGCGTCCACCGCACGCACCAGCGCCTGGATGGCGTCGGGATTGTGGCCGTAGTCGGCGATCACGGTCGCGCCGCGGTAATCGAACACGTTGAAGCGGCCTGGCGCCGTCTGCGCATCGTTGACGAACGTGGCCAGCCCGCGGCGCACCACGTCCCAGCCCAGGTTCAGCGCCCATGCCGCAGCAATCGACGCCATCGCGTTCTCGACCTGGAAGGTGATCGTGCCGTTGCGGGTGAGCGGAATCTCGGCCAGCGGGAAGCGCACTTCGTCGGCGCCCTGCGCCGCCACGATGGCATCGCCATCGCGATACACCGACCGCAGGCCCTGCGCCCGGTGCGTGGCCAGCACGGGATGATTGCGGTCTTCGGCAAAGTAGGTGATCGCGCCCGGGCAGCTCGACGCCATTTCGGCCACGATCGGATCGGCCGCGTTCAGCACCGCCATGCCGCTCGGATGCACATGCTGGACGATCACGCGCTTGACCACGGCCAGGTCCTCGACCGTGCTGATGTAGCCCAGCCCCAGGTGATCGCCCATGCCGATGTTGGTGACGATGGCGACGTTGCAGCGGTCGAACGCCAGCCCTTCGCGCAGGATGCCGCCACGCGCGGTTTCGAACACGGCGGCGTCCACGTCCGGATGCATCAGCACGCTGCGCGCGCTGCGCGGGCCGCTGCAGTCGCCGGTGTCGATGCGCAGGTTGTCCACGTACACGCCGTCGGAGTTCGTCATCCCCACGCGGTTGCCGGCCACGCCCAGCAGATGCGCGGTCAGGCGCACCGTGGTGGTCTTGCCGTTGGTGCCCGCGACGGCCACGACCGGGATGCGGCCGTCCTCACCGTCCGCGAACATGTTGGCGATGATGGCTTCGCCCACCGCGCGGCCCTTGCCGAACGAGGGGTTCAGGTGCATGCGCAGGCCGGGCGCGGCGTTGACCTCGACCACGCCGCCGTGCTGCTCTTCGAGCGGGTAGTGCACGCTTTCGGCCACCACGTCCACGCCGCAAATGTCCAGGCCGATCATGCGGGCCGCGGACACTGCGCGCGCCGCCATTTCCGGATGGACCTCGTCGGTCACATCGGTGGCCGAGCCGCCCGTGCTGAGGTTGGCGTTGTTGCGCAGGAAAATCAGCGTGCCGGCGGGCGGCACGGAATCGGCGTCAAAGCCTTGTTTTTTCAGCGTCGCCAGGGCGATGTCGTCAAAGCGGATCTTGGTCAGCGACGTGGCGTGGCCATCGCCGCGCAAGGGGTCGGCGTTGACCTGATCGACCAGTTGGCGGATCGTGTGCTGGCCGTCGCCCGTGACTTGCGGAGGATCGCGGCGCGAGGCCGCCACCAGCGCGCCGCCGACCACCAGCAGGCGGAAATCGTGGCCGGGAATGTAGCGTTCGACGATGACCTCGGAACTGATTTCCTCGGCCACTTCAAAGGCCTGGATCACGCGCTCGCGGGTCTCGATATTGACCGCAACGCCGCGGCCCTGGCTGCCGTCGCGCGGCTTGACCACGACCGGACCGCCCAGTTCCTGCGCCGCTTCCCAGGCCTCTTCGGCGCTGGTTACGGAACGGCCCATCGGCACCGGCACGCCGGCGGCGTCCAGCAGCATCTTGGTCAGGTCCTTGTCTTGCGCGATGGATTCCGAGATGGCGCTGGTCAGATCGGTTTCCGCGGCCTGGATGCGGCGTTGCTTGCTGCCCCAGCCGAACTGCACCATGCTGCCTTGCGTCAGGCGGCGGTACGGGATGTTGCGCGCCGTGGCGGCGTTCACGATGGAGCCGGTGCTGGGTCCCAGGCGGACGTCTTCGTCCAGTTCGCGCAGACGCTTCAAGGCGTCGGCGATGTCGAACGGCGTGTCATCGAGCGCGGCGCGCACGAGGTCCTGGGCCAGTTCCATGGCCAGCTTGCCGACTTCTTCTTCGCTGTACTCGACCACGACCTGGAACACGCCGGGCTCGATGGTGGAGGCGGTGCGGCCGAACGTGACGGGGCAGCCGGCGTGCGCCTGCATCGTCAGCGCGACGATCTGCAGCACATGCGCGATCGACACCGCGCCCTGATGGCCTTCGGGACGCAGCAATCCGGTCTGCGGCAGGCGCGCGCGCAGGCGGGCTTCGAACTCGGGCAGGTTATCGATGGAGCATTCGGCATCGCTGCAAGACACGATGGCCTCGATGGCGGTGTTCTTGCTCCACAGGTTGGGGCCGCGCAATGCTCGGATACGGGAGACTTCCATGGCAGGGTTTCCTGTCGTCTGGCGCGCGTCCGCCACGGGGGGGCGGACGCGTGCGCAATAGTGTCAGTGTTGTTGGATCCAGCGGCGGACCAGGTCGATGGTCGGGCCGGAGAACGCCTCGTCGGACTGCAGCAGGGCGAAGTCGCCGCTTCCGATGCCATCGAGCACGCTGGCGATGGCCTTGCCGTGGTCAGGCTCTTCCTGGATGTCCTTGACGCGGCTGCCCTGCGCCAGGCCCTGGCGCAGCAGCGCGCGCGCCTCGCCCTCGGGTCGCTTGCTGCGCACCGTCGCGTCGTCGTAGAGGACCACGCGGTCGAAGGCGTCGCCCAGCAGCTTGCCTTGCTCGATCAGGTCTGCGTCGCGGCGGTCCGCGCCGGCCGAGTAGACCGCGGCGCGCTTGGCGGAAGGAAACTGCTCGATGGCGGCGATCAGCGGGCGCAGCGCCGACGCGTTGTGCACGTCGTCCACGACGACGGTCGCGCCATTGCGCTCGAACAGCGTGAACTGCCACGGGGCATCCGCCTGATCGATGTCGAAGGTCTCGATGCCGGCGCGGATCAATTCAACGGGAATGTCCAGCGCCCAGGCCGAACCCACGGCCGCCAGCACGTTTTCGACCTGGAAGGCCACGCGGCCGCCGTGCGTCAGCGGAATGGCGGCGACGTCGGCCAGGCGTTCCTCATGGCTGCCTCGGGCCAGCACGATGCTGCCGTCGCGCACGAATACCGCGCGCCCGTCCTGGGCCAGGTGCTGCACGATGGCGGGCAGGGCGGGGTCGATGCCAAAGAAGATCACGGAACCGTCGCAGAGCTCGGCCATTTCGACCACGCGCGGATCGCGTGCATTCAGCACGGCCACGCCATCGGGCAGGACGACGTCGACCTGCGTGCGGAACACGTTGAACAGGCGCTCGGTTTCGTTGATGTCGTAGTCGCCCAGATGGTCGCCGTCATCGATGTTGGTGACGACGCCGACCTGGCAGCGGTCGTAGGCCAGGCCTTGGCCCAGGATCACGCCGCTGTCGTTCTCGATGACGGCGGCGTCCACGTTGCGGTTCATCAGAAGGCGCGTGCCCGACGCGTAGTCGGCGCGGTCGCCCTTTTGCACCAGGCGGCGGTCCAGATACAGGCCTTCGCTGCACGCCAGGCCCGTGCGCTTGCCCGACAGGTGCAAGAGGCGCGCCACAAGGCGGGCGACGACGGTCTTGCCGTTGGTGCCGGTCACGCCGACGATGGGAATGCGGCCAGCCTCGCCCTCCGGGAAGAGGTGATCGACGATGGCGCGGCCCACCGGGCGCGGCGCGCCGTCGGCGGGCTTCAGGTGCATCAGGAGACCCGGGCCGGCGTTGACTTCGACGATGGCGCCGCGCTGTTCGTCCAGGGGGCGCGTAATGTCTTCGGCCACCAGGTCCACGCCGGCAATGTCCAGGCCGACGATGCGTGCCGCGAGCGTCACAGTGGCCGCGACGCTGGGGTGGACGCGGTCGGTCACGTCGAATGCGACGTTGCCGCTGCGCTGCACCAGCACGCGCTGGCCCTCGGGTGGAACGCTGTCTTCGGTGAAGCCCTGGCGCGCGATTTCCAGCCGGGCGGCGGAATCCAGGCGCACAAAATTGAGCGGATGGTTCTCGGTGCGGCCGCGGCGCGGGTCGGTGTTGATCTGGCTATCGATGAGTTCGGTGACCGTGGACTTGCCGTCGCCCGTGACCCACGCCGGTTCGCCGGCGGCAGCGGCGACCATGCGGTTGCCCACCACCAGCAGGCGGTGTTCGTTGCCCAGCACGAAGCGTTCAACGATGACGCCGCTGCCTTCGTCCACGGCGACGCGGTAGGCCGACACCACTTCCTCGCGGGTCGTCAGGTTGGTGAAGACGCCGCGGCCATGGTTGCCGTCGTAGGGCTTGACCACCACGGGCAGGCCGATGTCTT
The DNA here is from genome assembly GCF_019091095.1 of Achromobacter sp. GbtcB20. NCBI lineage: Bacteria > Pseudomonadati > Pseudomonadota > Betaproteobacteria > Burkholderiales > Alcaligenaceae > Achromobacter > Achromobacter sp. GbtcB20. The sequence continues at coordinate 128,611 of NZ_JAGXJZ010000002.1, read as the reverse complement.
CGGCGGCGTCCCAGGCGTCTTCCTCGCTGTCGACCAGGCGCCCTTCGGGCACCGGCACGCCGCAGGTCGACAGCAGCTCCTTGGTCAGGTCCTTGTCGCGCGAGATGCCCTCGGCGATGGCGCTGGTGCGATCGGTCTCGGCCGTCCAGATGCGGCGTTGCGCCGAGCCGTAGCCGAATTGGACGAGGTTGCCCTCAAAAAGGCGGATATACGGAATGTCGCGGTCGTCGGCCGCATCCACGATGCACGCGGTGCTGGGGCCGAGGCAATGGCGGTCGACCAGGCTGCGCAGCTTGGCGACGGTGGCGGACACGTCGAACGGGCGGTCTTCGATGGCGGCCATGACGAGGTCGCGCGCTTCGTTCAGCGCGGTGCGGGTCACCTGTTCCTGCCAGGCGCGCACCACGACTTTATAGACGCCGCGCTTGGAGGTTTCGCGCGCCTTGCCGAAGCCGCCGCGCAGGCCAGCCAGGTTCTGCAGTTCAAGCGTGACGTGCTCGAGAATGTGGCCGGGCCAGGTGCCTTCCTTCAGGCGGGCCAGAAAACCGCCTCGCACGCCGGGGCTGCACCGGTGCTCGATCAGGGTCGGCAACCATTCGGTCAGGCGCTCATAAAATCCGGGAATCGTGTTGGAGGGGTAGTCCTCCAGTTCGCCGATATCCACCCATGCTTCAAGGACCGGACGATACGTCCAAATGTTCGGGCCGCGCAAAGCCACGACATCGATAAATTCAATGTCTTTCTTTTTCATGTTTTAATTCGCTCGAGAAGCAGGTTGGCACGCGCGGACGCCCCTATGCAAGACCGCGATTTTATTGGGGTTGCGCCTAAAGAATAATGCCAACGAGTGGGGGATCCCAGATGTTCCTAATTAGAAAAATCGGCTGATACTATACGACGCCTTCATGGCGTGAACTCGTTGTGTTGTAAGGAAGGGACACGTTTGCCGCCCCTGGCGTCAAACCGGTTGCCGCCTAGTAGGGCAGAGTCCTGGCCCGGTATGCGTTCCAATGAAAAAACCAAACCTGCTTTCCGGCCTTGCCGACGCATTTCCTGCCCGCTGGCGGGATGAAATCCGCACCGAACTGGCGGATGACGAAACCCTTCTGGCCTGGGTCGAAATAGACCTCGATCAGCGCTTGAAGTTCCAGCCGGGGCTGGTCGCCGTCACCGATAAACGGCTGATCGCCCGCCTTCCCGACGATTCCGGTTGGGAATCCTGGCCATATGGCCCCCAACTGAAGCTATCCCTCACCGACCATGCCGGCGCCGCCGTGCTGGAACTGCATGACGACAGCGCGCGCCTTGCTGTCTGGCGGTTCACGCTGGCGTGCAATCCCGCGGCGTTGCGGCTTTTGGCGCAGTTTGAAACCCAGCAGTCCATCCGTTTGTCGGGCAAACAGGCCGAAGCGCTGGAAGAGCGCACCTGCACCATCTGTAATAACGTCATTCCTGCGGGCGAGGAAGAATGTCCGACCTGCAACCAGGAACAGGCCGCGCCGTCGACCACCTGGGCGCTGCTGCGGTTGTGGCGGTTTGCGCGGCCCTATCGCGGCCCGCTGTTTGCCGGCTTTCTGCTGACATTGCTGGGAACCGCGGCCACGCTGGTGCCGCCGTACCTGACGATGCCCTTGATGGACGACGTGCTGATCCCGTTCCAGAACGGCGCACCCATCGATTACAGCCTGGTGCGCCTGTATTTGGGCGGTCTGTTGGGATCGGCGATCCTGGCGTGGGGGCTGGGCTGGGCGCGCACGTACATTCTGGCGTGGGTCAGCGAACGTATCGGGGCCGATCTGCGCACCACCACTTATGCGCACTTGCAGCAGCTTTCGCTTGAGTATTTCGGCGGAAAACGCACTGGCGACCTGATTTCGCGCATCGGCAGCGAAACCGACCGCATCTGCGTGTTCCTGTCGCTGCACCTCTTGGACTTCGCCACCGACATCCTCATGATCGCCATGACGGCGGTCATCCTGATCAGCATCAATCCGTGGCTTGCGCTCGTCACGCTGGTGCCGCTGCCGTTCATCATCTGGATGATCCATGCCGTGCGCGACCGCCTGCGTCACGGCTTCGAAAAAGTCGACCGCATCTGGTCCGAGATCACCAACGTGCTGGCCGACACCATTCCCGGCATTCGGGTGGTCAAGGCGTTTGCGCAGGAAAAACGCGAGGTCGCGCGCTTTCGTGAAGCCAACAACCGCAACCTGGAAGTCAACGATCGCGTCAACACCACGTGGTCGCTGTTCTCGCCCACCGTCACGCTGCTGACCGAAGTCGGTTTGCTGGTGGTGTGGATCTTCGGCATCTGGCAGGTCTCGCAAAAGCAGATCACCGTGGGCGTGCTGGCCGCGTTCCTGGCGTATATCGGGCGTTTCTACATGCGCCTGGATTCCATGAGCCGCATCGTGTCGGTCACGCAAAAGGCCGCTGCCGGCGCCAAGCGCATCTTCGACATCCTGGACCATGTGTCCAGCGTGCCCGAGCCGCAAAACCCCGCCAAGCTGCCGCACATCAATGGCCGCATCGAGCTGCGCGACGTCGGTTTCCGCTATGGCAACCGCCAGGTCATCCGCGGGCTGAACCTGACTATCGCACCGGGCGAAATGATCGGGCTGGTGGGACACAGCGGTTCCGGCAAGAGCACGCTGATCAACCTGATCTGCCGCTTCTACGACGTATCCGAAGGCGCGGTGCTGGTCGATGGTGCCGACATCCGTTCGGTCCGCGTGGCCGACTACCGCCGCAATATCGGGCTGGTGCTGCAGGAGCCGTTCCTGTTCTTCGGCACCATTGCCGAGAACATCGCCTACGGCCGGCCTGACGCCACCCGTGACGAGATCGTGGCCGCGGCGCGCGCCGCGCATGCGCACGAGTTCATCCTGCGCCTGCCGCACGGCTACGACTCGCTGGTGGGCGAACGCGGTCAGGCCTTGTCGGGCGGCGAACGCCAGCGCATCTCGATCGCGCGCGCGCTGTTGATCGATCCGCGCATCCTGATCCTGGACGAAGCGACGTCGTCGGTGGACACCACGACCGAGAAAGAGATTCAGAAGGCCCTGGACAACCTGGTGCGCGGCCGCACCACGATTGCGATCGCGCACCGCCTGAGCACGCTGCGCAAGGCCGACCGCCTGGTGGTCCTGGACCGCGGCCAGATCGTGGAGCAGGGCCCGCACGAAGAACTGATGGCCCGCGAGGGCGCCTACTACCGCCTCTATCAGGCGCAGGCGCGCCAGGCGGAAGCCGACGCCCAGGCGTCGGGCAGCGAAGACATGGCCGCCGTGGCCTGACGCGGAAACGGAATAACCTCGCCATGACCTTGCCGTTCTTTCAATTGCGCCGCAACGCCTTTGGCCGGCTGGAGTTCCAGTCCGCCGACGGCGAATCGCATGAAGGCGTCCTGCCGGTGCGCGCCTTCCCGATCAGCGAGGCGGGCCGCGGCCTGTCGCTGGTGACCAGCGACGGGCATGAGCTGCTGTGGATCGAACACCTGTCCGACGTCCCCGCCGAGCCGCGCGCCCTGATCGAAGAAGAACTCGCCAGCCGCGAGTTCATGCCCGAGATCCGCAAGCTGACCAGCGTGTCCACCTACGCCACGCCCAGCGTCTGGAAGGTCGAGACCGACCGCGGCGCCACCTCGTTCACGCTGCGCGGCGAGGAAGACATCCGCCGCCTGTCCGCGCAGACGCTGCTCATCGCCGACAACCACGGCATCTTCTACCTGGTGCGCGACATCCAGTCGCTGGACAAGCACAGCCGCAAGCTGCTGGACCGGTTTCTCTGACGGTTCAGGCGGGCTTTTTAAAGTCGGTGTCAGACACGCGGCCCCTTGAACGGCGTATGCGATTCCAGTTCGCCCAGATAGTCCGTCACTGCCGCGGTTTCCTCGTCCAGGAAGTTCTGGATCGCCTCGGCAAAACCCGGGTGCGCCACCCAGTGCGCTGACCACGTCGGCGTAGGCAGCAGCCCGCGCGCCATCTTGTGTTCACCCTGCGCGCCGCCTTCGAAGCGCGCAATGCCATGCGAGATGCAATACGCGATCGACTGCATGTAGCACGTCTCGAAATGCAGTCCCGGCACGTATTCCGTCGCGCCCCAGTAGCGCCCGTACAGGGCGTCGCCGCCCGCCAGGTTGAGGGCACACGCCACCGGCTCGCCGTCGCGTTCGGCCAGGATCAGCACGAAGGCGTCGGGCTGGTCGCGATGAGCCTGCTCGAAGAACTCGCGGCTCAGGTAGGGCGGGTTGCCGTGGTTGAAGTAGGTGCGGCAGTAGCAGCTGTAGAAGAAATCCAGTTCCTCCACGCCAATTTCGCCGCCGCGTAGCCAGCGGAACGCGAGGCCCGCTGCCGCGACCTTTTTGCGGTCCTGGCGGATCTTCTTGCGCTTGTCGTGGCTCATGGCGGACAGGAACGCGTCGAATTCGGCGTAGCCCGCATTGGTCCAGTGAAACTGCACGCTCTCGCGGATCATGAAGCCGGCATCCCGCAACGCGCGCACGTCGGCGTCGATGGGGAACAGCAGGTGCAGCGACGACACGTTGACCTCTTCGGCAAACGCGACCAGCCCGCGCACCAGCGTCGCGCGGTCTTCGTCGTTGGCCGCCAACAGCCGCGGGCCGGTGACCGGCGTGAACGGGATGGCCGACAACAGCTTCGGGTAGTAGCGCATGCCGTGCCGCTGAAAGGCGTCGGCCCACGCGTAGTCGAACACATACTCGCCGCGCGAATGCGACTTCAGGTAGAGCGGCACCGCTCCGGCCAGCACATCGTCCCGCCACAGCGCCATGAAATGCGGCGCCCAGCCCGTCTGGCGCGACGCGCAGCCGGTCTCGTGCAGCGCCAGCAGAAAGGCGTGGCGCAGAAAAGGCTGATCCCCGGCCAGCGCGTCCCATTGGCGGGCGTCGATGCGGGATAGATCGGTTTCCAAGGTAAGGCGCAAGGGATCCATCCGCGAATGATAAAGTCTTCGGCAATGCCTGGCGTGCAAGCCATGGCAATGACAGGGATTTGAGGCGCCCAGGCGGCGCCCGGGAACGACGGCAACATGGACAGCAGCAAGACGGCCCCCGGCGGGCAGGAGGACGATGCGCGTTGCATCCGCGCGCAGGCGCTGGCGGCGCTGGCCGCCACGGCATGGCCCGAGAAGCTGGCGCGCGTGCACGCCATTGCCGACGATGCGCGGCTCGATTGCGCACGCGTCTTTGCGCCGGTTGCGGGATTGCCTGGCCGCCCGCCGCGGCCCGAACTGGTCCCGCCGGCCCAGGTCAGCCAGCGTTCCATGGCCACGCAGGAGGGCCGCGCGGCGCTCTTGCACGCGCTGGCCCACATCGAGTTCAACGCCGTGAACCTGGCGCTGGACATCATGTGGCGTTTTGCCGGCATGCCCGAGGCCTTCTACCGCGACTGGCTGCGCGTGGCGCGCGAAGAGGCGCTGCATTTCGACCTGCTGCGCCAGCGCCTGGACGCGCTGGGATTCGTCTATGGCGACTTCCCCGCGCACAACGGCTTGTGGGACATGGCCGAGCGCACGCGGGACGACCTGCTGGCGCGCCTGGCGCTGGTGCCGCGCACGCTGGAAGCGCGCGGTCTGGACGCGTCCCCCATGATCCGGAACAAGCTGGCGGGCGCGGGCGAGGCGCAAAGCGCCGCCATCGTGGACATCATCCTGCGCGACGAGATCGGCCATGTCGCGATCGGCAACCATTGGTACAAGCAGCAGTGCGCGCTGGCGGGCAGGGAGCCGGTTGCCTGCTACGCCGAACTGGCGGCGCGCTATCAGGCGCCCCGCCTGCGTGGCCCCTTCAACCTGGAGGCGCGGCGCGCCGCTGGATTCGACGACGACGAGCTTGCCGCGCTACAGGCCGGCTGATTGGAAGACGGAAAGATGAACATCACGATCGAGGCCCTGCTGACGGGCGCGGTGCGGCCGCTGGGCGATTCGGGACGCGATAGCGGCATCGACAAGCAGCCGGTTGCCGAACGGCGCTGGCTGGGCCTGGAAGGGCTGGACGGGGACGAACAGGCGGACCGGCGCTTTCATGGCGGCCCGGAAAAGGCGTTGCATCACTATGCGCGCGACCACTATCCCGCGTGGCGCCAGGCGCTGGGCGAACGCGCCGTGCTGCGTGCGCCCGGCGCCTTCGGCGAAAATCTTTCCACGACCGGCATGACCGAAAGCGACGTATGCGTGGGCGACATCTATCGCGCGGGCACGGCGCTGATCCAGGTGTCGCAGGCGCGCCAGCCATGCTGGAAACTGGACCACCGGTTCCAGCACAAGGGCATGGCCGCGCAGGTTCAGGCCAGCGGCATGACGGGCTGGTATTACCGCGTGCTGCAGACGGGCTGGCTGTCGGCTGGCGACACCCTCACGCTTGCGCAGCGGCTGCATCCGCAATGGACGCTGGCGCGCGTGCAGGACATCCTGAACCGCCGGGTGCTCGCTCCCGACGTGCTGCACGCCCTTGCCGCGCTGCCCGAACTGTCGCCCAACTGGCGTGCCCTGTTTGAAAAGCGCGCCCGTGCCGGTGAAGTCGAAGACTGGACGCGGCGCCTGCAAGGCGATGCCGCGATCGCACCTCCCAAGGAATCCCAAGCATGAAATCCCTGTTGAGCGGCGCGCGCGCCCGCGCCGCGGTGACGACCGCCGCAATGACGACCGCCGCGCTGATCCTGCCCGCGCCTGCGGCGCTGGCGGCCGACTCCTTTGCCGCCTGCCTGTCGACACTGCGGGCGCCCGCCTTGAAGGCCGGCGTCTCGGGCGCGACGTTCGACACGCATACCGCCCAGCTTGTGCCCGACATGGCGGTGATCGATCTGCTGGACGCGCAGCCGGAATTCAAGACGCCCATCTGGGACTACATGGCGGGCCTGGTGGACGACGAGCGCGTGGCCGACGGGCAGGCCGGCATGGCGCGCTGGCAGGCCGAGCTGGACCGGGCCTCGGTGCGCTATGGCGTGGACCCGGCCACCATCGCCGCGGTGTGGGGCGTGGAAAGCAATTTCGGCCGCACGCTGGGCGGCCGGCCGTTGCTGACCTCGCTGTCCACGCTGTCGTGCTACGGCCGGCGGCAGGCGTATTTCCGCGGCGAGTTCTTTGCCACGCTGAAGATCATCCAGGACGAGCACATTGCGCCCGAGCGTCTTGTCGGATCCTGGGCGGGCGCCTTCGGCCAGACGCAGTTCATGCCGTCCACCTACCTGCGGCTGGCGGTGGACTTTGACGGCGATGGCCGCCGGGATCTGGTCGACAGCGTGCCGGATGCGCTGGGGTCGACGGCCAATTTCCTCAAGCGCGCGGGCTGGAATCCGGGACTGGTCTGGGGCTATGAGGTCAAGCTGCCGGCCGGGCTGGATACAGCCGGGGCAGGCCGCAAGAACAAACGCCCGATGTCCGCGTGGGCCAGACAGGGCGTGACGCGCGCCGACGGGCAGGCGTTGCCGGCGGGCGACACCCCTGCCGGGCTGCTGCTGCCGGCCGGCCGCAACGGCCCGGCGTTCCTCGTCACGCGCAACTTCGACGCCTTGTACTCGTACAACGCGGCCGAAAGCTACGCGCTGGCGATCGCGCATCTGTCGGACCGTTTGCGGGGCGGCGGTCCGCTGTTGCAGGCCTGGCCGACGGACGATCCTGGCCTGTCACGCGCCGAGCGGCGCGAACTGCAGCGCCTATTGATCGCCCGGGGTTACGACCTGGGCGAACCCGACGGCATGATCGGCGCCCGCACGCGCCAGGCCTTGCAGGCCGCCCAGCGCGAACTGGGGCTGCCGCCGGACGGGCGCGCGGGCCAGAAGGCGTTGAAGGCGCTGCGGGCATCGGCCGCGCCGGCCAAAGGCTGAACCGGATCGCGAGGCCGCGCGCGCGATTTACAACTTTTGCAAAGTCGTCGCCGGCGGCAACAGCATTGACGCACACCGCGCTTTTCATGGGCCTATACTGATTTCCCGACTTTTTCAGGAGCGCGGCAATGAGCCTATTGGACACTTTGGCCTCGATGGCCGGCGGCGGTCAGCAAGGCGGATCGGCCTCGCTGCTGCCCGCGCTGATCGAACAACTGAACAAGTACCCCGGCGGCCTGACCGGGCTGATCGCCAGCTTCCAGAAGGGCGGACTGGGCGAAGTCGTGGCGTCCTGGGTGGGCACGGGCCAGAACCTGCCCGTCAGCCCGAGCCAGCTCGGCGCCGTGCTGGATCCCGGCGTCGTGAACGAACTGGCCGCCAAGACGGGGCAAGACGAGAGCGCCGTGCTGGATTCCCTGTCGGCCCTGCTGCCGCAACTGGTCGACAAGGCCACGCCTGACGGCGCGGTGCAACCCGGCCAATCCTTCAACCCGGCCGATCTGCTGGGTTCGCTTTCGGGCATTTTCGGCAACCGCGGATAAGGGCAGGGCAGTCTTCTGGAACATCCGCGGCTCAAGTCCCCCCTGCGCCGGCGCCTGTTTCAGGCGCTGGCCCTCGGCGCGCTGGCGCCCTTGGCGGCATGCTCGCCGCCAGTTTCCGTAAATGCCACGTTCCTGCAGCTCTGGCGCAGCCACGCGGACCTGACGCCTGACGACTGGCGGCTGCGGCTGCGCAGTTTCCGCCGGCTGGGCAGCCGCGAGATCTTCCTGCAATGGACCGGCCTGGAAGGCGGGCGGCCAGACGACTGGATGGCGCCCGGCGCGCTGCTGGACACGCTGTTCGACGAAGCCGCGCACCAGGGCCTGGGCATCCACGTCGGCCTGCCGTACGACCAGCGCTGGTGGGACGTGCTGGCCCGGGGCGACACCCCCGCGCTGGCCGCCTTCCTGGACCAGACACGCGAGCGCGGCAGCGCGTACATGCGCGAATCCGGCTGGAACCAGCGCCGCGCCTTCCGCGGATGGTATCTGCCGTATGAGCTGGAACAGTACAACTGGGCGTCCGACGAGCGGCAGTCGCTCTTGCTGCCGTGGCTGGACGCGCTATCGCGCGCGGCGCAGGAGACCAGCGGCAACGTGCCCTGCATCTCCACCTATTTCAGCCGGCTGCCGGGCAACGGGTCGCTGGCGACACTGTGGAGCCGCATTCTTGACCACGTGGGTATCCATCCCATGATCCAGGATGGCGTGGGCGTGGCGGGAATGGACAATCTGCGCGCGCTGGCGCCGCTGCACGACATGCTGCTGGAACGCCGTGCGTCGTTCGACCTGATCCTGGAGCTCTTCGAGGAACTGCCGTCGGGGTCGACTGACGGCTCGACGTTCAAGGCCCGTTCGGCCGACTTTCCCCGGGTGTACGAGCAATGGGAAGTGGCGCGCGGCTATGGCGCCAAGCGCATCGTGGCTTTCGCGCTGGACCCGTGGGTGATCGGCGATACGCCCGAGGCGCAGGCCTTGATGCAGGCCTGGATGGACGCGCGCGTCTGACGCGCGCCGCGTCAATTGAAGCTGTGGCCGATGATTTCCAGCATGACCTCGCTTGTGCCCCCGAAGATGCGCAGCGCGCGCGCATTCGCCTGTTGAAGCGGGTGTTCTGGTAGTCGATCACGCGGCCGCATGACCGAAGTCGCCGCCTGCCCCATAGGGGTCCGGCAGCGCGCAGTTGAGCAACCCCTCTTCACCCGAGCGCCGCCACAGCGCGCGCGGAGTCACGCCACCGGCTTCCTACTCGGCATAGTGGGGTGCGATCTCGCTGGCAATGAAGCGCGTGACTGGGTTGCAAGGCCGGCACTGTCGTCGATGGCGCTGAAGGACAGCCTGCCGCCGTCGCGCCGCGGCACCAGCGTGCTGAACGTGTCGGGCGCCACCTGCAGCGTGCCGGCGAGCTTGCCGTCGATGCGCACGTCAAAGGGCTGGTTGCCCCTGCACGATGGCGTAGGTGGTGGCTTGCCGGTCTGGGCCGATCTCCTGCACCGGACCTTGGGCGACCTGCGCCTGCAGCGGATTCACGTGCGGATTGATCGCCCGCACAAACGAGGACCGGCGGCCCAGCGTGTGCGTCCAGTCCGCCAGTTCGATGCGGTAGCCGTGCAGCTTGATCTGGTCGTCGATGCGGCAGCCGGATGGGGGCAGGCTGACGCGGGCAGCCCAATGCGAGTAAGGTACGGGGAAGGCCTTATTGCCCGGCACACCGGCCTGTGCCGCCAGCAGGAACCCGCACACCATGAAGACACATCACGCAGCGATGCGGCTGCTCCTTGCCGGAGCAGCCCTCGCCTCCCTCGCAGCCTGCGCCGACACGCCGCAGCAACCGCGCAGCAACGTGGACTACCGCAGCCGGCCGTTGGATTCCCCCGCAGGGGCAGAATCCAACCCGTCCGGTCAGCGCCTGACCATCCAGTCCGGCGAGGGCGAACGCTTGAATCTGCCGTGGTTCATTGAGGGCGCGCAAGACTGGATCAACCGGCAGTGACGCCGCAATGCCGGCGCGCCAGCCGGGCCCAGACGAAAAAAATCCTCAAGGATTTGCACCCTTGAGGATTTTTGGTTTCAGCTGACGTTGCTGAACGGAATTTGGTGGAGCCGGGGGGAATTGAACCCCCGTCCGCAAGCCCTCCGCAACCAGTTCTACATGCGTAGTCGATTTATTTGGTTTTAACTTTGGACTTAGCCAACCGACAGGCCGGACCAAAGCGATTCACGTAATTTAAATCTGAGCCGTGTGACCCCAGCGCAGACCGATTCCTTGTGAATGTCGCTGCTGCGGTTCGAGGGTTACCCCCCTAGGAAGTTGCCTTCCTCCGCCTGACCCAAGGACAGATCAGTGCAGCGGCTCACCGCTTAAGCGGCGAGAGCGAAACGCTCGTCGTTGGCGTTTGTAGTGTTCCAGTGGTTTAACGAGCGTACTGGTGCTCGGCATGCCCTGAGTTGTTTCGCGACCCACGTCGAATCCGGATCGGCCCCAAGAACCTCTATTGTACTGTCAAACGCAATAGCCTGCCATCGCGCAATTGCCCGCCGGAACCGGCGTGGCGGCCTGGACACCGGCGCCGGCTCAGACGGCGTTGGCGCACGCCGCCTTGGACTGACGACGGCCGCGCGCCGCCGCCATCATCAGCGCGGCCAGGCCCACGGAAACCGCCACGATGATGGCGGCTGCGCCGCCCAGCGCCGTCAGGCCGTAGTGGTCGATCACGTGCCCGCCCACCACGGCGCCCAGGCCGATGCCGATGTTGGCGCCCGAGATGTTCAGCGACGCGGCAAAGGCGGGCGCTTCGGGGGCGGACTTCATCAGCCGCACGTGGCAGACGATGAACAGCGCGGCCTGGGCGATGCCCCAGATTCCCAGCGCCACGGCCAGCAGGCCATGCGACTGCATGGCGGGTGCAACGAACGTCAGGCCCACGGCCATCAGCGCCGAAAAAAGGGCCGTGGCGCCCAGCGGGCTGCGGTCCACGAGGCGCCCGCCCAGCGTGTTGCCGGCCAGTCCGACCGCGCCGAACGCCATCATTGTCCAGCCGACGGTCTCGCCGTCAAACCCGCCCATGCGCTCGAGCATGTCGGCCAGGTAGGTGTAGGCGGTGAACATGCCCGTGAACACCAGCAGCGACAGCAACACGTGACTGACCACCATGGGATCGCGCAGGATGCGCAATTGCGTGACCAGGCGCACGCTGTCGGCCCTGACGCGCGTGCTGGGAAAGGTCAGGAGCAGCAGCAGGGCCTTGGCGAATGCCACCGCGGACAGCACCCAGAATGCGGCGCGCCATCCGAAGGCGTCCGAGATCAGCACGCCGATGGGAATGCCGAACACCGTGGCGGCCACGATGCCGAAGGCCACCGTCGAGATGGCGCGTCCGGCGCGTGCCGGTCCCACCAGTTCCACGGCGGTGGCGCTGGCCAGCGACCAGAACACCGGCAGCGCCAGCGCCGGCACGAAGCGGGCGATCGCCATGATCCAGATGTTGGGCGCCACCGCCGCCAGCGCATTGGACAGCCCAAATAGCACCAGCACGCCGATGAACAGGCGCTTGCGCTCCATGTTGGCCATGAGGGCGGTGAGCAGGGGGCCGGTCGCCGCGACGGTGAAGGCGAACAGCGTCACCAGCAGGCCGGCCTGGGAAACGGTCACGTTCAGGTCGCGGGCGAGGCCGGGCAGGAGGCCCACGATCAGGAACTCGGTGGTCAGGATGGTGAAGCCGGCGGCGGAAAGAAGCAGGATGGGCAAAAGCATAGGCATTCCTTGGGCGCGAGGCCGGAAGGCGCCGCGCGTGCAGGGAGTTGAAGGCAAGGTCTAAAAGGTCTGGCGTGCGCCACGCCAGGCGGGCGGGGCACGGTGCGACGGGATGCTGAGGGCCGTCAGCACGGGGAAGTCGCCGCAGCCTGCTTGGGCCACGACGCCGGCATGCGCCGGTAGCGAAGCGATCCGAAAAAACCGGAGCGCGGTGTACGGTTCACACTTTAGGGGAGATTGCGGGGCGGATAAAGCCCCGGCGTCCGGATAGATTGTTCGGTCAGTTGCGCTAATAAGGCCGAACAGTGGCGGGCACCCGGCAGGTGCGGGCGCCGCCCCGGCGGGACGGGCAGCCGGCGGGCCGCCCGTGCGCGGCGGTCAGCGCAGGTCGCGCGGCAGCAAGGGCTCGATGGCCGCCCACAATTCCGTGGGCGAATTGGCGCAGGTTTCCGCCTGCCAGGCGATGACGTTGTCTTCTTCGCCCACGTAGCCATAGGCAGCCGCCACGGCGGGCATGCCGGCGGCGTGGGCAGCCTGAATGTCACGCAGGTCGTCGCCGACGTAGACGCAGCGGTCGATCTCAAAGCCCGCTTCGCGCGCGGCGTGCTGCAGGGGCAGGGGGTGGGGCTTGGCGTGGGCCGTGGTATCGCCGCAAACCAGCACGGCGCTGTCGCGCGTCAGGTCCAGGAATTCGACGATCGGCAAGGTCAGGTAGGTGACCTTATTGGTGACGATACCCCAGGACATGCCCCGGTTGCGGATATCGGCCAGCAGCTCCTCGATGCCCGGGAACAGCTTGCTGTGCACCGTCGAGCTGGCGGCGTAGTCTTCCAGGAACTGCAGGCGGGTGGGCTCGTAGTCCGGATGACCCGGTTGCAGGTCCAGCGCCACGCGCAGCAGGCCTCGCGCGCCCTGGGACGCCACGGGACGCAGCGCCTCGTAAGCCATTGGCTCCAGGCCGCGGCGGGTGCGTTGCCGGTTCGCGGCGGCTGCCAGGTCGGGGGCAGTGTCGGCCAGGGTGCCGTCGAAATCGAACAGGATCAGGGCGCTCATTTACGGGTAGCCATCAGGTAGTTGACCGAGGTGTCGGACGACAGCGAGTAGATCTGGGTGATCGGGTTGTATTCCATGCCGCGCATGCTCACCGGCTCCAGCGCGGCGCCGCGCGCCGCGGCCGACAGTTCGCTCGGCTTGATGAACTGGTCGTAGGTATGCGTGCCGCGCGGCAGAAGGCGCAGGACATATTCCGCGCCGATGATGGCGAACACGAAGGACTTGGCGTTGCGGTTCAGGGTCGAAAAGAACACCCAACCGCCCGGTTTCACCAGGGTCGAGCACGCGCGCACGATCGAGGCGGGATCCGGCACGTGTTCCAGCATTTCCATGCAGGTCACCACGTCGTACTGGCCGGGTTGCTCGGCGGCCAGTTCCTCGACGGGCACCTTGCGGTACTCCACCTTCACGCCCGATTCCAGACCGTGCAGGCGCGCGATCTTCAGGGACTTGTCGGCCAGGTCGATGCCGGTCACCTCGGCGCCGCTGCGGGCCATGGCTTCCGACAGGATGCCGCCGCCGCAGCCCACGTCCAGCACCTTGCGGCCGGCCAGGCTGCCCGCGCATTCCTGGATCCACTCCAGGCGCAGCGGATTGATGGCGTGCAGCGGCTTGAACTCGCTTTCGGGATCCCACCAGCGGCTGGCCAGGGCGCTGAACTTGTCGATTTCGGCCTGGTCGGCGTTGACGGAGGCTTGCGCGGTGTCGTGAGTTTGCGTGTTCATGGGCGGTCCGGCGTAAGGCTGCTCTATATATAGAGGGGTCCAGCGCGCTAGGCGAGGAGAGGGCTCGGCACCGCACCCGATGGGCGCGGCGCAGGCGAAAAAAAGGGCCTCGCTATGCGAGGCCCCTTTATTGTAGCTAGTCCAGCAATTACTTGCGGCTACCCACGATTTCGATCTCAACGCGACGGTTCTGGGCGCGGCCTTCCTTCGTCTTGTTGGAAGCGATCGGCTGCAGTTCGCCCTTGCCTTCCGTATAGATACGGTTGGGGTCGATGCCCAGGCTGACCAGGTAAGCCTTGACCGAAGCGGCGCGGCGCTCGGACAGCTTCTGGTTGTACTGTTCGGTACCGATCGAGTCGGTGTGGCCGACGGCGATGATCGTTTCCAGATCGATGGTGCTGGCTTGCTGAGCGACTTGCTGCAGCAGTTGGCGACCTTCGGGCTTCAGGGTCGACTTGTCGAAGTCGAAGAACGTGTCAGCATTGAACACGACCTTTGCCGCCATCGGGGCCGGCTTCGCCTTCTGCTGGGCAACCGGGACGCCGTCGCAACCGGGGATGCCGGTGGCCGGGGTCCAGAAGGCATCGCGCCAGCACAGTTCGTTCGTACCGTTCTTCCAAACGTTACCGAACGGGTTGCGCCAGTTGTCCACGGTTTGCGCGGAAGCTACACCAGAGGCCGTGACGGCGGCGAAGGCGAGCGCCAGAGCGAATTTGGAGGGTTTGTTCATGTTTCTCCTCGTTGAGCTTGAAGCTGGATAAGTGACTCGCAGCGAACCCCCGCCGCATATCAGGAAAACGGGGCCAGTATAGCAACGCCAAGAGCTGGTTCAAAGGAATAGCTACTGGGTTTCCTGCGTGCTGGAAACAATCTTAAGGCATTTGGGGGGCTTTGGCTTCCCTGGACAGGCGCATTAATGCTGGATATGACGTTTTCGGCACTCCTGCCGTTTCCCATGTTGGTTTTTGACAACAGGGCCGCGGGGCGCGGGTGGGCTTGGCCGGGCGGCGTTTCCAATCGATCCGTCGCGGTCCGCTTGCGGCGCCTTCCGACGGCCCATCCGACCGGTCCCTCAATCGAATGATAGAATTTCCTGTTTACCCGGCCCGGGTTCCTCCTTACACGATTCTGTCGTTATATATATGGATTCCTTTGCCAAGGAGACGCTTCCGGTATCGCTGGAAGAAGAGATGCGCCGCAGTTACCTCGATTACGCGATGAGCGTGATCGTCGGTCGGGCGCTACCGGATGTGCGGGACGGCTTGAAGCCCGTCCACCGGCGCGTGCTCTACGCGATGCACGAGCTGAACAACGACTGGAACCGCGCCTATAAGAAGTCCGCGCGTATCGTCGGGGACGTCATCGGTAAGTACCACCCCCACGGCGACCAGTCCGTCTACGACACCATCGTCCGCATGGCGCAGGATTTCTCCATGCGCTACATGCTGGTCGACGGGCAGGGCAACTTCGGTTCCATCGACGGCGACAACGCCGCCGCGATGCGTTACACCGAAATCCGCCTGGCCAAGATCGCGCACGAGCTTCTGGCCGACATCGACCAGGAAACCGTCGATTTCGGACCCAACTACGACGGTAGCGAACAGGAACCGCTGCTCCTGCCGTCGCGCCTGCCCAACCTGCTGGTCAACGGCAGCTCGGGCATCGCGGTGGGCATGGCCACCAATATTCCGCCGCACAACCTCCAGGAAGTGGTCGACGGCTGCCTGTACTGCCTGCGCAATCCGGCGTGCACGGTCGATGAGCTGATCGAGCTCATCCCGGCGCCGGACTTCCCCACGGGCGGCATCATCTACGGCATGTCCGGCGTGCGCGAAGGCTATCGCACGGGTCGCGGCCGCGTCATCATGCGCGCCAAGACGCACTTCGAAGACATGGAGAAGGGCAATCGCCAGGCGATCGTGATCGACGCGATTCCCTACCAGGTCAACAAGAAGACGCTGCAGGAACGCATTGCCGAGCTGGTCAACGACAAGAAGATCGAAGGCATCTCCGACATCCGCGACGAGTCCGACAAGGACGGCATGCGCCTTGTCATCGAGCTCAAGCGCGGTGAAGTGCCTGAGGTCGTGCTGAACAACCTCTACAAGAACACCCAGCTGCAGGACACCTTCGGGATGAACCTGGTGGCGCTGGTCGACGGCCAGCCCCGCCTGCTCAACCTGAAGCAGATGATCGACTACTTCCTGCAGCATCGCCGCGAAGTGGTCACGCGCCGCACGGTGTTCCAGTTGCGCAAGGCCCGCGAGCGCGGCCACGTGCTGGAAGGCCTGGCGGTGGCGCTGGCCAACATCGACGATTTCATCGCCATCATCAAGGCAGCGCCGACCCCGCCGGTGGCCCGCCAGGAACTGATGGCGAAGTCCTGGGATTCGTCGCTGGTGCGCGAAATGCTGTCGCGCGCCGACGGCGACACGCCGGGAGGCCGCGCGGCCTTCCGTCCGGACGACCTGGGCGTCGAGTTCGGCCTTCAGGGAGACGGCCTGTACCGCCTGAGCGACACCCAGGCCCAGGAAATCCTGAACATGCGCCTGCAACGCCTGACCGGGCTGGAGCAGGACAAGATCGTCGGCGAATATAAGGACATCATGTCCACCATCGCCGACCTGCTGGACATCCTGGCCCGTCCCGAGCGCATTACGACGATCATCAGCGAAGAACTGCAGGCCATCAAGGCCGAGTTCTCGACCGGCGCCAAGGATTCGCGCCGTTCGGAAATCGAACTGAACGCGACGGAACTGGATACCGAAGACCTGATCACGCCGACCGACATGGTCGTGACGCTGTCGCACGGCGGCTACATCAAGAGCCAGCCGTTGTCCGAATACCGTTCGCAAAAGCGCGGCGGACGCGGCAAGCAGGCCACGGCCATGAAGGAAAACGACTGGATCGACCAGCTCTTCATCGCCAATACGCACGACTTCCTGCTGTGCTTCTCGAACCGCGGCCGCGTCTACTGGCTGAAGGTCTGGGAAGTGCCGCAGGGCACGCGTAATTCGCGCGGCAAGCCGATCGTCAACATGTTCCCGCTGGCCGACGGCGAGAAGATCACGGTGGTGCTGCCGGTCAAGGAATTCAGCGAAGACCACTTCGTCTTCATGGCGACCTCGCGCGGCACGGTCAAGAAGACGCCGCTGTCCGACTTCTCCAACCCGCGCAAGGCCGGCATCATCGCCGTCGACCTTGACGATGGCGACTACCTGATCGGCGCTGACCTCACGGACGGCAAGCATGACGTCATGCTGTTCTCGGACGCCGGCAAGGCCGTGCGCTTCGACGAGAACGACGTGCGTCCGATGGGCCGCAATGCCCGCGGCGTGCGCGGCATGATGCTCGAAGACACGCAGACCGTGATTGCGCTGCTGGTCGCCGGCGACGAAACGCAGACGGTGCTGACCGCCACCGAAAACGGCTACGGCAAGCGTACGCCGATCGCGGAGTACACGCGCCACGGCCGCGGCACGAAGGGCATGATCGCCATCCAGACCACCTCGCGTAACGGCAAGGTCGTAGGGGCGGTGCTGGTCACGCCCACGGATGAAATCATGCTCATCACCACTGGCGGCGTCCTGGTGCGCACCCGCGTCGCGGAAATCCGCGAAATGGGCCGCGCGACGCAGGGCGTCACGCTGATCAACGTCGACGACGGCAGCACGCTGTCCGGCGTGCGCCGTGTCGTGGAAAGCGATGCGGACGACGACGGCGAACTGGACGAAGACGGCCAGCAAGCCGGTGGCGACGAGAGCAGCGACGCAGCAGATTCGACGGAACCTACGGAGCAATAATGGCCCGCCCCTGGAACTTCTCGGCCGGCCCCTCGGTCCTGCCCGAGGTGGTGCTGCAGCAAGCCGCTGCAGAAATGTTGGACTGGCACGGCAGCGGCATGTCCGTGATGGAAATGAGCCATCGCGGCAAGCATTTCGTGCAGATCTGCGATGAAGCAGAGTCCGATCTGCGCGACCTGCTGGGCCTGCCGGCGGACTACGCCGTCATGTTCATGCAAGGCGGCGGTTCCGGGGAAAACGCCATCGTTCCCATGAATCTCATGGGACGCCGCGGCGCGCCGGCTGCGGACTTCGTCGTGACGGGCCATTGGTCCAAGCGCTCGTACAAGGAAGCCGGCCGCTACGGCAGCACGCATATCGCGGCCAGCTCCGACCACGCCACCCAGATCGACGGCCGCGAGCAGGCGCCCTTGACCTGGGTGCCGGCTGCCGATACCTGGCAGGTGCGCAAGGAATCGGCCTACCTGCACCTGTGCAGCAACGAGACTATTGGCGGCGTCGAGTTCCTGGATTGGCCCGACACCGCCGACCTGGGCGCGCCCGACGTGCCGCTGGTCATCGACGCTTCCTCGCATTTCCTGTCGCGCCCGATGGACGTGACGCGCTGCGGCATGATGTACGCCGGCGCGCAGAAGAACGCTGGTCCGGCCGGCGTCACCATGGTCATCGCGCGCCGCGACCTGATCGGCCAGGCATTGCCGATCTGCCCGTCCGCGTTCGACTACGCCAACGTGGCCGCCGAACACTCGCGCTACAACACCCCGCCCACTTTCGCGATCTACATCGCGGGCCTGGTGTTCAAGTGGGTCAAGGCCAACGGCGGCGTGGCGGGCATGGAAGCGGCCAACAAGGCCAAGGCCGACCTGCTGTACGGTTATCTGGACAGCACCAGTTTCTACCGCAATCCCATTCACGCGCCCGTGCGTTCGCGCATGAACGTGCCGTTCGTGCTGCATGACGAGTCGCTCAACGACGCCTTCCTGAAGGGCGCCGAGGCAGCGGGCCTCACGCAGCTGAAGGGCCACAAGAGCGTGGGCGGCATGCGCGCCTCCATCTACAACGCGCTGCCGCTCGAAGGCGTGAAGGCGCTGGTCGAGTACCTGAAGGACTTCGAGCGCCGCCATGGATGAAGAGCTGCAGCGCAAGCTGCTTCCCCTGCGCAAGCGTATCGACGACCTCGATGCGCAAATCCTTGATCTCCTGTCGCAGCGCGCCCGCGCCGCGCTGGAAGTGGGCGAGGCCAAACACGCGGCGCACGCAGACGGCCCCGTGCTGCGGCCCGAGCGTGAGGCCGAAGTCATCCGCCGCCTGCAGCAGATCAATCCGGGTCCGTTTCCGAATGCCGGCGTGGCGTCGGTCTGGACCGAAATCATTTCCGCATGCCGCGGCCTCGAGCGCGGCATGACAGTCGCGTTCCTGGGCCCGCAGGGTTCGTTTTCGGAACAGGCCGCGCTGGAACACTTCGGGCATGCGGTGCAGAAGCTGCCTTGCGCCTCGTTCGACGAAGTCTTCCGGGCCGTTGAGGCCGGGCAGGCCGACGTGGGCATGGTGCCTGTCGAGAATTCGACCGAAGGCGCCGTCAACCGCAGCCTGGACCTGCTGCTGAACACCCCGCTCAAGATCCTGGGCGAGCGTTCGCTGGTGATTCGTCATTGCCTGATGTCGCAATCGGGCAGCATGGACGGCATCAAGACCATTTCCGCGCATCCGCAGGCGCTGGCCCAGTGCCAGGGCTGGCTGACGCGCAACTATCCCGACGTCGAGCGCGTGGCCGCGTCCAGCAACTCCGAAGCGGCGCGCGCTGCCGCCGGGGATCCGACCATCGCGGCGATTGCCGGCGATGTCGCGGCGCCTGCCTGGAACCTGCAGATCATTGCCGCCGGCATCCAGGACGACCCGCACAACCGCACCCGCTTTCTGGCGATCGGCAACATCGAGCCGCTTGTCAGCGGCAAGGACAAGACCAGCCTGATCCTGGCCGTGCCCAACCGCGCGGGCGCCGTCTATGAAATGCTGGCGCCCATGGCCGCCAACGGCGTGTCGATGACGCGCTTCGAGTCGCGCCCGGCGCGTACCGGCCAGTGGGAATACTATTTCTACGTCGACGTCCTGGGCCACCGGAACGACCCGAATGTCGAGCGCGCCCTGGCAGCCTTGCAGGCGCAGGTTGCCTATCTCAAAGTGCTGGGCTCATACCCGGCGCAGTGAATCCCACATCATGACCCACGCATCCAAGCCCCTCGTTGCCCCCGCGCACGTCAGTGCCATTGCCCCGTACCAGGCCGGCAAGCCGATTGAAGAACTGGCCCGCGAGTTCGGGCTGGATCCGGCCACCATCGTCAAGCTGGCTTCCAATGAAAACCCGCTTGGCATGCCCAAGTCGGCGCGCGCGGCCATGCTGGCCGCCGCCGAATCGCTGGCGCGCTATCCGGACCCCAACGGTTTCGACCTGAAGGCGGCGCTTGCCGAACGCTATGGCGTGCCGATGAACTGGATCACGCTGGGCAACGGTTCCAACGACATCCTGGAAATCGCCGCGCTCGCGCTGCTGGAACCGGGCACTTCGGCGGTGTACGCACAGCACTCGTTTGCGGTCTATCGCCTGGCCACGCAGGCGCGCGGCGCGCGCCACATCGTGGTGCCCGCCGTCGACCACGGCCATGACCTGGATGCGATGTTCGAGGCGATCGCCGACGACACGCGGCTGGTGTTCATCGCCAACCCGAACAACCCGACCGGCACTTTCGTGCCGGGCGAGAAGGTCGCCGAATTCCTCGAACGCGTAGAGGCCGCCCACGGCGACCGCGTCACCGTTGTGCTGGACGAGGCCTACAACGAATACCTCGACCCCGAATTGCGCTTTGACAGCACCGCGCTGGTGCGCCGCTATTCGAACCTGATCGTGTCGCGCACGTTCTCCAAGGCCTATGGCCTGGCGGGCCTGCGTGTCGGATTCTCGGTCGCGCAGCCCGGCCTGACCGATCTGCTGAACCGCGTGCGCCAGCCGTTCAACGTCAACACGCTGGCCCAGGCCGCGGCCATCGCCGCGCTCGGCGATGCGGACTACCTGGAAGAAGCCTACGCCTCCAACAAGGCGGGCAAGGCTCAGCTCTGCGCCGCGTTCGACAAGCTCAACCTGCGTTACGTGCCCAGCTACGGCAACTTCGTGCTGGTCCACGTGGGCAACGCGCCGCGCATCAATCTTGAACTTCTCAAGCGTGGCGTCATCGTGCGTCCGGTGGCCGGCGACGGCCTGCCGGAGTGGTTGCGCGTGTCCATTGGACTGCCCCATGAAAACGCCCGATTCATCGACGCCCTGACCGCCATCCTGACCGCATGAACGACGCGTTACCTTCTTCCGATCAGGGGGCCGCGGGCCCCCTGATTCCTGTGTTGGCAGTGGTTGGCGTCGGCTTGATCGGCGGTTCGTTCGCGGCGGCCTTGCGCCAAGCCGGGCAGGTCGGCAAGGTGCTGGGCGTGGGACGCAATGCGCAGTCGCTGGAACGCGCCGTCGCGCTGGGCCTGATCGACGAGGCCGTGCCGGCCGAAGCCGCGGCCGCCCAGGCGGATCTCATCATGCTGGCCACCCCGGTTGGCGGCCTGACCAACGTGCTGTCGCAGATGCGGCCGCACCTTGCCCCAAATACCATCCTGACCGATGGCGGCAGCACCAAGGCCGAGGTGGTCGACGCCGCGCGCGAGGCGCTGGGCGACCGCATAGGCCAGTTCGTGCCGGGCCACCCCATCGCGGGTGCCGAGCGTACCGGGCCGGAGGCGGCGGACGCCAGCCTGTATCGCGGGCGCACCGTCATCCTTACGCCCGTGCCGGAAAACCACGCGGCCGCCCTGACGCTGGTGCGCCGGGCCTGGCAGGCCTGCGGCGCGGACGTGATCGACATGGAGGCGGGCGCGCATGACCGTGTGCTCGCGTCGGTCAGCCATCTTCCGCATCTGCTTTCCGCGGTGTATATGGAACAGGTGGCCACGGCCGCCGACGCCCAGACCCGGCTTGACCTGGCGGGCAGCGGCTTTCGCGACTTCACCCGTATCGCCGCCGGATCGCCCGAGATGTGGCGCGACATCTTTCTGTCCAACCGCGACGCGATGCTGGCCGAACTGGCTGCGGTGCGCGGAGTGCTGGACCGTGCCGAGCGCGCTATTGCCGATGGCGACGGCGAGGCTTTGCTGACGTTGCTGGAGACGGCGGCGCGTGCGCGCCGCGGCTGGCGCAAGGAGTAGTTCAATGGGCGCTTTGCCTTACCTCGATCTGCCGCGTGTGCGGCGCGCGCAGGGCATGATGGCCTTGCCGGGATCCAAGAGCATTTCCAACCGCGTGCTGCTGCTGTCGGCCATTGCCGAGGGCACGACCGTCATCACCGGCCTGCTGGACTCCGACGATACCCGCGTCATGCTGGCTGCGTTGCGCCAGCTGGGCGTGCAGGTGTCCGACCTGGACGCCGGCCGCGTGACGGTGCAGGGCGTGCGCCGCTTTCCGGTGGAAAGCGCCGACCTTTTCATGGGCAATGCCGGCACTGCGATTCGCCCGCTGACGGCGGCGTTGGCGCTGATGGGCGGCGACTACCGCCTGTCCGGCGTGCCGCGCATGCACGAACGCCCCATCGGCGACTTGGTCGACGCGCTGAACGCGCTGGGCGCGCGCATCGACTACCTGGGGCAGCCGGGCTATCCGCCGCTGCACATCGGCCGCGGCGACATCGCCGAGAACGCCGTGACGCGCGTGCAGGGTTCGGTGTCCAGCCAATTCCTGACCGCATTGCTGCTGGCCGCGCCGCTGCAGGCGGCGCGCAGCGGCAAGCCGGTGACCATCGAGGTCGTCGGCGAGCTGATCTCCAAGCCCTATATCGAAATCACCCTGAACCTGATGGCGCGCTTTGGCGTGCTGGTGCAGCGGGACGGCTGGAGCCGCTTCGTGGTGGAGGCGGGCGCGGCATACCGCAGCCCGGGTGAGATCGCCGTGGAAGGGGATGCATCGACGGCGTCGTATTTCCTGGCGCTGGGCGCCATCGGCGGCGGCCCCGTGCGGGTGACCGGCGTGGGCGCCGACAGCATCCAGGGCGACGTGGGATTCGCGAGCACCCTGGCCGACATGGGCGCCCAGGTCACCTACGGCCCGGGCTGGATCGAAGTCTCCGGTGTGCAGGTCGCTGACGGCGCGCGCCTGAAGGCTTTCGACACCGATTTCAACCTGATTCCCGACGCCGCCATGACGGCCGCTGCGCTGGCCCTGTATGCCGACGGCCCCTGCCGGCTGCGCAACATCGGCAGCTGGCGCGTCAAGGAGACGGACCGCATCCACGCCATGCAGACCGAGCTTGAAAAGCTGGGTGCACGGGTGGAATCCGGCCCCGACTGGCTGCAGGTGACGCCGCCGGCGCAGGGCGCCTGGCGCGATGCGCACATCGGCACCTGGGACGACCATCGCATGGCCATGTGCTTCTCGCTGGCGGCATTTGGCCCGGCGGCGGTCCGCATTCTCGACCCCGGTTGTGTCAGCAAGACGTTCCCGGGTTACTTTGACGTCTACGCCGGCCTGGTGTCGGCCTAGCGCTGCATGGCATCCATGACTTCGACAGCTTCAACTTCCGCCTCACCGGCCCCGGTCATCACGATCGACGGCCCCACCGCGTCCGGCAAGGGCACCGTGGCTCATCGCGTCGCCAAGACGCTGGGCTGGGCCGTGCTGGACAGCGGCGCGCTGTACCGCCTGACCGCGCTGGCCGCCATCAACCGGGGCGTTGCCGCCGAGGACGAGCCGGCCGTGGCGCGCGTGGCCGAGACGCTGGATGTGCGTTTCGAGGGGCCCCACGTGTACCTCGAGGGCGCCGATGCGGGCCATGACATCCGCCGCGAGGAAGTGGGCAATTTCGCGTCCCGCGTGGCTGCCTTTCCCGGCGTGCGGCAGGCGCTGCTCGAGCGCCAGCGCGCCTTCCGGCTGCCGCCGGGCCTGGTCGCGGACGGCCGGGACATGGGCACCGTCGTGTTCCCGGATGCGTCCCTGAAGGTCTTCCTGGTGGCCGACGTCGTTGCCCGGGCGGAGAGGCGGCGTAAGCAGTTGATCGAAAAGGGAATTTCTGCTAATCTAGACGACCTTTTGCGGGATATGCGCGAGCGTGATGCGCGCGATACCGGGCGCGCCACCGCGCCGCTCGCTCCCGCAGCAGATGCACACGTGCTGGATTCGTCCAACCTGACAATCGCAGAAACGGTGCAGGCAATACTGGATTTCTGGCAGCAAGCCAGCCAGTGATGCGCGACGCAGCACTTAAAGCAGTTTTTTGATTAGGCCCTGCTCAAGCCAGGCGACTCCCCCACGGGCCACCCCGCAAGGGTCAGCCAGCCGGCAGGTATTTTGACTCCACTGTGGCGGGCAATCCGCTGCGGTGTGTTCTTAACGGCCATTTCGGCCCAATGGATTTCAACCCCATGTCTTCCGTTTCCACTACCGCCACCGGCGGCGAAAGCTTCGCCGACCTTTTCGCACAAAGCCTCAAGAGCCAGGACATGAAGTCCGGCGAGGTCATCAGCGCCGAAGTCGTGCGCGTCGACCACAATTTCGTCGTCGTCAACGCCGGCCTGAAGTCCGAAGCGCTGATCCCCCTGGAAGAGTTCCTGAACGACCAGGGCGAGCTCGAAGTGCAACCCGGCGATTTCGTCTCGGTGGCCATCGATTCCCTGGAAAACGGCTACGGCGACACCATCCTGTCGCGTGACCGCGCCAAGCGCCTGTCGGCCTGGCTGCAACTGGAAAAGGCCCTGGAGAACGGCGAACTGGTTACCGGCACCATCACCGGCAAGGTGAAGGGCGGTCTGACCGTCATGACCAACGGCATCCGCGCGTTCCTGCCGGGTTCGCTGGTGGACCTGCGTCCGGTCAAGGACACCACCCCGTACGAAGGCAAGACCCTCGAATTCAAGGTCATCAAGCTCGACCGCAAGCGCAACAACGTTGTGCTGTCGCGTCGCCAGGTGCTGGAAGCCAGCATGGGCGAAGAGCGTCAAAAGCTGCTCGAAACCCTGCACGAAGGTGCCGTGGTCAAGGGCGTGGTCAAGAACATCACCGACTACGGCGCGTTCGTCGACCTGGGCGGCATCGATGGCCTGCTGCACATCACCGACATGGCCTGGCGCCGTGTGCGTCACCCCTCCGAAGTCCTGCAAGTGGGTCAGGAAGTCGAAGCCAAGGTCCTCAAGTTCGACCAGGAAAAGAGCCGCGTCTCCCTGGGCGTCAAGCAGCTTGGCGAAGATCCGTGGGTGGGCCTGGCTCGCCGCTACCCGCAAGGCACCCGCCTGTTCGGCAAGGTCACGAACCTGACCGACTACGGCGCGTTCGTTGAAGTCGAAGCCGGCATCGAAGGCCTGGTCCACGTGTCCGAAATGGACTGGACCAACAAGAACGTCGACCCGCGCAAGGTTGTGACCCTGGGCGAAGAAGTCGAAGTCATGGTCCTGGAAATCGACGAAGACCGTCGCCGCATTTCGCTGGGCATGAAGCAGTGCCGCCAGAACCCGTGGGAAGAGTTCGCCACGAACTTCAAGCGTGGCGACAAGGTCCGCGGCGCCATCAAGTCGATCACCGACTTCGGCGTGTTCGTCGGCCTGCCCGGCGGCATCGACGGCCTGGTCCACCTGTCCGACCTGTCGTGGACGGAAGCTGGCGAAGAAGCCGTGCGCAACTTCAAGAAGGGCGACGAAATCGAAGCCGTGGTTCTGGGCATCGACACCGACAAGGAACGCATCTCGCTGGGCATCAAGCAGCTGGAAGGCGACCCCTTCAACAACTTCGTCGCCACGTTTGACAAGGGCGCCGTGGTTCCGGGCACCATCAAGTCGGTCGAAGCCAAGGGCGCCGTGGTTACGCTGTCCGTGGACGTCGAAGGCTACCTGCGCGCTTCCGAGATCTCCTCGGGCCGCGTCGAAGATGCCACCACCGTGCTGTCCGCCGGCGAGAACATCGAAGCCATGATCGTCAACATCGACCGCAAGACGCGTTCGATCCAGCTGTCGATCAAGGCCCGCGACAACGCCGAAACCGCCGACACGATCCAGCGCATGTCCGACGCCAGCGCTTCGTCCGGCACCACCAACCTCGGCGCGCTGCTGAAGGCCAAGCTGGACCAACAGCGCAACGACGGTTAATTCGTGACCAAGTCGGAGCTGATCGCCGCCTTGGCGGCCCGCTATCCTCAGCTGGCCGCCCGCGACACCGATTACGCGGTCAAGACCGTACTTGATGCAATGACCCAGGCGCTTGCCTCGGGTCAGCGCATCGAGATCCGCGGTTTTGGCAGTTTTTCGTTGTCGCAGCGGTCTCCCCGCATCGGTCGCAATCCCAAATCCGGCGAGCAGGTGCTGGTGCCTGGCAAACAGGTGCCGCACTTCAAGGCAGGCAAGGAATTGCGCGAACGGGTGGACCTGGTCGGCGGCAATGACGAGGACGCTCAATCCTCCGGATCGAGCGAGTCGATGCCGTCTTCCATGGCAGGTTTGCACGCCATGCATTGACGCGTCGGCCAGGCAGAGCTGCCTTCGGGCAGATCGGACCGCGAACGAAGCCCCTTGAGAAATCAAGGGGCTTTGTTTTTGCGGCGCCCGTTCACGCGTTCGTCCCACCTTCGCATTCGCTGTCCGGGCTCCGCCTTGGGGCTTTTTTTTCTCTCGCCGTGAAGACGTCGCTTACAATTGTCGGTCTCGAATCATCTGGAGCATGCGCCATGCGCTATCTCGTCTGGGCCCTGCGATTGCTCGTCTTTGTGGCGGTGTTGATGTTCGCCTTGAAGAACACCGACCCCGTCGCCGTGAAGTTCTACGCCGACTACGTCATCCAGGACGTCCCGCTGATCGTCGTCATGCTGGTCGTATTCGTGCTGGGCGCGTTGTTCGGGCTGCTGCTGACCGTTCCCGCAGCGCTGCGCCGCCGCCGCGAGGCCATCCGCCTGCGCCGCGAACTGGATCGCATCCAGGCCGCCGCCAACGGCACCACGCCTGTCGTGCCCCCCGAAGCCGTCGCTCCCATGTCGCCGCTGTGACATCGCGCCGCCTTTTTTGCACCGAATTACCGCATGAGTCCGAATAGTGGATTTTGAACCTTGGTGGTTGATTTTCGTCCCGGTGCTGTTCGCGCTGGGCTGGCTGGCCGCGCGTTTCGATATCCGGCAGATGCTACGGGAAACGCGCAGCCTGCCTGACTCCTATTTTCGCGGGCTCAACTTCCTGCTCAACGAAGAGCCGGACCGCGCCATCGACGCGTTCGTCGAGGTCGCCAAGCTGGACCCGGAAACCACGGAGCTGCACTTTGCCCTGGGCAGCCTGTTTCGCCGCCGCGGCGAAATGGAGCGCGCCATCCGCGTGCATCAAAGCTTGCTGAACCGTTCGGACCTGCCGCAGGCCGAGCGCGAACACGCCCAGCACGAACTGGCGCAGGACTTCCTGAAGGCCGGGATGCTGGACCGGGCCGAAAGCGGTTTCGAGCAGCTCAAGGACACGCGTTATGCGTTGCCCGCGCTGCGCTCGCTGATCCGCATCTATGAATCCGAACACGATTGGCCGCGTGCGATCGAGGCCGTCAAGACCTTGCAGGGCCTGGTCGACGAGCCCGTCCCGCAAATCGTGCACTACTACTGCGAGCAGGCGCAGACCGCGCTGGCGGCCAAGCCCGCCGACGTCGAAAGCGCGCACAAGGCGCTGGACGCCGCAGACCACGCGCTGACCACCACCGAGGCCGCCTCGAGCAAGGGCGCCAAGGTGCGCACCGCCATGCTGCGCGCGCGCCTGGCGCTGATCGAGCAGGATCCCAAGCGCGAAAGGCTGTACCTGGAATCGGTCATGACCGACGCGTCCGAGTACGCCGGGCTGGTGGCCGAGCAGTTGCTGGCGAACTATCGCAACGCCAACCAGGCCGCTGCGGGCCTGGACTTCCTGCAAAAGCAATATGGCCGCCATGCGTCCCTGGATCTGTTCAACGTGGTGTTCCGGGAACTGCGCGTGCAGCAGGGCGCGGCGACGGCCTGGGCTTTCGCGCGCGGCGCGCTGCGCAGCCATCCTTCGCTGCTGGGGCTAGATCGCCTCCTGGAGGCCGAACTGGCCAACGGCGACAGCGATGGCGACCACGGCCCGGTGCCGGGCGCGGACCTGACCCTGCTGCGCAGCCTGATCCACAAACACACGCAACGGCTCGATCGCTATGCATGCCGCAATTGCGGTTTTCAAGCGCGTCGCTTCTACTGGCAATGTCCCGGCTGCAATGCCTGGGAAACCTATGCGCCGCGCCGTCTGGAAGAACTTGAATGAACTCTTTTCCCGCCGAAGCCATTTCGCGTAGCCGCGTGCTCGTGGTTGGCGACGTCATGCTGGACCGCTACTGGTTCGGCGAAGTGGAGCGCATCTCCCCCGAAGCGCCGGTGCCGGTCGTGCGGGTCGCCCGCCGCGAAGATCGTCTGGGCGGCGCCGCCAACGTGGCGCGCAACGTGGCCGCGCTGGGCGGCCATGTCACGCTGGTCGGCGTGCTGGGTCAGGACGAGGCCGGCGACAGCGTCCGGCGCCTGTCCACCGAGGCCGGCATCCAGGGCGACCTGATCGCCGACAACGAACTGCACACCACCCTGAAGATGCGCGTTCTGGGCCGCCAGCAGCAACTCTTGCGCGTGGATTTCGAACAGCATCCCTCGCAGGCGTCGCTGGACGCCGTGGACGCGGCACTGGCGCGCCACCTGGCCAACCACGACATCGTGGTGCTGTCGGATTACGCCAAAGGCGTGCTGACCCGCGTGGAGTCTTTGATTGCGCTGGCGCGCAGCGCAGGCATCCCGGTGCTGGTGGATCCCAAGGGCGATGACTACTCGCGCTATCGCGGCGCGACCCTGGTCACGCCCAACCGCTCGGAAATGCAGCAGGCGGTCGGCCGCTGGAATTCCGAGGCCGAATTGACCGATCGCGCGCAGCGCCTGCGCGCGGATCTGGACCTTGAAGCCCTGCTTGTGACGCGGTCCGAGCAGGGCATGACTTTGTTTTCCGATGCGGGACGCGATCACACCGATGCGCAGGCGCACGAAGTGTTCGACGTGTCCGGCGCGGGCGACACCGTGCTTGCCACGCTGGCGGTCACGCGCGCCATCGGGCTGCCCTGGGCCGAAGCCATGGGCTGGGCCAACAAGGCCGGCGGGATCGCCGTGGGCAAGCTGGGCACGTCCGTCGTCACCGCCGCGGAATTGGCAGGAGAATCCTCATGATCGTCGTTACCGGAGCCGCGGGCTTCATTGGCAGCAACCTGGTTCGCGGGCTCAACCGCCGCGGCATCGAAGACATCATTGCCGTCGATGACCTGACCGAAGGCGATAAGTTCGTCAATCTCGTCGATTGCAAGATCGCCGACTACATGGACAAGGACGACTTCCGCCGCCGCGTCGCCGACGGCAGTCTGCCCGATATCCGCGCTGTGCTGCATCAGGGCGCGTGCTCGGACACCACCGAGCGTAACGGCCGCTACATGCTGGACAACAACTACCGCGTCACGCTGGAACTCTTCGAGTTCTGCCAGACGCGCCGCGTGCCGTTCCTGTATGCGTCCTCCGCAGCCGTGTACGGCGGGTCGACGACCTACGTCGAGCATCCCGACAACGAAGGCCCGCTGAACGTCTACGGCTATTCCAAGCTGCTGTTCGACCAGGTGTTGCGCAAGCGCATGGACAGCCTGACGGCGCAAGTCGTCGGCCTGCGGTACTTCAATGTGTATGGCCCGCACGAGCAGCACAAAGGCCGCATGGCCTCGGTGGCCTTCCACAACATGAACCAGTTCCTGGAACACGGGCACGTGCGCCTCTTCGCGGGTTGGGACGGCTACGTGGATGGCGGCCAGAGCCGCGATTTCATCTCGGTCGAAGACGTGGTCGCGGTGAACCTGCACTTCCTGGATCATCCCGAACAATCCGGCATCTTCAACTGCGGCACCGGCAAGGCGCAGCCGTTCAATGACGTGGCGGCCGCGGTGGTCAACACGCTGCGCGCCGAGCGGGGCGAGGCCGAGCTGACGTTGGCGCAGCTGGCCGAACTGGATCTGATCCGCTACATCCCGTTCCCGGACGACCTCAAGGGCCGCTACCAAAGCTACACGCAGGCCGATGTCACGCAGCTTCGCGCCGCCGGCTTCACGGCGCCCATGCGCGATGTGCAGACGGGCGTGGCTGAATACGTGCGCTACTGGCGCGCCCGCAAGTAATCCTTCCGGCAGCCGATCCGACAAGGCCACCGCCATGCGGTGGCTTTTTTTCGCCTGCGTGGTTGCCGGGCTGGATGAATTGATTCACTCGCCGGCCGCGGCGCGGGGCGGGGCCCGATGATGGGAACAAGGCGCGGCAACCGCTGCGCTCCGACCCGTCAGGAGAGCCCATGAATCCCTTCGTCCATTCCACCGTTGCCCGCCATCTGCCGCTGGCGCCGTGGCGCCGCGCGCGTCCGGCCGCCATGCCCGCCTGCCCACGCGCGGGCCAGCGTGCGCTGCGGCAGGCGCTTGGCGCCTTGCTGCTGTCCGCCGGCCTTGGCGTTGCCGCGCCGCCCGCTCAGGCCGTGGATATCAACCAGGCCACCGCGGCCCAGCTTGAAGGCCTGCGGGGCATCGGCCCGCGCACCGCCGACATCATCGTGCGCGAACGCGAGCGCGGCGGCCGTTTCGAATCGCTGGACGACCTGACCGAGCGTGTGCGGGGCATCGGACAGAAAAAGGCGCAGGCGCTTCAGGCGGCCGGCCTGACGATCGGCGCCGAGGGCGCCGCGCCGAAGTCTGGGGCGGCAGCCGCGCCCGCAGCCCGCGCCGCAGCAGGCAAGGCGGCTGCGGCAAAGCCGGCCGGGGCGTCCACGGCGGGCGGCGCGCCGGTCCCGGCCCGCGCCAAGCCCTGAGCCCGGCGATCTGGCGATCAGCCGATCAGCCGATCAGCCGATCCGGCGATCCGGCGATCCCAAGGTCCAGCGATCCGGCGATCCGGCGATCCGACGATCCGGCATCCCCGCATCCCCGCATCCCGGCGATGCGGGGAGCCCCTGGCGTGTGCGCGGCTTTTGGGGCCGCGCGGCGCCGGGCGGAGTTATGATCGACCGCATGACTACTACCTACCCCACCATCGAGCAGACCGTCGGCAACACGCCCCTGGTGCGCCTGCAGCGCATTCCCGGGGCGGCGGGCGACGCGCGCGGCAATGTCATCCTGGCCAAGCTGGAAGGCAACAACCCGGCGGGATCCGTGAAGGATCGCCCGGCCTTGTCGATGATCCAGCGCGCCGAAGAGCGCGGCGACATCAAGCCGGGCGACACCCTCATCGAAGCCACCAGCGGCAATACCGGCATTGCGCTGGCCATGGCGGCCGCCATGAAGGGCTACCGCATGATCCTGATCATGCCGGACAACCTGTCCGTCGAGCGGCGTGCCGCCATGGCGGCGTATGGCGCTGAGCTCATCCTAACGCCGGCCGACAAGGGCGGCATGGAATACGCCCGCGACCTGGCCACCGAGATGCAGGCCGATGGCCGGGGGCTGGTGCTGGACCAGTTCGCCAATCCCGACAATCCGCGCGCGCACATTGAAACCACTGGCCCGGAACTCTGGAATCAGACGGAAGGACGCATCACGCACTTCGTCAGCGCGATGGGCACCACGGGCACGATCATGGGCGTATCCACGTACCTCAAGTCGCGCAACCCCGCCGTGCAGGTGGTGGGTGCGCAGCCGGCCGAAGGATCGCAGATCCCGGGCATCCGCAAATGGCCCGAGGCCTATATGCCCAAGATCTTCGACCGCAGCCGCGTGGACGCCTACGAGTCCATCCAGCAGTCCGAAGCCGAAGTGATGGCGCGGCGGCTGGCCGCCGAGGAAGGCATTTTCGGCGGGATCTCGTCGGCCGGCGCACTGGTCGCGGCCCTGCGCGTTGCCGAGCGCGTCAACGATGCGACCATCGTGTTCATCGTGTGCGACCGCGGCGACCGCTATCTGTCCACGGGCGTCTTCAACTGACCTGCTGGCTGGCCCCCGCGCGGGACGCGCGGCGCGCCGCCCAGGACGAGGCGGCCATCGCTTGAATGAAAAAACGCCCCGGCGGTTGCATCCGCCGGGGCGTTTGTCCATCCGCGCGGGCAGCAGTCACCGCGCGGGGAAAATCGGCGCGCGCGCGATCATCGCGTCACGCGGGCCTCGATCTCGGTGGCCAGGTCGGCCACCGACGTGGCGTAGAAGTAGCTGCGGTTGTACTTGGTGAGCGCAAAGAAGTTGGGCGTCCCCACGCGATACTGCGCTGTGCCGCGCATTTCCTCGACCAGATCCACCACGCCTAGCGGCTGGCTGACCCAGCCATCGCTGGATGCGCCGGGCTGCAGGCGCGAGCCCGCCGCCGTCAGCGTGGTCCAGCTTTGCTTGGGCTCCAGGCCGCCGTCCACCAAGGCCGTCGGGTCGGCGGGCAGCACCACGGGCGCAAAGACCGGCAGGCCGCGCTGCCAGCCGTGCTGTGCCAGGAAGCTGCCCACGGACATGATGGCGTCCTGGGTGTTGTTGGTCAGGTCGATATGGCCGTTGCCGTCGCCGTCCACGGCGTAATGCATCACGCTGGTCGGCATGAATTGCGGCATGCCGATGGCGCCGGCGTAAGACCCCTTGGTTTCCAGTTCCAGCTTGTCGTTCATGACGAGCGTCAGGAAGTCGGCCAGCTGGGTGCGGAACATCGTGGCGCGCTCGGGCTTGGCCGGGTCCGGGTAGTCGAAGGCCAGCGTGGCCAGCGCGTCCAGCACGCGGAAATTGCCCATGTTGCGGCCATACAGCGTTTCGACGCCGATGATGGAGGCGATGATCGGGGCCGGCACGCCAAAGCGTTGCGCCGCCTGATTCAGCAGGTCGCGGTTTTCGTTGTAGAACTCGACGCCCCAGGCAATGCGCTTGGGTTCGACGAAGCGGGAGCGATAGGTCAGCCAGCTGCGCCAGACCTTCTTGCCGGGTGGGGAGGGCGCGATGAGCCGCGCCACCGTGGCGTTGTAACGTGAGCTTTCCAGCGCCTGGACCATCGGCGCCAGCGGCAGCTGACGCTCGGCGGCCAGGTTCTCGACGAAGGTGCGGACGTCGGGCCGCAAGGCGCCGGATGGCGTCAACGTGGCGGGCGCGTCGTCCGCGAGTTCGGGGCCGAGCGTCGGCGTGCTGGGCCCGATGCGGATGGCGGGCGTCCCTGAAGCCTGAGCGGTCTGGGAAGCGGAAGGAGTGGAGGTTGCTGCGGTGGGAGTGGTGGTGGAGCACCCCGCCAGCAGAGCGGAAAGCGCGCCGAGTTGCAGTATTCGCCGACAGATGAACATAATCTTCCTTATGGAGACCATGTATCTTACCCACCCGGCATGCCGCTTGCATGAAATGGGAAGCTGGCATCCGGAAAGCCCCCAGAGGCTGGACGCCATCTCCGATCAGTTGCTCGCAAGCGGATTGATGCCTTATCTGGATGACCGGCAGGCGCCCCAGGCGTCCCGCAATGACCTCTTGCGCGTGCACACTGTCCAGTACCTGGACAGTTTGCAGAAACATACGCCGGACCAAGGGTATTACCCTATCGATCCCGATACGCTCATGAACCCGCACACCTTCGAGGCGGCGTTGCACGCGGCGGGAGCGGGGGTGGCGGCGGTCGATGCCGTGCTGGGCGGCGAGGCGCGAACGGCTTTCTGCGCCGTGCGTCCGCCCGGGCACCACGCGTGCCGGTCGCAGGCCATGGGCTTCTGCTTTTTCAACAACGTCGCCATTGCGGCGCAGCATGCCATCGACTTTCACGGCCTGACGCGCGTGGCGATCGTCGATTTCGACGTCCATCATGGCAACGGCACCGAGGATATCTTTGCCGGGGACGATCGGGTGCTGATGTGCAGCTTCTTCCAGCATCCGTTCTTTCCCAACAGCGGCGCGGACCATCCGGCCGCCAACATGCTCAATGTGCCGGTGCCCGCCTATACCGCGGGCGCCGCGGTCAGGACCATCGTCACGGACACCTGGCTGCCGCGGCTGGAGGCCCACCGTCCGGAATTGATCCTTGTGTCCGCGGGCTTCGATGCTCATCGCGAGGACGACATGGGGCAGATGGGACTGGTGGAGGCGGACTACGCCTGGATCACCGAGCAGCTGGTCGAGGTGGCGGATCGCCACTGTCAGGGCCGGATCGTGAGCACGCTCGAGGGCGGTTACAACTTGTCCGCCCTGGGCCGCAGCGTGGTCGCGCACATACGGGCGCTGGCGAAGCTGTAGAATCAGGAAAAAATTGTGCAATGCGATCCCGGCGCATGCCGGGTCATTATTTTCCAATTGGAGGCAGCGGGATGAAGGTGTTGGTACCTGTCAAGCGCGTCGTTGACTACAACGTCAAGGTGCGCGTCAAGTCTGATCAGACCGGCGTGGATATCGCCAACGTGAAGATGTCCATGAACCCCTTTGACGAGATCGCCGTCGAAGAAGCCACCCGCCTGAAGGAAAAGGGCGCGGTCGCTGAAGTCGTGGCGGTTTCTTGCGGCGTTGCGCAATGCCAGGAGACACTGCGTACCGCCATGGCCATCGGTGCCGATCGCGGCGTGCTGGTCCAGACCGATGCCGAACTGCAGCCGCTGGCTGTCGCCAAGCTGCTCAAGGCGCTGGTCGATAAGGAACAGCCCCAGCTCGTGATTCTGGGCAAGCAGGCCATCGACGACGACGCCAACCAGACGGGCCAGATGCTGGCCGCGCTGCTGGACTGGCCGCAAGCCACGTTCGCCAGCAAGGTCGAACTGGCCGACGGCAAGGTCACCGTGACGCGCGAAGTCGACGGAGGCCTGGAAACTTTGTCGCTCAAGCTGCCCGCCATCGTGACCACCGACCTGCGCCTGAACGAGCCGCGCTACGTCACGCTGCCGAACATCATGAAGGCCAAGAAAAAGCAGTTGGACACCGTCACGCCGCAGGACCTGGGCGTTGAT
Organism: Achromobacter sp. GbtcB20; assembly: GCF_019091095.1. Taxonomy (NCBI): domain Bacteria; kingdom Pseudomonadati; phylum Pseudomonadota; class Betaproteobacteria; order Burkholderiales; family Alcaligenaceae; genus Achromobacter; species Achromobacter sp. GbtcB20. The sequence continues at coordinate 93,922 of NZ_JAGXJZ010000002.1, read as the reverse complement.
CCCGCGCCCCGCCTGAAGACGCTGAAGGTCAGCGAGCCGCCCGCCCGCAAGGCCGGCATCAAGGTTGCCGATGTCGCGGCGCTGGTGGACAAACTCAAGAACGAAGCGAAGGTGGTCTGATCATGACGACGCTGGTTATTGCCGAACACGATAACGCCCAACTCAAGGGCGCAACCCTGAACGCCATCGCCGCCGCCGCCAAGATCGGAGGCGACGTGCACGTGCTGGTCGCCGGCGCCAACGCGCGCGCCGTGGCCGACCAGGCCGCCCAGGCCGCCGGCGTGGCGAAGGTCCTGCTGGCCGATGCCCCGCATCTGGCTGACGGCCTGGCCGAAAACATCGCCGCGCAGGTGCTGGCCGTGGCCTCGAGCTACAGCCACATCCTGTTCCCGGCCACGGCCTCGGGCAAGAACGTGGCGCCGCGCGTCGCCGCCAAGCTCGACGTGGCGCAGATCTCCGACATCATCGGCGTCGAATCCGCCGATACGTTCCAGCGCCCGATCTACGCCGGCAACGCCATTGCCACCGTGCAATCGGCCGACGCCGTCAAGGTCATCACCGTGCGCACGACCGGCTTTGATGCCGTTGCCGCGCAAGGCGGTTCCGCCTCGGTCGAAGACGCTGCCGCTGTCGCCGACTCGGGCCTGTCCACGTTCGTGGGCCGCGAAGTCGCCAAGAGCGATCGTCCCGAACTGGCCGGCGCCCGCGTCGTGGTGTCGGGCGGCCGCGGTCTGGGCAGCGCCGAAAACTTCAAGATCCTGGATCCGCTGGCCGACAAGCTGGGCGCCGCGCTGGGCGCTTCGCGCGCCGCGGTCGACGCCGGCTACGCGCCGAACGACTGGCAGGTTGGCCAGACCGGCAAGATCGTCGCGCCGCAACTGTACGTGGCCGTCGGCATCTCGGGCGCCATCCAGCATCTGGCCGGCATGAAGGACTCGAAGGTCATCGTCGCGATCAACAAGGACGCCGAGGCGCCGATTTTTGGCGTGGCCGATTACGGCCTGGTGGGCGATTTGTTCACGGTCGTTCCAGAACTGACCAACGCGCTGTAAACCGCAGCGCAGGCGTCAATCAGAACCGCGGGCGTTACGCCCGCGGTTTTTTTTTGCGCGGTTTGTTTTCGGTTTATCCGCGCCGCAAAACTGTCAAAAACGTTTGATTTTCGCAAAGACTCTGCTAACGTAACCGGCGCGCTACCCCCTGTTTGCGAATGTGCTTGACCTGTACAGAACGAAGGAGATTCGGGATGGAATGGTTCTTTGACACACTACGTAAGTACCCGGAGCTGGCGATTTTCCTGACCTTGGGTCTTGGCTATTGGATCGGCGCCAAGAAGATCTTCGGCTTCAATCTGGGCGCAGTAACGGGAACTCTGTTGGTGGGCGTGCTGGTCGGCCAGCTCAACATATCGATTGCCCCCATTCTCAAGCAGGTGTTTTTCCTGCTTTTCCTCTTCGGTCTTGGCTACGGCGTAGGACCGCAATTCTTCCGCGGCATGAAAAGCGATGGCCTTCCTCAGGTCATTTTTGCCGTCGTCATCTGCGTGCTCTGCCTGCTGGTCACTTGGGGGACCGCGGTTGCGTTCGGCTTTGACGCCGGCACAGGCGCGGGATTGCTGTCGGGCGCGCAGACCATTTCGGCGGTCATGGGCGTGGCCACCGATACGATCAACGGGCTGTCCGTCGACGCCGCCACCAAGAAGCAGTGGATCGACAGCATCCCCGTCGCGTACGCGGTCTGCTACATCTACGGCACGGTGGGAAGCGCCTGGCTGCTGGCGTCCCTGGGTCCGAAGCTGATGCGCGTGGACATCGTCAAGGAATGCCAGGAGTACGAGGCCAAGATGTCCGGGGGGGCGGACTCGATGGAACTGTCGGGCTACCGCAAATTCACGGCGCGGGCATACCGGCTGGACAACACGGAATACGTGGGCAAGACGGTGGGCGACCTGGAGGCGAAGTTCGTCGACGCCCGCGTGTTTGTCGAGCGTATCCGCCGCGGCGACCAGATCATCGATGCCGACTCCACCACCGCATTGCAGGCGGGCGACGTGCTGGGCGTAACCGGACGCCATGACGCGCTGGTGCTGCAGGCCTCGGGTCTCATTGGCACCGAGGTCGAGGACCGTGACGTCATCAACCTGCCCGCCGAAGTCGTCGAAGTCGTGCTGACCAACAAGAACGTGGCCGGCAAGACGATCAAGGAGCTTGCCGATAACGAGACTGTGCGCCAACTGGGCCGGGGCGTATTCCTGCGCAAGGTCGTGCGTGGCGGCCACGAGATGCCGGTCAACTGGGGCCTGAAGCTGGACCGCGGCGACCGCCTTTTCATGTTGGGCGCCAAGCGCGACGTCGAACGGGTCGTGGGCAAGCTGGGCTACGTGGACCGCGCGACCAACCAGACCGACATGGTGTTCGTGGGTTTCGGCATTTTGCTGGGCGGGTTGTTCGGCACGCTGGTGCTGACCGTGGGCGGAATTCCGATCACGCTGTCGACCTCCGGCGGCGCGCTGATTTCAGGGCTGGTGTTCGGCTATCTGCGCTCCGTGCATCCGACGTTCGGGCGTGTGCCCGAGCCGGTGCACTGGTTCCTGACATCGGTCGGCCTTACCGCGTTCGTCGCCGTCGTGGGCATCGTGTCCGGACCGGGGTTCGTACAGGGTTTTCAGCAGTTGGGCGCCAAGCTTTTCATCGCCGGTGTCATCGCCACCAGCATTCCGATGATCCTGGGCGTGCTGATCGCCCGTCATGTCTTCAAGTTCCACCCGGCCATTGCGTTGGGGGTCTGCGCCGGCGCCCGGACCACGACCGCGGCCATCGGCCAGATCACCGAGACGGCGAAAAGCCAGGTCCCGGCGCTTGGCTACACGGTGCCTTATGCCATCGGCAATACCCTCCTGATCATCTGGGGCATTGTCATCGTCATGCTCATGGCCTAGCAGGACAGCCCCGCAAAGCCGCGGCGTGCGGGTGCTACAGAGCAGAAAAGCGCGGCAATCGTAACGGCGCCGGTCTTCACGGCGTCGGCCAACAAGCTCATCAGGAGTACACAAAATGGCTTCCACTGCGCCCGTCACCGTCAGCCTGGCCTCGGCCTTGAAGACCACGCGTTCCCATCAGCGCGACCTGGAACAGTTGTCTCCGTTTGAACTGAAGGACTATCTGATCACGCTGGCCAAGGATAGCCAGCAATCGGCCGCCGCCTCCATGCTGAATGCGGGCCGGGGCAATCCCAACTGGATCGCCACGGAACCGCGGGATGCGTTTTTCCTGTTGGGCCGGTTTGCCATGAAAGAGGCGCGCCGGGTGCGCGACGAAGGCATTCTGGCGGGCATGCCGGCCAAGAAGGGATGCGCCGACCGGCTGCGCAAGTTCCTCTCCAAGCACAAGGGTGAAGACGGCTACGACTTTCTGGTCGGGGTGCTGGAATACGGCGTGAAGATCAAGGGGTTTGATCCGGACGAATGGATCCATGAACTGACCGACAGCATCATCGGCGACCACTATCCCGTGCCTCCCCGGGCGTTGGTGCACATCGAGCAGATCATCCATGACTACCTCGTCAAGGAAATGTGCGATGGCCGCCCGCCCAAGGGCAAGTTCGATCTCTTCCCGGTGGAAGGCGGCACGGCGGCCATGTGCTACATCTTCGATTCGCTGATGGTCAACGGTCTGCTCAAGCAGGGCGACACCATCGCGCTGTTCCTGCCCACCTTCACGCCCTACATCGAGATCGCGCACCTCGAGCGCTTCCAGTTCAAGATCGTCGGCATCAACGCCAGCAGCATGCGCGCCGACGGCACGCACGATTGGCACTATCCGCCCTCGGAAATCGCCAAGCTGGAGGATCCCAAGATCAAGCTGGCGGTCACGGTGAACCCGAGCAACCCGCCCTCCGTCGCGTTCAGTCCCGTCGAGATGAAGCAGATCGTGCGCCTGATCCGCAAGAATCCCGACCTGGTGCTGGTGACCGACGACGTCTATGGCACCTTCGTGCCGAACTTCCGGTCGCTGATGGCCGAGGTGCCGCAGAACACCATCTGCGTGTACTCCTTTTCAAAGAATTTCGGCTGCACCGGCTGGCGTCTGGGCGTCATCGCCACGCACGAGAACAACACGATGGACCGGCGCATCGCCGAGCTGCCCGCAGCCTGGAAAAAGCGGCTGGACAAGCGCTACAGCGCCATGACGATGGAGCCGGAGAAACTGAAGTTCATCGACCGCCTGGTCGCGGACAGCCGGGATGTCGCCTTGAATCACACGGCGGGGCTGTCGTTGCCGCAGCAGGTGCAGATGGGCTTTTTCGCGCTGTCGCATCTGCTGGACCTGAAGGACGCCTACAAGCATCTGACCATGCAGATCGTGCGCAGCCGGCGCGACGCGCTGTGGCGGGGGCTGGGCATTCCGATGCCGCCGGAAGATCCGATGCGGGGCTGGTACTACGTCGAACTGGACTTCATGGTCTGGGCCAAGGTCATGTATGGAGACGCCTTCTGCAAATACATGATCGACAACTACGAACCGGTGGACTTCCTGTTCCGCCTGGCGGAGAAGTCGGGGGTCGTGCTGATGGACGGCGGCGGCTTCGGCGGCCCGCCGTGGTCGATCCGGATTTCGCTGGCCAACCTGGACGACGGGGACTACGCCAAGATCGGCAAGTACATGGTCGAATCCGCGACCGAATATGTCGAGGCGTGGAAGTCGTCTGAACTGGTGCGTTCCGGCCCCACCGCGGGCAAGGGCCAGACGGTCAAGGCCTCTGCCGCCAAGAAGCGCGTCCCGGCTGGCAAGACGGCGGCCAAGAAGGCCGTGAAGAAGGCGGTGAAGAAGGCCGACACGGCTGCGAAGTCGGCCAAGAAGGCCGCCGCGAAGTAGGCGGCCGCAACGCAGGCAACAACAGGGCGGCGTGAACTCATGACGTGTTCGGTCGGGTTTTTCAATAGCGTCCCCATCGCGGTGTTGTTCGTCACGGTGGGCTTGGGATACCTGATCGGCAAGCTGAAGGTCGGGCCGATACAGCTAGGCGGGGTGTGCGGCACGCTCATCGTCGCCCTGCTGATCGGCCAGACGGGCTGCCAGATGCGCGGCGACCTGAAGGAGGTCGCGTTCGCCCTGTTCATCTTTGCCATGGGCTACTCCGGCGGCCCGCAGTTCTTCGCCAACCTCAACCGGTCCAGCCTGCGCTTTGTGGCGCTGCCGCTCATCGAGGCGGTGCTGGTCTTGACGATCGTGCTGACGGCCGTGCCGCTGTTCGGGCTGGATGCCGGCACCGCCGCGGGCCTGGCGGCCGGTGCGGCGACGGAATCGGCTGTCGTTGGCACCGCCGCCGAGGCGCTCAAGCACCTGGGGCTGCCGGATGCCGAGGTGCAGCGCATGGAGGCCAACATCGCGACGGCCTACACGCTGACCTACCTGGTGGGGCTTATCAGCATCGTGTTCTTCACCAGCCAGGTGGCGCCCGCGCTGCTGCGCATCAACCTGCGCGAGGCGTCCAAGGCGCTGGAGGCCCAGTTGGGCGCCACGCCCGGCGACAACGACGAAGCCAGCCTGCCGACGCTGCCGCGGCTGGTGGGACGCGCCCACGTGGTCAAGGACGTGGACGGCAAACGGGTCGCCGACGTGGAGGCCGAGTTGGGCGGGCGCACGGTGGTCAGCCGCGTCCTGCGCAATGGCGAGGCGGTCGATGCCACGCCCGATTATGTGCTGGCGACCGGCGACATCGTGGTGGTGCTGGGACAGCGCCGTTTTGCGCTGCGGGCCGGATCGGTGATCGGCCCGGAAATCCAGTTGCCCGAGGCGCACGCGGACGACCTGCAATTGAGCGAGCTGCAAGTCATCGTCAGCAAGAAGACCATCAATGGTCACACGGTGGGCGAGCTGGCTAAGCGCCCCAACGCCCGGCGCGCGCGTGGCGTGTTCCTGCAATCCATTACGCGGTCGGGGCACGTGCTGCCCCTGACCCCCGCGACGGTCGTGCAATACGGCGATCTGGTCACCCTGGTGGGCGCGGAGCCGGAGCTGTCCGAGGCTGGCGCGGCGCTGGGATCCGAACTGCGCCGCAGCGGCGTGACCGACCTGGTCTTTCTGGCGTTCGGCATTCTTGCCGGGCTGATGATCGGCAGCCTGGGGGCAAGGCTGTGGGGGATTCCGGTATCGCTGGGCAGCGGGGGAGGGGCGCTGGTCAGCGGCCTGGTGTGCGGCTGGATCAATGCGAAGCGGCCGTCGATCGGACACATGCCGGCCCATGCCGTGCAATTGCTCAAGGACCTGGGACTGGCGATCTTCGTGGCCTGCGTGGGCCTGTCGGCCGGGCCGGATGCGCTGTCGCTGATCCGCGAGCATGGCGCGGTGCTGCCCTTGATCGGCCTGTTGGTGTCGCTGGGGCCCGCGTGCCTGTCGCTATGGGTGGGACACAAGCTGTTGAAGATCGAAGGGCCGCTGCTGGTGGGCGCCATTGCCGGGCAGCATGTCAGCACGCCGGCCATCAGCGCCATCCTGACGGCCAGCGGCAGTTCGGTGCCCCTCTTGGGTTACACCGTGACGTACGCCATCGCGAACGTGCTGCTGCCGGTGCTGGGGCCGATCATCGTGTCGCTGGCGTACCACCTGAGCTGAGGGTATTCGGTCGGGGGCGGGATGGCGCAAAGCCTGCTGCGAATATTGCATAAGGTTATATGACTTGCGTATTTCCCCGCCTGTTGGTTTGATGGAAGAATCGTTTCACACGCGGTCACCGCCGCCCCGAAACGCGATTGCCCGCTGCGGTCCAAGCCGGACCGGCGGCCGGTCCCATCAACTGAATCCCGTACAGGAGACATCATGAGTCAACTACGCCTGGGCGACACCGCCCCTGATTTCGAGCAGGAATCCTCGGCTGGCAAGATCCGCTTCCACGAGTACCTGGGCAACAGCTGGGGGGTGCTTTTCTCGCATCCGGCCGATTTCACGCCCGTCTGCACGACCGAGCTGGGCTACACCGCCAAGCTGGCCGACGAGTTCGCCAAGCGCAACGTGAAGGTTCTGGCCCTGTCGGTCGATGGCGCCGATTCGCACGCCAAGTGGATCGAAGACATCAACGACACGCAATCGACGACGGTCAACTTTCCGATCATCGCCGACAAGGACCGCAAGGTCTCCGAGCTGTACGACATGATCCACCCGAATGCCAGCGCCACGGCGACCGTGCGTTCGGTGTTCGTCATCGATCCGAACAAGAAGATCCGCCTGACCATCACGTATCCCGCCAGCACGGGCCGCAATTTCAATGAGATCCTGCGCGTCATCGATTCGCTGCAACTGACCGACAGCCACAGCGTGGCCACGCCGGTCAATTGGGAAGACGGCGACGACGTGATCATTGTTCCTTCCCTGCAGGACGAAGCGGTCATCAAGGAGAAGTTCCCCAAGGGCTACAAGGCCGTGCGTCCGTACCTGCGCATCACGCCGCAACCGAATAAGTAAATACGAAAAACAGGGGGTGCGCGCTGCCGCTTCAGCGCGCCCGATAACCACCTGGACCGCCGCAATCTTCATAGAGGATTGCGGCGGTTTTTCGTTGCTGGGACGCGCGTCCTATATGCCTCTTGGCGATGAGCAATCAAAAAATGATTCGTTCCGTTCAGATTGGCCTGCCCGCAAACTTGCCTCCACATTGCAGATCACAGGGAGCAGGGCATGTCTTTCAGGAAAGCCGGTTGGTTGGCCGCCTTGGCCGCAGTCACGGTGTCGTTTGCCGCGATGGCGCCCGCGCAGGCACAGCAGAAGCAGACGCTGTTGAACGTGTCCTACGATCCGACGCGCGAACTCTATCGCGCCATCGATGACGCCTTCGTCAAGCAGTACAAGGAAAAGGCCAACGTCGATCTGACGATCCGCCAGTCGCACGGCGGTTCCGGCCGCCAGGCACGTTCGGTCATCGACGGGCTGGAAGCCGACGTGGTGACGCTGGCGCTGGCCTACGACATCGACGCCATTGCCGACCGCGGCCTGCTGCCCGAGAACTGGCAGACCCGCCTGCCGCAGAACAGCTCGCCGTACACGTCCACCATCGTGTTCCTGGTGCGCAAGGGCAACCCGAAGCAGATCAAGGACTGGGACGATCTGGTCAAGGACGGCGTGCAGGTCATCACCCCGAATCCCAAGACCTCTGGCGGCGCCCGCTGGAACTACCTGGCCGCGTGGGCCTACGCGTTGGAAAAGAACGGCGGCAGCGAGGACAAGGCGCGCGCCTTCGTCGGCGAACTGCTCAAGCATGTGCCGGTGCTGGATACCGGCGCGCGCGGCGCCACCACGACGTTCGTGGAGCGCGGCGTGGGCGACGTGCTGCTGGCCTGGGAGAACGAAGCGTTCCTGGCCCTGGAGGAACTGGGCCCGGACAAGTTCGACATCGTGGTGCCGTCGCTGTCCATCCTGGCCGAACCGCCGGTGGCCATCGTCGACAAGGTCGTGGACAAGAAGGGCACACGCGCCGCCGCGCAGGCCTATCTGGAATTCCTGTACACCCCGGCCGCCCAGGAAATCATCGCCAGGAATTACTACCGTCCGCTGGACAAGACGGTCGCCGCCAAATACGAGGCGAAGTTCCCCAAGGTCAAGCTCGTCACCATCGACGACAAGATCTTCGGCGGCTGGCGCAAGGCGCAGAAGGACCACTTCAGCGACGGCGGCACCTTCGACCAGATCTACCAGCCGCAGAAGAAATAACGGCATCACGTTCGGACGACGGCCATGACTTCAGCCTCGAACCCGGTGGCAAACGGCGCGCAAGCGCCTTTTGCCGCTCGGCGCAACAGCCCGGGCGTGCTGCCCGGATTTGGCATTTCCATGGGTTACGCGGTGCTGTATCTCAGCGTGCTCGTGCTGATCCCGCTTGCCGCCTTGCCCATCAAGAGCGCCGGCCTGGGATGGCAAGGCTTCTGGGACGCGGTCACCGCGCCGCGCGTGCTGGCCTCTTATAAGCTGACCTTCGGCGCCTCGTTCATCGCTGCGCTGGTGAACCTGGTGTTCGGCACGGTGGTTGCGTGGGTGCTGGTGCGCTACCGCTTTCCCGGCAAGAAGATCCTGGACGCGCTGGTCGACCTGCCGTTCGCGCTGCCCACCGCCGTGGCGGGCATTGCCCTGACCGCGCTGTACTCGCAGAAGGGCTGGCTGGGCGGGCCGTTGTCGGAATGGTTTGGCCTGAAGGTGGCGTTCACGCCGCTGGGCATCGTCATCGCGCTCATCTTCATCGGCGTGCCGTTCGTCGTGCGCACGGTGCAGCCGGTGCTTGAGGACGTCGAGCGCGAAATCGAAGAGGCCGCCGCCAGCCTGGGCGCGGACCGCTGGCAGACCTTCCGGCGCGTGCTGCTGCCGACCATCACGCCCGCGCTGATGACGGGGTTTGCGCTGGCGTTTGCGCGCGCGGTGGGCGAGTACGGATCGGTGGTGTTCATTGCGGGCAACATGCCCATGGTGTCCGAGATCACGCCGCTGCTGATCATTTCCAAGCTGGAGCAGTTCGACTACGCCGGCGCGGCCGCCATCGCGACCGTGATGCTGGTGCTGTCGTTCGTGCTGCTGCTCGTCATCAATCTGTTGCAGGGCTGGCAGGCGCGCCGCGGCCTGGGGAGGCTGTCATGAGCGCACCGGATCGTCCCGCGCATCTGACCGAGCCGCGCTGGGTGCGCGGCGTTCTGCTGTTCATCGCGCTGGGGTTTCTGGCGCTCTTTCTGCTGGTGCCGCTGGCGGCCGTGTTTGCCGAGGCCTTCCGGAAGGGATGGGCGCTGTACCTGGACGCCATCGTCGAACCGGACGCGCTGGCGGCGATCCGTCTGACGCTGCTGGTCGCGGCAATCGCCTTGCCGGTCAATCTGGTGTTCGGCGTGGCGGCGGCCTGGGCCATCACCAAGTTCCAGTTCCGCGGCAAGCAGTTCCTCATCACGCTGATCGACCTGCCGTTCTCGGTCTCGCCCGTGGTGGCCGGCCTGGTGTTCGTGCTGCTGTTCGGCTCGCAGGGCTGGTTTGGCGAGTGGCTGCAGGCGCACGACATCAAGATCGTCTATGCGGTGCCCGGCATCATTCTCGCGACGTTGTTCGTGACGTTCCCGTTCGTGGCGCGCGAACTGATCCCGCTGATGCAGGCGCAGGGCAGCGAGGAAGAGCAGGCCGCGCTGACGCTGGGCGCGAGCGGCTGGCAGATCTTCTGGCGCGTGACGCTGCCCAACATCAAGTGGGGCCTGCTGTACGGCGCCATCCTGTGCAACGCGCGGGCGATGGGCGAGTTCGGGGCGGTGTCGGTGGTGTCCGGGCAGATCCGGGGGCTGACCAACACGATGACCCTGCATGTGGAGATTCTCTACAACGAATACCAGTATTCCGCGGCGTTCGCCGTCGCCTCGCTGCTGGCCTTGCTGGCGCTGGTGACCCTGGTGGCGAAGAACGTGGTCGAGTGGCGCAACGCGCGCCTTCTGCAGGGCGCCGACCAGCCGGTGGAGTATCCCGGCCCCGCGGTTGCCATCAACCCGGCTGCCGCCTGACGGGCTGGGCAAGGAGACATAGGCATGAGTATCGAAGTACGCAATCTATCCAAACGCTTCGGCCAGTTCCGCGCGCTGAACGATGTGTCGCTGCACATCGAGACCGGCGAGCTGGTGGCGCTGCTGGGGCCGTCGGGCTGCGGCAAGACCACGCTCTTGCGCATCATTGCCGGGCTGGAATCGGCCGATTCGGGCAGCGTGCTGTTCGCGGGCGAAGACGCCACGGCCGTGGACGTGCGCCAGCGGCAGGTCGGATTCGTGTTCCAGCACTACGCGCTGTTCAAGCACATGACGGTGTTCGAGAACGTGGCCTTCGGCCTGCGCGTCAAGCACCGCTCGCAGCGTCCGTCCGAGGATCAGATCAAGCGCAAGGTGCATGACCTGCTGAGCCTGGTGCAACTGGACTGGCTGGCCGACCGCTATCCGGCGCAGCTGTCGGGCGGGCAGCGTCAGCGCATCGCCCTGGCGCGGGCGCTGGCGGTCGAGCCGCGCGTGCTGCTGCTCGATGAGCCCTTCGGCGCGCTGGACGCCAAGGTGCGCAAGGAGCTGCGCCGCTGGCTGCGGCGGCTGCACGACGAACTGCACGTGGCCAGCGTGTTCGTCACGCACGATCAGGAAGAGGCGCTGGAAGTCTCGGACCGCGTGGTGCTGATGAACGCCGGCCGCATCGAGCAGGTGGGCACGCCGCGCGAGGTCTGGGAAAGTCCGGCCACGCCGTTCGTCTACGGATTCCTGGGCGACGTGAATCAACTGCAGGGCACCGCCACGCGCGGGGTGTGGGAAGGCGCCGGCCTGTCGCTGCCGGCCCCGGACCTGGCGCAGGCCGACGCGCAGCGCGCCACGGCCTACGTGCGGCCGCATGAGTTCGAGGTCGAGCGCTACCGCGCCGGCGCCGAGGGCATTGCCGTTCGGCTGTCTCACGCCTATCTGGCGGGCCCCAGCGCATACCTGGAACTGGCGCGCCAGGACTCGGACGCCATCATCGAGGCCGAGGTGCCCGAATCCCTATATCAGCAACTCAATCTGCGGGATGGCGAGATCCTGCTGGCGCGTCCCCGGCGCGCCCGCATTTTCGCGGTGCAACCATGACCACAACGGAACTTACTTCAGAACTTGAACCCGCCCTGGCGGCGCGCTGGCGCGACCTGACCGGGCGGCTGGCGGACATCCGCCGGCGTTACCCGGACGCCGCGCTGGCCTCGTCGTTGGCGGCCGAGGACATGGTGCTGACGCATGCCATCTACAGCTCGGACCTGGATCTTGAGGTCTTCACGCTGGATACGGGGCGGCTGCATGCCGAGACGCTGGGCGTGCTGGATGCGGTGCGCGAACGCTACGGCCGGGAGATCACGGTGTACCGGCCCGTGCAGGCGGCAGTCGACGAACACGTCGCCGCGCATGGCGCCCATGCTTTCTACGAAAGCGTCGAGCTGCGCAAGGCCTGTTGCCAGATCCGCAAGGTCGAGCCGCTCAAGCGCGCGCTGGCCGGCCGCGGCGCCTGGATCACCGGACAGCGGCGCGCGCAGTCCACGACGCGCGGCGAGCTGCTGCTCGAAGAGGACGACAAGACCTTCGGCCTTTACAAATTCAACCCGCTGGCCGAGTGGAGCGAGGACGACATCTGGTCCGCCATCCGCGCGCTCGGCATTCCCTACAACCCGCTGCACGACCAGGGCTACCCGTCCATCGGTTGCGAACCCTGTACGCGCGCCATCCGCCCCGGCGAGGACCTGCGGGCAGGGCGGTGGTGGTGGGAATCGTCCGACTCGAAGGAATGCGGCCTGCACGCGGGCAACCGGGTCATCACCACTGCGGCGCGCGCCGATTGAGCGCGGCCATGAATTCAAAATCGTTTTAGGGGAAAACCTATGTCTGCTGTTATTCAACGCAGCCACCTGGATTGGCTGGAATCGGAAGCGATCTTCATCCTGCGCGAAGTCGCGGCCGAATGCGAAAAGCCCGTCCTGCTTTTTTCGGGGGGCAAGGATTCCGTGGTGCTCTTGCGCCTGGCCGAAAAGGCCTTCCGGCCAGGCCGCTTCCCGTTTCCGCTGATGCACATCGACACCGCCCACAACTTCGACGAGGTGATCGCGTTTCGCGATGCCCGCGCGGCCGAGCTGGGCGAGACGCTGATCGTGCGCAGCGTCGAGGATTCGATCAAGCGCGGCAGCGTCGTGCTGCGCCGCGAGACCGACTCGCGCAACGCGGCCCAGGCGGTGACGCTGCTGGAGGCCATCGAGGAATTCGGCTTTGACGCCTGCATCGGCGGCGCGCGCCGCGACGAGGAAAAGGCGCGCGCCAAGGAACGCATCTTTTCGTTCCGCGACGAGTTCGGCCAGTGGGATCCCAAGGCCCAGCGTCCCGAGCTCTGGAGCCTGTTCAACACGCGCGTGCATCGCGGCGAGAACATGCGCGTCTTCCCGATCTCGAACTGGACCGAGCTGGACGTCTGGCAGTACATCCAGCGCGAACAGCTGGCGCTGCCGTCGATCTACTTCGCGCACGAGCGCGAAGTGGTGCGCCGCAAGGGTCTGCTGGTGCCCGTCACCCGTCTGACACCGCCGGCCGAGGGCGAACAGGTCGAACGCCTGTCGGTCCGGTTCCGCACGGTGGGCGATATCTCGTGCACGTGCCCGGTCGCCTCCGACGCCGGCGACACCATGGCCATCATCGCCGAGACCGCCGTGACGGACATCACCGAGCGCGGCGCCACGCGCATGGACGACCAGACTTCCGAGGCCTCCATGGAGCGCCGCAAGAAGGAAGGCTATTTCTGAACGAAAAGACGCGCCGGCGCATGCCGGCGTCTGGGGAACCACATGAACGCACTGAACGATTCCTTTCTTTCCGGCGCCGACACCGGCGTGCTGCGCCTGATCACGGCGGGCTCCGTCGACGATGGCAAGTCCACGCTGATCGGCCGCCTGCTGTATGACAGCAAGGGCGTGTTTGCCGACCAGCTCGATGCGATCTCGCGCGCCAAGCACAAGCGCGTCGCGGGCGACGGCATCGATTTCTCGCTGCTGACGGACGGCCTGGAAGCCGAACGCGAGCAGGGCATCACCATCGACGTGGCGTACCGCTACTTTTCGACGCCCACGCGCAAATTCATCATCGCCGATGCGCCGGGGCACGAGCAGTACACGCGCAACATGGTGACTGGCGCATCGACCGCGGATGTCGCGGTCATCCTCATCGACGCGACCCGCGCCGCCGACGGCAAGCTGCTGCCGCAGACCAAGCGGCACAGCACCATCGCGCGCCTTTTGGGCATACGCCACATCGTCGTCGCGGTGAACAAGATGGACCTGGTGAACTGGGACCGCGCCGTCTTCGAACGCATCCGCGACGCCTATGCGGACCTGGCCGGCAAGCTGGGCATCGCGCATTTCGACGCATTGCCGTTGTCGGCGCTGAGCGGCGACAACGTCGTCACGCTGTCCGGCAAGACGCCCTGGTACGACGGGCAGCCGCTGCTCGCGCTCCTGGAGTCGCTGGATTTGTCGGGCGACGGCCGCGCGTTGCCGCTGCGTTTTCCGGTGCAGTGGGTTGCGCGTCATGGCGGCGAGCGCGCCGATGATTTCCGCGGCTATGCGGGCCGGCTCGCCAGTGGCGTGGTGCGCCCGGGAGACGCGGTGACGGTGCAGCCTTCTGGCGTGACGGCGGTGGTGCAGGAAGTGCGCGCCTTTGACCGCACGCTTGACGAAGCGGTGGCGGGCGACTCCATCACGCTGGTGCTGGACCGCGATGTCGACGTGTCGCGCGGTGACGTGATCGTGCACACGGCCGCGCCGGCGCAGGTGTCGCGCGAGTTCGAAGCCGAGCTGTGCTGGCTGGACGCGCAGGCCTTGAATCCGGCGCGCAAGTATCTGCTCAAGTCGGGCACGCGCCTGACGTCGGCGAAGGTGCGTGCGGTGCTGTCGCATCGGGACATCCACGAACTGCAGGAAGTCGAGAACACCGAAGGCACGCTGCGCATGAACGACATCGGACGCGTGACGCTCACCACGCGCGAGTCGCTCGCGGTCGATCGTTATGACGATGTGGCGGCAACCGGCGCGTTCATTCTGATCGACGAGGCCACGCATCAGACGGCTGCCGCCGGCATGCTGCGGTAAGCCGCAAACAGGGGCGAAATCGCTGAATTTCGCGCCCGATTTTCGTGTTGTTTTTCGTCCAAACCTAGTGTTGGCGCGGGTTTCCGGGCGATATCGCAAGATGAAATCGAATTGTTCAGACGATGTCTTCTTCTTGCGGTAAAGTTGGGCTGTCTGACGAAAAGGCTTTTGGTGCTTGTCAAAACCACTGTGTTTTTGTACAGTAGTTTTTATGGCACGCACCGATCATTCTTTTCCCGCCGGTTCTGGGTCCCCGGCTGCCGCCCCCGCCGCCTTGCGCGGTCGGGGTGCGGTTACTAATGTTCGGCATCGCTTTCAGCGCGATGACCGCGTCCAGGTCGACGATGGCTGGTCCGCTTCCGGTCTGCCGGCCGACTTCATCGATTCCGTCCCCGATAACGCCCCGGATGCTGGCGACGCCGCCCGTTCTTCCGCCCGCTCGTCCGTTATCCCCATCCTGCCCGACACCCGCTGCGCGCCGCCCGCACCCAAGACCACGGTCACTGCGGAAGAAGCGCGCAAGATCCTGTCGCGCAACGACTCCCCGGACATCCCCTTCGAGGTCGCCGCCAACCCGTATCGCGGCTGCGAGCACGGTTGCGTGTATTGCTATGCCCGGCCCACGCATTCCTATCTGGGCTATTCGCCCGGGCTGGACTTCGAAACCCGGCTGGTGGCCAAGGCCAACGCCGTGCAGGCACTGCGCGCCGAACTGTCCCGGCCCGGCTACAAGCCGTCGCCCATCAACATTGGCTCGGCCACCGACGCCTACCAGCCCATCGAACGCGACTGGCGCCTGACGCGGGGCATGCTCGAGCTCATGCTCGAAACCCGGCATCCGGTCACCATCGTCACGAAGAACGCGCTGGTCGCCCGCGACCTGGACCTGCTGGCCGCCCTGGCGCAGCAGAACCTCGTGGTGGTCTACATCAGCATCACCACGCTGGATGCCGGCATGGCCCGCACGCTGGAGCCCCGCGCCGCCGCGCCGTGGCGCCGCCTTGAAGCGGTGCGCAGCCTGACCGACGCCGGCGTGCCGGTGGGCGTGCTGGTGGCCCCGGTCATTCCGTTCATCAACGACGAATCCATGGAACACATCCTCCAGGAGGCCAAGGCCGCCGGCGCGCACTACGCCAGCTACACGGTCCTGCGCCTGCCCTGGGAGGTCAAGACTCTGTTCGAAGACTGGCTCAACGCCCACTATCCGGACCGCGCGCAGCGCGTGCTGCATCGCATCGAAGACCTGCGCAACGGCCGCCGCAACGATCCCAACTTCGGGTCACGCATGCGCGGGACGGGCATCTGGGCCGACCTGCTGCGCCAGCGCTTCGCGGTCGCCACGCGCAAGCTGGGGCTCAACCGCACGCGCCTGTCGCTCGATTGCAGCCGCTTTGCGCCGCCCGCGGGGCCTGGCGCTTCGGCGTCGCTTTTCGACGCTGCGTCCGCGGCTGCGGTTGCGGTTCCGCCGGGTGATGCCGGCGGTGCCGACTCCGATTTCCCATCCCCGGCTGGCGCGAAAGCGTCTTCAGGGGTCCCTTTTCCTGGTGGTTTGCCCGCGGTCAGCGGCGCGTACGGGCGCGGTGCGCGCCAGTTGCGCGCCATGGCCGCCGGCCAATTGTCTTTGTTCGACTGACCGCAGGCTGCTGTTGCCTCGGGTGCATGCCAGGGCGAATCGCCTCGGCGCTGGAACGTTTATCCAAGGAGTTCCCATGAACACCGCTGATTTTTCCGTCCTGCAGGATGAGCTCGCCGTTTCCCTGAACCCGCTGCGCCGTGGCGCCAACCGCGCCCGCGCGTTCTGCGCCAGCCTGACGGGCATGGCCTTGCCCTGGAGCGGTTCGGCCTCTGGCCCGCGCACGCGTGCCACCCGCATGCCCGCCCGCTGGCCGTTCCCGCCGGCGCCCACGCCTGAGGAAGTGGCCATCAGTCCTGCGGCAGGCGGTCCTGCGGCAGGCGCTCCCGCGGTCGACACCCCGGCGAGCGTTTCGGCTCCGGCTCCGGCCGCCGCTCCCGTTCCCGCAGCCGTGCCGGTCGCCTCGGGCGCGCGTGATCACAGCATCGGTGACGCCAAGGCTCAGCCCGTTGCCAACCAGCTCACCATGAAAGCCATGATCACGGACGTCGTGCTGGTGTTGGCCTGGGGCGCAATGATTCCCGGCCTGATGTGGTTGGGCGTGGCGGGCGGATTCTGAATACGCCGCCACGCGGCGGTCAGCTCGATCCCAACAGGATCACGCCCGCCAGAATGGACACGCAACCGGCCAGACGGCCGACGCCCACTTTTTCACGCAGCAGGAACATGCCGGCCAGGGTGCCGAGCATCATGGACATTTCGCGGGCAGGCGCCACCAGGCTCAGCGGCGCGCCGTTGCGCAATGCATACAGCACCAGGATGTACCCCAGCGGCGACAGAAAACCCACGGCTAGCGCCAGGTGCCAATGTCCGCGCATGGATTCCCACGAATGCGTGGGGCGGCGCAGCATGTGGGGCGTCATCATCGCGGTGCGGGTTACACAGGTGAACCAGTCGAACAGCACCGGGCTGATCAGCAGCACTTTCACGCCGTACGCGTCCACCACCGTATAAGCGGCGATGAACAGGCCGATCACCACACCCCAGCGCACGCCGATCCACGCCTGCGGCTGCTTGAAGATGGCCAGCCGTCCCTGGGTGGCGATCAGCAGCACCCCGGCGACCACGCACAGCATGCCCGCAATCCCGGTGTGGGTGGCTGGCTCGCCCAATAGCAGGAAGGCGCCCGTGGTGGAAAGCAGCGGGCCGGTGCCCCGGGCAATCGGATACACCACGGACAGGTCGGCCACCTGATAGCCGCGTTGCAGGCACAGGCTGTAGCCCAGATGCAACAGGCTGGACGCCAGGATTGCCCCGACGACGGGCCAGGTCCAGTTCATGCCGTCTTGCATCAACACCCAGATCACCCAGGGCGCATACAGCACCGAGGCGCACAGGCCGTACGCGAAGACGAAGGGCGCGCCCACCATGGCCGCGCGCTTGGCAAGGAGGTTCCACGTGGCGTGGGCCATCGCCGCCAGGACGACCAATAACAGGGACGAGTACGACATGAGGGAACAGCGTCAGATGACGTGTTTGTTACAGGGAGTTGGAAGGGTACCGCAAACCATGCTCAAGCCGCACATGTTACCCGAGGCTTAGCGGAATTTTTGGTGTAGAATCATTGGTTTGCCAAATCTCATCCTCTGCTTGCGGCATAGCACTCACAATACTGAACGGCAAAAGTATTACCCCGCAAAGGCATGATGATCTAGGAGTTCACATGAACCTCATCGCTATCCTGGAACAGGAAGAAATTGCCCGTCTGACCGGCGGTCAAGCCAAGCCTGAATTTGCTCCTGGTGACACCGTCATCGTGAGCGTCAACGTTGTCGAAGGCACCCGCAAGCGCGTGCAGGCTTTCGAAGGCGTTGTGATTGCCAAGCGCAATCGCGGTCTGAACTCCGCGTTCACCGTGCGCAAGATTTCGTCGGGTGAAGCCGTGGAACGTACGTTCCAGCTGTACTCGCCGCAAATCGCCAGCATCGAAGTGAAGCGCCGCGGCGACGTGCGCCGCGCCAAGCTGTACTACCTGCGCTCGCGCTCGGGCAAGTCGGCTCGCATCAAGGAAAAGCTGGTCAGCAAGCAAGCCAACGCGGCTTGATCGCTTATCGGTACACGGCCCTGCCAGTGTCGGACGTACACGCCAACCCGCGTTTCCGTCCGGCACGGGTTTCCGGGTTAAAAAGGCACCTGCGAGGGTGCCTTTTTTCTTATTTCTGAGCCGTATGTCTGATTCCTCGTCTTCCGCGCGGCCCCGACGGCCGCTGGCGCGTCCCGGCTTCGATCCCGCGACGCAACCGTGGGTGGTGGCCAACGAATCGCTGCCGCCCGTGCCGACCCGCCTGCTCACGCCGGACTCGCTGCGGGGCACGCTGAGCCAGCCGTCCACCTGGACGCTGGAGTTATCGCGTGACAACGATCTGCGCTATCCCGGACGAGAGGGCGCGCCGGTGCCTGCCGCCGTGCTGATTCCGCTGGTGACCCGTGACGAGGGCGTGAACATCATGCTGACGCAGCGTGCGGCGCACCTGCATGATCACGCGGGCCAGATCAGTTTTCCCGGCGGTCGCATCGAGACCAGCGACGCCACGCCCGTGGCGGCGGCGCTGCGCGAGGCGCAAGAAGAAACCGGCTTGCCGGCCAATCACGTGGAAGTCCTGGGCAGCATGCCGCCGTACCTGACGGCGACCGGCTTTTCGATCATTCCCGTCGTGTCGCTGGTGCGGCCGGGGTTCGAATTGGCGCCCGATGCGTTCGAGGTGGCCGAGGTGTTCGAGGTGCCGCTGTCCTTTCTGATGGACCCGGCCAATCACCGCCTGTACGAAGCCCGGCTGGATGATGGGCGGGTGCGCCAGTATTACGGCATGCCGTATGGCAAGCATTTCATCTGGGGCGCGACTGCGGGCATGCTGCGCAATCTTTATCACCTGCTGCGCCACGGATTCACGCCGCGCTGACGCGCTGGGGCAGGGGGGGGGGGGGGCGCGACCCGCACACGCTGACGGCCCCGATTGGGGCCGTTTTCAATGGCGCGGCGCCAAGCGTCAGTAGCGCTGCTGGCCCGCCAGATTTTCCTCAAGGATGCGTTCGTACAGCGCGTAGCGTGCAGGATCGATCCTGCCGGCCTGCAACGCCGCCATCACGCCGCAGCCGGGCTCGTGGCGGTGGGTGCAGTTGTAGAAACGGCATTCCTCGATGGGCTGCGTGAACTCCGGAAAACCGCGGATGATGTCTTCGCGGGTCAGGTGATGCAGCCCGAAAGCCTGGAATCCCGGCGAATCGATCAGGTCGCCGCCCGGCGCCGGCAGATGGTAGAGCCGGGTGCTGGTGGTGGTGTGCTTGCCCATGTCCAGCGCGGTGGAGTGCTCGCGCGTGGCGGCGGCGGCGTCCGGCACCAGTGCGTTCAGCAGCGTGGACTTGCCCATGCCGCTTTGCCCCAGCAGCAGGTTGGTGCGGCCAGCCAGGCGCGGCGCGAGCAGGGTGTGGACCTTTTCGGGCTCGAGCGCGCTCAGTTCGATGACATCCACGCCCAGCGCCGCGATGGGCGCAAGCCGCGCGCGGGCGGCCGGCAGCTCGTCGGTCAGGTCCGTCTTGTTCAGGATGATGAGCGGCGCGATGCCCGCGCTCCAGGCGCCCGCCAAGGCGCGGCCGGTCAGGTCGTCCGAAAAGGTGGGCCGCACGGCCACGACGATCAACAGCTGGTCCACATTGGACGCAAACTGCTTGGACCGCATTTCGTCGGAACGATAGAGCAGGTTGCTGCGCGGCAGGATGGCGTCGATGGCGCCTTCGTCTTTGCCTTGCGGCGTGATCTTGACCCGATCGCCCACCGCGGCGCCGGTCTTCTTGCCGCGCGGGAAGCATTTGCGTAGCGCGCCGTCGGCCAGTTCCACGGTGTAGTGGCGGCCATGCGCGGCGATGATGCGGCCTTCCATTGGCGGGCTCATGCGGCGGCCGCCATCAGGTGGCGGATGCGCACGGCGGCAGGCGGATGACTGTCATAGAAGGCGGAATGCACGGGGTCGGGCGTCAGGGTGGCGGCGTTGTCGTCGTACAGCTTGACCAGCGCGGAAACCAGGCGGTCCGGCGAGCTTTGCTCGGCGGCATAGCGGTCCGCTTCGAATTCGTCGCGGCGGGAATACCAGCTGGCAAGCGGCGTCAACATGAAGGTGAATACGGGAATGACCAGGAAGAACAGCAACAGGGCCATGGCGTCGTTGCGGCCACCCAGTTGCGGCAGCACGCCCAGGCCCACATAGAACCACGGTTGCTGCGCGACCCAACCCAGGATGGCAAAGAACACCAGCGCGGCGGCAAAGCTGAAGACCACGCGCTTGATGATGTG
This sequence comes from Achromobacter sp. GbtcB20, assembly GCF_019091095.1. Classification (NCBI taxonomy): domain Bacteria; kingdom Pseudomonadati; phylum Pseudomonadota; class Betaproteobacteria; order Burkholderiales; family Alcaligenaceae; genus Achromobacter; species Achromobacter sp. GbtcB20. The sequence continues at coordinate 73,370 of NZ_JAGXJZ010000002.1, read as the reverse complement.
ACGCTTGGCGAAATGCCCCAGCTCGTGCGCCAGCACGGCTTCGATTTCGTCGGCGTTCAGGCGGGCGAGCAGGGTGTCGAAGAACACGATGCGGCGGGATTTTCCGAAGCCGGTGAAGTAGGCGTTGCCATGCGCCGAGCGGCGTGAGCCGTCCATGACGAAGAGCCCGTTCAAGGCAAAGCCGCAGCGCTGGGCCAGGCGCTGGATGCGGCCGGCCAGTTCGGGGTCGGAAAGCGGCGTGAACTTGTTGAATAGGGGGGCAATGAACATCGGGTAGATGATCAGCAGCGCCAGGTTGAACACCGTCCAGAGCGCCCAGGCCCAGATCCACCAGTAGGCGCCTGCACTGCCCATCAGCCACAGCACGGCGGCGGCCAGCGGCAAGCCCAGCACGGCGGCGACCAGGAGGCCCTTGAGGGCATCGGCCACGAACAGCCCGAGCGTCATGCGGTTAAAGCCAAAGCGCGCTTCCAGCTTGAACTGGCGCCAGAGCGTGAAGGGCAGGCCCAGCAACCCCAGCACCAGCGCCACGGTCACCAGCAGCAGCATCTGCCGCACGAAGTCGTTGCTGGTAAGCTGGCTGACCGCAAGGTCGATGAACTGCAGCCCGCCCAACAGCGTCAGGGCGACCAGCACGAGGGCGTCGTAGGTGCGTTCGAGCATGCCCAGCCTGACCCGCGCCACGGTGTAATCGGCCGCCCGTTGGTGGCTGGCCAGCCCGATGCGATGGGAGAATTCCGCAGGCACCTGGTCCCGATTGCGGGCGACGTGGCGGATCTGGCGCGACGCCAGCCACATGCGCACGGCAATATCGGTCAGCAGGAAGGCAACGAACAGCAGTGTGAACATGGGCAATGCGTTTTGCTCAAGAAGGGATGTGCGAAAATCGCGTGTTTTAAAGGCAAATTATATGGCTGCGAACGAAAACCGCCTGATCTGGCTCGACATGGAAATGACGGGGCTGGACCCCGAGAAAGAACGGATTATCGAAGTCGCCGTCGTGGTGACCGAGCCTGACCTGACGGTCGTGGCCGAAGGGCCGGTGATTGTTGTGCACCAATCCGACAGCCTGCTCGACGCCATGGACAGCTGGAACAAATCCACCCACGGCAAAAGCGGGCTCATCGACAAGGTCAAGGCCTCCACGGTGTCCGAGGCGCAGGCAGAGGATACGCTGTTGGCGTTCCTTGCGCAGCATGTGCCGGCCGGAAAATCGCCGATGTGCGGCAACACCATCAGCCAGGACCGCCGTTTCATGTTTGCGTACATGCCGCGCCTGGAACAGTTCTTCCATTACCGCAACCTGGACGTCAGCACGCTCAAGGAGCTGGCGCGCCGCTGGGCCCCCGCCGTCTACAAGGGATTCGAGAAAAAGAGCCGCCACGAAGCGCTGGCCGACATCTACGAGTCCATCGACGAACTCAAGTACTACCGCGAGCATTTCCTGAAGGTCTGAGACCGGCGGCGGACCGCCGGGTTCCGAACGACACACGGCCTTGCCGCCGCGCTTCGCTTATGCCGTCCTACTCCGTCGCGCAGATCCGTCTTGCAGAGCAGCGCGCCCTGGCATCCGGGCGCACCCTGATGCCGCTTGCGGGCGCCGCGGCCGCCAACTTCGTTACCGCGCGGGTTCCCGCGAAGGCCTCGGCGCTTGCCCTGGCCGGTCCCGGCAATAACGGCGGGGACGCGTTGGAAGCGGCCACGCTGCTGCTGGCGCGGGGCTTCGATGTCCATGTGGTGCTGCCTTCCGGCCCCGGCAAGCTGCCCGCCGACGCTGCCCGTGCCTGGGCCGGCTGGCTGGCCGCTGGCGGACAAGCGCGCACGCATGAAGACCTGCCTGACGGACCGTCCCCTGATCTGGTGATGGACGGCCTGTTCGGCATCGGTCTGAACCGTCCCCTGGATGCCAAATGGCAATCCCTGATCGATGCGGTCAATGCCTTGCAGGTGCCGGTGCTGGCGCTGGATGTGCCCAGCGGCATCGAGGCCGACAGCGGGGCGGCGCTGGGCCGCCCGATTCAGGCGCGGTGGACGTTATCTTTCATTGCGGTCAGCCGCGGGCTGTCGCTTCCCGGCGCGGGACGCGCGGCCGCCGGAGAGTGCCACGTCGATACGCTGGGCGTCGTCATGCCCGCCGACAGCGCAGACCGCTGAGCTGCCGCACCGGGGAGGGGGCAGCTCAGGCCGGCCGTCCGCCAAACCGGGTTTCGACCTCGGGCGACAGCGGGCGATAGCGTTCGTTGTCCTGGCCGGCCAGGGCATCCAGGTGGATCTCGGACGGATCGAATACCTTCCAGTAGAGCCGGCCGCATAGGTCGCGGGCGGCGTGGCCGGGCCAGTTGTCCGGCAGCATGGGGGCGGGAAGCTGCGGGTCGTGCAAGACGATCCGGCGCCAGCTGTGCAGCACCATGACGCGGACGGTAAATGCGTCTGCGGGCGAGGGCGCGTCGTCCAGCAGCTTTTCCAGCGGGCCGAAATTGCGCGAGAACTGCCGGTATTGCTCGGCCACGTCGTCCAGGTTCCAGCACTGGGTGGCCAGGCTGGCGATGGGCAGCCCGCCGGCCCCGGCCAGATCGCGGGCCGACAGCACCAGGGCGCGGTCCGGAATGCCCAGCTTCTCAAGGATCTCGTGCGCGGCGCGCGCCTCGGTGTGCGGATGCGCAAACAGCCCCGGCGCGATCATGCCGAAGCCTTCCCAGGTCAATTCGCGGCGCAACTCGCCGCGTTCAGCCAGTCCGTTGCCCGTGCGGGGCAGCGCGACCAGCGTCCATTCCCCGTTCCATTCCTTGGCGCCGCCTTCGTAGATGCGTTGCGACGCGTGCGACGTATACCGCGCGCCTTGCTCGGAGATCAGGTACAGGCTGCGCCGGCCGTGCCGTTCGGACTGCAGCCAGTTCTGCGCCACCAGGCGAAAGACGCTGGTGCGCAGCAGGCGTTCGTTGATGCCCAGCGGGGCGAGCAGCTCGATCAGGCTGCCCAGCCAGATGGCGCCGCCGTGGGGCGCGAGGGCATCGCCCAGCACGCTGACGCAGAGCGATTTCGCGCGGGGCGGATCGCTTTTCAATAAGCGGGACAGGGCGCGTTCCAGGGGCGACTGAGGGTTTGCCATAAGGAGGGCCGCGGACGGCCGATATCGGGATGCTGGATATGATACATAAATCCAATGTGATACAGATTTGAGTTTGACAATGAATTTTTTGTATTAAATAATCGATCGATGACATGACGGCACTGCGCAGCGTTTGCTTTGCGTTTTCGCAAACCGTCTCAAGGAGACAACTATGTACGCTCAACTCGTCGAAACCGGCGTCAAGCAGGTCAAGACCGCGGACCAGCTTGAAGGCCTGGAACAGACGTTCCAGCGGCGCATCGACGACGGCGTCCGCATCGAGGCCAAGGACTGGATGCCCGAGGCCTACCGCAAGACCCTGATTCGCCAGATCTCGCAGCACGCGCACTCGGAAATCGTGGGCATGCTGCCCGAAGGCAACTGGATCACCCGCGCGCCGTCCCTCAAGCGCAAGGCCATCCTCCTGGCCAAGGTGCAGGACGAAGCGGGCCACGGGCTCTACCTGTACAGCGCCGCGGAAACCCTGGGCGTGTCGCGCGACGACCTGATCGACGACCTGCACGCCGGGCGCGCCAAGTACTCCAGCATCTTCAATTACCCCACGCTCAGCTGGGCCGATATCGGCATGATCGGCTGGCTGGTCGACGGCTCGGCGATCATCAACCAGATTCCCCTGTGCCGGTGTTCGTACGGCCCGTACGCGCGGGCCATGGTGCGTGTCTGTAAGGAAGAGTCCTTCCACCAGCGCCAGGGCTATGACCTGCTCATGCAGATGTGCCTGCACGGCACGCCCGAACAGAAGGCGATGGTGCAGGACTCGCTGAACCGCTGGTGGTGGCCGGCCCTGATGATGTTCGGCCCCTCGGATGCGGATTCGCCCAACAGCGCCCAATCGATGGCCTGGAAGATCAAGCTCTTCTCGAACGACGAGCTGCGCCAGAAGATGGTGGACCAGACCGTGCCCCAGGCCGAGTACCTGGGCCTGACCGTCCCGGATCCTGACCTGAAGTGGAACGCCGAGCGCGGTCACTACGACTTCGGCGAAATCGACTGGACCGAGTTCTACGCCGTGCTCAAGGGCAACGGCCCCTGCAACCGCGAACGCCTCGCCGCGCGCGTCAAGGCGCACGAGGACGGCGCCTGGGTGCGCGACGCGCTGGTCGCCCACGCCGAAAAGCAGTCCGCCCGTAAAGCCGCTTGAGGTGGTTCCCCCCCGGAGCGCTGCGCGCTTCCCCCCCATGGGGGCGCCGCAGCGGACCGGCGGAGCCCGGATCCGCGCGGCCCCGCTGGCCCTTGCTGGCGCTTCGGGATCGGTCAAATTTCTGGCATTCGCAGTTCCCAATTTCATTTATTGCAGACCGTTGGCGCCATGCGCCCCGGCATTAGAGGAAATCCATCATGAGCAAAGACTGGCCTCTGTGGGAAGTCTTCATCCGCAGCCAGCACGGCCTGGCGCACAAGCACGTGGGCAGCCTGCATGCCCCGGATGCGGAAATGGCGATCAATCATGCCCGCGACGTGTATACGCGCCGCAACGAGGGCCTGAGCATCTGGGTGGTGCGCGCCTCCGATATTTCGGCCAGCAGCCCGGGCGACAAGGATCCGCTGTTCGAGCCGGCCAACAGCAAGGTCTACCGGCATCCGACCTTCTTCCCGATGCCTGAAGAAATCAAGCACATGTAAGGCGGGTGGGGGAGACATGGATAAAGCACTCTTTGAATACCTGCTGCGTCTGGGCGACACGTCGCTCATCCTGTCGCAGCGGCTGGGCGCCTGGACGGGCCACGGTCCGATCCTGGAAGAAGACCTGGCGCTGACCAACACGGCGCTGGACCTGCTGGGCCAGGCCCGCATGTGGCTGACGCTGGCCGGCGAGGTCGAGGGCGCGGGCCGCGACGAGGACGCGCTGGCCTATCTGCGCGACGCGCACGAATTCCGCAACGCGCTGCTGGTCGAGCGCGACAACGGCAACTATGCCGACACCATGGCGCGGCAATTCCTGTTCGACGTGTGGCATTACTTCCTGCTGCAGCGCCTGGAGACGTCCGCCGACGAGCGCGTTGCGGCCATCGCGGCCAAGTCGCTCAAGGAAGTCACCTATCACGTGCGGCGTTCCTCCGACATGGTGGTGCGTCTGGGCGACGGCACGGCCGAAAGCCACGCCAAGATGCAGGCCGCCATCGACGACGCGTGGCGTTTCACCGGCGAGCTCTTCGCCGATGACGCCATCGACCAGGACCTCGCGGCGCGCGGCATCGGCTGTGAGCTGGCCGCGCTGCGCCAGCCCTGGCTTGCGCACGTGCGCGAAGTGCTGGAAGAAGCCACCTTGACGGTGCCCGACGAGGCGGCCGCAAACCACGCGGCGCACCGCGGCGGCCGCCAGGGCAAGCACACCGAGGCGCTGGGCTACGTGCTGGCTGAAATGCAATACCTGCCCCGCGCCTACCCGGGAGCCACGTGGTGAACGCGCTCGCGCCCATTTCCGCCGACCAGGTCTACGCCTGGCTGCAGGAGGTTCCCGATCCGGAGATCCCCGTGCTGTCCGTGGTGGACCTGGGCGTGGTGCGCGATGTGTCGTGGGACGGCGACGCCTGTGTCGTCGTCATCACGCCGACTTATTCGGGCTGCCCCGCCATGCGCGAAATCACGCAGGACATCCGCCAGACGCTCGAACGCCACGGCGTGCCCGAGGTCCGGGTGGAAACGCGCCTCGCGCCCGCCTGGACGACCGACTGGATGACCGAAAAAGGCCGCGAGGCCCTCAAGGGTTACGGCATCGCGGCCCCCGCCGAACGCGCCATCGACATCTCGGGCATCAGCCGCCGCGAGGCCGCGCCGGCCATCGCCTGCCCGCGCTGCGGGTCGCGCGACACGCGCCTGGTCAGCAATTTCGGGTCCACGTCGTGCAAGGCGCTGTATCGCTGCGTCTCGTGCCGCGAGCCCTTCGATTATTTCAAGACTCACTAAAGAGTGGTTTCGAGATGAGCCAGAACCAATTCCATGCTTTGAAGGTGGCGTCCGTCGCGCGCAACACGCGCGACGCCGTGGTCGTGACCTTCGACCTGCCCGAGGCGCTGACGGAAGAATTTGCCTTCCAGCCCGGCCAGTACCTGACGCTGCGCACGCAGCTCAACGGCGAAGAACTGCGCCGTTCGTATTCGATCTGTTCGGCGCCGCGCGACAAGCTCCTGCGCGTGGCGATCAAGAAGGTCGACGAGGGCGTGTTCTCCAGCTGGGCCAATCACGAATTGCAGCCTGGCCAGACGCTCGAAGTCATGGCGCCGGCCGGCAACTTCACGGTGGATTTCTCTCCCGAGAACCAGCGCCACTATGTGGCCTTCGCGGTGGGCAGCGGCATCACGCCTGTCTTTTCGCTGGTCAAGACGGCGCTGTCGACCGAACCCAAGAGCAAGTTCACCCTGTTCTTCGGCAACCGCGCGTCGTCCGCGGTGCTGTTCCGCGAGGAAATCGAAGACCTGAAGAACCTGTACATGGACCGCTTTTCGCTGGTCTACGTCATGAGCCGCGAGACGCAGGACATCGAGCTCTTCAACGGGCGCCTGGACGGGGACAAGGTCGATCAGCTCATGTCGGCCTGGATGAGCCCGGAGGATATCGATTACGCTTTTGTGTGCGGTCCCCAGACCATGACGGAGAGCGTGGTCGAACGGTTGCAGGCGCGCGGCATCCCGAAGTCGAACATCAAGTTCGAACTCTTCGGCGCGCCGAAGGGCCCGCGCGCGCTGCGCACCGGGCAGGACGCCCGCCAGGCGCCCGGCAAGGGACAGTGCGAGGTCACCGTGGTGCAGGACGGGCATAGCCGCATGTTCGTCATCGACAAGAACAAGGACAGCGTGCTGGATTCGGCGCTGGCGCAGGGCATCGAACTGCCGTATTCGTGCAAGGGCGGGGTGTGTTCCACCTGCCGCTGCAAGGTGATTGAAGGCGAGGTGGACATGGACGCCAACTTCGCCCTTGAAGACTATGAGGTCGCGCGCGGGTTCATCCTGAGCTGCCAGAGCTTCCCGGTCAGCGACCGGCTGGTCATCGACTTCGACCAGGAAACCTGACCCGGCGCGCGCCAGGCAAGCATTCAAATCTTATTGGAGAGACAAGCGTGTCCCAGAAATTCTTCGAACGCCACCAGCCCCTGCTGGAACAATCCCTGGCAGCCGCCGCGCTGCGCGGCTACTGGAGCCCGTTTGCCGAGTCGCCCAGCCCGCGCAACTATGGCGAGACCGCCAACGACGAGGGCCGCGCCGCCTTTGAAGCCCTCAAGGGCAAGCCCTTTCCGCTGAACCTGCACGATGCCGACGGCGTCGTGGGCGGCGAAAAATCGCCCTATGGTTTCGACCTGGGCATCACCTATCCGCGCGTGCCGGCCGACAAGCTGATCGCCGCTTCCAAGCGCGCCCTCGAAGACTGGCGCCGCGCCGGTCCCCACGCCTGGGTGGGCGTGTCGCTGGAAATCCTGGCGCGCCTGAACAAGCTCAGCTTCCAGATCGCCTACGCGGTCCAGCACACCACCGGTCAGGGCTTCATGATGGCCTTCCAGGCCGGCGGCCCCCACGCGCAGGACCGCGGCTTTGAAGCCGTCACCTACGCCTGGCAGGAGATGTCGCGCATTCCGGGCGTCGCCGTCTGGGAAAAGCCGCAGGGCAAGAACGATCCCATCCGCATGGAAAAGCACTTCACGATCGTGCCGCGCGGCGTCGCGCTGGTGATCGGCTGCTCGACCTTCCCGACGTGGAACGGCTACCCCGGGCTGTTTGCCAGCCTGGCGACGGGCAACACCGTCATCGTCAAGCCGCACCCGGGCGCAATCCTGCCGCTGGCCATCACCGTGAAGGTGGCGCGCGAAGTGCTGCAGGAAGCCGGCTTCGATCCCGACGTCGTGCAGCTTGCCGCCCATGAAGCGGGCGACGACACCGCGCAGAAGCTGGCGCTGGACCCCGCGGTCAAGATCGTCGACTTCACCGGCAGCACCGCCAACGGCGACTGGCTGGAGAACAATGCGCGCCAGGCCCAGGTCTACACCGAGAAGGCCGGCGTGAACCAGGTCATCATCGATTCGACCTCGGACCTGAAGGGCGTGGCCCGTAACCTGGCGTTCTCGCTGGCCCTGTATTCCGGCCAGATGTGCACGGCGCCGCAAAACATCTACGTGCCGCGCGACGGCATCAACACGCCCGAAGGCCGGGTCAGCTTCGACGACGTGGCCGCCGCGTTGGGCGTGGCGCTGGAAAAGGTCGGCGCCGACGCCGCCAAGGCCGTCGAACTGACGGGCGCCATCCAGAACGAAGGCATCGTCGAGCGCATCGAGAAGGCGCGCGCCTTGGGTCTGCCGGTCGTGGCCGACAGCAAGACGCTGGTCCATCCGCAGTTCGAGAACGCGCGCGTGCGCACGCCGCTGCTGCTGCGCACCGAGGCCGGCAACCCGGCGCTCAGCCAGGAGTGGTTCGGTCCCATCGCGTTTGTCGTGGCCACCGATTCCACGGCGCACAGCATCCAGCTGGCGCGTGACAGCGTCATCGAGCACGGCGCGCTGTCCCTGTCCGCTTACACCACGGACGAGCGCGTGGCCGAGCAGATCCAGGACGCCGCCGAAGTGTCGGGCGTATCGCTGTCGCTGAACCTGACCGGCGCGGTGTTCGTCAATCAGACCGCGGCCTTCAGCGACTTCCATGGCACCGGCGCCAACCCGGCGGCCAACGCGGCGCTGTCGGACACGGCGTTCGTCTCCAACCGCTTCCGCGTGGTGCAAACCCGCCGTCACATCTAAGCCGGGCGATCGCACATGACCTACCAGGATATTCAATTCGACCTGTCGGGCGGCATCGCGCGCCTGACGCTTAACCGCCCGGACAAGCTCAACAGCTTCACGGCCAACATGCACGCGGAAGTGGCCGACGCGCTGACCCGCGTCGAAACCGAAGGCGCGCGCGTGCTGGTGCTGACGGGCGCCGGCCGCGGTTTCTGCGCCGGCCAGGACCTGAGCGAGCGCAAGCCCGCGCCCGACGGCACGCCGCCCGATCTGGGCGAGACCGTCGACAAGTTCTACGCGCCGCTGGTGCGCCGGCTGGGCGCCTTGCCCATGCCGGTCGTGGTGGGCGTGAACGGCGTGGCCGCGGGGGCGGGTGCCAATCTGGCGTTTGCGGGCGACATCGTCATCGCCAAGGCGTCGGCCAACTTCATCCAGTCGTTCTGCCGCCTGGGGCTCATTCCGGATACGGGCGGCACGTTCGCGCTGCCCCGTCTGGTGGGTCGCGCCCGCGCCATGGGCCTGGCCATGCTGGGCGACAAGCTGAGCGCCAAGCAGGCAGAAGAGTGGGGCCTGATCTGGCAATGCGTGGCCGACGAGGAATTCGACGCCGCGCTGGAGCGCCTGGCCACGCATTTCGCGTCCGCGCCCACCAAGGGCCTGGCGTTCACCAAGCGGGCGCTGCAGGCCAGCCTGGGCAATGACCTGTCCACGCAGCTGGACCTGGAGCGCGACATGATGCGCGAACTGGGCCGCAGCGCCGACTATGCCGAAGGCGTGGCCGCGTTCCTGGGCAAACGCGAACCGCAGTTCAAGGGGCAATGATGGGCGTTCACGTTCCCCCCGTTGAAGTGCCGGCCGATCCGCAGGAACTGGCGCAGGCCGTGGGCTCGGTGATGTATGCCGGCGACGCGGCCTCGCAAGGCCTGGACATGAAGGTCGAGGAAATGGCGCCGGGCTACGCGCGGCTGACCATGCGGGTGCGGCCCGACATGCTGAACGGCCACAAGACCTGCCACGGCGGCTTCATCTTCGCCCTGGCCGACAGCGCCTTCGCGTTCTCGTGCAATTCGCGCAATGTCAGCACCGTGGCGTCGGGTTGCACGATCGACTATCTGGCGCCGGGATTCGAGGGCGACCTGCTGACCGCCGTGGCCCAGGAGCGTTCGCTCGCTGGCCGCACCGGCGTCTACGACGTCACCGTGACCAACCAGGACGGCCGCAACGTGGCCTTGTTCCGGGGACGTTCGTACCGCATCAAGGGCCAGATCGTCGGGACGCCCGCGGACGCCTGACTGCATTACAGAACCAAAGAGAAGAGAGACATCATCATGCCCAACACCATGAGCAAGCCGGGACTGGATCCTATCGAGCATGCCAGCCAGGACGAGCTGCGGGCGCTGCAGCTGGACCGCTTGAAGTGGACCCTCAAGCATGCGTACGAAAACGTGCCGCACTACAAAAAGGCGTTCGACGAAGCCGGCGTGCACCCGGACGACCTGAAGCAGTTGTCCGATATTTCGAAGTTCCCGTTCACCACCAAGAAAGAACTGCGCGAGAACTATCCGTTCGGCATGTTTGCCGTGCCGCGCGAGCGCATCTCGCGCATCCACGCGTCCAGCGGCACGACCGGCAAGCCGACCGTGGTGGGCTACACGCAGGGCGATCTGGACAACTGGGCCAACCTGGTGGCCCGTTCGATCCGCGCGGCGGGCGGCAAGCCCGGCGATACGGTTCACGTGGCCTACGGCTACGGGCTGTTCACGGGCGGCCTGGGCGCGCACTACGGAGCCGAACGCCTGGGATGCACGGTCATTCCGATGTCGGGCGGACAGACTGAAAAGCAGGTCCAGCTGATCAATGATTTCCGTCCGGACATCATCATGGTCACGCCTTCCTATTTCTGCAACATCCTGGAAGAGCAACGCCGCCAGGGTATCGATCCGCGTCAAAGCTCGCTGCGCATCGGCATTTTCGGGGCCGAACCCTGGACGGGCCAGATGCGCGCCGACATCGAGGCCGAAGCCGGCATCGACGCCGTCGACATCTATGGCCTGTCCGAAGTGATGGGCCCGGGCGTGGCGAGCGAATGCGTCGAGACCAAGGACGGTCCGGTCGTCTGGGAAGATCATTTCTACGCCGAGATCATCAACCCGGACACGGGCGAACCGGTGGCCGACGGCGAACCGGGCGAACTGGTGTTCACGTCGCTGACCAAGGAAGCGATGCCCATCGTGCGCTACCGCACGCGCGACCTGACCCGCCTGTTGCCGCCCACGGCGCGCAGCATGCGCCGCATCGGCAAGATCACGGGCCGCAGCGACGACATGCTGATCGTGCGCGGCGTGAACATGTTCCCCACGCAGGTGGAAGAACTGGTCCTGAAGATCGCGCAGCTTGCGCCGCATTACCAGCTGGTGCTGAGCCGCACGGGCAACATGGACGAGCTGGAGATCCTGACCGAAGTGCGCGCCGAGTTCTCGGGCCTTTCCGACGCGGAGCGCGCCAACCTGGGCAAGCAGTTGCAGCACGCGGTCAAGACGCACATTGGCGTCAGCGCGCGCATCCAGGTGTCGGATGCCGGGCATGTGGAACGCACATTGACCGGCAAGGCGCGCCGGGTGATCGACAAGCGTCCGAAGTAAAAAAAAAGCAGCCGCAAGGCTGCTTTTTTTATTGCGCCGTCACTACTGACCCACGGTGCGCAGGATCCGCCGGTACCAGAAGTGCAGCAGGGCGGCCGACAACGCCAGGCCGAACATGGCCATCAGCCACATGCTGCCGGCGCCTTGCGGCGATCCCGGCACCAGCAGGTCTCGCAGGCCGTCGATGCCGCCCTGGCCGGGACCGAAGCCGAACCACCAGCCGCCCACCAGTCCCACGCCGGCCAGCGCGACCGTCTGCAGGATCAGCGGCACGACGGCGATCTTGTAGGCGCGCAGCAGGTACGAGTTGATGCACTGCATCGAATCGAACAGATGGAACAGCGGCAGGACGGCGAGCAACGTGGTCGCCACGGCAGCGACCGCGGCGTCGTCCGTGTACGCGGCCAGGATGAGCGGTCGGCCGATCAGCAGCACGGCGGCCGTCAGCAGCGCGCCTATCAGGCCCAGCGCCAGGCCGGCCATGCCGGTGCGGTGCGCATGCGCGTAGTTGCCCGCGCCGATGGCCTGCGCCGTCAGCGCGGCGGTCGCCACGCCCAGCGCCATCGGCATCATGTAGCAGAGCGCGGCCAGGTTCGACATGATCTGATGCCCGCCGGTCACGAAGGTGCCCTCGCGCGCCACCAGCAGCGCCATGAAGGTGAACGCCGACACCTCGACCAGGTAAGAGCCGCCCATCGGGACGCCCAGACGCAGCAGTTCCTTGAGCGCCTTCCAGTCAGGCTTGCCGATGCGCAGCTGGAAACGGCGGTAGTAGCGGTCGTGCGTGATCACCCACAGGCCCAGGCCCAGGCTCATCCAGGACACCACGGCCGTGGCCAGCCCCGCGCCGGCCGCGCCCATCGCGGGCAGGCCCAGCTTGCCGTAGATGAAGATCCAGTTGAACAGCGCCTTGAAGCCGATGATGGACAGGTTGATGGCCATGACGAGCTTGGGCCGCGACACCGCGGTGCCCAGCGCATAGATGGTGCGGAACACCAGCGCGGCGGGCAGCGCCAGGACCAGCGCCTGCAGGTAGGACGCGATGCGGTCGCGCACGCCGGGGGCAACATCGCCCGACATGAAGAGCCACATGTCCGGAAACAGCATCAGCACCGCGCCCACGACCGACAGGCCAAGCGCCAGCCACACGCCCTGGCCCCAGCTTTTGCCGACTTCCAGGTTGTTGCCGGCGCCGAATTGCTGCGCCAGGATCGGGATCAGGGCATGCACGACGCCCATCAGGCCGACGAAGATCGTGATGTAGATGGAAGCGGAAAGCGCCATCGCCGCCAGGTCGTCGGGGCTGGAATGCCCCGTCATGGCGGTGTCCAGCACGCCGAACGAAATGCTGGCCCACTGGCTGATGAGCACGGGCCAGGCCTGCTTGAGGATCCCGCGCAGGGTGGCGCCGAAGGTCATCGGCGCCGTCAAGGCAGGGGTCATGGCTTGGCGCCGGTGCGCAGCAGGCGGAAGGTTTCGGAACGGTCGGCGCGGCGGCCGCCTTGCCAGAGGACTTCGGCGCCTTCGCTGTAGGCAGCGGTGCCGTCGCGCAGGCTTTGATTGGTGGTCTGTTGCAGGACCAGCGTGCAGCGCGTGTCGAACGGGAACGACAGGTTGTTGAAGATGAGGAACGAGGCGCGTTGCCCGCTGCCCAGGCTCAGGCCGCGGATGCACTCGCCGGGACGCTTGTGCTGCGCGATGGCCTCGGCCAGCTGGCCCGACACGGTGCGATAGCTGCGCGCGTAGTCCACCGCGGGTTGCCACAGCAGCACCAGCAGGATCCAGGTCACGGTCAGGCCGCCAGCCGACAGCACCGTGCCGCGCCAGAGCGCCTGCGGGCGCACGCGCAGCCGCCATACGACCAGGACGATCCACCCCAGCGTGAAAAGGACGGCCAGGGCAAAGGCCACCCACGAGATCACGGGCTCATAGCCGGTGGTCTGGCGGGCGATGTTGCGGGAAATCTGCGCCGGCCAATGGAAATGCAGCGCCACCCAACCGAGCCAGGCGGTGGCCACGGTCAGCGAAAAGCACATGACGGCAAACCAGTCCAGCGTGTTCACCACGCCGCGGCGCAGGGTGGGAAGCGAGAACGCGCCCAGCACCGCGCACGGCACGGCCAGCAACACGAATTCGGAGTCGCCGGCCTCGTCCACGAAGAACAGGATGACGGTTGAGCACGCCAGCAGCATCAGGGGCACCCAGATGTGCGGGGCATGGATCCAGGCACGCCAGCGCCAGATGGCCAGCAGCGCCAGCGGCCAGGTCGGCCACAGGTACCACGGCAGGTCGCGCAGCGTGCGGGCGGCGTCATGCAGGCCCGGGATGGCAAACGACGACAGGTTCCAGGTCTTCCAGTTGCGGATCCAGTATTCGCTGCCCTGGCTGGCCGGGATCCACCAGGCGAGGATCAGGCCGGCGGCCAGCACTGCGGCCCAGAGCAGCCAGCGCTTGCATTTCCAGAGCGGGCTGCGCGGATAGAAGGCCAGCGCCGCGCCGATCATGATGGGCAGGGCGCCGACCCAGCCGCGCGTCAGAAAGCTGGCGGCCAGCGCGATGCCCAGTGTGGTGGAGCCGGTGACGGGGCGGTCCACGGTGCGGGCCAGCGAATAGAACGCCAGCGCCTGGCAGGCCATGATCGCGGGCATGACCGTCGTTTCATGGGTGCGCTGCAGGATGCCGACGGTGGCGAGCAGCAGCAGCAGGGCGGCGTCGGCCAGCATGCGGCCATAGTCGCGGGGTTCGGGTTCGCCGCCGAAGGGCAGCGCCAGCGGTTGGGCCTCGGCGCGGCGGCCCAGCAGGTACGTGCCGTACCAGACGCTCGAGGCCGTGATCCCGAACCACAGCAGGTTGGGTAGGCGGCCGGCGGTGATGTCGCCGATGAACGGGCCAAACAGCCAGATGCTGATCGCGCCCACCCACGTGATCAGCGGACCTTCCTCGGCGTGCGCCAGATGCCCCACCTGCGGCAGCAGCCAGGTCAGGCCGCCTTCGCGGATCGCGGTGATCATGGTCGCCAGTCCGACGGCGTCGTCGGTTTTCCACGGGTCGCGCATGAACAGCCCGGCCACGATGTAGGCCAGGGACAGGCCCAGCAGGATGAGGCGGGGCAGTTTTGCGGTGGCGACCGACGTCAGCCGGGCCGGGGTGGAAATGGAAAGTGGGGACACGGGCGTTAATGTAACCGAGTGGTCGGAATGCGCCACCCCCTGACCGATTGTCCGGCGTCAAGGGGGGAAAAAAAAGCAGCCCGAAGGCTGCCTTTTTGCTGTGACTCCCGTAGGAGCAACAGGATCAGGAAGCGGACTTGACCGTGCCAGCAGTGCGGGCAAAGCGGGCGCGGAACTTTTCCACGCGGCCGGTTTCGACGATGCGGGTCTGGGCGCCAGTGTAGAACGGGTGCGATTCGGAGGTCACGTCGCACTTGAAGAGCGGGTACGTCTTGCCGTCGAGTTCGACGGTTTCGCGCGTCTGGACGGTGGAACGGGTGATGAACTTGTTGCCCGTTTGCAGGTCGGCGAAGACGACTTCGCGGTATTCGGGGTGAATGCCTTCTTTCATGGTGCTTTCCTAGACTCGGTCGAGTCTTTTTCAAGAGTTAGGGTCGCCAGCTACAGCTGCCTGGGTTGGGTTTGCCTACACCCAATGGCGCGACAGGCGCTAGCCACGTATCCAAAAAGTAACCCCGCATTCTAGCACGCGATATTGCCCTCGGCCAGCCGTAAGTGGACGCCTGGGCCAGCCTGCGGCCCGGGCGCCTTGACGCGAGAGAACGTCAGAGATCCGTGCGCAGCTTCCAGATTTCCGGAAACAGCACGACTTCCAGCATGCGCCGCAGGTAATCCACCCCGGACGTGCCGCCCGTGCCGCGCTTGAAGCCGATGACCCGTTCGACCGTCGTCACGTGGCGAAAGCGCCACAGCCGGAAGGCATCTTCCAGGTCGGTCAGCTTTTCGCCCAGCTGGTACAGCGCCCAGTAGCGGTCCGTGTCGCGGTAGACCGTCAGCCACGCGGCTTCAACCGCCGCAGACGCCTGATAGGGCTGCGTCCAATCGCGCTCCAGGTAGTCCGCGGGAATGTCCAGGCCATTTCGCGCCAGCAGCCGCAGCGCCTCGTCATACAGGGACGGCGCCTCGTAGGCGCTCTGCACCTGGGCCAGCAGGTCGGCGCGGTGCGAATGCGGCTTGAGCATTGCCGCGTTCTTGTTGCCCAGCAGGAATTCGACCTGGCGGTACTGGTAGCTCTGGAATCCGCTCGACCGCGCCAGATAGGGACGCAACGCCGAGTATTCGGGCGGCGTCATGGTGGCCAGCACGTCCCAGGCGTGAACGAGCTGCTCCATGATCTTGCTGACACGCGCGAGCATCTTGAAGGCGGGCTGCAGACGGTCTGCCGCCACGCTGGCGATCGCCGCGCGCAGCTCGTGCAGCATCAGCTTCATCCAGAGTTCGCTGGTCTGGTGCTGGATGATGAACAGCATTTCGTTGTGCTCGGGCGACATCGGATGCTGGGCGCCGAGCAGTTCGTCCAGATGCAGGTAATCGCCGTAGGTCATGTCGCGCGCGAAATCGAGCTGCGCTTTTTCCTGGTGGACGATGTCTTCGGGGCGTTCGTTCTGGTTCATGCGCGGCCTCCGGGGCAGGGCGGGGCGGCGCGGCGGGCGGATGCGAGCAGGGCGCGCCAGTGGGGCGCGAATAGCAATTGCATGGTCGATTCTCCGGGTGGGGCGGATGCAGTCGCGCAGCCGCTCCCAGGCAGGCAAATCAGCCTACAGTTCGCGCAGGACCGCGCGGACCGGGCTGGCATCGGCCTGGACCAGCGCCAACGGCAAGGCGATCAACTCGTAATCGCCTTCCGGCACGTCGTCGAGCACCAGGTTCTCCAGTACCCGCATGTCATGCCGCAAGATCGTGTGGTGGCTGTCCAGGGTCTTGCTGGAAGCGGGGTCGATGCTGGCGGTGTCCAGACCGATCAGCATGACGCCGCGTTCGGCCAGCCATTCGATCGTCTGGGGCGCGTAGGCGGAGAAGTCGTCCGTCCACCAGTCCTGCGCGGCATGCTTGGCGGTGCGCACCAGCACGCGGGGCGGCAGGTTGTGCGCCGCATGGGCAAGGTGATCGATGGTGATGAGCGCGCCGCAGTCGATCGCGTGGATGACGCGGCAGGGGCCCAGAAAGGGTTCAAGCGAGACCGCGCCGATGGCTGCGGCCCCGTTTTCGTAGTGCAGCGGGGCGTCGGCATGCGCACCGATGTGCGGCGACAGCGTGATTTCGCTGACATTGACCGGACAGCCAGGCGTGAGCGACCACTTCCATTGCTGGCGGTACGGCGTGTCGCCCGGAAACACGGGCGATGCCGTCGAGACGGGCGGGGAAATGTCCCACAGGCGTTTCATGGCAGGCAAGAAGGGTCGCGAGGGCCGAAATTAGGTTAAGCCTAAAACAATATCGGGCGGTAGTCTAACGGAATTCCGGCCCGCGTTGCGGTCAGAGGCAGCCCAGCTCGGCCATCGACAGCGCCGAGCCGCCCGCGACGATCAGGTGGTCGACCAGCCGGACGTCCACCAGCGCCAGGGCTTGCTTCAGGTGCCGGGTGAAGCTCTGGTCAGCGGCGCTTGGCGAGGCCACGCCCGATGGATGATTGTGCGCCACGATGAGGGCCGCCGCGTGGTGGCGCAAGGCTTCGCGCACGACCTCCCGGGGGTAGACCGCCGCCTGCGACAGCGTGCCCCGTGCCAGTTCGCCGGTGGCGATCAAACGGAGTTGGGCGTCCAGGTAGAGCGCGATGCAGTGCTCTACCTGGCGATGCCCGAGCGCCGCCTTGCAGTATTGCTTCACGCGGGTCGGGTGGTTCATGGCGATGTCCCTGACCAGATCTTCTTCCAGCGCCCGGCGCGCCAGTTCCAGCAAGGCCGCCAGGGTGCAGGCCTTGGACGAGCCCAGGCCGGCGACGGCCATCAGTTCCTCGGGCGAGGCGCTTAAAAGGCCGCGCAGGCCGCCGAACCGGTCCAGCAACTGGCGGCACAGATCCACCACATTCAGCCCCGGAATGCCCGTGCGCAGGGCGACGGCAAGCAGTTCGGCGTCCTGGATGGATGCGGCCCCGTGGCGCAGCATGCGCTCTCGGGGACGGTCTTGTTTTGGCAGCCGGACGGACAATTTCATAAGAGGCTCTAAAATCAGGGTTTACTCAAATACCCATACGGTGGCAGATCGTGAGCATCGCCTCTAATGAAGTGAACGTTTTGGTCCGTCCGGATTCCTACCTGACGCTGCATTACCGCATCACGCTGGCGTCCGGCCCGGGCGCTGGCTCCATCTTCACGGACACCTTCGATGGCCGGCCCGGCACGCTGCAGATGGGCAGCGGCCAGTGGGCGCCCGGCCTTGAGGCCGCATTGGTCGGCCGCGCCGAAGGCGACAAGTTCAGCGTCACCATCGAGCCCGCCGATGCCTACGGCGACCGCAATCCCGAACTCATCCAGCGCGTCACGCGCGCCATGCTGGCCGAACACGCGGGTCCGGATGCCACCTTCGAACCCGGCGACCTGGTCGAATTCACCGCGCCCAACGGGGGCCGCTACTCGGGCGTCCTGAAGGAAATCAACGACGACTCGGCCCTGTTCGATTTCAACCACCCGCTGGCGGGCATCAGCCTGAAAGTGGACGTCGCGCTGCTGGGAGTGCTTTGATGAGCCAGGCTGTCACCGCCTCCGACGCCGAAGTCCTGCTGGCGCAGCCGCGCGGCTTCTGTGCAGGCGTGGATCGCGCCATCGATATCGTCGAGCGGGCTATCGAACTGCACGGCGCGCCCATCTATGTGCGCCACGAGATCGTTCACAACCGCTATGTCGTCGAAGACCTGCGCGCCAAGGGCGCCATCTTCATCGACGAGCTCGAGGACGCCCCGGCGGGCGCCATCGTGGTGTTTTCGGCGCATGGCGTCTCCAAGGCCGTGCGCGCCGAAGCCGAATCGCGCGGCCTGCAAGTGTTTGACGCCACCTGCCCGCTGGTCACCAAGGTCCACATCGAAGTCGCACGCATGCGCGCGGCCGGCCGCGAGATCATCATGATCGGCCACAAGGGCCATCCCGAGGTCGAGGGCACCCTGGGGCAGGCGCAGGGCGGCATGTATCTCGTCGAAACCGTCGAGGACGTGGCCGGCCTTGATGTCGCAAACCCGGAAAACCTGGCCTTCGTCACGCAGACCACGCTGTCGGTCGACGACGCGGCCGCCGTGTCGCAGGCGCTCAAGGCGCGTTTTCCCAACATTGCCGAGCCCAAGAAGAGCGACATCTGCTATGCGACGCAGAACCGGCAGGACGCGGTCAAGGTCATGGCGCCCGAATGCGACCTGGTGCTGGTCGTGGGCAGCCCGAACAGTTCGAACTCCAACCGGCTGCGCGAAGTGGCCGAGCGCAAGGGCGTTGCGTCCTATCTGATCGACGGCGCGGATTCCATCGATCCGGCCTGGCTGGCTGGCCGCAAGCGCATTGGCGTGACCGCGGGCGCCTCGGCGCCGGAAGTGCTGGTGCAGCAGGTGATTGCGCGGGTCAAGGAACTGGGCGCCGTCTCGGTGCGCAAGATGCCGGGGCTCGAAGAAAACGTCGCGTTCCCGTTGCCCAAGGGCTTGTCGCGCAAGGCGGCCCAGACCGAATCGCTGGAATGAACAAGCGCCGCCCGTGCGGGCGGCGCCACAAGAACACCGAGGAGACTTCATGCAGCTCTACAGCTACTTCCGCAGCTCGGCCGCTTACCGCGTGCGCATCGCCTTGAACCTGAAGGGCTTGCCCTACGAATACGTGCCGGTCCATCTGCTGAAGGACGGCGGCCAGCAGCTGTCGGCCGATTACCGCAAGGTGAATCCGACCGCTCTGGTTCCGGCGCTGGTCGACGGCGATGCGGTTATCGGCCAATCGCTGGCCATCATCGAATACCTGGAAGAGACCCATCCCCAGACGCCGCTGCTGCCGGCCGACGCCATCGGCCGCGCCCGGGTGCGCGATCTGGCGCTGGGCATTGCCTGCGACACGCATCCGCTGAACAACCTGCGCGTGCTGAAGTACCTGAAGCACACGCTGGGCGTGGACGAAGCGGCCAAGACCGCCTGGTACAAGCACTGGGTGCATCAGGGGCTCGAAGCCCTGGAAGCCCAGTTGGCCGGCTCAAGCGCCACGGGCCAGTTTTGCCATGGCGACACGCCCACCATCGCGGACCTGTGCCTGGTGCCGCAAGTGGCGAATGCGCAGCGCTTCGAGTGTGACCTGTCGGCCATGCCCAATGTGCTGCGCATCGATGCGGCGTGCCGGGCCTTACCGGCTTTCGAAAAGGCCGCGCCGGGCAACCAGCCCGACGCGGAGTGACACAGCGGCCGGTCAGCCGATCTGCACCGGCACGAAGATCTTGTCTTCGCCCCGCTGCACCAGCAAGGCCACGGTCTTGCCCGCCTTGGACAACTCGGCCTTCACCTGGCCGACGTTGTGCACCGGCACACCATTGAGCGACAGCAGCACGTCGCCGGGCTGAATGCCAGCCTTGGCGGCGGGGCCGGCCGAACGTTCGATCAGCAAGCCTTCCGCACCGGCCTCCTGTTGCTCCTGCGGGCTCAGGGGGCGCAGCGCCAGCCCAAGCTGGCCGCGCTGTACTTCCTGGCCGTCGGCCGACGCCTGCGTCTTGTCCTTGGGCACGCCACCCAGCGTCGCGACCATTTCCTTCTGCCCGCCATTGCGCCACACGTCCAGCTTGATCTTCTCGCCGGGGGCGGCCATGGTGATCGTGGAAGCCAGATCGCCCGAAGACACGATGGTCTTGCCGTCGATCTTGCGCACCACGTCGCCCGGTTGCAGGCCGGCCTTATCCGCCGCGCTGCCCTTTTCGACGCTCGATACCAGCGCGCCCGACGGCGAATCCAGCTTGAACGAATCGGCCAGGTCCTGGTTCACTTCCTGGACCGTCACGCCCAGACGCGCATGCTGCACCTTGCCGTGCTCGAGGATCTGGTCCTTGATCTTGTAAGCCAGGTCGATGGGGATCGAGAACGACAGACCCTGGAAGCCGCCGGTGCGGCTGTAGATCTGCGAATTGATGCCCACGACTTCGCCGCGGTCGTTGAACAGCGGTCCGCCCGAGTTGCCGGGGTTCACGGCCACGTCGGTCTGGATGAACGGCACCGACGTGTCGTCCGGCAGCGAGCGGCCCTTGGCGCTGACGATGCCGGCGGTGGCGGTGTTCTCCAGGCCATAGGGGGAGCCGATGGCCAGCACCCATTCGCCCACCTGCAGCTTGTTGACGTCGCCCACCTTGACCACCGGCAGGTTCTTCGCCTCGATCTTGATGACGGCGACGTCGGTCTGCGGATCGGCGCCCAGGACCTTGGCCTTGTACTCGCGGCGGTCGGTCATCTTCACGGTCACTTCCTTGGCGTCCTGGACCACGTGCGCGTTGGTCAGGATGATGCCGTCCGAGCTGACGATAAAGCCCGAGCCTTCGCCGCGCATCGGCACTTCACGGGCTGGCGCGCGGCCGCGAGAGCCGGGAATCTGGCCAAAGAACTGGGCGAACGGGTCGTCGCTCTCGGCGGCGGACACCTTGCGTGTGCCGCTCACGCTGATGTTGACGACGGCCGGACCGGATTCGCGCGTGATCTGCGCGAAATTGGGCGGCACGGACGCGCTGATCGGCTGCGAAGCCGCGGTGGGGGCGTCGGCAGCCATCGAAACGCTGCCGGTCAAGGCGGTGGCACCTGCGCCGCCAATGGCGCCGGCGGCCAGCAGCGCCATGATGAGGCGCGAGGGTTTGATTTGCGTGGTCTTCATGTCGGCTCCTGCGATCATGTTGGGGACATGGCGCTATCTTCAGGCCCGACACTTAGGGGAAACTTAAGCAGGAAAATCCACGCGCGCGCGCAGGCCCTGGCCGGCAGGCGGATCTTCCAAAGTGATGGTGGCGCCATGGCGGTCGGCGATGGTGCGCGCGATGGCCAGCCCCAGCCCGCTGCCATGCGTCGTGTTGCCTTCGGCGCGATAGAAGCGGTCGAACACGCGCTCGCGTTCGTGGACGGGGATGCCCGGGCCCGCGTCGTCGATCAGCAGCGAGACCCGGTCCGGCGTGCGGTCAAGGCGGATGCCGACGCGCCCGCCGGCAGGCGAGTGCTTGATCGCGTTGTCCAGCAGATTGCGCGCAAGCAGCACCAGCGCATCGCGATTGCCGCGCACCTGTGCCTCTGCCTCGCCGTCCAGCGCAATGTCGATGGATTTGGCGTTCGCCTGCGGCAGCGTCTCGGATATGGCCTGGCGCAGCACGTCGGCCAGATCCACGGGCGCAAGCGGCGTCTGCGCCTGCGCGCCTTCCTGGCGCGCCATCGACAGCAACTGCTCGACCAGCCGCGTGGCGCGATCGATGCCCGCGGCCAGGCGCTGCTCGGCAACCTGGCGGGCCTCGGGGTCGGTTGCGCGCTGCAGCGCCTGCATCTGCAGGCGCAATGCCGCCAATGGCGAGCGCAATTCGTGCGCCGCGTCGCCCACGAATTGCTTCTGTTGGGCAAAGGCGCCGCGCATGCGTTCGAGCAGCAGGTTCAGTTCCTGCACCAGCGGGCGGATTTCATCGGGCAGCCCCCGCACGCTCACGGGCGACAGGTCTTCGGGCTGGCGCGCGGCCACTTGCGCGCGGGCGCGCTTGACCGGCCGCAGCGACCAGCTCACGACGCACCAGATGATCAGCATCAGCAGCGGCGCGGCCGCGGCGATCGGCGCGACGGTGCGCAGTGCAAGCGCGCTGGCCATGTTCTTGCGCACGCGCATATCCTGCGCCACCTGGATCACCTGGAAGGGCGTGGCCAGCGAATACACGCGGTAGGTCTCGCCCTCGAGCCTGGCATCCGAAAACCCCAGCACGATCTGGCTGGGCAGGCGCAGGCGGGAGCGCGAATTGAAGACCCGCAGGCCGTCCGGCGTCCAGATCTGGATGATGAGATCGTCGGCAACCGGCGAACCCGCCCCACGCGCGTGCGTCGGCCCCGTGCTGAGCAAGCCGTCGCCGGTGCCCAGCGACAGCGCCGTGCGCTGCAGCAGCGAATCGAAGATGTCGTCGGCTTGCGCCAAGGTGCTGCGGTAGGCGATTGCGCCTTGCACCAGCGCGCCGACCGCGATGGCGGCCAGAAGAAAGAAAAGCAGCCTGGCTCTCAGCGAGTAGCTAAGCGGAATGCTCATGTTTTGGGGATGACATAGCCGACGCCTCTGACGTTCTGGATCAGGTTCGGACCCAGTTTCTTGCGCAGGCCATGAATATAAACCTCAACGGCATTGCTGCTGATGCTCTCCTTCCAGCTGTAGAGTTTTTCTTCGAGCTGGGCGCGCGAGAAGATCATGCCGGGCCGGGCGATCAGGGGTTCCAGCACCGCCCATTCGCGGGCGGTCAGCGTGACCGGCGAGCCGTCGACCATGGCGGCATGGGACTGCGGGTCGATGGTGATGCCTTCGTGTTCGAAGATGGGTTCGGCCCGGCCCGCGCTGCGGCGGATCAGTGCCCGCATGCGAGCCAGCAGTTCGTCCACGTCGTAGGGCTTGACGATGTAGTCGTCGGCGCCGGCGTCCAGCCCCGCGATACGGTCGCTGACCGCATCGCGCGCGGTGGCGATGAGCACCGGCGTGCGGTCCTTGCGCGTGCGCATGTCGCGCAGCAAGCTCAGCCCGTCGCGCTTGGGCAGGCCCAGGTCGAGCAGGACAAGGTCGTAAGGATCGGTGCGCAGCGCCGAGTCCGCCGCGCTGCCGTCCCGGACCCAATCAACGGCGTAGTGTTCCGCGCGCAGGCAGTCCAGCACGCTTTCGCCGATCATCGTGTCGTCTTCCACGAGAAGAATGCGCATGGTTTTTTCCGCTGGGGTGGTCCAAGGGGGTTGGACGCGCAGCGATCAGCCCGAGTTCCCGGCTGGGGCGGGGCGGGCGGGACGAGGATAGGGGGCGGAAATGAAAAAAGCAGCCCGAGAGGGCTGCTTTTTGGAAATCTGGTGCCGGCAATAGGAGTCGAACCTACGACCTTCGCATTACGAATGCGCTGCTCTACCAACTGAGCTATGCCGGCAAGACCATTTGCTTTTGTTTCTGGACCAAGCCGGAAAGCGCTAAGCAAAACATCTTTTTCTTTCCCGTTCGCTGCCTTTTTTGGGGCCCGATCTGGAAAGACCGAAATCATATCAGAGTTTTTTCGCGATGGGAAACAAGGAGTGAAAAAAATCTGGAAAAAGATGGCGTTTGCACTCGATGAATTTTTAGTTCATAATTTCGGTCTTGGCAGATCCCCGATAGCTCAGTCGGTAGAGCGACGGACTGTTAATCCGCAGGTCGCTGGTTCGAGCCCAGCTCGGGGAGCCAAAAGAATGTTGGGCCGCTCACGCAAGTGAGCGGCCCTTTTGGTTTTTGCGGCGTGGCGCCGTTGCGCGTCCATCAAAGGGTCGAATCGGCATGAGTGACGACAAGCGCGTGGGCGTGACCGTGGTGTCCGGCTTTCTGGGCAGCGGAAAGACGTCGCTGCTCAATCGCCTGCTGCAAGAGCCCGCCTATGCCGGCGCGGTGGTCATCGTCAATGAATACGGCGATATCGGGGTCGATCATCATCTGGTCCGGCTCGCCCCGGACAATGTCGTGTTGGTCGAGGGCGGCTGCCTGTGCTGCGTCGTCAGCGGCTCGGTGGTCGACACCTTGCGCGATCTGTTCATGTCGGCGCTCGGGCGCAAGATCAAGCCGTTTCGGCACGTCGTCATCGAAACCAGCGGCCTCGCGGATCCGGCGCCCATTCTCTTCACGCTCAAGCATGACCGGTTTCTGGCCGAACGCTACGTGTACCGGGGCGCGATCGTGGTGGTGTCGGCGACGCATGGCGCCGGGCAGTTGCAGACGCAGCCCGAGGCGGCCCGGCAGCTGGCGCTCGCCGACACGGTTGTGGTCAGCAAGTCCGACCTGGCCGATCAGGCGCAAGTGCAGCAGGTCGAGCGGGCGGTTGCTGCCATCAATCCCGGCGCAGGGCGGTGCGTGCAGCGCCCGGACGAGCCGCTTGCGCTCATGCTGCGCGAGGCGCCGGATCTTTTTGCGCGGCAGGATGGCGTGATTGCCGCCAATTGGCTTGCGGCCTTTTCCACGCCCCCGGGCGCTCGGCATGCGGGCGTGGGCAGTGTGTCGATCACGTTGCAGGCGCCCGTCGGGCGGGCAGCGTTTCTGGCGGGCATGGCCCGGATCCAGGAGCACTATGGGCAAGGCTTGCTCAGGATGAAGGGGCTGATCTGCTTCGAGGGCGAATCCATGCCCTGCGAGGTGCATGGCGTTCATGGCGAGTTGTACCCGCTGCAGGCCTTGCGCGCCTGGCCGGACGCAACGCGCGCGTCGCGGCTGGTGCTCATCGTGCGGGGCGTGGCGGAGACGGAAGTGGCCGGGGCCGTGCGCGAGGCGCTGGGGCAGCCCGCGGCCTGATCCTTTCGAAGGACCCCGTTTCATTGATCGATATTCCGTTGCGGATGCGGCGCGGAAATACGGTATAACCGGAACGGTCTGATGCCCGTGCCGAGACGAAGATGGATCGACTGAAAGCCATGCAGGTGTTCGTCGAGGTTGCCGACCGGGGCAGCCTGTCGGCGGCCGCCGTCCATCTGGACATGTCGCGGGCCATGGTGTCTCGCTACCTGGCCGAGATGGAGCAATGGGTCGGCGTGCGGCTTCTGCATCGCACCACGCGGCGCCTGAGCCTGACGCCGGCCGGCGCCGAAACGCTGCCACGCTGCCGCCAGATGCTGGATATGGTTGGCGACCTGCATAGCGCCGTCGCCACCCCCGAAGACACGCCGCGCGGCCTGCTGCGCATCACGACGAGCATGTCCTTCGGCGCCCGTCACCTGGCGCCGGCGGTCACCGACTACGTCAAGCGGCACCCCGGCACATCGGTCGACCTGATGCTGGTGGAGCGGGCGGTCAATCTGGTGGAAGAGCGCGTGGATCTTGCCGTGCGGATCACCAATGACCTCGATCCCAACCTGATTGCGCGCAAGCTGGCCGTGTGCCGCTCGGTGGTTTGCGCATCCCCGGAATATCTGGCGCGCGAAGGTGTGCCGGCGCGCATCGAAGATCTGTCATTGCGCAACTGCCTGACGCATTCCTATTTCGGTAAAAGCCTCTGGCGTTTCGAACGCGACGGCGAGCCGGTCGATGTGCCGGTCGGCGGCAACATCAGCGCCAATGAAGTGTCAGTATTGTCGTCCGCGGCGGTGGAGGGGGCGGGCATTGCCATGTTGCCCACCTATTACGCGGCCGAATACATTGCGTCTGGCAAGCTGCAGGTCATCCTGCGCGAGTGCAAACCTCAGGAGCTTGGCATTTATGGCGTTTATGCCTCGCGCCGGCAAATGCCGCTGATTTTGCGCTCGATGCTGGATTATCTTGCCGAGCGGCTGGGATCGGCGCCGTGGGACAGGCCGGCAACCTAGACTCCGGGTGCGCCGCAGCTTGAGAGCGCAATATATGGCGGTATAATTTGCCGGCATTTGACCTTAAAAAACCTAAGAATCATTCCGGCCTGGTGGCAGGTCGGCGCAATCCGCGGCACGGCTCGGTTTGCGCATGGGGGTGTGCCAGTGGGCGTGTCTGTCTGGCAGCGGCGCTACTGCGTCGCGCGGCTGTGGCCGATGCCTGTTGGTTCTAGTCGTTGCAATCAATACTTTCGCGGATAACGCTTGGTGCCGGTGGTTCCGGCGCGTTCCGCAGCCATTTTGGCGACCGGCGTCGGCATAGCTGGCGCCAGCTTTTCCAGATTTTGCTCAGACCGGATTTTGCTCAGACGTTTGCCGCTGCTGCGCAGCAGCGGCAGGCGTTCCGCCTTATGGGCGCCGGCGCGCGGCGGTAAACAGGAACCCAGTGACAATTTCGCAAGCCAACATCGACTGTTGCGCCGCCGCTCATGCGGCGGCCCGGGTGTTTGCGCGCGAAGATGCCTGCTGTCGCGGGTTCGTCCGCAATTCGAATGCCGGTTTCTCGCGCATTCAATTTGGCCGCGCAAATGAAAAAGGCCCGGCGAATGCCGAGCCTTCATCGAATTGGTTGCGGGGGCAGGATTTGAACCTACGACCTTCGGGTTATGAGCCCGACGAGCTGCCAGACTGCTCCACCCCGCGTCTGAGAAAAGAATATTAACCTTATTTTAAACCAAGCGCAAGTTAGCTCCTTTTTGAATTTGGATGTCGATGAACGATAGCGAGGCAATACTCGTGCTGGAAACCGCGCTGCTGTGCGCGGTGCAGCCGATGCAGATTTCCGATATGCGCAAGCTGTTCGGGGATGATGAACAATTCGACAACAGTGCCGTGCGCCGGCTGCTGGAGACCTTGCAGGCCAACTGGGCCGACGGCGGGTTGGAACTTGTGCAGCTTGCCTCCGGCTGGCGTTTCCAGAGCCGCCCCAGCATGCAGCGCTATCTGGAGCGTCTAAGCCCGGAAAAGCCGCCTAAATATTCCCGCGCCGTGATGGAAACGCTGGCCATCGTGGCTTGGCGCCAACCCGTGACGCGCGGGGATATCGAAGACATCCGGGGTGTGACGGTGTCGTCGCAGATCGTCAAGGCCCTCGAAGACCGTGGCTGGATCGAGGTGATCGGTCATCGTGACGCGCCGGGACGCCCCGCGCTGTTCGGCACCACGCGTCAGTTCCTGGACGATCTGGGGCTGCGCGCGCTGGACGAGCTGCCGCCGCTGGAAACCGCGCACGCGGCCGCCGCACTGGCCGGGCTGGATCTGGGCGAAGTGCAGCAGGTGCTGGGCGAGGGGCCGGAACCGGCCGAAGGCGAGGGCGCCGCGCCAGCAGGCGAGGCGGCCCAAGAAGGCGCCGCGCTTGGCGCCGATGGCGTAGAGCCGGGCTCGGATGTTGAGCCGGACCAGGCGGCGCCCGAAGGCGAAAATCTGCCCCTG
This sequence comes from Achromobacter sp. GbtcB20, assembly GCF_019091095.1. Lineage (NCBI taxonomy): Bacteria > Pseudomonadati > Pseudomonadota > Betaproteobacteria > Burkholderiales > Alcaligenaceae > Achromobacter > Achromobacter sp. GbtcB20. Next base: position 45,955 of record NZ_JAGXJZ010000002.1, on the reverse strand, counting down.
GCTGGCCTCGACGAACAAAACCGCGAGAACTTCCCTGTTGCGGAATTGTCTGTTTCGGAAGACGAGGCCCCCATGGCGGCCATCGATAGCGTAGAATCCCAGCTTTCGCGCACAGAAGAAGGCGCGGATCCCGCCGACGAATCCACCGTCCGGGAGCAAGCCGAAGGCTTGTCCGATACGCCGCTCTCGTCCGATCTTCCCGACGACAGGGCTGGCAACGACACTTCCGATATGGCCGCCGATGCCTCCGAGGCCGGTGCTGCAAAGGAAAGAGTCGAGAACGCAAAACACGCGGAACCGACTGACCCGACTGACAAGACCGATGCCGAGGCCCCTGGCGACGCCAGGCGTGAGCCCGTTCATGGTCTTGGCGGGGCTGTTCAGCCCGACGCCGATGCCGCCGTCGCGGCGCCGGAAGAGGCGGACCCCGAACGGTCCGGGTCTGGACGGGATTCGGCGTCCCCAGATGATGACGAGCCTGCTCCCGGCAGGCCTACCCAAGTTTGAAATTCGGAGCTGTCCCAGTGACAACGAATACAGCAATACAGGACGACACCCCCCGTTCGGATGACGCCGTTGCCGGCGCGCCGGAATCCTCCGCCGCGCGCGAACCGGCCGCCGAAGGCGATGCCGGCGCCCGCGGCCGCGGACGCAAGCTGAGGACGCCATTCCGCCGCCGTCGTGGCGATGCCGCCGCCGAACAGGCCCCCGCCGCCGAAGGCCAGGCCGCCGCGCCGGCCGCGCCGGTCGAGTCCGCGGACTCCCGTGGCGGCGAGCAGGAGGCCGAACAGGCCCTGTCCTACCTGGACACGGCTGACCGCATGGAGCAGCGCCTGGGCAAGTACCTGAACAGCGAAGCGGTCATGCCCAAGCTGCACAAGGTGCTGGCGGATGCTGGCATCGGCTCGCGCCGCGAAATGGAAGAACTGATCGTGGCGGGCCGCGTGTCCGTCAACGGCGAGCCGGCGCATATTGGCCAGCGCGTGGGTCCCAACGACCAGGTGCGCGTCAACGGCAAGCCCATCATGCGCGCCAACACCAAGAAGCCGCCGCGCGTGATCCTGTATCACAAGCCCGCCGGCGAGATCGTCAGCCACGACGACCCCGGCGGCCGTGCCAGCGTGTTTGCGCGCTTGCCCAAGCTGCGCACCGGCAAGTGGCTCTCGGTGGGCCGCCTGGACTTGAACACCGAAGGCCTGCTCATCTTCACGACGTCGGGCGACATGGCCAACCGGATCATGCACCCCCGTTATGGCACGGAACGCGAGTACGCCGTCCGTGTCCTGGGCGAAATGGACGAAGCGCAGCGCCAGTCGCTGGTGGACGGCATCGAACTCGAAGACGGTCTGGCCGCGTTCGGCGCGCTGGATTATCTGGGCGGCGACGGCAGCAACCGCTGGTATCGCGTCACGCTGCAAGAGGGCCGCAACCGGGAAGTGCGCCGCATGTTTGAAGCGGTTGGCGTCACGGTCAGCCGCCTGATCCGTACGCGCTTTGGCGATGTCGTGCTGCCGCGCACGCTGCGCCGTGGCCGCTGGGACGAACTGGATGCGTCTCTCGTGACCGCGCTGATGGTGCAACTGGGGCTGTTGCGTGACGACGACGATTCGTCCGGCAACCGCCGCCGCTCCAAGCAGCCGCAATCGCATGACAGCGCGCTGCCCCCGGGGTTTGGCACGCTGGACCGCAATGGCATGAATGGCGCCCGCATCGGGCGCCGCGGCAAGCTGCAGGGCGGCGGTGTGGGCAGCGCGGGTCAGGCCGCGGCGTGTCCGTCCGATCCGTTCGGCACCGGATTGATGATTGCTGGCGGCTATGCCAACGGCCACCCGCTCTCGGGCGAGGGCGGCTTCGGCAATCGCAAGGGCAAACCGGGTTCGCGGCCCGCTGGCGCCGGCAAGCCCGGTGGCAAGGCGGGCGGCAAGCCGGGCGGCAAGGCAGGTGGACGCTCGGGCGGCAATGCTCGCGGGCCTCGCGCTGCGGCGAACGCCGGCCCGGGTAACCCGATGGCCAGCAGCCCGGCGGGCGGCAATGTCGCAGGCGTGAACCCGGCGGTTGGCGGCATGGCGGAAGCGCCGGCTGGCGCGGGCCGCAGGCCTGGCGGCAAGTCCGGTGGCAAGCCGGGCGGCGGCAAGCCGGGCGGCAACAAACCGGCAGGCGCGCGTGGCGGCAATGCGGCGCGCGGCGGCAAGCCGGCTGCCGGCGGCCGCGGCGGCAACAAGGCCGAAGGCGCACGCGCCGGCGGCAACAACAAGGGTCCCGGCGCGGGCGGCAAGCCGCGCACGCCGCGTGCGGGCGGCGCTCGCAGCGAAGGCGGTCAGCGGGGCGACGATTGGCAGCCGCGCAGTGCGTCGGCGCACGAATCCCGCTTGGGTGTCGTGGGCGGCGGCCGGGGACGTCAGGGGCGCTGATCCCTGCAGGGCGGCCCGCTGAACGCGCTGCCGCCCCGCATCCGTCCCATATAAACGTAAGCCCGTGACGAATCAGGCGATTTTCCCGTTTATCTGGTAAAATCAATGGTTTTCATGGCTTCGCGTCATGGCTTTTTGCTGGATGCACTGGTTTATCAAGTGCGCTTTACCGCAAAAAGCACGTCGGCTGCATGTGTGCCGACCGGGCGCTCGGCTTTGTGCTGGCGTGTTGGCGTGCCCAGGGGCGCTGCTTGCAGCAGTCTCGTTGGAGCGAGCCGCTATCTGCGGACGGCGCACAGGCGCCACGGCATTGATCCCGACCCCGGCCAGACCGGGACGGGCAGTCAGGACGGCGCAAGCCAAAAATTAGGTCGCAATATAGGGCACTGCCCAGCATTGCTCCTTACGTGCAGTAGGGAAGCGGCTGGGCTCTGTGCAATATCGGTGGGCTGGGCGTGCAGCCCATTTTTTTTGAGTATATGGCTGATTTATTCGCATTGACCGAAGAGGCTCTGGCCGGCATGGACGTCGAACTCGTCGACGTGGAACGTGCCGCCCTGGGTCTTTTGCGCGTCACGATCGATCGGGTCGGCGGTGTGCGCATCGAAGACTGCGAGCAGGTGTCCCGCCAATTGTCGCGGGTCTATGAGGTCGAGAACATCGACTATAAGCGCCTCGAGGTCGGGTCGCCGGGCGTGGATCGCCCGCTGCGCACCGAGGCCGAGTTCCGCCGGTTCGCAGGCGAGCGCATCGAAATCAAGCTGCGCGAAGCATTGGACGGCCGCAAGGTCTTCTCGGGCACGTTGACCGTGCCGGAAGACGACGCCGCTGCTTCCGACGCGGCTGCTGGCATGCACAAGACCGTGTTCGGTCTCGAATTTGAGGCAAAAAAGAACGAAGTCCAGGTGTTGAATTTCACGGTCGAAGACATCGAGCGTGCAAAACTGGATCCCGTTCTGGATTTCAAGGGCAAAAAGCGATGAGTCGCGAAATTCTTCTGTTGGTCGATGCCTTGGCGCGTGAAAAGAACGTCACGCGTGACGTCGTGTTCGGCGCTCTCGAAAGTGCGCTGGCCTCGGCCATGAAAAAGCGCTTCAAGGATGATGCGGACATTCGTGTTTCCATCGATAGGGAAACGGGAGACCACGAAGGCTTCCGCCGTTGGCTGGTCGTGCCCGATGAGGCCGGCCTGCAAGAACCCGACAAGCAGGAAATGCTGTCGGACGCGGAGGAAATCGTCCCCGGCATCAAGGAAGGCGAGTACATCGAAGAGCCCCTGGAGCCCATCGAATTCGGCCGCATCGGCGCCCAGGCCGCCAAGCAGGCGATCCTGCAAAAGATCCGCGACGCCGAGCGCGAACAGGTGCTGAACGACTTCCTGGATCGTGGTGAAACCATCGTTTCCGGCACGATCAAGCGCATGGACAAGGGCGACGCCATCGTTGAAACCGGCAAGATCGAAGCGCGCCTGCCGCGCTCCGAAATGATCCCCAAGGAAAACCTTCGGGTTGCCGATCGCGTGCGCGCCTTCGTGTTGCGTGTGGACCACGCCGCGCGTGGCCAGCAGGTCATCCTGTCGCGCACCTCGCCCGAGTTCATCCGCCAGCTGTTCGAGAACGAAGTGCCCGAGATCGAGCAGGGTCTGCTCGAGATCAAGGCTGCTGCCCGCGATGCCGGCGTGCGTGCGAAGATCGCCGTCGTGGCATACGATAAGCGTATCGATCCCATCGGGACGTGCGTGGGCATGCGCGGTTCGCGCGTGACCGCCGTGCGCAACGAACTCGGCGGCGAGCAGGTCGACATCGTGCTGTGGTCGGAAGACCCCGCGCAGTTCGTCATCGGCGCGCTGGCGCCGGCCAACGTCGAATCCATCGTCGTCGATGAAGACAAGCATGCGATGGACGTCGTCGTGGACGAGGAAAACCTGCCGAAGGCCATCGGCGCCAAGGGCCAGAACGTGCGCCTGGCGTCCGAACTGACCGGCTGGCAGATCAACATCATGACGCCGGAAGAAAGCCTGAACCGCCAGGAAGTCGAGCGTTCGGGTCTGCGCACCACGTTCATGAGCAAGCTGGACGTCGACGAGGAAGTCGCTGACATCCTGATCGACGAAGGATTTACCGGTATCGAGGAAATCGCCTACGTGCCCATGCAGGAACTGCTGGAAATCGAGGCGTTTGACGAAGACACCATCAATGAGTTGCGCGCCCGTGCCCGCAATGCGCTGCTGACCGAGGCAATTGCCCAGGAAGAGCGCCTTGAGACCGCACAGGATCTGCTAGAACTCGAAGGCATGACGCCGGAACTGGCCGCCAAGCTGGCCGAGCGTCAAGTGCATACGCGTGATGATCTGGCCGAATTGGCAACGGACGAACTGGCGGAAATTGCCGGTCTGACCGAACAGGAAGCCAGCGATCTCATCATGCGTGCCCGTGCCCATTGGTTTGACGAAGAATAACCATAAGGACACGGGTCTGCGGTGGAGGATGCTGCCGCTTCGTCCACCGCAAGTTCACGTTGTTTGTAATAGCTGCCTATAGGGAAGAGAGAGCCTAATGTCGAGTAATACCGTCGCCCAGTTCGCTACCGAGCTGAAAATGCCTGCCAACGTGCTGCTGGATCAGCTGCGTTCGGCTGGCGTTGACCTCAAATCGGTTGACGATTCCGTCACCGACAGCGACAAGGCGAAATTGCTCGAATCGCTGCGTCGCGCACACGGCGCAACCGAAGGCAAGAAGATCACGCTGACGCGCCGCCAGACTTCCGAGATCCGGCAAGCCGACGCCACGGGCCGTTCGCGCACGATCCAGGTCGAAGTGCGCAAGAAGCGCGTCTTCGTCAAGCGCGACCCGTCCGAACTCGCCCTGGAGCAGGCTGCCTCGGCCCGTCCCGAAGAGGAAGCTGCCGAGCAAGCCGCTCCGCAGGTTTCCGCTCCGGCTGCGCCCGCAGTGCCCGAGGCGCCCGCCGCCGCCGAACCTCGCGAAACGGCGCCTGTAGAGGCCGAAGCTCCCGCCCAGGCCGAAGCGCCGCAGCAGGAGCCCGCCGCTGTCGAAGCCGCCGCCCCGGCTGAAGCGCCCGCGGCAACCGAATCCGTCGCGGCCGAAGCGCCCGCCCCCGTCGAGGCCAAAGCGCCCGAAGTTCAGGCCCAGCCTGAACCCGAACCGACGCCGGCGCCTGCTCCTGCCGAGCCCGTGGCCGAAGAGGCCAAGCCCGAAATCAAGACTGAAACCACCGAGCCCAAGGCTGAAGAAGCCAAGCCGGAACCTGCTGTGCTAGCCAATAAGTCCGAAACATCTTCCTTCCAGGCCGCCGCGCCTGTTGCCCAGGCGCAGCCTGCCGCGAAATCCGAATCCGTGAAGCCCGCCGCCAAGCCCGAGGCCGCCGCGCCCGCCGCTGCGCCCAAGGTGGCCTCGCGCGCCGACAATCGTCGCGCTGCGCCGCCGTTGGCCGCTTCCGCCACGACCGCTGGCCGTGACGAAGCCCGCCGCGCCGCCGAGGCCGAGGCCGCCGCGCTGCGCGAAATGCTGAACCGTCCCCGCAAGGTGCTGCGCGCGCCGGAACCGGAAGCGCCCGCTGCCGCGCCGATCTCCGGCACGCTGCACAAGCCCGCCGGCAAGCCCGGCGCCGCGCCCGCGGCCAAGAAGGACGCCAAGCCGGCCGCGCCTGGCGCCAAGAAGACCATCAAGACCGCCGAAGTGTCGTCGACCTGGTCGGACGATTCGTCGCGCAAGAAGCCCGCCGACAAGCCGGCAGCCCCGGCCAGCCGCGATGGCTGGCGTGCAGGCGGCAAGGGCGGTGGCAAGTCGGGCGGCCGTGGTGGCCGCAACCAGCAGAACGACCGCCGCAACGAGCCGGCGCCGCAGGAATTCATCGCACGTGAAGTCCACGTGCCGGAAACCATCAGCGTCGCCGACCTGGCCCACAAGATGTCCGTCAAGGCCGCCGAAGTCATCAAGCAATTGATGAAGCTCGGCCAGATGGTCACCATCAACCAGGTGCTGGACCAGGAAACGGCCATGATCGTGGTCGAAGAACTTGGCCACGTCGCGATCGCCGCCAAGCTGGACGATCCGGAAGCCTTCCTGGACGAATCCGCCACGCAATCCGAAGCCGAACAGCTGCCGCGCGCGCCGGTCGTGACCGTCATGGGCCACGTCGACCACGGCAAGACCTCGCTGCTGGACTACATCCGCCGCGCCAAGGTTGCCGCGGGCGAAGCCGGCGGCATTACGCAGCATATCGGCGCCTATCACGTGCGCACCGAGCGCGGCATGGTGACCTTCCTGGACACCCCGGGCCACGAGGCGTTCACCGCCATGCGTGCCCGCGGCGCCAAGGCGACCGACATCGTGATTCTGGTGGTTGCCGCCGACGACGGCGTGATGCCCCAGACGCGTGAAGCCATCCACCATGCCAAGGCTGCTGGTGTGCCCATCGTCGTGGCCGTCACCAAGATCGACAAGCCCGCCGCCAACCCGGACCGCGTCAAGCAGGAACTGGTTGCCGAAGAGGTCGTGCCGGAAGAATACGGCGGCGACGTGCCGTTCGTGGGCGTGTCCGCCAAGACTGGCCAAGGCATCGACGATCTGCTCGAAAACGTGCTGCTGCAAGCCGAAGTGCTGGAACTGAAGGCGCCGGAAGACGCGCCCGCCAAGGGCCTGGTCATCGAAGCCCGTCTGGACAAGGGCCGCGGCCCGGTCGCGACGATCCTGGTGCAGAGCGGCACGCTCAAGCGCGGCGACGTGGTGCTGGCCGGTGCAAGCTTTGGCCGCGTGCGCGCCATGCTCGACGAAAACGGCAAGCCGATCCAGACGGCCGGACCGTCGATCCCCGTCGAGATCCAGGGCCTGACCGAAGTGCCGGCCGCCGGCGACGAGCTGATGGCGCTGTCCGACGAGCGCAAGGCGCGCGAAATCGCGCTGTTCCGTCAGGGCAAGTTCCGCGACGTCAAGCTGGCCCGCCAACAGGCCGCCAAGCTGGAATCGATGTTCGACAACCTCGGCGAAGGCACCCAGACCCTTACCCTTATCGTCAAGACCGACGTGCAGGGTTCGCAGGAAGCGCTGGTGCAATCGCTGGTCAAGCTGTCCACCGACGAAGTGCGCGTTCAGGTCGTGCACGCCGCCGTGGGCGGCATCTCGGAAACCGACATCAACCTGGCCATCGCCTCGCACGCCGTCGTCATCGGCTTCAACGTGCGCGCCGACGCCAGCGCCAAGAAGCTTGCCGAGAACAACGGCATCGACGTGCGCTACTACAACATCATTTACGACGCCGTGGATGAAGTTAAGGCCGCCATGTCGGGCATGCTGGCGCCCGAGAAGAAGGAAGAAATCATCGGCCTGGTCGAGATCCGCGAGGTGTACAGCATCTCCCGCCTCGGCAACATCGCCGGTTGTATGGTGCTCGATGGCATCGTGCGCCGCGATTCCCAGGTCCGCCTGCTGCGCAACAACGTGGTTCACTGGACGGGGCACCTCGAATCGCTGCGCCGCTTCAAGGACGACGTCAAGGAAGTCAAGTCGGGCTTCGATTGCGGCCTGACGCTGCGCGGCAACAACGACATCCAGGTGGGCGACCAGCTGGAAGTCTTTGAAATCAAGGAAATTGCGCGCACGCTGTAAAGCAGGCGCCAGGCATTGTTAATGAGCCGTCACAAGTCCAAAGCCATTCCCGGCCGCAATCTGCGGCTGGCCGACCAGATCCAGAAGGATCTGGCCGGGATCATCCAGCGCGAGATCGACACCAAGCGCGCTGGATTGATCACGATTTCGGGTGTGGAACTGTCGACCGACTACGCGCATGCCAAGGTGTGGTTCACGGTTTTGGGCGCCGAGCCCGAAGCCGCCGCCACCTTGCTGAACGAGAAGGCCGGCTGGCTGCATTCGCAGCTCTACAAGCTTTTGCACATCCATACCGTCCCCACTTTGCGCTTCTTCCACGACGAGCAAGTCGCTCGTGGCATCGAGATGTCGATCCTCATCGACCGCGCAAACCGCCCCGGCCCGCACTCGGGCGTACCCGACGAGCCAGAAGACCAGTCCTGATCGGGCTGTCGTCACTGCTTCATTTTTTTCCGGATTCCGACGATGGCTAAACGACGCGGGCTTGCGCTCGACGGTGTGCTGTTGCTTGATAAACCCGTGGGTTTGTCGAGCAATCACGCCTTGCAGCGCGCCAAACGCGCCATGGATGCGGCCAAGGCCGGCCATACCGGCACGCTGGACCCCTTTGCCACCGGCTTGCTGGTGTGCTGCATGGGTCGCGCCACCAAAATTTCCGGCGCGATGCTTGACGCCGACAAGGCATATCGCGCTACGCTGCAATTTGGATCGGAAACCGATTCCGGCGACCTGACGGGCAACGTCACGGCGACCGCCGAACCCGGTTTTACCGTCGAGGAACAGGCGCTGCGCGACGCGCTGTCACGTTTCTCGGGCACCATCGAGCAGATTCCGCCGATGTACTCCGCGCTCAAGCGCGACGGCAAGCCGCTGTACGAGTACGCCCGCGCGGGCATCGAACTGGAGCGGCCGCCGCGCCAGATCACGATATACCGCATCGAGCTGTTGTCCCTCACAGGGACGCAGGCAGAGATCGATGTGGCTTGCAGTAAAGGCACATACATCCGAACACTGGCCCAGGACATCGGGCGCGTGCTGGGCTGTTTCGCCCACCTGACGGCGCTGCGGCGCACGCACGTCGGGCCCTTCTCTCTGGAACGCGCCGTTGAACTGGAAGCCTTGCAGGCCATGCCAGACCCGAAGCAGGCATTGCTTGCACTGAACGAATTGCCGGAGGGCTTGCTGCCCTCCACCCTGACCTTAAAGGACTCGCTATGACTCGCGCCTTGCGCAACGTCGCCATCATCGCCCACGTGGACCACGGTAAAACCACCCTGGTCGACCAGCTGCTGCGCCAATCCGGCACCTTCCGCGAAAACCAGGCGCTGACCGAACGGGTCATGGACTCGAACGACCTGGAAAAGGAACGCGGCATCACGATTCTGGCCAAGAACTGTGCCGTGGAATACGAAGGTACCCACATCAACATCGTCGACACCCCGGGACACGCGGACTTCGGCGGTGAAGTCGAGCGCGTGCTGTCCATGGTCGACGGCGTGCTGCTGCTGGTGGACGCGGTCGAAGGCCCGATGCCCCAGACCATTTTCGTGACCCGCAAGGCGCTGGCACTGGGCTTGAAGCCCATCGTCGTGGTCAACAAGGTTGACCGTCCGGGCGCCCGTACGGATTTCGTCATCAACGCCACGTTCGATCTGTTCGACAAGCTGGGCGCCACCGACGAGCAGCTGGACTTCCCGGTCGTGTACGCGTCGGGCCTGTCCGGCTACGCCGGCCTCACGCCGGATGTGCGCGAAGGCGACATGCGTCCGCTGTTCGAAGCCATCCTGCAGCACGTGCCGCAGCGCGAGGACGATCCCAACGGTCCGCTGCAGATGCAGATCATCTCGCTGGACTACAACAGCTACGTCGGCAAGATCGGCGTGGGCCGCATCAACCGTGGCCGTATGCGCCCCGGCATGGAAGTGGCCTACAAGTTCGGTCCCGACGGCCAGGGCGGCCGCGGCCGCATCAACCAGGTGCTGAAGTTCCATGGCCTGGAGCGCATCGTGGTGGACGAAGCCGAAGCCGGCGACATCGTGCTGATCAACGGCATTGAAGACCTGGGCATCGGTTGCACCGTGATGGATCCGGCCAACCAGGAGCCGCTGCCGATGCTGCGCATCGACGAGCCGACGCTGACCATGAACTTCATGGTGAACACGTCGCCGCTGGCGGGCCGCGAAGGCAAGTTCGTGACCAGCCGCCAAGTGCGCGACCGCCTGGACCGCGAGCTGAAATCCAACGTGGCGCTGCGTGTGCGCGACACGGGCGACGACACCGTGTTTGAAGTGTCGGGCCGTGGCGAACTGCACCTGACCATTCTGCTGGAAACGATGCGCCGCGAAGGCTACGAGCTGGCCGTGTCGCGTCCGCGCGTGGTGTTCAAGGAAATCGACGGCGTGAAGTGCGAGCCGTTCGAATCGCTGACCGTTGACGTCGAAGACGCCCATCAGGGCGGCGTCATGGAAGAGCTGGGCCGCCGCAAGGGCGACCTGCAGGACATGCAGCCGGACGGCCGTGGCCGTACGCGCCTGGAATACCTGATCCCGGCCCGCGGCCTGATCGGCTTCCAGAACGAGTTCCTGACGCTGACGCGCGGCACGGGCCTGATGAGCCACATCTTCCACGAATACGCGCCCATCAAGGAAGGCTCCATCGGCGAGCGCCGCAATGGCGTGCTGATCAGCCAGGACAACGGCGACGCCGTGGCCTACGCACTGTGGAAGCTGCAGGATCGCGGCCGCATGTTCGTCAACCCGGGCGATGCGCTGTACGAAGGCATGATCATCGGCATCCACAGCCGCGACAACGACCTGGTCGTGAACCCGATCAAGGGCAAGCAGCTGACCAACGTGCGCGCCTCGGGCACCGACGAAGCCGTGCGCCTGGTTCCGCCGATCCAGATGTCGCTGGAATACGCCGTGGAATTCATCGACGACGACGAACTGGTCGAAATCACCCCGAAGTCGATCCGTCTGCGCAAGCGCTACCTGCTCGAAAACGAGCGCAAGCGCGCCGCGCGCGAATCCGCGGTCTAAGCTTGCCGACGGCAGCCTGCCGCCAACAAGCCCGGCCAATGAAAAGCCGCGCACCGTTGGGTGCGCGGCTTTTTGCATGTTGGGCGGGTGCCCGACATCGCGGGACGTGGCACTACCGGCTTACGAGGCGCTGTGCTGGTGCCGGTATTCCTGCGTGCGTCCGCCATAGCCGTAGGCGGCCGCGCGCGCGTCGATGACGTGCACATAGGAGCATTCGTGCAGCTCGCCCAGGATGTCCGAGAAAGCCGCGTAGATCTCCTTGATGAAGCGCGCTTTCTCGGCCTTGGTGTTGGTCTCGTCGGTCACGCTGATATCCAGATGGAATGCGTTCTTGCCCAGTTCCGACAAGGGACGCCCGCCGATGAACCAGAGGTCGTGCGCAATGTGCTGCAGCGTGATGGCGATGACGGGCAGCTTTTTTCCGAGGACAGACTGGGTCAGCCCGGCGACGGATTCGACGATGCGGTGGTCGGTGGCGGCGTCGGGCGTGCCGGAACGATGGATGACGATGTGGGGCATGACGGCTCTCCGGGTGGGTAGGTACGGCGCCAGTGTAGAAAGCGCATTGACATCGGAAAAGCGGGAATTTACGATCTCACCCATCGTATTTGCCGTTGGATAGGCCATGAGCGGATTTGACCTGGACCAACTGCGCACCCTGGTTGCCGTGCTGGATGCGGGCAGCCTGACGGCAGCCGCGCCCAAGGTGTTCCTGTCGCAGTCTTCGGTCAGTGAACAGATGCGCAAGCTGGAGGACAGGGCGGGCCAGCCGCTGCTGGTGCGCGGCAAGACGGGCGTGCGGGCAACGCCCGCCGGCCAGCGCCTGCTGGCGCATGCGCGCACGATCCTGGCCCTGAGCGACGAGGCCTACCGCGACCTGCGCGGCGTGGCGCTGCGCGGCGAACTGCGCCTGTGCATCACGGATTACTTCCGCCCCGGCGACGTCGCCCGCCTGCTGCGGCGGCTGAACGAGCAATACCCGCAGGTGCGGCTGCACGTCACCATCATGAAGAGCGGGGCGATCGAGGCCGCCTACGAGCGCGGCGAGATCGACGTCGGCATCTCCATGGTCATCCAGGAGCGGGGCGCGGCGCGCGGCCGGGCCGATGGCGCGCTACTGCGGCGCGAACCGCTGCTGTGGATGGCAGCCGAGGGCGCGACGCCGCCGCTGGCCGAACCGTTGCCCTTGCTGGCCCTGCCGGAGACGTGCGCCTTGCGCCAATACGTTGAGCGGCTGTTGTCACGCCGCAGCCTTCCTTATGTCGTGTCGCACGAGGCATCCGGCGTGGCGGGATTGCAGCTGGCGGTGGCGGCGGGACTGGGCGTGGCGTGCCTGAACGAATCGGCGCTTGGCGCCGGCATGGCGCGGCTGCAGGCGCCTGGCCTGCCGGCGTTGCCGTCGGTGGAATTCCGGCTGCTAGCGGCCCGCCCCGGCGAAAGCGAGTTCGTGGGGCTGGCGCGCGAGGCCATCGTCAAGGCGATGACCTAAGTCACTGCCTTGACGATGGCCGGCCGCGCCCGCGGGGCATGCGGCCCCGGACGGGCGTGCGGGATCAGGCGGGAAGGGAAGGGGCGTACTGCTCGTCGGACATCACGCGTTCGTGGAACTCGACCACCTTGCGCACGACCTTCACGGGATCGTCTTCGATGATGAAAAGATCCAGGTCATGCGCGCCGATCATGCCATTGCCGAGCACCTGATCGCCAATCCATTCGGCAAGGCCTGACCAGTACTCGCTGCCGACCAGGACGATGGGGGCCGGGGGGACCTTGCCGGTCTGGATGAGCGTCAACGCTTCGAAGAGTTCGTCCAGGGTGCCAAAGCCGCCCGGCATCGCCACGTAGGCGAAGCTGTGCATGAAGAATGCCGCCTTGCGAGGGAAGAAGTACTCGAAGGACAGGCTGATGGTCTGGTATTCGTTGTTGTGCGCTTCGTGCGGCAGGCTGATGTTCAAGCCGACGCTCGTGCCTCCTGATTCGAATGCGCCTTTGTTGGCGGCTTCCATGATGCCGGGGCCGCCACCCGCGATGACGGCAAAGCCTGCTTCGGCCAGGGCCGCGGAAATCGCGATGGTGGTTTCATAGTACGGGGAATTACGGCTGACTCGTGCGCTACCAAAAATGCTGACTGCGGGCCCGATGTGTGCGAGCTTGTCTGCCGCCGTCCTTATCTCTGACATAATCAGCGGAATTTGTTTGCCGGCGGGTGTATCCATATCTGCCTTTGTAACCATGAAAAAAACCTTATTACTGGTCGACGGTTCAAGTTACTTGTACCGCGCTTTCCACGCTATGCCTGATTTGCGCAACGCGCAAGGCGAACCTACGGGTGCGATTTACGGCGTGGTCAATATGCTGCGCAAGCTTGTATCGGACTATAAGGCAGAGTATGCCGCATGTATTTTCGATGCTCGCGGCAAGACTTTCCGGGACGACCTGTATCCGGAGTACAAGTCGCACCGTCCGCCCATGCCCGAAGACCTTGCAGCACAAATCGATCCCATCCATCGCGCGGTGCGCGCGCTGGGCTGGCCGGTGCTGGCCATCGAGGGTGTCGAGGCCGACGACGTCATTGGCACGTTGGCACATCGTGCCGCGCAGCACGACGTGCACACCATCGTCTCTACGGGCGACAAGGACCTGGCGCAGCTGGTGAACAGCCACGTCACCCTGGTCAATACGATGAGCGGCGAGGTCCTGGACGAGGCCGGCGTCGTGAACAAATTCGGCGTGCCGCCCGACCGTATCGTGGATTACCTGATGCTGGTGGGTGACACGGTCGACAATGTGCCGGGCGTCACCAAGGTGGGCCCCAAGACGGCCGCCAAATGGATTACGGAATTTGGCTCCATCGACAAACTGGTCGAAGGCGCCGAGGGCATCAAGGGGGTGGCCGGCAACAACCTGCGCGAGGCCATTCCCAATTTCCCGCTGACGCGCCAGCTTCTGACGGTCAAGTGCGATTGCGATCTGACCGGGCACGTCGACGGCGTCGATGACCTGACGCCGCGTGCGCGCGACGACGCGACGCTGACCGAACTGTACGAACGCTACGGGTTCCGCACCTGGCTGCGCGACCTGACCGGTGACGCCGAGCGCGTGCCCGCGGGCGACGCCCGCATCGCGCACGAGGCGCCGGCCGCGCCGGAGACCACCGACTACCGCATCATTTCCGACTGGGCGGCGTTCGACGCCTGGATGGAACTGGTGCAGCAGACTGCGCTGGTTGCGCTGGATACCGAGACGACGTCGCTGGACGAAATGCAGGCCCGGCTGGTGGGCTTGTCGATGTCGGTGGCGCCTGGCGTGGCCTGCTACATCCCCGTCGCGCATCGGGGGCCGGATGGCGCGGTCCAGTTGCCCAAGGACGAGGTGCTGGCACGGCTCAAGCCGTGGCTGCAAGACCCGGCGCGCGCAAAGCTGCTGCACCACGCCAAGTACGACACGCACGTGTTCGCCAACGAAGGCATCCGCCTGGCGGGCGCCGCCGAAGACACCATGCTTCAGGCCTACGTGCTGGAGTCGCATCGCGGCGTTGGGTTGAACGACCTGGCGCAGCGCTTTTTGGGCCGCAGCGGCGTGTCGTACGAGGATCTGTGCGGCAAGGGCGCCAAGCAGATCGGTTTTGACGAGGTGGCGGTCGACAAGGCCGGGCATTACGCGGCCGAGGACGCCGACTTCACGCTGCAACTGCATCAGGTGCTGCGCCCGATGGTCGCCGCCGACGCGGGGCTGGAGCGCATCTATCGCCTGGAAATGCAGGTGTCGGCGGTGCTGACCACCATCGAGCGCAACGGCGTGAAGGTCGATGCTGCGGAACTGGGCCGCCAGAGCAACAAGCTGGGGCAAGAGATGCTGCAGCTCGAGCAGAAGGCCTACGAACTGGCGGGCCAGCCGTTCAACCTGAATTCTCCCAAGCAGCTGGGCGAGATCCTGTTCGGCCGCATGCAGCTTCCGGTGGTGCGCAAGACCGCGAGCGGCGCGCCGTCCACGGACGAGGAAGTGCTGAGCAAGCTGGCGCTGGACTACCCGCTGCCGCAGGTGCTGCTGGAGTACCGCGGGCTGTCCAAGCTGAAGTCGACGTACACCGACAAGCTGCCGCGCATGATCAATCCGGCGACGGGCAGAGTGCATACGCATTATTCCCAGGCCGCCGTCATCACCGGGCGCCTTGCGTCATCCGATCCCAACCTGCAGAACATTCCGGTGCGCACCGAGGCCGGCCGGCGCGTTCGCGAGGCGTTCATTGCCGAGCAGGGCATGCTGCTGTCCGCGGACTATTCGCAGATCGAGCTGCGCATCATGGCGCACGTCTCGGACGATGCCAACCTGCAAAGCGCCTTCGCGGCGGGCGAGGACATCCACCGCGCCACCGCCTCCGAAGTGTTCGGCGTGCCGCTGGAAGGCGTGACGACCGATCAGCGCCGTGCCGCCAAGGCCATCAACTTCGGTCTCATCTACGGCATGGGCGTGTTCGGCCTGGCATCCAACCTGGGCATCACGCGCGACGCCGCGCAGGCCTACATCGACCGCTACTTTGCGCGCTATCCGGGCGTGGCGATGTACATGGAGAACACGCGGCGCCTGGCGCGCGAGCAGGGCTACGTGGAAACCGTCTTCGGACGCCGGCTGCAGTTGCCGGAAATCCGGGGGGCGTCGGGTCCGCGCCGGCAGGGCGCCGAGCGCGCGGCGATCAACGCGCCCATGCAAGGCACGGCGGCCGATCTCATCAAGATGGCGATGGTGGCGGTGCAGGACTGGCTGGACGCCGAAAACCTGAAGACGCGCATGATCATGCAGGTGCACGATGAACTGGTGCTGGAAGCGCCCGACGACGAGCTGCAAGTGGTCAAGGAAGCGCTGCCGCGCCTGATGTGCAACGTGGCGACGCTGCGCGTGCCGCTGGTGGCGGAAGTGGGCGTCGGCAAGAACTGGGAGCAGGCGCACTAGGCTTTGATGGGGCTGGGCCGTCTTCTGACGGCCCATTTCCGGTTTTTGGTTTGAAACAATATAATGTTGCGCTTCCCCCCGCCTTAATTCTCCCCCTCATGTTGCTGCTCTGGGTTCTGCTCGCCACCATCACTGGCGGCCTGATTGCCGTCCTTATCGCGAGCTGGCTCGCGTACAAGGTCTTTGCCAAATACCTGCATCACATGGTGAGCCTGTCGGTCGGCGTGCTGCTGTCCGTGGCGCTCCTGCATCTGCTGCCCGAGGCATTCGAGACGGGGGTCGGCAACGCCCACGTGCTCTTCGGACTGATGCTGGCGTCGCTGATCGGCTTTTTCGTGCTGGAGAAGATTGCGCTGCTGCGCCACAGCCATCACCACGAGGGCGACGGCCACCACCATCACAAGGGCCACGACCGCCACGAGGCGGGGCGCGGCGGGATGCTGATCCTGATCGGCAGTTCGCTGCATAACTTGTGTGACGGCGTGCTGATCGCCGCGGCGTTCCTGACCGATCCGCTGCTGGGCGTACTGACGGCCGCGTCGATCATCATCCACGAAGTGCCGCACAAGCTGGGCGACTTCGTGGTGCTGCTCAACGCCGGCCTGCGCCGCCGCCGCGCCTTTGCGCTGATCCTGTTCACCAGCTTGTGTTCAGCGGTCGGCGGCATAATAGGGTACTTCGTGCTGCAGCAGGCGCAGGAGTGGACGCCGTACATCCTGGTGATTGCCGCCAGCAGCTTCCTGTACATCTCGGTGGCCGACCTGATGCCGCAGATGCACGAGCGGGTATCCCTGTCCGATGCCGTTCCGCAATTGCTGCTGGTCGGTGTGGGCGTGGCGCTGATCTACAGCGTCACGACGTTGATGCACCACGGGCACGACCATGAGGCACACGCGGATCAAGGCGTGTCCCAGGCGGAGCACGGCCACCGGCACTAGCGCAGGTGGCGCGGCGGGGATGGCCGGCTTTCGTCGACCCAACCAAGGAGTTCTCCATGAGTTTTTCCACCGCCGCTGGCAATGTCGCCCCCACCGTGATCCACACGGACACGCAGGGCCTGGTCCACGGGGATTTCAAGCTTCCCGTGACGGACGGTTCGATCGACGCGTATTACGCCGCGCCCGAAGGCCAGCGTGACCTGCCGGTCGTGCTGGTGATCCAGGAAATCTTCGGCGTGCACGAACACATCAAGGACATCTGCCGCCGGGTGGCCAAGGTCGGTTACCTGGCCGTCGCCGCCAACCTCTATCAACGCCAGGGCGACGCGTCGGTCTACACCGACATCCCGAAGCTCATTTCGGAAATCGTCAGCAAGGTGCCTGACGAACAGGTGTACGCCGATCTGGACGCCAGCGTGGCGTGGGCCGCCGCCAATGGCGGTGACGCGCGCCGCGTGGCGGTGACGGGTTTCTGCTGGGGCGGCCGCCTGACCTGGATGTACGCGGCGCACAATCCGGACGTGAAGGCGGGCGTGGCGTGGTACGGCAAGCTCAGCGTGGGCCACGGTCCGCTCATCAAGCGCGTCGCGCTGGACGTGACCCACGAGCTGCACGGCCCCGTCCTGGGCCTTTACGGCGGCCGTGACGCCAGCATCCCGCTGTCGGACGTGGAAACCATGAAGACGAAACTGGCCGCCGGCAACGCCGCCGCCAAGCAGTCCGAGATCGTGGTCTACCCCGAAGCCGATCACGCGTTCCTGGCGGACTACCGGGCCAGCTACCACCCCGAGGCCGCGAAGGATGGCTGGAAGCGGATGCTGGAGTGGTTCAAGCGGTATCTGTAAGGCGGGGAGGGTGAGCCACCAGGTTGGCCCGCCGGATTTGCCCGATGCAAACGAAAGCCGACCCGTGGGTCGGCTTTTTCGTGCGTCAGCGTGCTTGGGACGGTGTCAGACACCCGCGCTGGGGGCTTACCTATTCACCATTCAATTGCCCGCCTCGCGCAGGCGGCTGGGCAGGAGCTCGCCGTGGCGGGCCAGCAAGGGGTACGCCGCCGCGCCCACAAGGTGCGAGTTGATGCCCTTCATGTCCCGCAGGATGTCCAGGTACAGCGCGCCCACTTCCGCGGCGTCGACCTGGCCGGACTTGATCTTCTGCAGGTGAGTGTCGGCCGCCTGGGTTTCGATCGTGCGAAAGCGCGCCTTTTCGCCGGCCAGCGAGCGCGCCTGGCGCAGGTCGTCGTTCACGAAGAGCGCGGCCGCCGTGCGTTGGTTGGCGATGAGCTGGCCCAGGGTGTCGTCCAGGCTGGCGCGTTGCTCGGGCGAGAACGTCCAGCCCTGCTTGCGCAGCTTGGCCACGTGGCTCAGCAAGCCGTGATGCGCGATATCGCCCGCGTGGCCGATGTTGCTGGTGAACGCCAGGATGTCGTCCAGCCGCTGGAGGTCCTCGCGCGTCATGTTCTCCTGGTCCAGTGTCGCCAGGTAGGTGGTGATGGCGTTCTCCAGCTTGTCCAGCGCGCCGTCCAGCTGGCGCGCCTGCACCATGCGGTGGCGGTTGTCGCGCTTGAAGCCGGCCCGCGCGTAGAGCAGCAGCGTCTGCAGCATGTCGGCCATGCGCAGCGCCTCGCGCGCGGCATTGCCCAGCGCCACGGCGGGCACGTCGTGGGCCCATTCGTCCAGGTATTGGGGGCGGGACGGGTCGTTCGGGTCGGCGCGCTTGGGCAGCCAGCGGGTCAGCAGCGCGGCGTACGGCGTCAGGATCGGCAGGAAGGCCAGGGCGATGACGGCATTGAACAGGGTGTGGAAGTTGGCGACCGCGCGGGCGGGGTCGCTCGCCAGATCGCTCATCCAGGGCTCCAGGAAAGGCAACAGCAGCAGCCCGGCCAGCACGCCCAGCACCCGCGTCAGCAGGTTGCCCAGCGGCAGGCGGCGGGCGGCGGGGTCGTCGCCCGTCACGCCTTCGATCATCGGGTTGATCGCCGTGCCCAGGTTGGCGCCCAGCACCAGCGCAAACGCCACGTGCGGCGCGACCATGTTGTGGCTGGCCAGCGACATCACCAGCACCACGACGGCCACGCTGGAGTGCGCGGCCCACGTGAATGCGGCGGACAGCAAGACCGCGGCGACCGGCTGGGTCGACAGGGCGGCAAGGATCATCCCCAACATGGGGGCGGTCTGAAACGGCGCGAAGAGTTCGACGAGCTGGTGCAGCGACAGCAGGAGCAGGCCCAGGCCGATGAAGACCCGGCCCAGGTCGCGGGTGCGGCCGGGCGGGTAGCGCCGGAACATCCAGACACCGGCCAGGATCAGGATCGGGGCGAGCTCGGTCAGGTCGAAGGACAGCAGCTGGACGATCAGCGTGGTGCCCACGTTGGCGCCCAGCATCGCCGCCAGCGCCGGCACCAGGCCGACCACGCCGCCCGCGGCAAAACCGGTGATCATCAGGCCGGTGGCGGTGCTGCTTTGCAGCGCCGCCGTGATGCCCAGGCCCGCAAAAAAGGCCCGCAACCGCGTGCCCAGGGCGCGTCCCAAGGCCGCGCCCAGCGCCGCCCCGAACGCGCGCTGCACGCCGGTTTGGACCATATGCACGCCCCAAAGCAGCAGCGCAACGTAGCCGGCGAAGTCAAGCAGGGTAATGAGTCCAGACATGCAGGCGTTTTTCCGTTCTTTTTATGACAAGTAATAATTCTGTAATGATCGCATGCCGGGGCAGGCTTTGACACCCGGCGCGAAGATACAGGATACGCCGGGCGGGGCTTTGCTGCGTGCGCCCGGGCTCGCGCGTATCATTGCCTGATCGTTGGTGGATGTATTGGAGTTTGGCGTGGCCGTTTCCGTTTTCGATCTGTTCAAGATAGGCATTGGCCCGTCGAGCTCTCATACCGTGGGCCCGATGCGGGCGGCGCTGCTGTTTGCGCAAGGGCTGGAGCGCGACGGCCTTGTTCCGCGCGTGGCCAGCGTGCGGGCCGAACTGTACGGATCGCTGGGCGCCACCGGCAAGGGGCACGGCACCGACAAGGGGGTGCTGCTGGGCCTGATGGGCGAGGCGCCGGATACGGTCGACCCCGCGGCCATCGCCGGCATGATTGCCTCGGTGCGCGCCAGCCGGCAGTTGCCATTGCTGGGCAAGTACCCGCTGCCCTTCGTGGAAAAGGAACACATGATGTTCTACCGCCGCGAAGCCATGGCCGAACACCCCAACGGCATGAAATTCCAAGCATTCGACGCCGACGGCCAGTCTCTGCGCGAGGCCCGCTACCTGTCGGTGGGCGGCGGGTTCGTCGTCACAGCCGGCGCCTCCAACAGCCAGGTCATCGCGGCGCACGACCAGTTGCCGTACCCGTTTCGCATGGGGCGGGAACTGCTGGCCATGTGCCAGGACAACGGTTTGACGGTGGCGCAGGTCATGATGCAGAACGAGCTGACCTGGCGCGAAACCTCGGAGGTCAATGCCGGCCTGGACCGCATCTGGCAGGTCATGCAGGACTGCGTGGCGCGCGGCTGCGGCATCAACTATCCGGAGGCGGACGGCGAGTTGCCTGGCCCGTTGCGCGTGCGCCGGCGCGCCCCCGAGCTATACCGCAATCTCACCCAGCGGGCCGAGCGCACGTTGTCCGACCCGCTTTCCGTCATGGATTGGGTGAACCTGTACGCGATGGCCGTCAACGAAGAGAACGCCGCGGGCGGCCGGGTGGTCACGGCGCCGACCAACGGCGCGGCGGGCATCATTCCGGCCGTGCTGCACTATTACGACCGCTTCGTGCCGGGCGCCAACCGCGAGGGCGTGCGCGAATTCCTGCTGACCGCGGCGGCGATCGGACTGCTCTATAAGTACAACGCGTCGCTGTCCGGCGCGGAAGTGGGCTGTCAGGGCGAAGTCGGCGTGGCCTGTTCGATGGCGGCCGGCGGACTGGCGGCGGCGCTGGGCGGGTCGGTGGAGCAGGTGGAAAACGCGGCCGAGATCGGCATGGAGCACAACCTTGGCCTGACCTGCGATCCCGTCGGCGGGCTGGTGCAGATTCCCTGTATCGAACGCAACGCCATGGCCTCGGTCAAGGCCGTGAACGCCGCCCGCATGGCGCTGCGCGGCGACGGACAGCACTACGTGTCGCTGGATTCGGTCATCAAGACCATGCGCGAAACCGGCGCGGATATGAAAACCAAGTACAAGGAAACGGCGCGGGGCGGTTTGGCGGTGAATATCGTCGAGTGCTGAGCGATGTGATGCCGAGGTCGTTGTTGCTGCAACGCACCCGCGGCAAGGTGTCTGACACCCAGGGGAGATGATCTCGGGCGTGTCGCAACATCTCAGCGGGTGTCAGACACCCATCCCTGCAACGGCGTCGGATTTGAACGCAAAAAAGCCCGCCGAAGCGGGCTTTTTTTGCGGCCGGTGACCGGTCAGATCACGCGGGCATTCTGCAGCGCGGCGATGCGGGCCGGGATCGGCGGGTGCGAGGCGAACATGGCCGCCAGGCCGCCCTTGCCGGTGATGCCGGACGCTTCGAAGGACTTGGGCAGCTCGCCCGGTTCCAGGCCGCCCAGGCGGGCGAGCGCGCGGATCATCGGTTCGCGGGCGCCCATCAGGTGGGCCGAGCCGGCGTCGGCGCGGTATTCGCGCTGGCGCGAGAACCAGGCCACGATGATCGAGGCCAGCACGCCGAAGATGATTTCACAGACCAGCACGGTGACGAAGTACCCGGGGCCGATGCCGCGTTCGTTCTTGAACACGACGCGGTCGATGAAGTAGCCGACCACGCGCGCCAGGAAGATGACGAAGGTGTTCACCACGCCCTGGATCAGGGTCAGGGTGACCATGTCGCCGTTGGCGATGTGCGCGACTTCGTGCGCCAGCACGGCCGCGACTTCCTCTTCGGTCATGCTTTCGAGCAGGCCCGTGGACACGGCGACCAGCGAGTCGTTCTTGAATGCGCCCGTGGCAAATGCGTTGGGGGCGCCTTCGTAGATGGCGACTTCGGGGCGGCCGATGCCGGCGCGGTCGGCCAGTTGGTGGACGGTGTCGACCAGCCAGGCCTCGCGCTGGTTGCGGGGCGAGTTGGGATCCAGCACCTGCGCGCCCGTGCTCCATTTGGCCATCGGCTTGCTCATGAGGAGCGAGATGATGGCGCCGGTGAAGCCGACCACGACCGAGAAGATCAGGAGCGCGTTGAAGTTGATCCCGTTGGCCGTGATGACACGGTCCACGCCCAGGATGCGAAGCGTGGCCGACAGCACGAGCATGACGGCCAGGTTGGTAATGACGAACAGAACAATGCGTTTCATGTTTTTTATATTCCTCTGCGAGCGGCAAATACCCGGATTTCGACATGGCGGAGCCTTGCCAGTTCCCCGACTTGCCGGCTCCTCGCCCGGTGACGGAGAGTATAGTATCGCTTTCCCTTATTCCTTCCCCCTTTTCCCTTAGCGTAGACCCGCATGCAAGCACTTTGGATGTTGGTGGCGTCCGCCATGTTCGCCATCATGGGGTCGTTCGTGAAGCTCGGCACCGAACACGGCGCATCGCTGCCGCAGGTCGTGCTCTTTCGCGGCCTGCCCTCGGTGATCCTGCTGCTGCTCTGGGCGCGCGCCGGCCGCCAGTCCATCATTCCCACCAGCTGGAAGCTGCACATCTGGCGCAACCTGTCCGGCGTCACTTCGATGTGGCTGGGCTTTTTTGCCATCTCCCATCTGCCGCTGGCCACCGCCACCAGCCTGAACTACACGGCGCCGCTGTTCATCGCCTGCTGGATGCTGGGATGGGGCGGGGCGCAGCGCGACCCGGTGCGGATCCTGGCCGTGGTGCTGGGCTTTCTGGGCGTGATCGCCGTGCTGCGGCCAAGCATCAACGACGACCAGTGGCTTGCCGCCCTGCTCGGCATGGGGGCGGGGGCCATGTCCGCCATTGCGATGATGCAGATCCGCCAGTTGGGCCGCATTGGCGAACCCGAATGGCGTACCGTGCTGTTCTTTTCGGTGGCCGTGTGCGCCTCCAGCGCTGGCGGCCTGGCTTTCGAGGGCTGGGGCTACGCGGACTGGACCGGCTACCTGTCGCTCCTGGGCGTGGGCGTCGCGGGGCTGTTCGGGCAGTTGGCCATGACCCGGGCGTTCGGCATGGGGTCGGCGCTGCTGACCGCCGCCCTGCAATACAGCACCATCATCTTCGCGGCACTGATCGGCATGGGCTTCTGGGGCGACCATCTGGACGTCGTGGCCTGGGCCGGCATGGGCCTCATCATTTTCGCGGGCCTGCTGTCGGTGTGGCGCACCATGCGCGACCCCAAGCCGGGCTGATCCCGGCGCCCGCCGCTTTTCACACAGGAGCCCCATCGCATGACGACGACCCTGATCACCGCTGCCGATCTCTCGGCCCGCCTGGACTCGCCCGACGTGCGCGTGTTCGACGTGCGCCATGACCTGACCAATCATTTGGCGGGCCGCCAGGCCTACGACGCAGGCCACATCCCCGGGGCCCGCTTCCTGGATCACGAAACCGAGCTGGCCGCCGCCCGCACCGGCAAGAACGGACGGCATCCGCTGCCCGACCGGGCGCAATTCGGCGCCCTGATGGCCGCGCATGGCGTGACGCCCGGCACGCTGGTGGTGGCCTACGACGCCAGCGGCGGCATGTACGCCGCGCATCTGTGGTGGATGCTGCGCTGGCTGGGCCATGACCGGGTCGCCGTGCTGGATGGCGGTTGGCAGGCCTGGACGGCTGCGGGGCTGCCCGTCAGCCACGATCCGGCGCCGGCGGTGCAGCCGGGCACGCCTGTCGAACCGGGCAAGTCCCTGGCGGGCACGGTCGATGCCCAGGCGGTGCTGGCCAACATCGCCCAGCCGTCGTTCACGGTCGTCGACGCGCGCGCCGCCAACCGGTATCGCGGCGAAGTCGAACCCATGGACCCGGTGGCCGGCCATATCCCCGGCGCGCTGAACCGCCCGAACGGCGAAAACCTGCAGCCCGATGGCCGTTTCAAGACGGCCGATCAGCTGCGCGCGGAGTTCGGCAGCCTGCTGGCCGGGCGCGACCCAGCCTCGGTCGTCCACCAGTGCGGCTCGGGCATCACGGCCTGCCACAACCTGCTGTCCATGGAGATTGCCGGCCTGACGGGCTCGCGCCTCTACCCGGGGTCGTGGAGCGAATGGTGCAGCGATCCCGCCCGGCCGGTAGCCAAGGGCGATTAAACGAACAAAAAGCCAGGGCAACGCGCCCTGGCTTTTTCATGGGCGGTGCGCGGCCATTACCAGACGGCGGCCAGCTTGACGCGGCCGGACACGCTTTCGGCGATCTCCAGGAAGTGGTCGAGCGGCGGGGTGGCCAGCCCCGGCACCTTGGCCATGTCGTCCCAGCGCCGCAGACGGATCGCGTCCGGCGCGCCGGGCATGCTGGCGAAGTCGACCGCCTGGCCCGCGTCGAAACTGCCGCCTTGCAGCGCCAGGCTGCGGCGGGAATCGTCCGACAGCTTCGCTTCGTACTGCGGTTCCACGTAGCAGAGGTAGCGCTTGGCTTCCACGTGCAGCCGGATGGGGTCCAGCACGGCGGAACTGAACAAGCCGCGCAGGAAGGGCAGCACGAAATACTGATGCTTGTCGTCGATGCCGCGCAGCGTGGGCGTGCCCGGCCGGTCGGCGATCAGATGGCCCAGGTCATGCAGCAGGCAGGCCGTGATGAGATGGGCTTTCGCGCCGTGCTGTTCGGCCAGTGCGGCCGTTTGCAGCGCATGGCGCAGATGGCTGACGGATTCGCCGTCATAGGACCGGTGTCCGCGTTCAAGGAAAAGCTGTTCGATGTCCTGCAGGGTCAAGGCCATGGTTGTCTCCTGAGTGGCCGCAAGGGGAAGAGGCGGGACAGTGACCGCGACGGTCAGCCGGCTGCCGGCGCCATCTCCAGAAAGCGCGCGATGAGTTGCACCGGTTGGCGCTCGCGCAAGCAGTACAGGTATTCATTCATCACGATGCCGGCGTCCTGGATGTCCAGGGCTGCCAGATCGGGATGGGACGGAATTTCGCGTGACGGGATGAGGCTGATGCCCAGTTCGCACAGGATGGCCTGGCGGATCGACTCGCGGCTGCCGATCTCCAGCGTGCGGCGCACGGTGACGCCGGCCGCTCGCAGCGCGTCTTCGGTCAGTTGGCGCGTCATGGAGCCGGGCTCGCGCAGCAGCAGCGCATGCTCGGCCAGATCGGCCAGCCGCACCTGGCCGCGCCGGGCCAGCGGATGATCGCGATGCGCCACCACGCGGATCGGGTCCGCGGCGATCTTGCGGCGGTACAGGTGCTTGTCATCCATCAGAAAGGAAGACGTGGCAATCTCGATGCGGTAATCCTGCAGCGCCTGCAGCATCGACTGCGAATTGCCGATCGTGACCGTCAGGTCGATGCCGGGATAGCGCTGGTTGTAGCGCCGCACGGTATCCATGATGTAGTAGGGGCCGGTCGCGCCAATGCGCAGGTTGCCCTCGCGCAGGTCGCTCGCGTCGCGCAGCCGGAAGTCGATCTCGGTCTCCTGCTGCACCAGCTTCTCGACCATCGGCATCAGGTTTTGCCCGGCGTCCGACAGCCGCATGCCGCGCCCCTGCCGATGAAACAGCTCGATGCCGTAGCGCGATTCAAGCTGGCGCAATTGCCCCGTCACCGTGGGCTGGCTGACGCCCAGCTGGGCGGCGGCCTTGGTGACGGTTCCGCAGCGGGCCACGGCATAGAAGGATTTGAGTTCGGCGACGAGCACGGTCGGGGGGCGAAGGTTGGACGCAATGCGCAAGACCGCCAGTACACCAAAATAATTTGATGTTTTTATTACTGCATTTGCGCGAAGTGTCATAAACGCTCAATACGCGGCTCCCATACTGCCTTCGTTCCCAGACCGGAGGCCCCATGCCCCAACGCGATACCGCCTTTCTCTCCGTGCAGAATCTCGTGAAGCGATTCGGCAGCCACACGGCGCTGGCCGACGTTTCGCTGGATATCCGCGCCGGAGAATTGGTGTGCCTGTTGGGGCCGTCGGGGTGCGGCAAGACAACGCTGCTGCGCGCGATCGCCGGCCTGGAGCGCCAGGACAGCGGAACCATCGTGCTGTCCGGTCGTGATATTTCGCATGCCGAGCCGCAGGCGCGCGACTACGGCATCCTGTTCCAGTCCTATGCGCTGTTTCCGAACCTGACCGTGGCCCAGAACGTGGCCTATGGCCTGAGCGGCAAGCGCGCCCATCGCAACCACGTCGCCAGCCGCGTCGAGGAAATGCTGACGCTGGTCGGCCTGGCCGGCGCGGCGCAGAAGTATCCCGGCCAGATTTCGGGCGGCCAGCAACAGCGCGTGGCGCTGGCGCGCGCGCTGGCCCCGTCTCCGTCGCTGCTGTTGCTGGACGAACCCATGTCGGCGCTGGATGCGCGGGTGCGCGAACACCTGCGAATCGAACTGCGCGCGCTGCAAAAGCGCCTGTCCATCACCACGCTGATGGTGACGCATGACCAGGAAGAGGCCATGGTGATGGCCGACCGCATCGCCGTGATGAATGGCGGGGTGATCGAGCAGTACGGCACGCCGCGCGAACTCTACCGCCAGCCGGGATCGGCCTTCATCGCCGACTTCGTGGGCGAAGCCAACTGGCTGCCGTTCGAACGCATCGATACGCATCGCGCCCGGGTGGGGCGGCAGGAGCTGGCGGTTGACGCGGCGCTGGAGGCCCGCTCGGGCAAACTCTTCGTGCGGCCCGAAGCCGTGCGCGTCAGCATGGCCAAGCCCGAAGAGCCCAACGCCATGCTGGCCGACGTGCTGGACGGCGTGTTCCTGGGGCGCAGCTACCGCCTTGCCCTGCGCCTGGAAGGCGTGCCTGGCGCCACCGTGCATTCCATCGTGTCCCCCGAAACCGGAGATGCCCTCTTGGGCCCTCACGCTGCCAGCCGTTGCTGGGTGGAGCTGCCGCGCCATGCGATACGCGCCTACGCTTGATCCGGCCATGAACGATTCGCGCGCCGTGGGTCAGACCGTGCCCCATTCCCCGGCTCCCGCCGCCTTCGCCCCGCTGCCCGCCTTGGGGCGCCGCCCGCTGCCCGCCTGGATCGGCGCGCTGGGCCTGGCGCTGGGGCAGGGCGGTCTGGCGCTCGGCCTGCTCGTTTTCCTGGCGCTGCCCCTGGCGGCGATCCTCGTCAAATCGGTGACGGACGCCGATGGCGGCTGGGCCGGCCTGTCTGTCATCGCGGGCATCATCGGCGCCGATGGTTTCCTGGACATGGTGGGGCGCAGCCTTGCCGTGGGAATCGTGACGACGTTGCTGGTCGTGCCTTGCGCCTACGGCTTTGCCTATGGCCTCACGCGCACCCGCCTGCCGGGCAAGGGCATCCTGCGCACGATCGCGCTGTTGCCGCTGCTTGCGCCGTCGCTGCTGCCCGGCATCGCGCTGGTCTATCTGCTGGGCAACCAGGGACTGCTCAAGGGCCTGACCGGCGGCGCCACGATCTATGGCTTCTGGGGCATCGTGGTGGGCGAGGCGTTCTACACGTTTCCGCATGCGCTCATGATCCTGCTGACGGGCCTGGCACTGGCCGACGGCCGCCTCTATGACGCGGCGCGCGCCATGGGCGCGGGGTCGTGGCGCACCTTCATGACGGTCACGCTGCCCGGCACGCGTTACGCGGTGTTCTCGGCGTGCTGCGTGGTCTTCACGCTGACCGTCACCGACTTTGGCGTGCCCAAGGTGGTGGGCGGCGACTACAACGTACTTGCCATGGAGGCCTACAAGGCGGTGGTCGGGCAGCAAAATTTCCCCAAGGGCGCGGCCATCGGCATCCTGTTGCTGCTGCCGGCGCTGCTGACCTTCGTGCTGGACCGCCGGCTGCGGGCCCGCCAGGGCGCCCAGATGAGCGGCCGCGCGCAGCCTTACGCGGCTGGCGTGAACGGCCGCCGCGACGCGGCATTCCTGGTCCTGGCCGGCGTGATGGCTGCCTTTCTGCTGCTCATCATCGGTGTGGCGGTGTGGGCGTCGTTCGTGAAGATGTGGCCGTACAACCTGTCGATGTCGCTGCGTTCTTACGACTTCGACAACATGGACGGCGGCGGCTGGCTCGCCTGGCGCAACAGCCTGCAGCTCGCGTTCTTCACGGCGCTCGCGGGCACCGTGGTGGTCTTTGTGGGCGCGTGGATGATGGAGAAGGTGCCAGCGCGCGGCGCGATGGCGCGCGGCCTGCGCGGCATGGCCGGCATGTTGGCGCTGATGCCGATGGCGGTGCCGGGGCTGGTGCTGGGCCTGGGCTACATCTTCTTTTTCAATAGCCTGGCAAACCCCCTGAACGTGCTGTACGGGACGATGCCGCTGCTGGTGCTGTGCACGGTCGTGCACTTCTACACCAGCGCCCACCTGACAGCCGCCACGGCGCTCAATGCGCTCGACCCGGAGTTCGAGGCCGCCTCCGCGTCGCTGAAGGTGCCGCGCCTGACGACCTTCCTGCGCGT
This sequence comes from Achromobacter sp. GbtcB20, assembly GCF_019091095.1. NCBI lineage: Bacteria > Pseudomonadati > Pseudomonadota > Betaproteobacteria > Burkholderiales > Alcaligenaceae > Achromobacter > Achromobacter sp. GbtcB20. The sequence goes on along the minus strand of NZ_JAGXJZ010000002.1, from coordinate 17,550 downwards.
GACGCTGCCGATGTGCCTGCCCGCGGCGCTGGATGTTGCCCGCTACCTTTTCGTATCCGCCATGACGACGGTGTCGGCCGTGGTGTTTCTCTACAGCCCGTCGACGGTGCTGGCCGCCGTGGCCGTGCTTAACATGGACGACGCCGGCTTCATCGGTCCGGCCGCCGCCATGTGCACGGTCATCATGGCCAGCTCCGCCGTTGCCGCCCTGGTCTTGCACCTGGCCAGCCGTGCCCTGGTGGCGCGCACGCAGGCCTGGCGGCGCCCGGCGACCCGTTGACCGGCCAATTTTTCAGGATGACTTCCATGACAGTTCAACCCTTGCCCGTCCGCCTCGAGGCGGTGATCTTCGACTGGGCCGGCACGCTGGTCGACTTCGGCTCCTTTGCGCCCACCAAGGTGTTCGTGGACGCGTTCGCGCAGTTCGGCATGGACGTGTCGCTGAAGGAGGCGCGCGGCCCGATGGGCATGGGCAAGTGGGACCACATCCGTACCCTGTGCGACCGGCCCGCCATCGCCGCCCAGTATCTGGCCCGCTTCGGCCGCGTGCCCAGCGACGACGACGTCACCGCCATCTACGAGCGCTTCCTGCCGATGCAGCTGGAGAAGGTGGCGCAGTATTCGGCCGCCATTCCCGGCGCGGCCGACGTGATGCGCGCCTTGCGCGGGCGCGGCCTGAAGATCGGGTCGTGCTCCGGCTATCCCGCCAGTGTGATGCGCCGCGTCGTCGAGCGTGCGGCCGCCGATAACCTGACGCCCGATTGCATCGTCGCCAGCGACGAGGTCCCGCGCGCGCGTCCGGCGCCCGCGATGGCCTTAAAGAACGTGGTCGAGCTGGGCCTGTCCGACGTGGCCGCGTGCATCAAGGTCGACGACACCGCGCCGGGCATCGAAGAAGGCCGCCGCGCCGGCATGTGGACCGTCGGCCTCTTGCTGTCGGGCAACGCCGCGGGCCTGACGCTGGACGAATACCTTGGCCTTGCCGGCCCCGCCCGTGACGCAGCACGCGCCGCCGCGCGCGCGGAGCTGGTACCGGCCGGCCCGCATTACGTGATCGACACGGTGGCTGATCTGCCGGCCGTGGTCGACGACATCGAAGCCCGTCTGGCGCGAGGCGAACGCCCCTGATCTAAACCCTTCCGCCCGGCGTCCCGGGCCACCCCTAAACCTTTGACTCACCGCGATCCGCAGCCGGCAGCCGCCGGCCGCGGGGACCTCGTTCATCCTGTTTTTCGCTCACGCACGGAGTTGTTCATGAATCGCTACAAGCTGCTTGCACTGGCCGCCGCCCTGACGGGCGTGATGGGCGCCGCCTCGGCCGAGACCACGCTGACCGTCTACACGGCGCTGGAAGCCGACCAGATCAAGGCCTACCAGGCCGCCTTCGAAAAGGCCAATCCCGACATCAAGATCCAGTGGGTGCGCGACTCCACCGGCATCATCGCCGCCAAGCTGCTGGCCGAGAAGAACAACCCCAAGGCCGACGTGATCTGGGGCCTGGCCGGCACGGCGCTGGGCCTGATGGACAAGGAAGGCATGCTGCAGCCCTACGCCCCCAAGGGCCTGGACCAGATCGCCGCCAACATGCGCGACGCCAAGGCCGAACCCGCCTGGGTCGGCATGGACGGCTACGCCGCCGCCATCTGCTTCAACACGATCGAAGCCGAGAAGCAGAAGCTGCCCAAGCCCACGTCGTGGCAGGACCTGACCAAGCCGGTGTATGCCGGCAAGATCGTCATGCCCAACCCGGCCTCGTCCGGCACGGGCTTTCTGGACGTGAGCGCCTGGCTGCAGATGTTTGGCGAAGAGAAGGGCTGGGCCTACATGGACGCCCTGCACAAGAACATCGGCTCGTACACGCACTCGGGCTCCAAGCCGTGCAACATGGCTGCCGCCGGCGAATTCCCGATCGGCATTTCGTTCGACTACCGCGCGGCCAAGCTGAAGGCTGATGGGGCGCCGGTCGAAGCCGTGTTCCCCTCGGAAGGCCTGGGCTGGGAAGTGGAAGCCACCGCCATCATGAAGGGCACCAAGAACCTGGAAGCCGCCCGCAAGCTGGCTGACTTCTCGGCCAGCCGCGAGGCCAATGAGCTGTACAAGGCCAACTTCGCGGTGCTGGCGATTCCGTCGATCGCCACGGCCAACCCGAACCTGCCCGCCGACCTGACCGCGCGCATGATCAAGAACGACTTCACGTGGGCCGCCACGAACCGCGACCGCATCATTGCGGAGTGGACCCGCCGCTACGACGGCAAGTCCGAGCCCAAGAAGAAGTAAGGCGGCGTCCCGGCGATGAAGACTTACGACGTAATCGTGGTGGGCGCGGGCATGCTCGGCATCGCGCATGCCTGGGCGGCCGCCAAGCGCGGCCTGTCCGTGGCCGTCATCGAGCGCAGCCGCCAGGCCCACGGCGCCACCATCCGCAACTTCGGACAGGTCATCGTGACGGGGCAGGCGCCTGGCACGATGCTGTCGCACGCGCAGCAGTCGCGCGAGCTGTGGCTCGACCTGGCGGACAAGGCGGGCTTTCATGTGCGCGCCAACGGGGCGCTGGTGCTGGCCCGCAACGGCGACGAGGCCGACGTGCTGCAGGAGTTCGCGGACACGCGCCTGCGGCAGGAAGGGTATCGCGCGGATCTGCTTTCCGCGCGTGAGGTGGCCGGCCTTTATGGCGGCCAGCTCGCGCATCACTGCCTGGCGCTGCGCGGCCACGACGATCTGCAGATCTATTCGCGCGAGGCGCTGCCGGCCATCACGCACTACCTGCAGTCTTCGTTGGGCGTGGACTTCATCACCGGAACGCTCGCGCGCGCCGTGGAAAAGGGCGAAGTCAGCACGTCGGCGGGCGACTTCACGGGCACGCACGTGTTCGTGTGCCCGGGCCACGACTACCTGACCCTGCTGCCGGAACTGTTCGCGCCGCTGGATCTGGAGGTCACGCGCCTGCAGATGCTGCGTGCGGTGTTCGACACGCATCCCATCGCGCTGGACCGGCCGCTGCTGACCGGGCTGTCGTGCGTGCATTACGGCGCGTTCTCGGACCTGCCCACGGCGCAGGCGCTGCGCGGCGTGATCCAGGCGCGCACGCCCATGCTGCTGGAAAACGGCATCCACCTGCTGATCAGCCCCACGCCCTACGGCGAACTGATCATCGGCGATTCGCATCGCTATGGGCAGGACGCGCTGCCGTTCAATGACGAGGCCGTCGACAACGCGATGCTGGACCTGGCGTCGCAGGCATTGGGCGCGCGGCTGCGCGTGGTGGAGCGCTGGCAGGGCGTCTACGGCGCGCACGGGCCGGCGCCGTTCTCGGTCATGCCGGTGGATCCGGCGACCACGGTGGCGGTCATGCACTCCGGCGTCGGCATGACGGTGGGGCTGGCGATCGGAGAAAGGACGGTCGCTGGTGTCATCGGACGCTGACGCACGCTGACGCATCCAGACGAAAAAAGGGCCTCGCGAATCGGAACCGATATCGCGAGGCCCTTTGTCTTGCAAGCCGGGGCAGGGGAACTACACCGCTTGCATGATGCGGCGGTACCACTCATGAAAGTGCTGCATGCCGTCTTCCATGGGCGACTGGTAGGGACCGGTCTCGTTCACGCCGCGCAGCATCAATGCCTTGCGGCCAGCGTCCATGCGTTCGGCGATCTCGTCGTCCTCGATGGCCGTTTCCATGTAGGCCGCGCGCTGCGCCTCGACGAATTCGCGCTCGAAGGCGGCGATTTCCTCGGGGTAGTAGAACTCGACCACATTCACCGTTTCCTGCGGGCTCTTTGGGTACAGCGTGGACAGCACAAGCACGTGCGGATAGAGCTCGATCATGTGCGTCGGGAAGTACGTGACCCACACGGCGCCGAAGTCGGGGGCGTCGCCTTCGCGGAACGACAGCAGGCGGTCGTGCCACTGCTTGTAGACGTCCGAGCCCGGCTGCGCCAGCGCATTGTGCACGCCCACCTTCTGCAGGCTGTACCAGTCGTTGAACTCCCAGGTCAGGTCGTCGCAGGTGACGAAACGCCCCAGTCCGGGATGGAACGGGCCGACGTGGTAGTCCTCGAGGTAGACCTCGATGAAGGTCTTCCAGTTGTAGTTGCACTGATGCACTTCAACGTGGTCCAGCACGTAGTCGCCGAAGTCGAACTCGGGACGCGCAAACAGCGGCGCCATGTCGGCGGCCGGATCGCGCGGGCCTTCGAAGAGCAGCCCGTGGCAATCGCGCAGGCGGAACTTCTGCAGGTTCATGCAGGGCGTGGTCTCGAACTGCGGCGCGCCCAACAACTCACCCTGGTTGTTGTACGTCCAGCGATGCAGCGGGCAGACAATATTGCCGCCCGTGGCCTTCAGGTTGCCATGCGTGTTGCAGTTGCCAGCCACGTTGCCGGCCTGGCCGCCAAGCATCAGTGCCTGACGGTGGCGGCAGACATTTGAGATGAGTTCGACGCCGTGCTGGTTGCGAACCAGCGAGCGCCCTCCGTTTTCCTGGACCAACGTACGCCAATCCCCGATTTCGGGCACCAATTTCTGGTGGCCGACATAAAGCGAGGATTGCTTGAAAATGAGTTCTTGCTCGCGGGCAAAGAGGGCTTCGTCAAAATATGCGCTGACGGGTAGCTGGGTGCGAGCTGGCACGACATGTGCCATCCGACCGATGTCGGTCATGATTCCCTCCGCTCGGATAAAAAAGCCAGGACGGTTTGAGCCTTGCCAGGTGCTTTTGTTCAAGTCCAGGATCCCGGCGACGGTTCCGGCGGGTCTTGTTCGTGAATTCGAGCCTGGTTGAATCCGTTCTGGCGCGAAGAAAAATCGGTGTCTGGCCGATCAAGTAAGCCGTGAATTGTACCCCAAGGGCCTGCGCGACGCCCGGGGCAATCCCCCCGGCTTATCGAGGCAATCCGCGGGTGGTGTTGACCCGGCGCAAAGCGCGATTAACCCTTTAATCCGTAGGTCTTTCAGACGAGGCGCCGCGTGGCCGGATGACGGCGCAGCAGCCAGCTGCTGGCGGCTGACAACGCAAACACCATCATCGTCAGCAAGGGCACCGCCCACACATCGCGGTCCCCGCCGGAAAACGCGCCCGCGCGGCGCGCGACATCCAGGAAGACCGGATGGATGAGATAGACGCCAAAGGTCAGCGGGGCCAGCGCGGCAAGCCTGGGCAGCCGCGGCGAGGACACGATCCATTGGAACGCGGCCAGCGACATGAACGGGACCGTCAGGCTGAAGTAGTCGTAGAAGTAGGTGTCCAGCACGTGGCCGTTGGACATGATCGTCACGCCCATCGCCGTCGCGGCCACGGTGGCGGCAAGCATCAGGCCCGGGCGCGGCACGCGCATCTCGCCGTCAAAGATCAGGCGGCCGGCGACGAAGTAGCCCAGATAGGGCAGGAACCACGTCAGGAAAAAACCATGCGGCGCGCCCAGCGCGCGGCGATACAGGGCGTCAAGGATTGCCACCCCCAGGATGCCCACGACCCACAACGCGCGCGCCTTCGGCGTGCTGCGCGCATACAGCACCCGCACCAGCGGCGCGAACAGGTACAGGCCGACGATCATGTACAGGTACCACAGGTGGTAGTAGGGCTCGCCCTGCGCGACCTTGCGCGGCCAGAACGAAAAGTCCACGCGTCCGTCGTCCCACCAATCCAGGCCGGTGCGCCACGCCAGGTAGAAGAGCGTCCAGAACAGCAGCGGCGCGCAGATCCGCGCCATGCGTTTGCTGTAGAAGCGCCGCGCATCGTGCGGCTTGTCGGGATCGAGCAGCAGGGCGCCACTCACCATCACGAAGACGGGCACGCACCAGCGCGCGGCCGAGTCATACAGGTTGGCAGCCAGCCATGCGCCGCGGCCGTGCGCGGCGGGATCGCTGACGATGAGTGCCGCGCTGTGCAGCAGAACGACGGCCAGCGCAGCCAGCCATCGGGCTGAGTCAAGGCGGGCGTATCGGTCTTCGGAGTGAGGCATCGGGCTCCCGGATGGTTCGGCTTCTTCTCGCCTTACCTTATCAGCGGCGCCACGCCGATTTCTGTATCCAGGGGTTAACCCGCGCGTAAAAAACCGACAGGGCCGGGAGGGCGCTGTCGGGGGGAAGGGGCCTGCCCGCAGCTGAGCCGCGGGCAGGCCGATCGCGGGCCGGCGGTCCGCGAACGTTTTGTCACGAAACCGGCGGGTCGAGGCTTACTGCAGGACGATGTTGGCCTGCTTGATGAGCTGCGACACGATGGGCTGCTCGGTCTTGATCTGCTTGTCCAGTTCGGCGGCGGTGCCCGAACGCGGGTCGATGCCCATGTCCAGCAGGCGCTTTTTCACGGCTTCGTCCTGCAGCGTTTCGGTCAGTGCGGCCTGCAGGCGTTCGACCACGGGGGCCGGCGTGCCCTTGGGTGCAACGAAGCTGAACCAGGCGGTCATGTCGAACGACGGGTAGCCCTGTTCAGCCAGCGTGCCCAGGTTGGACTGCGTCGCCAGGCGTTTGGGGCTGGTGATCGCGAAGACCTTGACCTTGCCGGCGTCGGCCTGCGGCATGCCGGTGGCCACCATGTCGAAGAACAGGTCCACATCGCCGCTGATCAGGGCGGGCAGGGCCTGCGTGGCGCCCTTGAACGGCACGTGCAGGATGTCGATGCCAGCGCGTTCCTTGAACAGTTCACCGGCCAGGTGCGACGAGGTGCCCGGACCGAACGTGGCGAACGTCAGCTTGCCCGGATTCTGCTTGGCGTAGGCCACCACGTCCTGGGTGTTGTTGAACGGGCGCTTCGGCGTGGACAGCAGGACCAGCGGGCCGACGCCGACCATGCCGATCTTGGCGAAGCTGTCCGGGTCGTAGGGCAGTTCCTTATAGAGATATCGGTTGGTCACCAGCGTGGAGTTCGTGGCCATCAGGATGGTGTAGCCGTCCGGCGCTTCGCGCGAGACGTAGGCGGCGCCGATGGACGTGCCCGCGCCAGCCTTGTTCTCCACGATCATCGACTGGCCCAGGTTCTTGGCCATCCGCTCGGCCAGCACGCGCGTCAGCACGTCGGTGGCGCCGCCGGCCGGGAAGGGCGAAATCACCTTGATCGGCCGCGCCGGATACGTATCGGCCTGCGCGCCCAGCGCGGCAGCGCTGAGCATCAGGGTGGCGAGCAGTTTGAAGCTGTTGCGAATCATGTTTTCCCCTTGAAATCGCGTGGTCAGAGTGGATCGACGGGCCTGGCTTGGCTGACTTGATACGCACGCCGGGTGCGAACATCGGGCCGCTTGCCAGGTCTCCTTGGATGCTCTAAATTCCGTCATATGGAATTTAATTTTGTCATTCGAAATAAACTATAAAAACGAAGCGTATAGAAATGCAATCATTTTCTGGCGGCAAGCGCGCCGCCCTCCCGCCGTCCAAGCCGGACCAGAAGCTTGAATTGAGCCTGCCCGCGCGCCGCAAGCGCGCCGCCGGCTCGGGAGAAGGCGCCCATTCGCCCGACTTCATCACGGCGCTGGCGCGGGGCCTGGACGTGCTGCGGTGCTTCCGGCACGGCGTGGCCGCGCTGGGCAACCTGGACCTGGCGCGCCTGACCGGCTTGCCCAAGCCCACCATCAGCCGCATCACCTACACGCTCACTGAACTGGGTTATCTGCGCTACCACCCCGACACCGGCAAGTACTCGCCTGGCTATGGTGTGCTGGCGCTGGGATTCGGCCTGCTTGCGGGACTAGAGGTGCGTGAGCTTGCCAAGGCCTCGATGACCGACCTGGCGCGCGAGACCGGTGGCGCCGTGGCCCTGGGCGCCTTCGACGGCGATGCCATGACCTACGTCGAAGCCATCCACGGCTCGTCGGCGCTGTACTTGCGCTTGCCCGTGGGTTACCGCGCCACGTTGGACAGCGCCATGGGGCGCGCCTATCTCGCCAGCCTGCCCGCGGACGCGTGCGACGCCGTCCTCGCGCGTCTGGACCAGGGCGCCCCAGCCGCCGAGACCATTGCGCGGGCGCGCGCCGAACTCGCGCAAACCGGCTGCTGCTTCGCAATCGGCGAATGGCAGTCCGGCATCAACGCCGTCGCCGTGCCGTTCACGTCGATCACGGGCGAGGGCGTCTTCGTCATGAGCTGCGGCGGACCGGCCAGCCTGCTCGAGGCCTCGCTCCTTCGCGACCGCGTGGCCCCGGCGCTTCTGGCTGCCGTGGCAGGCCTGGCGGGGGCGCCGGCCTAGCGCGCGGGGCCCTTGCGGGCCGCGCTTGGCTATCTCGTACAATTCACGGATTAATCCACCCCTAGTGCCCCGGAGGCCCGTTTGGCCAAACCCACTCAAGCTGATCCGCAGAACGACGATCGTCCCTTGCCCCAGGATTTCGAAACGGCGCTGGCCGAACTGGAATCGCTGGTCGCGGCCATGGAAGACGGATCGTTGCCGCTCGAGCAGTCGCTTGCTGCCTACCGGCGCGGTGTGGCGCTCACACGGGTTTGCCAGGAACGACTGGCCCAGGCTGAGCAGCAGGTCAAGGTCCTCGAAGGCGGCCTGCTCCGGCCGCTGGATCCCGCGGCGCTGGACGACGAATAAGAAGCCGATGAAGCAAATTCAACTCGCTTTTCCCGAGTGGTTGCAAGGCCGTGCGCTGCATGTCGAAGACGTGCTCGACGACCTGCTGCCGCCGGCGGACCTGGCGCCTGCCCGTTTGCACGAAGCCATGCGCTACGCCGTGCTTGGCGGCGGCAAGCGCGTGCGGGCCGCCTTGGTCTATGCCGCCGGCCAGGCCTGCCCCGTCAGTGGCAGCGTGCTGGCCATCGAGGCCTCGCTGGACCGCGCGGCGGCCGCCGTCGAACTGATCCACGCCTATTCGCTGATCCATGACGATCTGCCCTGCATGGACGACGACACGCTGCGCCGCGGCCGGCCCACCACGCATGTGCAGTTCGACGAAGCCACCGCCATGCTGGCGGGCGACGCGTTGCAGCCGCTGGCGTTCGAGCTGGTCGCCTCCATGCCGATTGCCCCGGCGCTGATCGTCCAGGCCACCCAGTCGCTGGCGCGCGCCGCCGGCAGCCGTGGCATGGCGGGCGGGCAGGCCATCGATCTGTTCAGCGTCGGCCGCGCGCTGTCGCGCGACGAACTCCAGACGATGCACGGCATGAAGACCGGCGCGATGCTGGCGTGCAGCGTGGCGTTGGGCGGCATCGTGGCGGGCGCCAGCTCGGCCTCGCGCCAGGCGCTGGATGCCTACGCGCAGGCCATGGGCCTGGCGTTCCAGGTGGTCGACGACATTCTGGACGTCACCGCGGACAGCGCCAGCCTGGGCAAGACGCCCGGCAAGGACGCCGCCGAAAACAAGCCCACCTATGTTTCCCTGCTGGGCCTTGACGCAGCGCGGGCCTTCGCCGAGGAACTGCGCATGACTGCGCTGGCCGCCCTGGCGCCGCTGGGCGACGCCGGCGGGCGACTGGCCCAGCTTGCCGACTTCATCGTTCTTCGAGACCGCTGATCCGAGATCAGCCCGGCCTTCCTGGTAGGCCGGGCCAACGAACCCCATAAAAGCATGACGACAGATTTACTGGACCGCATTCAATCGCCGGCTGACCTCAAGCGCCTGGATCGTCGCGAACTGAAAAAGCTCGCCGACGAACTGCGTGGCTTCGTGCTGGAGTCGGTATCCAAAACGGGCGGTCACCTGTCGTCCAACCTGGGCACCGTCGAACTCACGCTGGCGCTGCATCAGGTGTTCGACACGCCGCATGACCGCATCGTCTGGGACGTCGGCCATCAGTCCTATCCGCACAAGATCCTGACGGGGCGCCGGGCCGGCATGGCCAAGCTGCGCCAGCAGGGCGGCATCTCCGGTTTCCCCAAGCGCAGCGAATCCGAGTACGACGCCTTCGGCACCGCGCACTCGTCCACGTCGATCTCGGCGGCACTGGGCATGGCGGTCGCCTCGCGCAATGCGGGCGTGCAGCGCCAGCACATCGCGGTGATCGGCGACGGCGCCATGTCGGCCGGCATGGCGTTCGAGGCCATGAACAACGCGGGCGTCACGCCCGACATCAACCTGCTGGTGATCCTGAACGACAACGACATGTCGATCTCGCCGCCCGTGGGGGCGCTGAACCGGTATCTGGCGCGCCTGATGTCCGGACGCTTTTACGCCACGGCCAAGAATGTGGGCCGGGCGGTGCTGCAGCATGTGCCCCCGGTGCTGGAGCTGGCGCGCCGCTTCGAGGAACACGCCAAGGGCATGGTCACGCCCGCCACGCTGTTCGAGGAATTCGGCTTCAACTACGTCGGCCCCATCGACGGCCACGACCTGGACGCGCTCGTTCCCACGCTGCAGAACCTGAAGGCCCTGGAGGGCCTGCAGTTCCTGCACGTCGTCACGCGCAAGGGCCAGGGCTACAAACTGGCCGAAGCCGACCCGGTGCTGTATCACGGTCCCGGCAAGTTCGATCCCGCCGTCGGCATCCTGCAGTCCAAGGCGCCGGGCAAGCGCACCTTCACGCAGGTGTTCGGCAAATGGCTGTGCGACACGGCCCAAGAGGATGCGCGTCTGGTGGCCGTCACGCCGGCCATGCGCGAAGGCAGTGGCCTGGTCGAATTCGAACAACGCTTTCCACAGCGGTATTTCGACGTGGGCATCGCCGAACAGCATGCCGTCACGTTCGCGGCCGGCGTGGCGTGCGAGGGGCAGAAGCCCGTCGTCGCCATCTACTCCACCTTCATGCAGCGCGGCTACGACCAGTTCATCCATGACGTCGCCCTGCAAAACCTGGACGTGACCTTCGCCCTGGACCGCGCCGGCATCGTGGGCGCGGACGGCGCCACGCACGCGGGCAACTACGACATCGCGTTCCTGCGCTGCGTGCCCAACATGGTGGTGGCCACGCCCTCCGACGAAAACGAAACCCGTCTGCTCCTGTCCACCTGTTATCAGTACCCGGGGCCGGCGTCGGTGCGCTATCCGCGCGGCGCGGGCTGCGGCGCGGCGGAAGCCGAGGCCCTGGATACCGTTGAACTGGGCAAGGGCATCGTGCGGCGCGAAGGCAAGAAGATCGCCATCCTGGGTTTTGGCACGCTGGTGCAGGCAGCGCTGGGCGCCGCCGGCAAGCTGGATGCCACCGTGGCCGACATGCGTTTCGTCAAGCCGATCGACCGCGACCTCATCCTGGATCTCGCGAGCCGCCACGACGCGCTCGTCACCGTGGAAGACGCCTGCATCATGGGCGGCGCGGGCAGCGCGGTGCTGGAAGTGCTGAGCGCGGCCGGCGTGCTGATCCCGGTGCTGCAACTGGGCCTGCCGGACGAATTCATCGACCACGGCGAACAATCGGCCCTGCTGGCCGGCCTGGGTCTGGATGCCGCCGGCATCGAACAGTCGATCCGCGCGCGTTACGCCAGCCTGCTGGCCTGAGCCGGCTTCATGCTTGCGGCCGAGGGCGCGCGCCCTCAGCCGCAAGGATGAAACACACTGTTCCGGCCCCTCGGGCATGCGGGCCACAGGGTTACCGCTCCCGATCGCCTGCGGGTGGGCGATAATTAGCCCCTTTCAAGACAACTGGGCGGGTCGCTCCACGGCGCACCGGGCCCGGACAGGTAAGCCGAAATGAATTCTCCGATCGACCCCGCCATCGTGATGCCCGACGTCCAGAGCGCCACGGACACGCGGCATATCCCGATCCAGCGCGTCGGCATCCGCGGCGTGCGTCACCCCATGCTGGTTCAAAGCGGCGACGGCTCGGCGCAAGGCACGGTCGCCAACTGGACGCTGACCGTGGCCCTGCCGCCCGAAGAAAAGGGCACGCACATGTCCCGCTTCGTGGCCCTGCTCGAAAAATACCGCAGCACGCCCATGACGCCGGCGCTGTTCCGCACCATGGCGGCCGACATGCTGCCTCTCCTGCATGCCGAGCGCGGCGACATCACGGCTTCGTTCCCGTACTTCATCAACAAGTCCGCGCCGATCTCAGGCGTGCAGAGCCTGCTCGACTACGAGGTCCAGTGGATCGCGCGCGCACAGGCCGACCGGGTCGAGTTCGAGCTCGTGGTGCAGGTGCCCGTCACCAGCCTGTGCCCGTGTTCCAAGGCCATCTCCGAGTACGGCGCGCACAACCAGCGTTCGCACGTCACGGTCTCGGCCATCCTGAACGAAGACATCTCGATGGACGGCGTGATCCGCCTGATCGAAGACGAAGGCTCCTGCGAACTGTGGGGCCTGCTCAAGCGCCCCGACGAAAAGTTCGTCACCGAGCGCGCCTATGACAACCCCAAGTTTGTCGAAGACCTGGTGCGCGACGTGGCCGCCCGCCTGAACGCCCATCCCGGCATCGCGCGCTATCGCGTCGAGGCCGAGAACTTCGAGTCCATCCACAACCACTCGGCATACGCCGTCGTCGAAGGCTGAGCGCCGATGCGCCATCCGGCGGCCAGCGACTGGCCGCTCATTGCCGGCCTGCAGCAATGGGAAGCGCGGCTGGCCAGCAATCTGGCCAGCCGGGGCCGCCTTGGCGTGGCGCTGTACGAGTTCTTCCGCTTTGGCGTGAAGCAGGCGTGGGCCTGTCTTTTTGGCGGCCTGATGTGCGCGCTGCTGCTGGGCACGCACTGGTGGTATCCCAAGGGTGCCGCCCTGGCGCGCTACGACTTCCTGACGCTTGCCGCGCTGGGCATCCAGGCCGCGTTGCTCGCGCTGCGCATGGAAACCTGGAGCGAGGCCCGCGTGATCCTGATGTTCCATGTGGTCGGCACCTGCATGGAAATCTTCAAGACCGCCGCCGGCTCGTGGATCTATCCCGAGGCGAGCGTGCTGCGCATTGGCGGCGTGCCGCTCTTTACGGGCTTCATGTACGCCGCGGTGGGCAGCTATCTTGCCCGTGTGTGGCGCCTCTTCGACTTTCGCTTTCGGGCGCATCCGCCGCTGGCCGCGACGGTGGCGCTGTCGGTGCTGATCTACCTGAATTTCTTCGCGCACCATTACGTCTGGGACTTCCGGTGGGCGCTGTTCGCGATGACGGCCATGCTGTTCGCGCGCACGTGGGTGTATTTCCGCATCTGGCAGGTCTACCGGCGCATGCCGCTCCTCTTGGGCTTCGTGCTGGTGGCGCTGTTCATCTGGTTCGCCGAGAACATCGGCACCTTCGCCAATGCGTGGCGCTATCCCAACCAGTCGCACGTGTGGCAGGTGGTGCCCATCGCCAAGCTGGGCTCGTGGTTCCTGCTGATGATCATCAGCTACGTCATGGTCAGCGCCGTGAACCGGCCGCGGCCCATTGGCCAGGCCGATCTGCCCGCCGCCGACGGGCAAGCGTCTGCCGGTAACGCGTCCCTTATTTCCTGAGCTTTCATCGGCTTGCACGGGATCGCTCAATCGGTGATAATCGAGAGCTTTCTTGCTCGACCACCCATGGTTTTTGGGTAGCGGGCTGCCCCTTGCGGCGATCGTCGATGATCCTTGATCCACCCATGATGGAAAGCGCGGGTGCAAGACGAACTGCCAGCAAGACATCCTCAAGGAGTTTTACCCATGCGTCACTACGAAGTAGTGTTTATCGTTCACCCCGACCAAAGCGAGCAAGTGCCCGCCATGGTCGAGCGTTACCAAGCACTGGTCACGGGCCAAGGCGGCTCGATCCATCGCCTGGAAGACTGGGGCCGCCGTCAACTGGCCTACCCGATCCAGAAGCTCGTCAAGGCTCACTACGTCTGCCTGAACATCGAGTGCGGCCAAGCCACGCTGGATGAGCTGGAACACTCGTTCCGCTACAACGACGCCGTGCTGCGCCACCTGGTCATCAAGACCAAGAAGGCCCAGACCACCCCGTCGATCATGATGAAGTCGGTCGAGCGCGAAGAAGCCCGCAAGGCTTCGGCGGAAGCTGCCCCGGCTCAGGCCGAGTAAGCACGCTCACGCAGAGCTCATCGCATCAAGTCCCCTCGGTACCAGGCAGGATGAACAAGCTGGAACTCAGCGCACGCGTTCTCGAATGCGAGCCTTTGCGCCACACGCCCGCCGGTCTGCCAGCACTCGAAATGCTGCTGGCGCACGAGTCGGAGGTCATCGAAGCCGGCCACCCGCGCCGTGTCGAACTGACGATCGCCGCCGTGGCACTGGGAGATCTGGCGCTGCTGTTGAAGGACACCGCGTTAGGGTCCGAATTGCTGGTGCAGGGGTTTTTGGCTCCCACCCGCAAGGACTCGGTGAAGATCAAGCTGCATCTGCAGCAGGCACGCAAGATCAAGGCAAGCGCCGGACGCGATCCGCAGGTGGCTTGAAGCGAATGAGACCCAGGGTGCGAGAGCGCCTTCTGAATACGGATAGGTTATGGGGAAGTGGGCAATGACCCAGTCCCCTCAAACATAAAGGCACATATCATGGCTTTCTTCGGAAAACGCAAAGAAAAACGCAAATTCACGCAGCAGAACCCGCTCTTCAAGCGTCGTAAGTTCTGCCGCTTCACCGCAGCCGGCGTCGAAGAGATCGACTACAAGGATCTGGACACCCTGCGCGACTTCGTGCAAGAAAATGGCAAGATCATCCCGGCTCGCCTGACCGGCACCAAGGCAATCTACCAGCGCCAGCTGGACACCGCCATCAAGCGCGCGCGCTTCCTGGCTCTGTTGCCTTACACCGACAACCACAACTAATCCGGGGCACTGAAATGCAAGTTATTCTGCTCGAAAAAGTCGTCAACCTGGGCAACCTGGGTGAAGTCGTGCGCGTGCGTGATGGCTACGCCCGCAACTTCCTGATTCCCCAGAAGAAGGCCCGTCGCGCAACCGACGCCGCCCTGAAGGAATTCGAAGCCCGCCGCGCCGAACTGGAAAAGGCCCAGGCTGAAAAGCTGGCCGCTTCCCAAGCGCTGGGCGAGCGCATGAACGGCTACCAGCTCAAGATCGTTCAGAAGGCCGGCGTCGACGGCCGTCTGTTCGGTTCGGTCACCAACGCCGACATCGCCGAAGGTCTGAAGAAGGCTTCGTTCGAAGCCGTCGAAAAGGCTCAGGTCCGTCTGCCCAATGGTCAGCTCAAGGCCATCGGCGAGTACCCGGTCCAGGTCGCCCTGCACGCCGACGTCGTGGTCGACATCACGGTGCTGGTCGAAGGCGAACTGTCCTGATCCGGCAGTCGCGGTAAAAAGAAGCCGGCCCGCGCGCCGGCTTTTTTTCTTTTCGCGGCAATGGGCCCATTTTCTGCTGAAGGGTGCGTGGCCCCACACCCTCGCTGTACGCTGTCATTCCCGAGGACCTCTTGACTCATCCGCCTGTCCACCACAACGCCCCGCCCGGATTGCGAGCCTGGCTCGACAGCGTGGATGCGTCGCGTGAACCTTCGGTGCGCGATGTGACGATAGATGGCGTGCGCTGCATCATCAAGCGGCGCCGGCCCGGCATCCTGCAGGGCGTGAGCTATGTCCTGCGCTACGTGCGCGCCTTGTTCCTCGCCGTGGGCTGCAAAGTTTTCCTGGGCGAGTTTCCGCGCCCCAGCGTGCTGCTGCGTAATGGCCTGGCCCACGAAGGGCAGCGTCTGGCGCAGTTGCTGCAAGCCGGGGCCCGTGTCCCCGAAGTCTGGTGGCGCGAGCAGAACCTGCTCGTGCTGGAGTTCGTGGGCGAAGACCTGGCCGATCTCATCCGCAACGAAGACTCCACCTCGCGCCTGTGGCTCACGCGCGCCGCCGCGGCCGACCTGGCCGCTTTCCATGTGCGCGGCATGTGGCATGGCGGGGCGCAGATCCGCAACGTGACGTTGCGCGATGGCGAGATCTGGCGCATCGACTTCGAGGAAAACATCGGTGCGACGCTGTCCCGGCCGCTTGCGCAAGCGTATGACCTGTTCCAGATGCTGGCCTCGCTGGTCTCCTTGCGTAAACTCGAAGACGACGACGCCAGGTCGCTGGGCAAGCTGGCGCTGGACGTCTACCTGGAGAGCAATCCGGATCCCGAAGTGCGCATCCGCTTGAAGCGGCTGGCGCGCGTGCTGTGCGGCATCGCCATGCCCCTGCGCCCGGTCCTCGCCCGCTTTCCCTCGCGCGATATCCAAGGGTTTTTCCGCGTCGCGGATATCCTGCAGCCGTTACTATTGAAGCCATGAACACACCCGCCGATTCCCAGCTCGAGTACCTGCGCGTCCCTCCCCATTCCATCGAGGCCGAGCAGTCGGTCCTGGGCGGACTGCTGCTGGACAACGCCGCATGGGACCGCATCGCGGACGTGCTCCTCGAAGAAGACTTCTACCGGCACGACCACCGGCTGATCTGGCACCACATCGCTCGCCTGATCGGTCTGGCGCGCCCGGCCGACGTCATCACCGTGCACGAATCCCTCGTCAGCGCGGGCAAGGCCGAAGAGTCCGGCGGGCTGGCGTACCTGAACGCGCTGGCGCACAACACGCCGTCCGCCGCCAACATCCGCCGCTACGGCGAGATCGTGCGCGAGCGCGCCATGCTGCGCAAGCTGGTGTCCATCGCCGACGAAATCTCTTCGGCCGCCATGAACCCGCAGGGCAAGGAAGCGCGCCAACTGCTGGACGAGGCCGAGTCCAAGGTGTTCAAGATCGCCCAGGAAGGCGCGCGCGGCGCCGCGGGCTTCCAGGAGATCCAGCCGCTCTTGACCCAGGTGGTCGAGCGCATCGACGAGCTCTATCACCGCGAGAGCACGTCCGACGTGACGGGCGTGCCCACGGGCTTTACCGACCTGGACAAGATGACGTCCGGCATGCAGGGCGGCGACCTCATCATCGTGGCGGGACGCCCCTCGATGGGCAAGACCTCGTTCTCCATGAACATCGGCGAACACGTCGCCATCGAAGAGGGCCTGCCCGTGGCGGTTTTCTCCATGGAAATGGGCGCGGTTCAGCTCGCCATGCGTATGCTGGGTTCCGTGGGGCTGCTGGACCAGCACCGCATGCGTACCGGCAAGCTGATCGCCGAAGACTGGCCGCGCGTCACCCACGCCGTGCAGCTCATGCAGGACGCGCAGGTCTACATCGACGAATCGCCCGCGCTCAGCCCGATGGAAGTGCGCGCCCGCGCACGCCGTCTGGCGCGCCAGTGCGGACAGCTCGGCCTCATCATCATCGACTACCTGCAGCTCATGTCGGGCAACGGCTCCGGCGAAAACCGGGCCACCGAAGTGTCGGAAATCAGCCGCTCGCTCAAGGGTCTGGCCAAGGAACTGAACTGCCCGCTGATCGCGCTGTCGCAGCTGAACCGAAGCCTGGAGCAGCGCCCCAACAAGCGTCCCGTGATGAGCGACCTGCGTGAATCGGGCGCTATCGAACAGGACGCGGACGTGATCCTGTTCATCTATCGCGACGAGGTCTACAACCCGGATTCGCCGGACAAGGGCACGGCCGAGATCATCATCGGCAAGCAGCGTAACGGTCCCATCGGCACGGTGCGCCTGACGTTCCAGGGCTCCAGCACGCGCTTCCTGAACTTCTCCGGCGCGCAGCCGCGGGACATGTACTGATCCTCTGGCGACAGCTGCCGCCCAATAAAAAAGCCGCGCAGTGTAAGCGCGGCTTTTTTCATTCTGGTGACCCGTCCTGGAATTGGTTGACACCTTTTTGAGAGAAAAAAGGAGAGTCAATTGGAATCAAGGATCAAGCGAAC